>NZ_JBYSZK010000010.1:0-271714 GCF_058787015.1 Roseateles sp. FW305-36 | reverse complement strand
CAGCCATGGACGCCACTTTAGCTTCGTGAGACAGGGCGAAAGCCTCGCCTCAAGATGGTCAGGCTGGACGCTCACAGCAGTGCGAGCACACCCACGCCCTTAACCTTGGACCGTTGCTTGATCCGATAGAACCCGTTATCCCGGCTTCTCCCTGCATAGCGTGCCGTCGCAATTGAGGTGAGGGTAGCCACCCAATGCGCTTTCACGGCCTGGGCCCAGATACTCACCACACAGCGAAATTAGGTCGGTCTGCAGGGGAGGGCCCATGAGAACGGTTTACGCAACGGTGCTGTCTGTGCACGACGCCAACGACGTCCACGCGGCGCTGGATTTGGTCGGCCGGTGGATCACCGACTGGTACGCGCGGTTTCGCGTCAACGTCGATGACGTCGTCGCGGCGATCGGCGAAGGTGAGATCGACGCTATGCCTATGGCAGGGCACCGGCTGGTCGTCCGCAGCTTGCAAACGACCGAGCGGCCGAACGAACGCGTCATTGACCTACGCTGGAGCTATCCGGACCAGTACGACAAGAGCTTGGGTTGGTACACCAACCTGACGCTGTACCGAACAGCGGACCGGCTGGACTTGGCGTTGGAGGTGTGCGTGACCGGCCTGAGCTTCAAGGTCGCGCCAGCCAACATCAAGCTGGGCTCGCCGCGGTTGGTGAGAGACATCAGCCGGCTGAGGTCGGTCTACCTCGCTGGCCGCGCCTACAGCAAGACGCCCGAAGTGATCCAGGCGCCTGAGGTCGACGATTTGGTCGCCGAGCTCGTGCTCCAACAGCGAGCGCACCCGGTGGTTGTGGTCTCGCGGCGCACGCGCCAGGACGCCCCACTGATCGACAGCAGCGCGTTGGCAGAGAGCCTCGCCGGCGTCGCCAAGGTCTATGAACTGGCCGACAAGTGGGCGGCCTACAAACTGGACGAACTTGTGGGCCGTGAGCTGGCCTGCTTTGACGGGGCGATTCGGATCTACTGGCCAGGGTTCACGCTGACCGCAAGGCCCTATGCGCATCCGCTTTGGCTTGCCAAGTCGCTTTCGACGGACGAGATGGCCGCGCGGTCCCAGCGGCAGCTGTGCACCGCAGTCTTCAACGCGGCGTCATTTCGCTTCTCAGAACCGCAGGAAATCACGGATTTCAGGCGCCTCGCTGACCGCGAAGAACGCCAATCGGCGCGTCAGCCCGCCGCCGATGCGGCCGACGTCGACAAGCTGCTTCACGACCTCTATGACATGGAGGAGCGGCTCAAGACAGCGCAGGCGGACAACGACGCGTTGCGCGAGCAGGTGAAGCGGCACGAGGAGAACATCGCGGCACTCACGTCGCCTGGCATGTGGGATGCAGCGCCGGCGGTGGATGAGCCGGCTCCAGGGCCAGAAGCAGTTGAAGAGGGCGAGCCGGTCGTCACAGTCGCAGCCGCGGTCCGCCGCGCCGCGGAAGAAAACGACCACCTGACGTTCCTGCAAAGCGCGTTCAGTTCGGCCGAAGACTCGCCCTTCCGCCATCCGGAGCGTGCGTTGCAGGCGCTGCAGGCGATCAATGAAGTGGCGGGCGTCTGGCAGAACAGCCTCAAGTCCAAGAAGTCGGTCGGATCTCTGAAGGACCACTTCAAGAAGCTGGGCTTCACCTATGCCGACGACGTCTCGCAGACCTCTGGCAACCGCTATGGCGACGAGTACGAGGCCAAAGACGGCGGCCGGACCTACGACATTTCCCCGCACATCACCATCGGCGCCAAGCAGGCTGACTCCTGTCTGTCGATCCACTGGGCCTGGGACGAATCGACCGGCAAGGCGGTGGTCGCCCATGTCGGCCGGCACAAGACCAACACCAGCTCTTGAACGCTGACGGGGAGGCTATTCCGGTGCGGCGCAGTGGGCCTCTTGCGAGAAAACAGTCCTCCTCGCACCTGTGGCAACGCAAGGCGCCAGGGCCCTGACTACTGAGTTGGTCTGGCGATCAAAGTAGACGCAGCTTTCAAACTCGGATTGCAGCTTGGTGGTGACCTCACGAGGGAACGCTACCGACGCTGAACAGGTCTCCCAGACTCTCGGAATTCTCGAGATAGAGCTGGAACTGCGGTGGCCGATCTCGCTTCAGATCGGTCGCAAGGCGGAGATCCTGCACGACGTAGCTAGCAAGGGCCTTGCGCACTCTCAGGTTCAAGGACGCCTTTCCGGCGAAGTACTCTCTGCGCAACAAGCGTTGATGCTCCTCGCCGAATTCAGGATGCGCCACGACCTTTAAGTTGACGAACTTGTTCCAGTCGACATCTTGACGGCGTAGTTTTGGCGCGGCCTGATCCAGCATCGTGTACGAGAGCACCCGTCCAAGGGCGAAATCGCGGAACTCCTTGCGCAGGTCGCACCACGCACGCATGTGCCAACGCCGCGGCGCGCGAACCAGGCTGTGAGGAAAGATGGATCGCTCAATCCCGCCAGGGTTCTGCATCGATCCGTAGGCAATCCAGAGGCCGGTACCGGCGCGGCACGCGGTCAACAGATCCGCAAACAGCCGCGGGTTCTCGCTCAACAGGGAAGGGCGCGCATCGACGAGGAGGTCGGAGCCGGGCAGACTGGTCGATGCCCCGGACAGCAGCCGCACGTAGTCGTCGGCGGAGGTCGGAGGGACCACGTCGTCGAACCTTGGAGATGGCTTGACCGGTGCGCGTGGGGTCGCGCGGGACAGCGCCTCGCCACGCTCCGCCATGTAAGCGGCCAGCAGCCGGCTAGATTGGACTGCCTGGACGCCGAACACCTCACGGATGCGCGCGTTCGAAAGCTCGCCTTCCCAGCGCACCAGGACGTCCATGTCTCTGATGCGCCCGGACCCATCTTCCTGACCGCTTCCGGGGCTTATGACGTTCGAAGGTGGCACGCGGGTGATTATTCACAAGTGATAACTGTGAAAGTATACAGCGCGGGTATGGCCTAGAGTCAAGCAGGTTACAGTTATCAGGCGAGATATGTTATCTTTAAGGCTAACTGTTATTGAGAAGACGCTAATCCTTCAATGAAGTGCCTCCCGTTGCTCCGACTCAGCGCGCGTCTGCTGGACCTGCATGACGCGCAGCGGGAGCCAGGCAATTCGCCTGTGTACACGCAGGAGGAGCGCGCTGGACGCGGGGATGGTCGCTATCTGGACCTGGCTTGCATCGTGCTCGACGTGCTGAGGGGGCTGGCGCACGAGTCCGGCAATGAGTTCATCGGGTTTGACGCATTGCTGATCTCTGTCCGTGAGGTGGAGCCGCAAGTCGATTCAGAGGATCTTCGGTACGTCCTCAACGTGCTCGCGCGGCCGACGGAACTGTGGGCGATCGACCGCTCCGACGGGAGGGCCGATCTGGTCAGCGACAAGCAGACGCACCTGGTGGAGCGCACGCACTACGCCGATGACTACCGGCTGACGTCTATCGGCCGGGATGCGATCAGCGTCTCTTCCAACATCAGTGATTTCGCCTATGCGGAAGGTGATGCCCTCAAGTTGCTGCGCGCTATCGAGTCCGGTGATTTCGACGTGGTGCCTTCCTTCTCCGACGGTCTGCTGGACACGATCAGGTTCGCCAGCGTGGAACTGCGCCAGGAGATCGAGCGCGGCCAGGTGGACAAGGACTCGGAGGTGTTCAAGGTCAAGATGCCGCGATTCCGCGATGTCATCGAGAAAACGTCCGAACTCCTGCGCCAGGCCGAGGCTCGGCTGAAGTCCTGGCGCGCGACGGACAGCGACGAACTCGACGACACGCTGGCCGTCGATGTGTACGACCTTGAGCACCAGGTCCTGCGCGTTTACCAGGCGCTGGAATCGTTCGGGCGCGACCTGGCGGAGTTGACGAAGATCGCCGCCAAGCGCCGCACGTCGGCGGTCAGCGCCACTGATTTCCTGGAGGTGGCGCTGAACCTGGTCAAGCGCCCGCCCTCCGACCGCCAGCTTGAGTCGCTGTTTCGCCGGTTCGGTCCGCTTCGTCTCGATGGCATCTTTCCCTCGCCGGCAGACGTCCGGGGCAGGGTGCGTGTCTCGCTGACCAAGGCGGAGATGGCGCCGCGCTTTGAGACCGCTGTGGGCGCAGTCGAGGTGGCCGACACCCGCTTGAGGTTTCTTGGCGAATACGGCGACGTCATCCGGGCTCGCCTGGCGTCTGGGCCGCTGCCGCTTTCCGAAGCGCTCGAACGTGGGTGGTGCGTCCTGGACGGCACGCTCGAACTGGCGGAACTGCTGGGCGTCTATGTCGCGCCCTGGGCGCTGACCGAGGGCGAACCCATTGAACTTCGGATCCCGCGCGAGGTGGCGACCCGGTCCGATGGCGTGGTTGGCGAGTTGATTTATTCCGACCTGGAGTTGGCCAGGGTCGAGAGGGGCGCATCAGCATGAACCGAATCGAGATGGGCCGCGTCCAGGCCTTCCTGCTTCAGCATCGCCGCATGGAGATCATCCCGCGAGGGAAGGGGCGCGTCGACGAGCGGGAGCTCGCCCGGCTGCTGAACGACGCCGACCTGGAGGCGCGCACCGAGCTCGAAGGCCTCCTGCAGGGGTTTGGTTTCGACCTGGTGGCGCTGGACGACTTCCAGACTCAGGGTCTTGCTCACGGAGGCAAGGTCTTCCTGTTGCCGCGTCGCCTGGATCAGGTGAGCGCGTTGTTCAGCGAGCGCTGGATCGACGAACGCATGCAGCTCAAGAACGAGACCATCACGACGCGGCGCATCTGGTTCACCCAGCTCTGGTTCGTGCTGCTCGCACTTTTCTACACCCATCGCAACCGCGTCGCGACGGAAGTGACGCGTTATGTCGAGACGACCTTCACGCGCGCCGACCTCGTGCAGGCCATGCATGAGTACATCAACGACATGGTTCGCAAGCTCGGCCAGGACGCGCTGAAAGGTGACGTGGTCTACAACTGCCTGATCTCGGAAAGCGGCGCCCAGGTGGACAAGTACGCGGGACGGTTCATCGAGCTGATGGTGGACGGCGCGCAAGTGGACGACCTCGGGGCAGACCGCTACCGCCAGTCGCTGCTTGGCGCGCTGGAGATGAAGAACAACCATCTCCAGGGACTCGAACCTTGGATCCAGGCCACTGGCCCGCTTGAAGCGGGACGTGAGTTGCTTGTCCGCCCCTCCGATTCTTCCGAAGGCTAAGAACGCCATGGCGCTCATCAACCGCATCGAGATCGTCAACTACCTCTGCGAGGGCTGGGTGCCCAGCATGGGTGTTGCGAATTGGCGTCCGCTCTGGCCAGCCAACGTCATCAACCTTTGTGGCGCGTCCACGGCAGTGCAGGTCCCCAATGGCGGAGGGAAAACGTCGCTGACCAACGCGGTTCTCTACCTGCTGAGCCAGGATCGCGTGCTCAAGCCGCGCTTTCTTGAGAGGTGCTCTCCGGCCGGCATGGTGGCCACCCACATCCGCATCGAGTTCGCGATCCTCCACGATCAAGACCTGACCCAGCGCGACCTGATGACGCCGGACCCGGAAAACTCGCCGGCAGAAACCTTCGTGATCGGCGTCTGTGCCAACCGAGATGACGACAGTCCGCGCTTCTATCGCTACTCCGGCGCGTTGGAGGACGTCCCGGCCTGCCGCATGGATGGCACCGCCATCGAGTTCACCACCGCGTCCGCACTTCAGGCCGCGGTCAAGAACATCCGAGGCCAGTGGAATATCTGGAACACCGCCGCCGAGTGGAGCAAGGTGGTGGGGATGTTCATGAGCCCGGACGTGGTCCGGCAGAACGTCATGTTCCACCGTGAAGGCGCCGGCGACGCGTCGGCCGCCTTCTCCAAGGTCACGTCCGGTCCGGGAGAGCGGTTCGACGAAGCCTATTTCCGACAGGTGGTCGCGCCGCAGCTTTTGATGAATGTCATGGGAGAGTCGGCCGAGGAGGACGAACGCAACGTCGAAGACACCATCATGAGGTCGATGAGCAGCTTCATCGACGCCAAGCTGCAGGTGGAAAGCAACGAGGCCTACCTCGAGGGCCGTGAGGCGCTGGAGGCCGAGCTTCGGCCGGTTCTGGACGCCGCCGGCAAGATCGAGGACGCCTGGAATGCGTACCAGACGCAGCTGCAGACGCTGGCCGTCGATGCGGCCTTCCTGACACGCTTCGTCGACAAGAAGGATTCCAGGGTGCCAGGCGTACCCAACGCCCTGGGAGAGTTTTCCCTGGGTGCCAAGGTGAGGCAATGCCTGAAGGCCATGGTGTTGGACAAGGATGGCAGCGTGCTGATCGAAAGCTCCGGCCTTGCCGACCTTTTGGAACAAACGACCGGTCACCTGAACCAGCTCGCCGGTCGCGTCACAGCCACCAAGGGCGCCGTTGCGAGCCACTCGGTCAGCTCGCAAGTTATTGATTTGTATTGTGATATCAAAGATTCCGAGGGGCGCGGAGGCCAGCGCAAGGCGCTTCGGTACTACGACTCGGCGTCGGCGCGCGAGCTCGTGTCGCGCCGTCCGGAAGCCGCCTCCGACCTGCTCGGCGTGCTGGACGAGGCGTTCGAGTTCGCCCGGACCATGCTGGACACGAATGTCTTCCGCCATGAAGTGCGGCGCCTGACGCGCAGCAAGGCCACGCTGAAGGAGGGCATCGCCGAAGCAGAGCGCGCCGGACGGGCCGCGGATGCCGAGAAGGAAGGCCTGGAGCGGCAGGTCACCGAGTGGCGCGAGAACCAGGGGGCGTACCAGGAGTTCTGCGAACGACTTCACTTGCTGCCCCAGGACTTCCACGATGCTCCGGCTCTTGTCCCGGCCTGGCTGGAAACGCAGACGAAGGTGCGCACCGATGCAGTCAACCAGCACATCAGGCGGGTCGGCGAACTGTCCGGCGGCTGGGTAGAGCGCAACGAAGTCCGCAATGACCTGGGCCTGATCGGCATCGAAGACCGCATCGAGGAGTTGCAAGCCGAGCACACCGCCGTCGAAAGCACCAAGGCGGCCCGATCGGCTGATTTGCGGACCGCGCAGGCCGCGTGCGACGACGGCGCAAAGGCTGCTGCCGACCTGCGTCGCGACATCGCCAGCGCAGTGGCGCAGCTCAGTACGCTGTCGGAACACCGCGCGGCGTTTGAAGCGTTTGTCGGCATCTTCGGCAACGTGGACCCGCAAAAGGTTGCTCCGCCAGTGGATGAACACCGGCAGCTGGGCCAGAAGCGCCAGCAGTGGGAAGGGCAGCGCCGCACGAAGATGCAGACACAGGAGTCGCTGCAGCGCCTGGCAGGCGCCACGCGCGACTTCAAGCGGCTCTTCGGCGATGTCGACCCGCTGACTGCATCGCCACAGCGACGCCATGAAACCCTGTTGGAAGCGCAGAGCGCTGCTCAGGCGGAGTACGGCCAGCACCAGCCGTTGGCGGAGAGCCTGGAGGAGCACCTGGAGCGAACGGGACAGGATCCCAGCGCTTGGCTGCGGGACACGGACGCCGCTCACGCCGCCGCGCTGGAGCGGGCGCGGCAGGCTCGGGCATTGGTCGCAGAGCTGGACCTCGAACTGGCGGCGCTCGACAACCTCGACCAGGTCGGCAACGCGGACTACGCCTCAGCCCACGGCGCCCTTGAGGCGGCGAGCGTTGGCGTCGGCCGCGTCCTGGATGTGATCCTCGGTCTCAGCCTGCCGAAGGATGATGCGTTGCCGCTCCTGGCCGCGCTGGGGCCGTTGCTGGATGCGCCGGTGGCTGTCGACATGGACCAGGCTGAAGCGGCGCTCTCGGTCCTGCAACGCGGCGATCACGACGTGCCGGTGCTGCTGCTCGATCCGCTGGTCGAGCGGCTCAAGCAAGGGCCGGGTCATCACACAGCGACATCCGCATCCCTGGGATTCTTTGCGGGCGCCAAGTCCCGGCGCATGCGCGCCATCGTCGATCCGCAGGCGTTGGCCGAAGAGCGCGAGGCGCTTGCCCAGAAGCGGCAGGAGCAGGAGGGGCACCGACAAGCCGCCATGGCGGCGGCGGAGTCGCTCACCCCGCACACCAACGCCTACCGTCAGGCTGTGCGCGCCCAGGAGGCCCAGAAGCGTGGCTCGGTCGCCAAGGCTGCTGCAGCGAAAACCGAACTCGCGACTTTGGAGACCGCGCTTGAAGCAGCCAAGCGCCTCGTGTCCACCGAGGCCCTGACGCTGCTCCAGGATGCGAGGAGGTTCATCCAGATCGGCGGTGATGAAGCTTTGGCCGCGGTGACCCTGGACATCGAAGAACTCACCGGCCAATTTGTCAGGCTGGAGGAGCGGGTCGCGGAAATCACTCCCCTGGTCACGAGGGAAGCGATCGTCGCGCACGATGGCGCGCGCCGGTTTGTGCTGGCGGGTGGACATGAGACGTTCGAGGGGCTCAGCGACAAGCGGTCATCCCTTGAAGAGCAGGTCGGGACGATTGACGCCGAGATGCCGGCGCGCGCGACACGGTTGGCGAGGTGCCAGGCAGATTTCGATGCAGCCAGTGCTCGTGAGCTCGCCTTCATGTCGACGTTCCACACCACGCTGGGCCGCCTGGCGCGGGCGCAGAAGTTCGAAGCGGATGGCCATGCGGCTTTCATGGAGAGCCAAGCCGGTGTCCTGGTTGGACTTGAGGACCTCCGCGATGCGCTCGACCCGTTGAAAAAGATCAACTATCAGCGCGCGCATGACTTCAAGCAGCACCAGGGACAGGACGAGGCGGCTCTGCAGCGTCAGATCGGTGAGGCGAAGGCGCGCCGCGCCGACGCGGTAGCCAAGGCGATCAAGCTCAACGGCGAAGTAGAAACCCTGGAAGGCGAAATCACGGAAGCACAGCTGGCTGCGGACGCACTGCACGAGCTTGCCTTCTTCCTGCGCAACCGCAGGAATGCGGCGGCGCCGTTCGAAGAGGATCTGAGAAGCCGCGACGTCGGCAGCTCGCCTGCGGAGGCCCATGAGGCCTACCAGGCCACGGATTCACTGCAGTGGCAGTTGCGGGACTGGCGCCCCGACCATGGGCGGTTCGACCGCACTGCCATCAGTGTGGTTCGCGCAGAGGTCGAAGCCATGGACATCGCGCGCACCGGAAAGGAGGTCGGGGACGCCCGCAAGTACGCCTCGCGCGTCAGGTCAGACTTCGAGCGGGTCCGCGGCGAGTTCTGCAGCAAGGCGCGCGCCTCGTCCAGCGGCGGGTTCTCCGAAGGCGAGATCGAAGCCATCCAGACTGCCAACACGACCGCGGAGCTCTCGGATCTGGCCAAGATCAGTGAACGCTTGCGCGATCAGCTCAAGGCCGAGAAGGCCGAGCTCGAGCAGTTGCAGCAGTCGACCCAGGTGATCGAGTCGGCGAGCATCGAAACGCTGACGCGACTGGTCGAGAGCTGCAAGGGCAACCTGGTGACGATGAATGCCGTGATGGCTCGCAACCCCAAAGCCCGTTTCACGATCAAGGCCGAGGTCATTGCGACGGAAAGCATCAAGAAGCTGATGGAAGACCTGCGCGATCACATCGAGGGCCGCAAGCGCGAGGCCAAGGATCGGCAGAAGCTGACCCGTCGGGTCGTGGAGAGCAGCCTCAATTCCGACATCCGTCGCGCGCTGATCGAGCGGATCTTCGTCGATCCGGCCGTCGAGTTCATCCATGTCGGCATGTGGGAGGGCAAAGAGCGGCCGGTCCAGCCGGGCATGTCCGAGGGTCAGAAGTCGGCCCTGCAGATGCTGTGGCTCATTCGCGAGTCCGAGTACCACCTGGAATGCGCGGTACGCCGACACCTGGGTGGCGGCTCCAAGAAGCGGTTGCGCAGCCGATCGCAACGTGTGTTGTTCTTCGACGGCCTCTTCAGCAACCTGACTGATCGTCGTCTCATCGACGAGGCGTTCAAGGGACTGGGTGAAGCCGACAGCAGCCTGCAGCTGATCGGGCTCATCCACAACCCCGAGTACCGCAACAACTCGAATATCTTCCCAACCTATGTGGTCGGCCGGCGCGTCGGCAGCCGCGATACAGAAGGCGGGCGTAGTTACATCCGGTGCGAAGACGGGCGGCCGGAAGGCTCGATGGGGCTCGCCACGTTCATGCACAAGCGCCAACCGAACGGGAATGGGGCGCTCGATGGATGACGTCGTCGGTCCTTTGCTCGCATGGTTGCGACGAACCTCGGGTCCCAAGGGCCGCAAGCTCCTCGCGGCGGACGTGGCCTCGCGCGCGGCGCGGGCGCTCCGGACTGATCTCGTCTCGATCTACGACGCATTGCGGCAGTTGCGGTCAAGCGAGCTGGTTTCGTACAAGCCCGACACGATGGGAATTCCTTACGCGGGATACCTGACCGTTGTCCCCACCTTAATCGATGTGTCGGAGACCGAAAAGGCATGGCGGGAGGCCCTGGCGGCTGGCACGAGCGACGCTCAACTCGCCGACGCGCTGGCGGTTTCCCATGCGCTCTTTGACGGCCTGGAGTCCATCGACATGCTCCACGTCATCCAAGGACTGCTTCGAATCCGGGGCGCTGCGGCCTCGTTGGAGGGCGAGTTCGGATTCAGCGTGAGCGCACAGCACATCCTTGGCTCCTCCAAGGTGTTGAGCCGCCTTCCGTTGGCCACGCTCAGACTCTTGGGGGTGGATCGACTGCCATCGACGCCTCGATACTTGGTCGTCGCTGGCCCACCGCAGCCAGTGGCTGTTCTCTTCATCGAAAACACGACCAGCTTCGAGATGGCGGTGAAAGCAGGGCTCGACGAGCAAGTGGCCCTGATCGCGGCGTACGGCTACGGCCTGAACATGATGTCAGACAGCAGTGCTGGTCTGGCATTGCTGGAAAGTGTGCGAAGCGGGGGGTGTGAAGTACTGAGCCGCACTGGAAGCGGGCATAGCCTGGATCGACTGTTTGGCCACCATCGGATGTTTTTTTGGGGCGACCTCGACCGGGAGGGGCTGCGAATCGCGATGGCCCTGAGGCAGCATTTGCCACAGCTGGAACTCAGCGGTTTATATGTGCCGATGCGGGCATTGGTCGCTCGGCGCGAGTCCTCGCATCCCTACGTTGGGCTCAGCGGCAAGGCGCTGCAAATGGCCTGGACACCCACGGGCGACAGCTTGCTGGACGGCCTCGCAGCTTCCTGCAACGCCCGCGCGGTCGATCAGGAGACCCTTGACGTCAGGCAGTACAAGCCGCTGGCCCATGTGGGCCTGGCCGAAGCGTCGAGTTTGGCGCTCGGTGCTTGAGGCCATCCACGAATCGCAACAATTGAGAAGATCGCGGCCTCTGGCGGCCACGCAAGTCGGGCAGGCGTGACCAGCACTTGCAGGAACTCGCTGGGGCAGGCGCCCAGGCGCCGGGGGAGGGCAGCGAGGCGGTGATCGCCCACGTCGGCCGGCACAAGACCAACACCAGCTCTTGAACGCCGACGGGGCGGCTATTTCAGAGCGGCACAGTGGGCCCCTTGCGAGACAACTGTCTTCCCCGCGCCTGTGGCAAGGCAAGACGCCAGCGCCCTGACGATTGAGCTGGTTTGGCGATCGAAGTAGGTGAAGCCTGGCGACGGATTGACTTCAAAGCAGTACCAGCCACCGTCGGGGCTCAAACGCAAGTCAACTCCGCCGAAGTGGAGGTCGAGGGTTCGGCATAGACGCACGCACCGGTCTGCAACTTCGGCCGGCAACGTCACCGGCAGCATCTCCGTGTCTTGGGCATAACGGTAGTCGTCTTGCTCCGAGACGATGCGCATCGGATGGATCTCGTCCCCGATCACGTGGACGCGGTAGTCAACGCCTTCGACGTACTGCTGGAACTGGGTTGGGCAGCAACTCACGTCATCAATGGTGGCCAGCTCGTCGTCGCCCAGCCGCTTGACGACGCTGCGCCAACCGCTGATCGACTTGTAGATCACCTGGCCGTGCTTCGCGATGAAGCGCCGGACGGCCTCGGCGTCGGTCGTCAGCAAGGTCTCGGGCGTCAAGAAACCGGCCTTGCGGATGATCTCGAGCTGGAAGGGTTTTGACGAGTTCGAGCCCATCTGGCAGGGCCGATTGATCACCAGAACATCGGCCACATCGCACCAGCCGGACAGCCTCTCCTCAAGGCGAGCCATCTCCAGCCAGGTCGGATCGGACGACTCGACACCCTCGAACGTATCGAGCTCCGAGAAGTTGTACGGACGCGCGTAGACCGAGACGATGGTGTCGAGTGCAACCGAGAAATCGGGACCGACCAGCGTGCCCGGCTTCACGCCGTCGAAGTCGAGGGTGTACTTCGGCCCCAGCCGCTGATCAACAAAAGCCACCGGCACCTTCTGCCGCTCAAGCTCAGCTTGCACCGCACTCAGCGGCCCGTCTTCAGTCAGCCCCCAGAGCAAAACCATGCTCCCTCCATCTGAACTGGTTCTTCAGCAAGTCGGCAACGCGAGGGTCGGCGAGGTTGGGGACCGTGTCGACAAGCGAAACGTAGCAGCCGAATTGATCTTCCGACTCGTGAATTGCAAGGTAGCGAACGCCAGCCCGCCGTGCTAGTCGAACGTAGTGGCCGGCATCGGCCTGAGTCCGGCCTTCGTGAAATGTCTGATCGTCCAGGACATGCACCGTTCCGCAACGGGGCAACGGCTCCGGGGGCGCCGCGCCCTCCAGTCGGTGCAACGAGTCAGGTCGAGTGCGCAGATCACATTGCCGGCAGGCCCAGACCCATTGCATCGAACCCCAACCAGGCCCTGAAAGCAGATGCGCGCTCGGCCGGTTGAGCACCGGGCATTCAAGGCGCGACAGGAAATAGTAGAGAAAGGCGGTGAGCTCGGACGCGACGTAGGGCCTGTCAGCATCGTCGATTTGCCACAACTCGTACTGCGGCACCGCCCGCAACAGCGATATGGCCGCGTCGATGCCGCTGACAGCTTCCACTTGCCCTTGGACGACGACTTTGCCTTCACCAAAGGCGTCGACCTCGATGGCGGTACCGCCACTGCAAAGGTCGCGCGGCGTCATGATCCCCACCCGCGCCTCGGGCCAGATGCGGGAGGCCTGCGCCGCGGCGGTATCAAGCTCGCTGGCGACGATGAGCAGCAAACGTCACTCCTTGCCCTTGCGCTTCTTCGCTACGACGTGGGAAACAGCCGGACGCATGAAGGGCTTGATGAAGGGCGAGCGCTTGATGCCCGCTTTCGCCTGCAGCGTTGCGACCTGGTCGATGAGGGTCTTGATCATCACCGGGTCGCCGCGGATCTCTGCAGGATCGATGACCTCGACCATCATCTTGTTCTCGACCAGGTCCTTGTCCTTGTCCTTGATGCGTTTCGGCCCGTTCTCGGAAACGTCCTTCACCACCGACTTGGTATCGATGATTTCCTTGAGGTGATGCTTGGTGTCCTGGAAGTCCTTGACCACGAACTTCTGGTCGACGATTTCCTTGATGTGCGACTTCGGATGCGCCCAGTGGTTCCACCAGTACTGCACCAGGCCGTGGATCTTGTAGAAGAAGGTGCTCTGCACGGAATGGAAGCCGGCAATGATCGTCTTCTCGGCAGCCGGTAGGTTGAGGATGCTGGACGCAGCAACCGCGCCGTGAATCCAGTTGTGGATCGTGGTCTCGATGTGAATGCCCAGCTCGTCGGCCGACGCGAACGGCGGCGAGTTCGAATTGATGCGAGCCTCAGCCACCGAAAGATCGCCGCCAAAACCCGGGTTCGGCCAGCCGGTCTCCGGCAGCTTGAGTTCCGCGGGGATTGCGCTCCATGGGGCGATGTCAGCTGCCGACGCAGCGTGGTGGACGTTGTTCCACGCAAAGAACTGATTGATGACGTCCTGGTGGAACTGCAGGAACTCGAGTCCTGACCCAGGCGTTCCCATCGGGAACTGCCGGCCAGGATTGCCGTGCGCACCGCCTGGCGTGTGCCAGGCGTGGTGCTTGTTCATGATCGCGGTCAGCGTCGGATCCGTCGCGAACTGGGTGATGATGGCCATGGTCGTCTCCCTTGTGTGGGGAGCGATCTTCGACATGACCTAGCGGTCCGTCATCGCACAAATTGTGGAGATCACGGCCTTCAGCGGCCGCCCAGGCCCGGTAATCGTGACCTGCCCACGCATCAACTCGCTGGGGCAGGGCGCGCAGGCGCCGGGGGAGGGCGGCGAGGCTTGGGAGTAGGGCGGTTCGGTGCCCAGTCAGCCGGAGTAGGGCGGTAGCACAGCGCCGCCAGAACCGAGCCGTTGGTCAAAACCAATGGGAGTTGAGGGAGAAGCAATGCCAGATTACGTCTGCTCAGCGTGTTTTGAGGACGAGGACCTAGGCGCGTGGATAAGCCGGAACGGCGAGCACCGGCTTTGTGATTTCTGCGGCAGGATCGATGCGCCGGCCGTCGAGTTCAAGGGGGTCTGCGACTTCATCACAGCGTGCATTCAGAAGTACTGGGGCCGAGCGGTCGACCAGATGCCCTATGAGACCGCCGAAGGCGGCTACATCGGTGGCAACACGTGGGATACCTATGACCTGCTCAGAGACGAGATCGCGCTTTCCTTGCCGCGGGACCACAAGGAAAAGCTCTTCTACGCATTGCTGCACGCGCTTCCGGATGAGACATGGTGCGACCACGATTGGACCTGCCTGGATCTTGATCAGGCGCTCCTCACGAGCTGGGAGAGCTTCTGCGAGACGGTGAAGCACAAGCGCCGCTTCTTCTTCCACAGCACCGGGTCAGACGATGTCGATTCATACACGCCGGCTTCGCTGCTGGCCACGATCGCAAGCGCAAGCCGGGAGATGGGCCTCGTCAGGGAAATAGAGGAGGGCACGCCCCTCTGGCGTGCACGAACGAACCTGCCGCCTGACCGACGGGATCTGGCCAATGAATACGGCACGCCGCCGGTCGAGTTTGCGACCCAGAGCAACCGCATGAACCCGCCTGGCATACCCATGCTCTACGTGGCTTCGTCCCGAAGGACGGCGGTCATGGAAACGCGCGTAACGCGTGCCGACGTCGGCCGATGGGTGGCGCTGAAGCCGCTTCGTGTGCTGGATCTGCGCGAGCTCCCGGCAGTCCCGGGGTTGTTTTCAGACGTCGGACGCCAGCGGCGCCTCGTGCTTCGCTTCCTGCACGCTTTCGCCGCCGACGTGATGAAGCCGGTCGAGCGTGACGAGCGCGTGCACATCGACTATCTGCCGTCCCAGGTGGTGACAGAGTTCCTGCGCGACTTTGCTTTCCCTGGCGGCCGCCTGGACGGAATCGCCTACGGCAGCACGGTGCATAGGCAGGGCTGGAACGTTGTCCTCTTTGCGGAGCCTGCGCATCTCGGCTTGCAGGAATCCAACTGGCGAAAGGTGGACCCTTGGTTGAGATTTGACGGCGCATCAGCGTTCAGCACGGAAACCTGAAGCGGCTTTTGCGGCGAGCAAGGCTGCCAAACCTAGTAGCTTGACGCGCTAACCATAAAAGTCTGCTTCCCCCGGAGGTCTCGACTTGAAGCGCTTGTGCAGCCAGAAGTATTGATGGGGCTGGCGCCGGACCTGGGCTTCGATGATGGCATTCATGCGCGCCGCATCCGCAGTTGGGTCATTGGTCGGAAAGTTGTCCAGTGCAGGCTCGATAACCAAGGCGTAGCCGCCAGCCTCGCGCCTTGGGTAGCAAGGCAGTACTGCCGCGCCAGCGACCATGGCCATACGCGAGAGGCCAGTGATGGTCGCGGCGTTCACACCGAAGAAGGGCACGAAAACTGAGTCGCGGTGCCCGAAATCCTGGTCGGGCAGGTAATACACCGGTAGCCGTCCCTCAGCGCACGAATGACGGCGCGTGTGCCTTGCTGTCGCGAAAAGATGATGCCGGTACCCAGCCGCAGCCGGCGGGTCCGGAAGAACTCGTCCAGCCAGGGGTCTTTTTGGCGCGAGTAGATGCTGACGAGTTCCGTCTCCAGCGACACGCGCAGGCCAGCCAGGTCCAAGCCGGTGAAGTGCGGCATCATCAAAATCACCGGCCTGCCTTCGTGCTGTTTCAGGTTCTCCAGGCCTTCGATGCGCATCAGTCGCCGCAGGCGTTCGGGCGACGCAAACCAGCAGTACCCGTACTCCAGCAGCATCTGAACCATGGCGACGAAGTGGCGACGAAGCAGCCGGGAGCGATCGGCCTCAGTCCAGTCAGGCAGACAACGTCTGAGGTTCACTTGACCGATGTGGCGTCGGGAGGACGGGATCGATGCGATGAGGTGGCCAACGAGCCAGCCCAGCGCCGAGATCGCCGTGAACGGTAGCCAGCTCAGCAGCCAGACAAAAGCAACGGTCGCTTTGAAGAACACTGATGGACTCTTGTAGCTATGCAGATGCGGATCGGCGCTGAGCCGGCACAACACCGGAGGTCAACGCTGTGTGAGGCGGCCGTCCGCGCGGAAATGGGTGGTCAACGTTGCTGTCAGTGCGCCAGCGGAGGTCAACGTTGTGCGGGCCGCAGGCGGCAGGCAGGTCTGCGCGACGGGGCCGGCGCTGAGGGCAGGTCTGTGCGACCGTCCCAACCAGCTCACCGCGCCGCACGCTAACGTTGGGCGAAACGGCCACAAGTAGGTGAAGGTTGGGCAGGACGACCACGCCCAACGTTGGTGTCATATCGGCGGCCGCCACCGGTAAACGTTGGGCGACGGATCCAAGGCCCCCACGGCGCATCATCAGGCGGCTCCGCCGGAGGACATCGGTACAGGGATCACGTTGTCCAGCCAGTCATCCTCAAGCGCTCGGAAATTCGTCGACAGCTTAGGGGGCTGCGCATTTGTTATTTAACATAATGCACATTGTCGCCATATCCGGTAGTTGTCGGAGTGTTGCGTTTCACAGTTCTAGGGTTCGCCTTCCTACACTAGCGAGCCGACAAGATTTCCCCCCTCGAAACACCCTGAACCGCGACAACAAGTTCATACCGGCAGTTCTGTAGCAAGGCCACTATTGGCGCACCAGGCGTGCATCGCGATGGGATCAATGCCGCATAGAGTGATGGCCCAGACGCCGCTGCCAAAGCCAGCGGTATCGCGCCACAACAGCGCGAAACCGTGGGATCCCAAGCGATCCCCGGACCTCGCAATTGCGTTCATCGCCGTGATCAGCTGCGGTGGAATTTCATCGCCGTCTTCGTCATCGGCGGCGTCCTTCTCTTCAAGATACACGTCGATGGTTTGAAGTGCGTCCTCAGGAAGGCCAACACCGCCGCGGAGTTGCCATGCCTGAGGGATGTGGCAATTCAAGGTGAACTGGCTGCTGCTTGCGTCAACTTTGAGCGCAAGACAATTCTTGCCTGACCAAGTGTTGTGATTGGCGACAGCGTGATCGAGTAACGTGTCCCAGTGCGTGGAGACCACAACGAAGTTGACCTCGCAGTTGCCGATGAAGGGCAGAAGGTTGCGCAGCTCATGTTCGTAGCCCGCCAATTCGGTGATCGCCTGACGTTCGGTCAGACCGTCACGCTTCACCTCGAAGACGACGAAGGCACGCTTCTCACGGTTGAAGCACACGATGTCCGGTCGAAGAATCTCACTTGTGGTCAGCGATACGCTCTTGTCGACCGCAACGACTTCCAACAGTTCGAGACTCTCCAACACGGCGTCTGCCGCGCGCACGCTGGCTCGCCGGGACAGGTGGTCGAACCCAAACGCGGGAATGTTGTCCGGCTGATCGAACGACGCTTCGATCTCACGAATCCGGTCGACTCCGCCGATCTCGGCGACGAGCTTCTCGGACTCGATCAATGAAATAAGCCATTTGACGATTTCGCTCTCAAGCGCATTGCCCGTGCTGGCCATCTTTGTTCCTCCCGCCCGTCGACGCTATTGACTGGAATTCTTGTGTGCAGCCGCAACGCGAGCCAGGCGCGCCAGGTCACCAGATGGCCGCCGCTTCTTTCAACCCTCAGCCCGCCCCTGGAGGTTACCTCCGTGGCGCCACCAGCGCAGTTGCCGCCTAACGGCATTTCCTAGCGCGACGCTCGAGGCCTCCGCAACGTCAGCCCCTCGATCTCGGACGGGGCCCCGGCCACCCGCTGGAGCGTCGCTCAGCTCTACGCGCAGATCACAAGTCCGACGCCTTGCATGACAACCGACTCTGCAGGCGATAGCAGCAATTGAAAGGCCGTGCAACGTTCGCCAGTGCAAGTCCTCAATGCGTAGGCCGCCCAAGCCTGGTGCCCGTCGCCCGGGGCTGCATCGACCAAAGGAAGCACGAATTCGCAAGGCGCCGTCGGCGCCCGCATGCGCAGACTCCAAAGCCAGGCTGTTCACATCGTCCTGGCGCCCTGCCCTCGCAGTCACCAGGCCAGGTCTACTGCCGTCGGACAACGGTCCGCGCTCGCAAGCATCGGGCTCGAAACGCAACAGTTGACGCCCTTGCCCAAATGCAACAGCGTTGGCGGCGATTCTCCGGCTGCTTCAAATCTGCAGGCGTTTGTTGAAAAGCAACGCGCCCCCGCACTACCTGGTCTCGCTCTTTTAGGCAAGCGATCCGAAGGGCTGAACTCAGCGTGCCGGCAAAGGCAGCGGCACGAACAGCAGCTCCACGCTTCTATTTTCCGGCTGCGCGACTTCCGGGCCGGTCACGACCGGCAGGTCCGTCTTGGCCAGTTCCGAGGCGAACACCCGGCTCGGCGTGACGCCGCCCTGGTCCTGCAAGGCACGCCGGACGGCCGCAGCGCGCCTGGCGGCCAATGCGCGATTGAGCTGATGGGCTGCGACCATGTCGGTGTGGGCCAGCAGCAGCACGCCCAGGGTCGGCTGTTGACGAAGCATTGCTGCGGCCTCGTTCAGCACCGCGTAGGCCGCGCCATCGAGTTCATGCGAGTTGTTCGCGAACGTGACCTTGCGCGCAGCCAGCATGGGCTGGCCCACGGGACAGGACGCGCACGAGGTCACGACCTGGACAATCGAGGGCTTCGCAGGCCCGTCGTCCTTCTTCGGCGGATTGGCCGCCCAGGCGAACAACAGCAATGCGGCCAGGCTGATTGCCCCCAGCGTCTGAACCTTCTTGAGGCCGCGTTCAACCCGGTCGGCCAGCCGGGTGACGGTGGCCCAGAACCCGATGTCCCGCAGGTTCTGTTCGTACTGCGCAAACTTCTTTCTCAGTGCTTCCGGCACGGTCGCGTCCAGCTTTTGCTGCGCCACCGCCTTTTCCGCCTCGTAGATCTTTTCCCATTCATCGTCGAGATACTTCTCG
This sequence comes from Roseateles sp. FW305-36, assembly GCF_058787015.1. Taxonomy (NCBI): domain Bacteria; kingdom Pseudomonadati; phylum Pseudomonadota; class Betaproteobacteria; order Burkholderiales; family Sphaerotilaceae; genus Roseateles; species Roseateles sp. FW305-36. The sequence continues at coordinate 252,642 of NZ_JBYSZK010000010.1, read as the reverse complement.
AAGGCCTCGTAGGAACTGATCTCCTCGGGCAGCAAGTTGCTGCGAGTGCGGCCGAACTCGGCCTTCACGTACAGCAGCTCATCCGTTTCGGAGGCCGGCAGCCCCAGTTGCTGGATCTGCTCGTGGGTGAAGGAGTCCCGCAGGATGATGGGATTCAGCAGGTCTGGTCGCAGCATGAAGGTGAGTTCCTTCCAGCCCCAGAACAGACAGAGCGCCACCGTTGCCAGGCCGATGATGGCGGCCAGCAAGCGCAGCGACATGGGGTCCAGCGCGCCTATCCCTGAAAACGGCGAGCCTGCGATGACGGCACCCGCCGTGCCGGCGAGGATGGTCGACATCGTCTTGACGTTCTCGCGCAGGTTGGCCCGCGGCGTCGCATAGGCATCCACGTTGTCGCTCATGGGATCTGGTCCTCAAAAGCGCACCGACTACATGCCCGGCACGTAGTAGACCTGCAGGGTCTGGATACCCGGGCTGAGGTCAGCCGCCCTCCCCGCGATGTCGCCCAGGTCAAGCGGCGCCGCCAGATCCTCCTTCAGGAGCAGCACATTCAGCGTGCTCGCGTCGGTGATCGCCGCCTGGTCCGCCTGGCTCGACAGGTGTTCGGCGATGGCTTTGACCGGATAGTGGTTCAGCTCGCTCCACAGCGCGGCGTAGCGCGCGACGGATGCCGTCCTGCGAATGGACTTGCCCCAGGCTTCCTTGAGCTGCGGATCCATCAGGTCCAGCCGTGCAACATGGACCAGTCGAGTCGGAAGCTCCAGGTTCGCATCGAGTGGGGACTTGAACATGGAGGGCCATGGAATTCGCGGCCTGCCGGGCCTGGTCGTCTGCTCGGGGGGCTGTTGCGATGGCGCGCTGGGCGCTGGTGGGGGCGAGGTGACGTCACCCGGGTATCTGAACCGCTCCCGGCTCACAGGCAAGTCGAGTTCGCCCAGCGCAAAAAGGCGGCTGCGCTGCAACTCGATGGCGCGACGCCCATCATCCAATACCAGGACGCCTTCGGCCGTGAGACTGAGTTTCGTGCCCATTCGACTGTTGCGCCGCCGTAGCGCCTCCCCGACGCCAATCTCACATCAAGTCGAGAGCCCATGAATCCACAAGATTGGGGACCCAGCCACTGCGCACGGAAATCCGCCAGCTCGGGTCGCGGTGCGCGGTACCGTATCGTTCCATGCCGGCAATGCATAGGGTTAACCCTTGTGCAATTCAGTAAAAACCCTAAGATATCGGCATCAACAACGAAGAAAGGGAAAGAAAATGGAACTGCTGATCGTGACCCTGACGCTGTCCACCGTGGCCGTCATCGCTCAACTGGCTGACGTCACCACCAAGCGCGACTGAAATCGCTTCACCCCGTCTCAAGGGCTGCATCTGCAGCCCTTTTGCTTTTCCGGTGCCGAAAACAGCAATATGAAATCCATATAGCTACCAGCAAAGAATCGATATTTCAGAACTAGCTGACCCTCCTAAGCTCACGGCCGTTCCTGTAGCAGACACGGCCCATGCGAATCACCAAGCTGACGACCTACCGCCTCGCGCCGCGGTGGATGTTCCTGAAGATCGATACCGACGCCGGCATCAGCGGCTGGGGTGAGCCCGTCATCGAGGGCAAGGCGCGCTCGGTCGAGGCCGCTGTCCACGAGTTCGAGCCCTATCTGATCGGCCAGGACCCGTCCCGCATCAACGACCTCTGGCAGGTCATGTACCGCGGCGGTTTCTACCGTGGCGGCGCCATCCTGATGAGCGCCATCGCCGGTATCGACCAGGCGCTGTGGGACATCAAGGGCAAGGTGCTGGGCGCGCCCGTCCACGAGTTGCTCGGCGGCCTGGTGCGCGACAGGATCAAGGTCTATTCCTGGGTCGGCGGCGACCGTCCGGCCGACGTCATCCGCGACATCAAGCGGCTGCGCGAAGGCGGCTTCGACACCTTCAAGATGAATGGCTCCGAGGAAATGGGCCTCATCGACAGCGCCCGCAAGGTGGACGAGGCCGTGGCCCGCATCGCCGAGATCCGCGCGGCCTTCGGCCACGACATCGAGTTCGGCATCGACTTCCACGGGCGCATCGGCGCGCCCATGGCCAAGGTCATGCTGAAGGCGCTGGAGCCCTACCGGCCGCTGTTCGTCGAAGAACCGGTGCTGGCCGAGCAGGACGAGACCTATGCCCGCCTGGCCGAGCACACCGCCATCCCGCTGGCGGCCGGCGAGCGCATGTATTCGCGCTTCGAGTTCAAGCGCGTCTTCCAGGCCGGTGGCCTGTCCATCGTGCAGCCCGACCTCTCGCATGCCGGCGGCATCACCGAGTGCATGAAGATCGCGTCCATGGCCGAGGCCTATGACGTGGCCCTGGCCCCGCATTGCCCGCTGGGCCCGATTGCGCTGGCGGCCTGTCTGCATGTGGACTTCGTCTCGCACAACGCCGTGCTGCAGGAACAGAGCATGGGCATCCACTACAACCAGGGTGGCGAGCTGCTGGACTATGTGCTGAACAAGGAAGACTTCCATATCGAGAACGGCTATATGAAGCCGCTGACCAAGCCCGGCCTGGGCGTCGTGGTCGATGAAGAAAAGGTCATCGCGGCGAGCAAGGTGGCGCCGGACTGGCGCAACCCGCTGTGGCGCCATGCGGACGGGAGCGTCGCGGAATGGTGAGCGAGGCCCGTCTGATCGCGCTGGACTGGGGCAGCACGCGGCTGCGGGCCTTCCTGCTGGGCGCGGGCGGCGAGGTGCTGGCCACGCGCCAGTCCGAGCAGGGCGCTTCGACGTTGTCGGGCACGGCGGCCTTCGAGCAGGCATTCGCGGCGGTGGTGGCCGATTGGCCCGCCCCCCCCGTGCTGGCCTGCGGCATGGTCGGCAGCCAGCACGGCTGGCGCGAGGCGCCCTATGCGCCCTGCCCGGCCGATGCGGCCGCGCTGGTCCAGCATGCGCTGAAGCTCAACGACCGCGTCGCCATCCTGCCCGGCCTGATGTGTGACGCCGGCCAGCCCGACGTGATGCGCGGCGAGGAGACCCAGATCGTCGGCGCCCTCGCCTTGCGTCCTGAACTGGCGGCGCAGTCCTGCCTGGTGCTGCCCGGTACGCATTCCAAATGGGCTCGGATCGAGGCCGGCCGGGTGACGGGCTTTGCCACTCACATGACGGGCGAGCTCTATGCCCTGCTGCGACAGCATTCGGTGCTGGCTCGCCTGATGCCGGCCGACGGTGCCGCACCGCCCTCCGCCCAAGCCTTCCTCGCCGGTGTCGATGCCGCACGCAAGGACGGCGCGCTGAGCCACCAGCTCTTCGCCGTCCGCACCCTGGGCCTCTTCAAACGCCTGCCGCCGGAACAGCTGCCCGACTACCTCTCCGGCCTGTTGATTGGCCATGAGATCGCCAACGAGCTGGAAGCTGGCATGCCCGAGAGCCTCGCGCTGATCGGCGACCCGGCGCTGTGCGAGCGCTATGCCCTGGCCCTGGGCCGCTTCCGCATCGAAACGCCGCTGCAACTCGACAACACCGCGCCCGCCGGCCTCTGGCAGCTGGCGCAAACCATGGGGCTTTGACCGACATGCTCGAGCAGGCACTGCAACAACTCCCCCTCGTGGCCATCCTGCGCGGCGTCAAGCCCGATGAGGTCGAGGCCATCGCCGACGCCCTCTACGGCGAAGGCTTTCGCGTCATCGAGGTGCCGCTGAACTCGCCGCAGGCGCTGGACTCCATTGGCCGCTTGTCACGCCGCATGCCGGGCGATGCACTGATCGGCGCCGGCACCGTGCTCAGCGCCGACGCCGTGCGCGATGTGCAGATTGCCGGCGGCAAGCTCATCGTCATGCCTCATGCCGACGTCGCCGTCATCCGCGTCGCCAAGGCGCGCGGCATGGCCTGCGTGCCGGGCGCAGCAACGCCCACCGAAGCCTTCGCGGCCCTGCAGGCCGGTGCCGATGCGCTCAAGCTTTTCCCGGCCGAACTGGTCACCCCACCCGTCGTCAAGGCCATGCGCGCCGTGCTGCCCAGGGAGTTGAAGCTGCTTCCCGTGGGCGGCATCACGCCCGAGACCATGACGGACTTCCGGCGGGCCGGCGCCAGCGGCTTCGGCCTCGGCTCGGCGCTGTATGCCCCGGGCATGAGCGCCGCTGATGTGGCCACCCGGGCGAAAGCCTTTGTGCAGGCCTGGCGCGCCTACTGAGGCGCGACCCCAACAAAAACGACAACGGAGACTCCATGAACCGCATCCGCACGCTCGGCGCGGCGCTGCTGCTGGCCGCACTCGGCCCGGCCGCCGCTGCCGAGACCTTGTTGAAGCTCGATGCCCGCGCCGAGGCGCCGGCGCCTCAGACCGGCACTCTCAAGCTCGGCTCGGCGCGCTCGCCGCAGGGGCACACGCTGGCCGCCAACAGCCAGTACCTGCTGCGCGACGGCCACCCCTGGCTGCCGGTCATGGGCGAATACCACTTCAGCCGTGCACCGGCCACGCAATGGGCCGACCAACTGCGGCTGATGAAGGCTTCGGGCATCGACGTCGTCGCGAGCTATGTGTTCTGGAACCACCACCAGGAGCTGCCCGGCGCCTTCAACTGGAAGGGCAGCCGCGACCTGCGCCGCTTCGTGCAACTGGCCCAGGCGGCTGGCCTGCAGGTCGTCGTGCGCCTGGGGCCGTGGGCACATGGCGAGTCGCGCTACGGCGGCATCCCCGACTGGGTCGTCGACAAGATGCCCACGCGTGGCAACGACCCCGAGTACCTGGGCCATGTCGAACGCCTGTATGCCGAGATCGGCGCCCAGCTCAAGGGCCTGCTGTGGAAGGACGGCGGCCCCGTCATCGGCGTGCAGCTGGAGAACGAATACAACATCCGCGGCGCCGGCCGGGGTGAAGAGCACATCAGCGCCTTGAAGAAGCTGGCGCTGAAGGCCGGCATGGATGTGCCCCTCTACACCGTCACCGGCTGGGACGGCACGGTCTATCCGTCCGGCGAGGTGACGCCGGTCTTTGGTGGCTACCCCGACGAGCCCTGGGCGACCAGCACCCAGGAGCTGCCGCCGAAGGAAACCCACGCCTTCCGCTTCGACACCCGCGTCAGCGGCGACCTCGGCGCCCAGACCCAGTCCCACGCGCCCGGCACGGCCGAGACCGACAAGGACAAGGTCCCCTTCCTCGGCGCCGAATACGGCCCCGGCCTGCCGGCCATGTACCGCCGCCGCACGCTGGTGTCGCCCGACGACATCGCCGCCATGCTGCCGGTGCAACTGGGCTCGGGCGTCAACCTGTTCGGCTACTACATGTTCCATGGCGGTCGCAACCCGGTCAGCGCCGCCGGCACCGGCCTGGAGGAAAGCACGCTGAGCGGCGGCTACAACGACACGCCGCGCATCAGCTACGACTTCCAGGCGCCCCTCGGCCCCGATGGCCAGCAGCGCCCGGTGCTGACCAAGCTGCGCCCCTTCCACTATTTCCTGCGTGACTACGGCGCCCAGCTGGCCACCATGACGGTGCGCCAACCCGAGCGCACGCCGGCCAACCCGGCCGACCTGCAGACGCCGCGCTGGTCGGTGCGCTCACGCGGCGACAGCGGCTTCCTGTTCTTCAACAACCATGTGCGCAAGTACCCCATGCCGGTACAAACCGGCGTGCGCTTCGAGGTGCAGTTGCCCGGCGGCCCGCTGACCTTGCCGAGCAAGCCGGTCGACATCCCCAACGGCAGCTATTTCATCTGGCCGCTCAACATCGAGCTCGACGGCGTGAAACTGCGCTATGCCACGGCCCAGCCGGTGGCGCGGCTGGATGCGGGTGCACAGGGCATCGTCCACGTGTTTGCGCCGACGACCGGTGTCGACGCCGAGTTCGCGCTGGCCGATGGCGTGAAGACCATGTCCTCCGAAGGCGGTCAGTTGCTGACCATCGGCAAATCGGGTGGCCGGCCGGTCAGCGTGCTGCTGCTGTCGCAGGAAGAGGCCTCCGAGCTGCAGATCCTCGACATCGCCGGCCAGCGCCACCTCGTCTTCAGCGAGCAGCAGGCCTGGGTGGCCGACGGCAAGCTGCAACTGCGCGGTCTGGCCACGCAGCCTTTGCATGCCGCGGTCTTCCCTGCCCTGGCCAAGCCGAAGGCAGCGGGCTTGCAGATCCGCCTGGACGGCCCGCTGCAGCACCTCGAGTTCAAACCCGACACGACCCAGCCGACGCTGCAGATCACCGCGTCGCGCGAGGCGCGCAACGCACCGCCCGTGCTCAAGGGTGGCCTGGCCAAGGCCGCCGTGCAACCCATCCCGGAAGCCTTCGCCACGGCCGCGACCTGGTTGCTGAAGCTGCCCCAGCCCCTCGCGGTCAACGCCGAGGACGTGCTGCTGGAGCTGGACTTCGTCGGCGACATGGCCCGCGTCTTCGACGGCAACCGCCTGCTGGACGATTGGTATTACAACGGCCAGCGCTGGCAGATCGGCCTGCGCCAGTTCGCCCTCAAGCCGGGTGCAGAACTTCAGCTCAGCGTGCTGCCGCTGCGTGCCGACGCGCCCATCTACATCGACGCCGCCCACCGCCCGAGCTTCGCGGCCGGCCAAACCCAGGTGGCCGAGTTGCGCGGCGCCCGCCTGCTGCCGATGCGCCGCGTTGCCATCACGCCATGAGCCAGGCCCTGGACCTCGTCCTGCCGCACAGCGCCACGCTGGGCGAAGGCCTGCTCTGGCGCGACGGCCGCTGGTGGTGGACCGACATCGAAGCCGCCACCCTCCACGCCTGGCGCCCGGGCGAGGCCGGCCCGCAGTCCTGCCGCCTGCCCGACCGCGTCGGCAGCTTCGCCCATTGCCGCTCCGGCCGCCTGCTGCTGGGCCTGGCCAAGCGCCTGGCCCTGGCGACGCTGGGCGAGGACCTGGAGCTCGGCCATCTGCAGACCCTGGCCCCGGTCGACGCCGCCGAGCCGCGCACCCGCATCAACGACGGCCGCACCGACCGCAGCGGCCGCTTCGTCTTCGGCACGTTGAACGAGGCCAGGGAGAGGCGTGCCATCGGCAGCTTCTACCAATACTCCATGGCCCACGGTCTGCGCCGACTGGCCCTGCCGGCCGTGGCCATCGCCAACAGCATCTGCTTCAGCCTTGACGGCCGCACGATGTACTTCTGTGACACGCTGACCCGGCGCATCCAGCAGTGCGACTACGACGCCGACACGGCCCAGGTCGACAACATCCGCCTGTTCACGCAGATGGATGCCCGAGACACCTGGCCCGATGGTGCCGTCATCGACGCCGAAGGCTGCCTGTGGAACGCCCAGTGGGGCGCCGGCCGCGTGGCACGCTACGACCCGCAAGGCCGGCTGATGGGCGTGATGACCGCCCCGGCCACCCACACCAGCTGCCCCGCCATCGGCGGCGAAGGCCTGGACCAGCTGATGCTCACCACCGCCCGCGCCGAGCTGAGCCGCGAGGCCCTGGCCGCGCAGCCGCTGTCCGGCAGCCTGTTCGGCCTGCGCCTGCCCGGCCCGCTGGGCGTGCCCGACGCCCTGTTTGAAGACTGACAAAGACGACTAGGAGACAGACCATGAAGATGCAACGACGCGCCGCCCTCGCTCTGGCCCTGATGGCCACCCCCTTCGCGCTGCAGGCAGCCGAGCCCGTCAAGGTCGGCTTCCTCGTCAAGCAGGCCGAGGAGCCCTGGTTCCAGGACGAATGGAAGTTCGCCGAGCAAGCCGCCAAGGACAAGGGCTTCACCCTGGTGAAGATCGGCATCCCCAACGGCGAGAAGATGATGGCCGCCATCGACAACCTGGCGGCGCAGAAGGCCGTCGGCTTCGTCATCTGCGCGCCCGACGTGAAGCTGGGCGTGGCGGTGAACCGCGCCGCCAAGCGCCACAACCTCAAGGTCATGTCGGTGGACGACCAACTCGTCGACGGCGCCGGCAAGCCCATCGCCGACATTCCCCACATGGGCATCTCGGGCATGGAGATCGGCAAGCAGGTCGGCCAGGGCCTGCTCGCCGAGATGAAGGCGCGCGGCTGGAAGCCCGACGAGGTCGGCGTGCTGCGCGTGGCCTTCGACCAGTTGCCCACCGCCCACGACCGCACCATGGGCGCCGTGGAGGCGCTGAAGGCCGGCGGCGTGCCCGCGGCCAATGTCGTCGACGCGCCCCAGGCCAAGACCGACACCGAGAGCGCCTTCAACGCCGCCAACATCGCCTTCACCAAGAACGCCAAGTTCAAGCGTTGGGTGGCTTTCGGCCTGAACGACGAAGCCGCTCTCGGCGCCGTGCGTGCCGCGGAAGGCCGCGGCATCAAGGCCGACGCCATGCTGGCCATCGGCATCGGTGGCAGCCAGACGGCGCTCAACGAGTTCACCAAGCCCACGCCGACGGCCTTCTTCGGCACGGTGCTGATCAGCCCCAAGCGCCACGGTTACGAGACCGCCGTCGCCGTCTACGAATGGGCCACCGCCGGCAAGGCACCCGCGCCGGTCACGCTGACCGCCGGCACGCTGATGACGCGCCAGAACCAGGCCGAACTCCGCAAGCAAATGGGCCTGTGATGTCGTCTCTGCAGTTCGACAACATCAGCAAGCATTTCCCCGGCGTCAAGGCGCTGAACGGGGTGAGCTTCGAGGCGCATGCCGGCCAGGTCATGGGCCTGCTCGGCGAGAACGGCGCGGGCAAGAGCACGCTGCTGAAGATCCTCGGCGGCCAGTACAAGCCCGACGGCGGCCGCCTGCTGCTGGAAGGCCAGGAGCGCCACTTCACGTCCGCCGGCGACGCTATTCGCGCCGGCGTGGCCATCATCCACCAGGAGCTGCAGTACGTGGCCGAGCTGACCGTGGCCGAGAACGTGCTGCTGGGCCGCCTGCCGACGCGCTTCGGCTTCGTCGACCACCAGGCCGCGCGCCGGCTGGTGGCCAAGCAACTGGCCGCCATCGGCGTGGACCTGGATCCGGCCGCGCGGCTGTCGGACCTGTCCATCGCCAAGCGCCAGATGGTGGAGATCTGCAAGGCCGTCATGCAGGACGCCAAGGTCATTGCCTTCGACGAGCCCACCAGCAGCCTGTCCCACCGCGAGACCGAGATCCTCTTCAAGCTGGTCAAGCGCCTGCGCGCCGAGGGCCGCACGCTGATCTACATCTCGCACCGCCTCGAGGAGCTGTACGAGCTCTGCGACGCCTGCACCATTTTCCGTGACGGCCGCAAGATCGTGACGCATGACGTGATGGCCGCGGTGCCGCGCGAGCGCCTGATTTCCGACATGGTGGGCCGCGAGCTGCAGGACATCTACGACTACCGCAGCCGCCAGCAGGGCCCGATGCGCCTGGAAGCCCGCGGCCTGCACAGCGAGCGCCTGCCCCAGCCGCTGAGCTTTGCCATGCGCGGCGGCGAGGTGCTGGGCTTCTTCGGCCTGGTGGGCGCCGGCCGCAGCGAGCTGATGCGACTGCTCTACGGCGCCGATGCGCGCCGCGGCGGCGAGGTGCTGCTGGACGGCGCCAAGGTCGCCGCCAGCAGCCCGGCCGACGCGATTGCCGCCGGCATCGTGCTCTGCCCCGAGGACCGCAAGGAGCAGGGCATCCTGGCTCACTCGTCGGTGGCCGAGAACATCAACATCAGCTGCCGCCGCCATGGCCTGGCGGGTGGCGTCTTCCTGCGCCACGCCCAGGAGGCCCGGCGCGCCGACGACTTCATCCAGAAGCTGCGCATCAAGACGCCCAACCGCGAGCAGGAAATCCGCCTGCTGTCCGGCGGCAACCAGCAGAAGGTCATCCTGGCGCGCTGGCTGGCCGAGCCGGGGCTGAAGGTGCTCATCCTCGACGAGCCGACGCGCGGCATCGACGTCGGCGCCAAGAACGAGATCTACAAGATCATCCACGACGTGGCCGCTTCGGGCTGCTGCGTCATCGTCATCTCCAGCGAGCTGCCCGAGGTGCTGGGCATCGCCGACCGCCTCATCGTCATGCGCGACGGCCGCATCAGCGGCGAACTGTCGCGCGAACAAGCCAGCGAGACCGCCGCTCTCGCGTTGGCACTACCTGACGGAGCGCCTGCCGCGCCCCTGCATTGATCATGAACACCACCACCCTTGCTCAACGCCCCGCCATGACGTCTCCCGCCCGTGCCCTGCTTAAGGAACACAGCATGACGCTGGGCTATGCCCTGCTCTTCATCGTGCTGGCCTTCTCGGTGGAGAACTTCTTCTCCTCGGCCAATATCGTCGGCCTGCTGTTGTCGGTGGCCCAGATCGGCATGGTGGCCTGCACCATGATGCTGTGCCTGGCCTCGCGGGACTTCGACCTCAGCGTGGGCTCCACCATCGCCTTCGCCGGCGTGCTCGGCGCCATGGTGCTGGAGCGCACCGGCAGCGTCGCGGCCGCCATCGGCAGCGGCCTGCTGGCTGGTGCGCTGATTGGCGCCGGCAACGGCGTGCTGATCGCCTATCTGCGCGTCAACGCGCTGATCGCCACGCTGGCCACCATGCTGATGGTGCGCGGCCTGGCCTTCATCGCCTCCAAGGGCCAGGCCGTGGGCATCGCCGACGAAGGCTTCATCAGCTTCGGCGACACCACCTTCCTGAACCTGCCGCTGCCCATCTGGCTGACGGCCTTCTGCTTCCTGGTCTTCGGCGTGCTGCTCAACCACACCGTCTTCGGCCGCAACACGCTGGCCATCGGCGGCAACCCGGAAGCCGCGCGACTGGCCGGTGTGCGGGTGGAGAGGCTGCGCGTCTGGATCTTCCTGCTGCAGGGCGTCGTCACCGCGCTGGCCGGCCTGGTGCTGTCGGCCCGCATCACCAGCGGCCAGCCCAATGCGGCCACCGGCTTCGAGCTGGACGTCATCTCCGCCTGCGTGCTGGGCGGCGTGTCCCTGCAGGGCGGCAAGGCGCGCATCTTCGGCGTCGTCATCGGCGTGCTCATCATGGGCACGGTCGAGAACGTCATGAATCTGCTCAACGTCGATGCCTTCTACCAATACCTGGTGCGCGGCCTGATCCTCTTGGCCGCGGTTCTCCTGGACCAACTGAAGACGCGAGGCGAACGCCGTGGCTGATCGCTTGAAAGGCAAGGTCGCGCTGGTGACCGGCTCCACCCAGGGCATCGGCAAGGCCATCGCTCGCCTCTTCGTCGCCGAGGGCGCCAAGGTCATCCTGAACGGCCTGAACGCCGATGCCCATGGCGAGGCCTTGATCGCCGAGCTGGGCGAGGACAAGGCGATGTTCGTCGCCGCCGACATCGCCGACGAAGCCGCCGTGCGGGCCATGGCGGCGCGTGGCGCCGAACGCTTTGGCAGCATCAACGTCCTGATCAACAACGCCGGCATGGACGTCTTCACCGAACCGCTGGAGATGACGACGGCGCAGTGGCAGCGCTGCTTCGCGGTCGACCTCGACGGCGCCATGCACTGCAGCCGCGCCGTGCTGCCGGGCATGCTGGAGACGGGCGGCGGCAGCATCGTCAACGTCGCCTCGGTCCACGGCCACCGCATCATTCCCAACGCCTTCCCCTACCCGGTCGCCAAGCATGCGCTGATCGGCATGACCAAGGCGCTGGGCATCCAGTACGCAGCGCGCAACGTGCGGGTCAACTCGATCTCGCCGGGGTTGATCCTGTCGGAGCGCGTCATCGACTGGCTGGCCAGTGCGCCGCCCGAGGAGAAGCAGCGCCAGATCGACCTGCTACCCTGCAAGCGCATCGGCGCGCCAGAGGAAGTGGCCTACACCGCCCTCTTCCTCGCCAGCGACGAGGCCCGCTTCATCAACGCCACCGACATCCTGATCGACGGCGGCCGCTCCCAGCTCTATCACGAATGACCGATCCCCGTTCGGACCGCTTCGTCCGCTCCCACCTGAAGACCCGCCAGCTCGTGCTGCTGGTGGAACTGGGGCGCCACGGTTCGATCCTGCATGCGGCCCAGGCCGCCAACCTGACCCAGCCGGCGGCCTCCAAGCTGCTGGCCGACCTGGAGCATGCACTGGGCGTCAAGCTCTTCGAGCGCCTGCCCCGCGGCGTGGCACCGACCTGGTATGGCGAGGTCATGATCCGCCGCGCCGGGGCCGCTCTGGCCGAGCTGGACGCCGGCCACCAGGAGGTCATGGAGCTGCTGTCGGGCCTGTCCGGCCGCGTGGCGGTGGGCGCCGTGCTGACACCGTCGACGACGCTGCTGCCCCCCGCCATCACCCTGCTCAAGCAACGCCAGCCGCGGGTGCATGTGGCCATCTCGGTGGACACCAGCAAGATCCTCATCCAGCACCTGCAGAACGGCGAACTTGACCTCGTCATCGGCCGCGTGCTGGACAGCGAATCCGCCGCCCAGCTCAGCTTCGAGCCGCTGAACGACGAGCCCCACTGCCTGGTCGTGCGCGCCGGCCATCCGCTGGCCGGCCGCACCGACCTCAGCCTGCCCGAACTGGCCCGCCAGAGTTGGATCCTGCCGCCCAGTGGCAGCATCCTGCGCGACCGCCTCACGGCCCTCTTCCTGTCGGCCGGCCTGGACCAGCCCCACCAGACCGTCGAGACCCTGGCCCTGCCCGTCGTCACCAGCCTGCTGAGCCAGTCCGACATGGTCTCGGCCCTGCCCGAGGAACTGGTCAAGCCTTATCTGGCGGCCGGCCTGCTGGAGGTGCTGCCCTTCGACCTGGGCCTGCGCATGGACGCCTACGGCATCGTCACCCGCCGCGGCCACCAGCTGTCGCCCGGGGCCGAGCTGATGCTGGCCTGCCTGCGCGAGGAAGCCGCGCGGCGGCTGCCGCGCTAGGGCTTTCGCATCAGCGGGATCTGCAGATTGGTCGGCCGGTTGGCCTCGCTGTCGAAGCCGCGACCGTCGATATGCCGCGCGCCCCAGAACAGCAGGCCGTGGCTGAGGTGCACGAGGTCGTACTCCATGAAGTTGCGGCCCTCCACCAAACCGAATGGCGCGAAGTTCTTGCCGAAGACGCTCTGCGTCGCCCCCACCTCCCATTTGGCATAGCCCTGGCTCGCGGCCTGGTTCAACACATCGGCAAAGCCCTGGATCAGCGGCGTGACCTCGTAGGACTCGTCGGCGAGGAAATCCACCTTCTGCGCGCCTGCAGCAACCGGGTGCTCGCCGCGCCACAGCATGTGGCCACGGATGACGATGCGCGCCAGCGGCACACGGCCGAGAGGGTCGGCGAAATTGGTCACCGTCAGCTCGAAGCGATCGCCCGCCAGATAGCGGAAGTCGCGCTTCAGATGGAAGGGCTTGAGGCTGCCATCGGCGTTCTTCAGGCTGCTGGGGCGCAGCTCGGGTGCGAGGCTGGTCCAGTCACCCAGCAACTGGGTTTTCAGGTCGTCGAGGTTCATGGCATGGGCTTTCAGGGCTGAAGCCGCCAGGCACAGGGCCAGCGCGGCGCGTCGGGTCCACATCGTTGCAGTCCTCCTTGGCTGCCCAGTGTGGGAGCCGGCCGTGGCAGCGCGTTAGCCCAAATCGGCAAAACGTGGGGGCCGTGGGCCATCCCCTCGACGGCTATCCTTGCCCGCATGGCGATCCGCCTCGACGTCTTCGACGACTTCCACCTGCACGGCGCCTCGGCGCCCGAGTGGGAGCAGCGCTACGTGCAGCTCTCGCCCGGCGTCATGCGCAGCGCCCTCATCGAGACGGCGGCGCCGGGCCTGCATGTGTTCCGCAAATGGATGAGCGAGCGCGTCGTGCAGCAGGGTTGCCTGCCGGCGGGACAGATCTGCTTTGCGATGCTGCATGGCGGCGGCGCCGGACAGCCCTGGATGCAGGGGCGGGAACTGGGCGAGGACTTGATCTTCGTGCTGCGCACCGGCCAGGAGTTCATGCTTCAGCGCCCACCGGGCATGGCGCTGTTGGCCTGCAGCTTCGAGGCCGAGACGTTCCGGCGCTTGTTGGATGCTCGACCTTGGGGCGCATCGGCGGGCGCCCTGCTGTCACGGTCCAGCATTCAAGCGCCGGCTGCCGAGCTGGAGGCCCTGCGTGCCGTGCTGTTGCGAGCAGCCTCCGCCGCGGCCGTTTTCGCCGCACTGACCGATCTCTTTGAAGCCGCTGCCGGCCCGGCTCAACGCGCCGGCAGCGCCTCGGCCGCCTATATCGTGGCAGCCTGCCACCGACTTGTCGCGGCTGCTGGCGACGAGCCGCCCGACATCGACACCCTGTGCCAGCGCCTGCGCACCAGCCGGCGCAGCCTGCAGAACGGCTTCCGCCAGGTGGCGGACACGACCGCCGTGCACTATCTGCGCAGCCTGCGGCTGAACACCGTGCGCCAGCGCCTGCTGGCGACGCCGGCCAGCGAACTCAGCGTGTCCCAGGCCGCCGGTGACGCCGGCTTCGAGCACCTCGGCCACTTCAGCACGCGCTACCGCGATCTCTTCGGCGAGCTGCCCTCGCAGACCTTCAGAAGGACTCCCTCACCATGACCCTCTCCTGCGACGTCGCCATCATCGGCGCCGGCACCGCCGGCATGGCCGCTTACCGCGCCGCCCGCGTGCATACCGACAAGGTGCTGCTCATCGAGGCCGCCCACTACGGCACGACCTGCGCGCGCGTCGGCTGCATGCCGAGCAAGTTGCTGATCGCCGCGGCCGAGGCCGCGCAAGCCGTGCGCGAGGCGCATCGCTTCGGCGTGCAGGCGGATGCGCCGCGCATCGATGGCCGCGCCGTCATGCAGCGAGTGAGGGATGAGCGCGACCGCTTCGTCGGATTCGTGCTCGAGACCATCAACGGCTGGCCCGAGGCGACGCGCCTGTTCGGCCGCGCCCGCTTCGCGGGCATGGGCAAGCTGGACGTCGACGGCCAACGGGTCGAGGCCAAGCGGGTCGTCATCGCCACCGGCTCACGGCCCTTCGTGCCTGAGGGCTGGCGCGAGCGCTTGGGCGCCAGACTGTTGGTCAACGACGACGTGTTCGACTGGGTTGATCTGCCCAAGTCCCTGGCCGTCGTCGGTGCCGGCGTCATCGGCCTGGAGCTGGCCCTGGCCCTGCACAAGCTCGGCGTGCGCGTGCGCCTGTTCGCCCGCGGCAACCGCGTCGGCCCGCTGACCGACCCCGAACTGCAGCCACTGGCTCAGAAGCTATTTGCCGAAGACCTGCCGCTGACGCTGAATGCAGACAAGCTCAACCCCGTGCTGGACGGCGACGAGGTCGTCATGGCAGGCGAGCGCTTCGAGGCCCTGCTCTGCACGGCCGGCCGCCAGGCCAATCTGGACGACCTCGGGCTGGAGACGCTGAATCTGCCGCGCGATGCCGACGGACATCCGGACATCGACCGTCACACCAGCCAGTGGGGCGGCATGCCCGTCTTCATCGCCGGCGACGTGACCAACGACCGACCGCTGCTGCACGAGGCCGCCGATGCCGGCCGCATCGCCGGCGACAACGCGGCGCGCTGGCCCGATGTGCACAGGCGGCCGCGCCGCGCACCGCTGGCCGTCGTCTTCAGCGAACCGCAGATCGCCATCGCCGGCGCCAGCCACGCCGAGTTGCGGGCCACGGGCCGCGCGTTCGACACCGGCCGCGTCAGCTTTGCCGACCAGGGCCGCAGCCGCGTGATGCTGGTCAACCGCGGCGGCCTGCATGTCTATGCCGAAAGCGGCACCGGCCGGCTGCTGGGCGCCGAGATGATCGGCCCGGCGGCCGAGCACCTGGGCCACCTGCTGGCCTGGAGCGTGCAGCGCGGCGACACCGTGCAGGACATGCTGGACTGCCCTTTCTATCACCCGGTCGTCGAGGAAGGCCTGCGCACCGCGCTGCGCCAGCTCAGCAGCGACCTGCACCTGCCGCCGCCACCCATCGAGAACTGCCTGGACTGCGACACCTCGGCCGAGGTGGGCAACTGAGTCTGGCTTGATCAAGCTCAACGTCGCCGGCTCGCAGCGGCGCGACAGTGCAAGCCTCGGTTCTGCAACGGAGGCTGACATGGATAGGCTCAAGGGCAAGGTCGCGCTCGTGACCGGCGGCGCGATGGGGATTGGCGAGGCGGTCTGCGCCGTGATGGCGCGCGAAGGCGCCCGGGTCGCGGTGACCGACCGGGACGATGCACGCGGCGAAGCCGTGGCCACGGCCATCCGGCGCGCCGGTGGCGAGGCGGCCTACTGGCATCTCGACGTCAGTACCGAGAGCCAGGTGGCCAGCGTCTTTGCCGACGTGAAGCGGCGCTTCGGGCCGATCAACGTGCTGGTCAACAACGCCGGCGTCGCCGGCCCCAACAAGCCCACCCATGAACTCAGCGTCGAGGAATGGGAGAGCGTGCAGGCGGTCAATGTGCGCGGCGTCTTCCTGGGCACCAAGCACGTCATCGCGCAGATGCGCGAGGCCGGTGGCGGCAGCATCGTCAACCTGTCCAGCATCTACGGCATCGTCAGCGCGCCCGACGTGCCGCCGTATCACGCCAGCAAGGGCGCGGTGCGGATGATGAGCAAGACCGACGCCCTGCTCTACGCGAGCGACCGCATCCGCGTGAACAGCGTCCATCCTGGCTTCATCTGGACGCCCATGGTCGACGGCTTCCTGCAGACCCAGGCCGACCCGGTGGCGGCCAAGCAAGCGACCGCGGCCTTGCATCCTCTCGGCCACCTCGGCACGCCCGACGACATCGCCTGGGCCTGCGTCTACCTGGCCAGCGACGAAAGCCAGTTCGTCACCGGCACCGAGCTCGTCGTCGACGGCGGCTACACCTGCCGCTGAAGGCCAGCCCGGTTCAGTCGCCGACCACGTCCACGACGACCTTGCCGCGGCCCTGGCCGGTGGCGACCAGATCATGCGCCTGGCCTACCGTGGCCAGCGTGAAGCGATGCGCGTCCAGCCGCGGCGTGATCAGCCCCGCGTCCACCAGGGCCGCCGCTTCGCGCAGGATGTCGCCATGCCGCTGCCGACCCTCGCCGCTGAGCAGCGGCAGCAGCGTGAACACGCCCGAGTAGGTCGCCGCGCGGAAGGACAGCGGTGCCAGGCTGTGCGTGCCCCAGCCGAGGATGCTGACGACATGCCCACCATTGCGGCGCACCGCCGTGAAGGACGCATCCAGCACTGCGCCGCCCACGGCGTCGAAGACGATGTCGAAGCCCTGGCCGCCGGTGTGTTGGCCCATGTAGTCGGCCACGGTCTCGGTGCGGAAATCGATGGGCGTCGCGCCCCAGGAGCGCACCAGGTCGAAGTCCGGCGCGGCAACGGTCGCGAAAACTCTCGCGCCCCGTGCAACGGCCAGTTGCACCGCGACATGGCCAACGCCGCCCGCGCCGCCCTGGACCAGCACGGTCTGTCCGCCCTGCACCTGGGCGCGGTCCACCAGGCCTTCCCAGGCGGTGATGACGGCCAGCGGCAGCGCGGCGGCTTCGTGCATCGACAGCCGAACTGGCTTGCGGCCCAGCAGGCTGGCGTCGACGGCGATGAACTCCGCCAACGTGCCTTGCAGGCCGGCGATGCCGCCCAGCATGCCGAAGACTTCGTCGCCCGGCTTCCAGCCGGCCACGCCGGTACCGACCCGGTCGATGACGCCGGCCCCGTCGATGCCGAGCACCGCCGGCAAGGGCTGGCGCGCATGCGCCGCCTGGCCGGCCCGGATTTTGGTGTCCAGCGGGTTGACGCCGCTGGCATGGAGGCGCACCAGCACCTGGCCTTCAGCGGGTTCGGGCCGGGCGAACTGGACGGCGAGGAAATCGCCGCCGGCTTGTTCCACGCGCAGGGCGTGCATCGTCGCGTTGGGTTGAGTCATGGCTTGCCTGCATGGGTGATTGCGATGAACTCAGTTTTGGTCATTCGATCTCGAATGAAAAGCAACGATCTCGTACGGAACTCATGCAATTTCGTATGCTTCGGGTCATGGACTGGGACGACATCAAGGTCTTTCTCGCCGTCGCGCGGGCCGGCTCGCTGGGTGGCGCGGCGCGGGCGCTCGGGCAGTCGCAGCCGACCATGGGTCGACGGCTCAAGGCCTTCGAGGAGAGCCTGGGGACGCCGCTGTTCCAGCGCAGCGCGGCCGGCTTCGTGCTGACGGACCTGGGCGAAGAGGTGCTGACCAATGCCGAGCGCATGGAGGACGAGGCCCTGGGCTTTGTACGGCGACTGGCCGGCCAGGGCGATGAACCGCAGGGCTTGATCCGCGTGTCCTCTTCCGACTGGTTTGGCCTGCATGTGCTGGCGCCCGTGTTCGCGGAATTCCGCCAGCGCCATGCGGGCGTCTGCATCGAGCTGATCACCGATTCGCGCCTGTTCAGCCTCGCGCGGCGTGAGGCCGAGCTGGTCTTTCGCATCCGGCCCTTCGAGGGCGCCGAGGTCGTGCAGCGCCGGCTGATGACGCTGGACTACGCACTCTACGGCGCCCCCGGGCAGGCAGTGCCGAACTGGGGTGACGGCCAGGGCCTGTCCCTGGTCACCATGGACAGCGCTTTTGCCGAGATGCCTGACGTGCAATGGTTGCAGCGCGTGTTGCCGAATGCCCAGGTGGCCATGCGCAGCAACAACCGCGAGGTGCAGGCCGCGCTGTGTGCGGCCGGTTGCGGCTGGTGCGTGCTGCCGCGGCGCCTGGGTGATGCCCACCCCGGCCTGCAGCGCGCCGACCCCGTCGAGGCGCCGCCCAGTCGCGACGTCTATGTGGGCTATCACCGCGACCTGCGTCGGCTGGGGCGGCTGCAGAAGCTGCTCGCCCACGTCGTGGACCGGCTGGCGCCGGTCACAATGCCCGCAACCGCCCTGCCCTGAGATTGCCGCGATGAAGAAGTTCGCCACCTGGAACGTCAACTCCCTGTCCATCCGCCTGCCCCAGGTGCTGGACTGGCTGGCCGCCCATCCCGTCGACGCACTGGTGCTGCAGGAGACCAAGCTCACCGACGACAAATTCCCCACGATGGAAATCGGCGAGGCCGGCTACCAGGTGCAGTGGTTCGGCCAGAAGACCTACAACGGCGTCGCCCTGATCAGCAAGACGACGGCCACCGACGTCATCAAGAACATCACCGGCTTTGCCGACGAGCAGGCCCGCGTCATCGCCGGCACCGTGGACGGCGTGCGCGTCATCGGCGGCTACTTCCCCAACGGCCAGGCACCGGACAGCGAGAAGTTCGTCTACAAGATGAACTGGCTGACGGGGCTGCGCAACTGGCTCGTCGAGGAGCTGAAGGCCCACGAGAACCTGGTGCTGATGGGCGACTTCAACATCGCCCCCGAGGACCGTGATGTCTACGACCCCGTTGCGTGGGCCGGCCAGATCCACTGCACGCCCGAGGAGCGCGAACATTTCCAGCAGCTCATCAACCTGGGCCTGACGGACGCCTTCCGCCTCTTCGAGCAGCCGCCCAAGAGCTGGAGCTGGTGGGACTACCGCAACCTGGCCTTCCGCAAGAACCAGGGCCTGCGCATCGACCACATCCTCGTCAGCGCGGCCTTGAAGGGCCGCGTGACGGCCTGCGAGATCGACAAGCTGCCGCGCAAGAACGAGCGGCCCAGCGATCATGCGCCGGTGATCGTCACCATCGACGGCTAGAGGATGCCGCCTCCCGGGGATGGAGGGGCGCGGCGTGACGGCTCCGCGGCGCGTCGCGTATCTTCGCAGCCTGTCCTGCGGAGGCGTTCATGACCACGCGCAAAGCCCTCGTCCTGCTGCTGTCTGCACTCGCCCTGGCGCCCTCTGCCAGGGCCGATGCGATCACCGACTGGAACCAGCTCGCCTGCGACGTCAGCGCCAAGCTGGGCCCGGGAGCGCCCGGCCACCGTCTGATGGCGGTCGTGCAGGTGGCCGTGTTCGAGGCCGTCAACGCCATCGAGCCGCGCTACCAGCCCTATCTGGAGAAGCTCGCGGCGCCGCCCGGGGCCGCCGTCGATGCCGCCATCGCCGCGGCCAACCGCAGCGTGCTGACGACGCTGATGCCGGCCGAGAAGGCGATGGTGGAGGCCGCCTACCAGGCAGCCTTGAAGAATCTGCCCGATGGGGCGGCCAAGGCCGACGGCATCGCCATCGGCGAAAAGTCCGCCGCCCAGGTGATGGCGCGCGCCGCCGCCGACGGCGCGGACGGCCCGGACAACTATCAATGGCAGACCACGCCGGGTCGCTACGTGCCCACAGTGGTTCCGGCCGCCCCCACCTGGCCGCGCCGCAAGCCCTGGATGCTGCAAAGCCCCAGCCAGTTCCGACCCGGCCCGCCGCCGGACCTGGCGAGCGAGACATGGGCTCGCGATCTTCAGGAGGTGCGCCAGCTCGGCGGCAAGAACAGCACGGCGCGCACGGCCGCGCAGACCGACATCGCGCGCTTCTGGGAAGAGACCCGCCCCCTGGTCTATCACCCGGTGCTGCGTAGCGTGGCCCTGATGCCGGGCCGCAGCGTGGCGCAGAACGCCCGCCTCTTCGCTGCCGCGACCATGGCTGTTGACGACGCCCTGATCGCCGTCTTCGACGCCAAGTACGCCTACAACTTCTGGCGACCCGTCACGGCCATCCGCACCGAGCACCAGGCCGGTGGTAGCAAGACCGAGGCCGACCTGCGCTGGGTGCCGTTGATCAGCACGCCCATGCACCCCGAATACCCCTGCGCGCATTGCGTGGTGTCGGGTGCCTTGGGCGCCGTCGTCCGGCAGGAGCTGGGCAGCAGCACTTCTCCGAGGTTCAGCGCGAGCAGCCCGACGTTGCCCGGCGCCGTGCGTGAGTGGAGCAGCATGGACGCCTTCATGGAAGAGGTCGCCCTGGCTCGCATCTACGACGGCGTGCATTACCGCAATTCGACCCGCGAGGGCAGCAAGCTGGGCCAGTCGGTGGGCGACCTGGTGCAGCGCCAGTTCGCGGCACCGGCCGGCGCCGCGCGCTAGGTCATGGCCGGCTTCGATGTCGGCAGTGCGCGGTGACGACGCACCAGCGACGTCAGGATCAGCGTCGCCACGCTCAATAGAGCGAGCCACTTCAGTGTGCTGGCCAGCAGCAGCGGCAGTCGGACCGCCCAGGCCAGCAGGTCGCTCGGGTTGGACGCCGCCACGGCCAGCGCCGCAAAGGAAAGCACATCCTCGGCGAGATCGGCGCCCACGGCGGCAGCCAGGGCCCAGCCGGCGCGGTTGAGCCAGGCCGGCGGCGTCGTGCCCAACTGGATCAGGCCGGCATGGCGGGCGAAGGCGCGGCAGAACCAGGGCGCCAGCAGCCAGGCCCAGGTGGCGATCAGCGCGAAATCCAGCAACAGGGCCAGGTTGGGCCGGGCGAAGACCCGCGCCTGCGCCACCCATTCACCGACGGACGAGAGGCTGAGCTGCCAGCGCTGGAAATCGAGGTTGGCGTCGAAGGCAGCCGAAACCTGGGCGGCGGGCGGCAGCCAGCCTCCCGAGGCGACATGCATCCACCCCATCACCGCCATCAGGCCGACGAGCAGCAGCAGGCCCAGGGCCAGCCGGCCCCAGGACGCCATGCCGCCGCGTTCGCACCAGGCGGTGCGTGCCGGGAAGGCATGGGTCCACTGGGTGACCGACGGATGCGCTTCCATCCTGACCGGCATGCTGGTGCCTTCGTCCACCTCGGCATGCAGGGTGTCCCTGACCTTGAGGCCCGTCAGCGCCCACAGCGGCGTGGCGCAGGTCTCGCTGTTGATGCGGGCGACATGGCGCTGCGGCGGATGCGGATCGAGGACCGGTATCAGCTGCAGCAACTCGGCCTCGCTGGCCGGTGTGGCGTGCTCGGCGTTGGCCGGCAGACTGAGCCCGCAGTGGATGGCCTCGGCCACCAGCCAGGCAAAGGGCGCGCGAGACAGCTCGCTATAGGGGTAGACGTTGCCGCCGCCGACGTCGCAATGCGAGCCGCGGAACCAGCATTGCCGGATGTCGCCCGGCTGGTGGTCGGCCGTCTCGTAGCTGCCGTTGTGCTGCGCATAGGCCCGCGGCATGAACTGGGCGCGCTGTTCGTCCAGGGCCATGGCCTGGCGCACATGGCGGAAATGCTTGCCATCCAGCGTCGGCCGTGCGGTGATCTTCAGGCCGAAGGGCGGCAGACCGACGCTGGCGACGGTGTCCCAGACGCCGACGAAATGCACCTCGGGCCAGGGCTGGGCCGAACCGGCCTGGCCGAACAGCCGCGCCGCCTGCTCGCGAATGGCCGCGTGGGCCGGCGAGGCGCGCGAGAAATAGGTGGCGACGAGACTGGAGACCAGGGTGTCCTGATGGCTGTCGATGATGCCGAAGGCATTGACCATGCCGCCGATCGAACGCGCCGTGAAGGCGCCGCGCGAGAAGCCGAACAGGAAGATCTGGTCGCCCGGCTCCCAGTTGGCCATCAGGAAGCGATAGCCCTCGGCGACGTTGTCATACAGCCCCCGGCCAAAGGCCAGGCCGTTGACGCGATCCTTGGCGCGGCCGAATTTGTCGGCGAACGTCGTGCCGGGCAATTGCCCCGGGTTGCCGACACCGGGATCGTAGTAGACGAGGCGGTCGGGGTCGGGAAACAGGCGCAGCAGTTCCGCCATCAGCACCACGTGGGTGTCGGCGTGGCGGCCGCTGAGATTGTTGTTGGTGCCGTCGCACAGCAGCACGAGTTGACGTGGCGATTTCATGGGGAGCCTCGTGAGGAAAGCACCGGATCGAGTGCAGTCTTGCACCCGATCCGGGCCGCATCATCCCCATAAACGTGGAGGGCGCGCCCTGCGACTTGCCCTTGGCCAGGCATCAGGCCACCGGCGCGTGGCCGTGGCCCATGACGTGGGGCCCGGCCATCGACGGGCCGCCGGTCCTAGATCGCATCCAGATGGCGCTGCAGCTGCTCGAAGAAGCGGCCCACATGCACGCCGTCGCACAGCGCGTGGTGCACGTCGACGGCCACCGGCATCAGCAGCCGGCCGCCCTCTTCCTTGAAGCGGCCGAAAGCGACCTTGGGCCGGTCGTCGCCCCGGCCTCGCGCATGGGTGAAGGCCGTGAAGGACATCCAGGGCAAGGCCGTCATGTGCACCAGCGTCTCCTCGCGCACCTCGCCCGCATCGTCGGCGGCGAACAGGTCGCCGCTGGCCTGGCGCACGCGGTCCAGGTTCGGTCGGGCCCGCGCGGCGAAGGCCGCCAGCGAGGTGTCGCGTGGCAGCGTCAGGAAGCCGAAGCTGCCGTCCTCGCGCAGCACGGTGGTGCTGGCATGGATGACGGCGAACTCGCGCACACCGCTGCCGTCGGCCTTCAGGGTCTGGCGCATCGCATCGATGCCGTTGGCGGCCTCCAGCGCGGCATGGTGGTAGGCCAGCCAGGGCGTGGCGCCGTGGGTGGCGGCGCGTTCGCGCAGGCCCGTCACGTCGACGGGCGCGGTGATGCTGAAGGCCGGCTGGGCCATGCTGCAGAAATGGGCCAGCGCGGCGCGGCGCGGCCACGCGTCCAGGGGAATGTCGCGGTCTTGCATGCCCGCATGCTCGCACGGCGGCAAAAAAGAAGCCCGGTCTGCCGAAGCAGGCGGGCTCGAAGGAGTTGACGGGTTGAGGCGCGTCAGTCGCTCAGCTCACCCCGCTGGGACGGACGCACGCCGAAGTCGTAAAGCGCGCGCTGCAATTCCTCGGCACGGTCCTCGCCCAGATCGGCGAAGAGGCGGCTGCTGGAGGCGCTGCGGATCTGGCCGATCCGGTTGTAGCCCAGCGTCTTGGCGTAGGCCAGGGTGCGCGAATTCAGCGGCAGGCAATCCAGCGGCGCCTGATCGGCCAGGCCGAGCAGTCGTGCATAGGTTTCTGCGGAGATGGACACGATGGCTGCACGTTTGGGCGTCAGGGTTGGGGCTGGATGCAGCGGTTTCAGGTCTGCGTCGGGTGCGGAGCTCGGTGTCTGGAGCTGGTCACCTTGGCAATCCATGGCTGCATGCATCGCGGCCGGGCGGATCAGCCTCCCAGGCGAGGCAGGCCGAGGATTGCGTAGATCAGGTCAATGATTTCCATGGGGAGCTCCGGGGAGATGGTCAAAATTCGCTTGACCCGGACTGTCCTCGTTTTCTCCCCTGCGGAAACCTAGCAAGTCTTCTAGGTTGCAGCGCTTACAACACGCCAGCGGCGACGCACTTGAGCACGGCCTGGTGCTTGGACGTCACGCCCAGCTTGCGCATGGCATTGCCGAGATGGAAGTTCACCGTCTTCTCGCTCATGCCCAGGATGACGCTGACTTCCCAGGCCGTCTTGCCCTGGGCCGTCCAGCTCAGCACATCGAGCTCACGCTTGGTGAGCTTGGGCAGATCGCCCTGGTTCAGATTGGGGCTCAGCAGGCGGTCGGCCGCCGTCAGCGCATGTGCTGCAAGAAGCTGCAATCCTGCAACCATCTGCATCAGCTGGGCTCCGGACCGGGGCAAGGCCTCTTCCCGGTCGACGCCAAGCAGGAAGTGCTTGTCGCCGGGCAGGTGCAGCTTGACGGCAATGCCCGTCTTGTAGCCGTAGGGCGCCTGCATCTCCCACAGCTCGCCGACGCCGGCACCGACATAGGTCTGCTGGTCGTAGACGACCGGAACGGCCTGGGTCATCAGCCGGGCCATCACCGGGTCGCGCCGGGCGTCGCCGAGGTCCTTGGCGGCCGCGATATAGGCCTCGGGCGTGTTGCCCAGGGACGTGATCTGGACGTCGGCATCCTGCAGCGCACCCCGCATCAGCACGCCCGAGATGATGGGAAACCCGAGTGCGTGCGCCGTCGCGACGAGCCGGCGCTCGAAGCTCTCGAAGTCTTCGCTCAGGCCGACGTCGACCAGTTGCTGATAGTCCATTTCGGGCTTGCCCATACCTGCCAAGTCTGCCAGCTTGTTTCGCACTGGCGCCGACCAGAGACTGCGCTCC
This sequence comes from Roseateles sp. FW305-36, assembly GCF_058787015.1. NCBI lineage: Bacteria > Pseudomonadati > Pseudomonadota > Betaproteobacteria > Burkholderiales > Sphaerotilaceae > Roseateles > Roseateles sp. FW305-36. Next base: position 227,995 of record NZ_JBYSZK010000010.1, on the reverse strand, counting down.
CGTTCGAATCACACGACCGCGAGGTGCAGCTCATGCCCAGCCTGATCCAATTGCCCGAAGGCAGCGTCTGCTGGCCGGTTTCCGCCCTGTCCAGCGCGGCACAGGACGTCCGCCACGCCCAGACCTACGTCCATCGCGCCCGTGGCGGCGAGCGCCGCGTCAGCGGCTCGACGCGCTGGGAACGCTGCTATGCGGATGCCTGCGCCTGGGTGGAGTGGGACTGGGTCGAGATCAGCGAGGGCACCGTCGCCCAGGCCGATCCGCTCAATGTAAGGTCGAATGTGCTGCTGCTGAACGAACGCGGCCGGCCACTGCTGTCTTCGCGGCGCCGCGCCACCCTGGCCACCCTGGTCTATCTGCTGCCCTGGCAGGGGCCGGTGCTGGACAAGCTGAGGGCGGACGAACCCGCCCGCCGCGCGGCCTCGCTGATCCAGCGCCTGGCGGCCTGAACCCTGGTGACAGCGTCGGGCGAGAGCTTTGCCCAGAATCGGCGGCTTCATTGCTCGAAGCCGCCACCATGAGTTCTTCCTCTCCCGACGACATCCTTGCGCAATGGCAGGCTGACGAAGCCGCACTGCGCTCGCGCCAGCAACCGCAGGCGGGTCTCGCCTCGCGCGAGGTGCTGGCCGGCAAGACCGGTTTGCAGCAGATGCAGGCCATGCTGGATGGCCTGGCGCCGCGCCCGCCCATCAGCGAGACGCTGGACTTCCTGCTGGTGTCGGTCGCCAACGGCGAAGCGACCTTCCAGGGGCGGCCCCAGTTCAAGCACTACAACCCGCTGGGCAGCGTGCATGGCGGCTGGTTCGCGACGCTGCTGGACTCGGCCCTGGGCTGCTCGGTGCATACGACGCTGCCGGTCGGCCGCGGCTACACGACACTGGAGTTCAAGGTCAATCTGGTGCGGTCGCTGAGCGACAAGGTGCCGCTGGTGCGCGCTCTCGGCAAGGTGGTGCACCGCGGCCGCCAGGTGACGACGTCGGAGGCGCAACTTGTCGGTCATGATGGCAAGCTCTATGCGCATGCCAGCACAACATGCCTGCTCTTCGACCTGCCCGATCCCGCCTGAAACCACCCATGGCCGTGCGCCGCCGCGACAGATGTCGCCTGGCCTTGTTGGCCGGCCTGGCGCTTGCCTGCGCTGGCGCCCGCGCGAACCCCGAGACCTTGCGAATCGAAACCATCCAGTCCGCACCTTTCGGCGTCGTCGAGGCAGGCGTCAGCAGCGGCATGATGTACGAGATCGGCAATCTCATCGCCGAGCGGGCCGGGCGCAAAGCCGTCAACCAGATCGTGCCCTATGCCCGCACGGTGATCAGCCTGCGCAACGGCAGCGCCGACATGGTGATCCGGTTCAGCAACGAGGAACTGGCAGAGGTTGCCGTGCAACTGGCGCGCGTGCTGCCCATGCAGACGGTGCTGATCAGCCTGCCCGGGGCGCATGTCGAAAAGCTGACCGACCTGGCGGGCGCGACCGTTGCGGTAGCGCGCAGTGCGCCGCTGGATCCACGGCTGGAGGCGGTGCCCGGCATTCAATTCGAACGCGTGCAGAACAACGAGATGTCGGTGCGCATGGTCGCTGCCGGGCGCGTGAAGGCGGCCTTCGGCAGCCGGCTGGGCCTGCTCGGCGCGGCGCATCGCCTGGACCTGCCGCTGGACAGGCTGGCGCCGCCGCTGGTGGTCGGCAGTCAGGACTTCTGGCTGCATGTCGCCAGGAAATCCGCCACGCCGGAGCTGCTCGAAGCCCTGAAGCGTGGCCTGGAATCGGCCCAACGTGACGGCAGCATCGAGCAGATCCGGCGCCGCTACGAGGCCGAGGTGACGGGCGCCGGCGATCCGGCCCGACGCTGACGACGCGTTCAGCGCAGTGCTGAAGCCTCGGCGGCGAGCTGGGTGATGCGCGCCCAGTCCTTGGCATCGACCGCGTCCTGTGGCGTCAGCCAGGAGCCGCCGCAGACCTTGACGTTGGGCAGCTTCAGGAACTGAGGTGCCGTTTCCAGCGAGATGCCGCCGGTGGGACAGAACACCACATCCGGGAAGGGACCGGCCAGGGCCTTCAGCAGGTTGATGCCGCCCACGGCGACGGCCGGGAAGAGCTTCAGGAAACCATAGCCGGCCGCGTTGGCCTGCATGACTTCGGAGGCGGTGGACACGCCGGGCAGCAGCGGCAGGCCATGCTGCTGGCAGGCCGTGCCGATGGCGTCGGTATAGCCGGGGCTGACGCCGAACTGGCAGCCGGCGTTCCTGGCATTGGCCACGTCCTGGGGCGTGCGCAGCGTGCCGGCGCCGACGATGGCGCCCGGTACCTTGGCCATGGCTTCCATGGCCTGCAGGGCGACGGGGGTGCGCAGCGTCACCTCGAGCACCTTGACGCCGCCGGCCACCAGGGCCTCGGCCAGCGGCACGGCGTCTTCCAGGCGCTGGATGACGATGACGGGAATGACGGGGCCGTGGCTGGCCAGGCTGAGGGTGTCGAGCATGTTCTTCTCTAGGTTCATAGCCAAGTGACGGCGCCTTCTTCAGCGGTCAGCACATTGCGGCGCAGACCGGCGAAGAGTTCGCGGCCCAGGCCATGGCCGTTGACGGCGGCTTCATCGGGATCGAGCTTGGCCACTTCGCGCTTGGCCCACTCGGCCTCGTCGACAAGAGCCGCGAGCACGCCATTGACGGCACAGACTCGCACCACGTCGCCGTCACGCAGCTTGGCCAGCGGGCCGCCGGCCAGGGCCTCGGGGCTGACGTGGATGGCGGCGGGCACCTTGCCCGAGGCGCCACTCATGCGGCCGTCGGTGACCAGCGCCACGCGGAAGCCCTTGCCCTGCAGCACGGCCAGCGGCGGCGTCAGCTTGTGCAGTTCGGGCATGCCGTTGGCGTGAGGCCCCTGGAAGCGCACGACGACGACGACGTCCTTTTCCAGCTCGCCGTTCTTGAAGGCGGTAAGCATGGCTTCCTGCGTCGTGAAGATGCGGCAGGGCGCCTCGATGGTGTGGCGGTCTTCCGGCACGGCCGAGGACTTGATGACGGCGCGGCCCAGGTTGCCGTCCAGCAGCTTGAGGCCGCCGGTGGCGCTGAAGGGCTCGGCGGCGGTGCGCACGACGCCGGCGTCGCCGCTGGCGGCCGGCAACGCCTCGCGCACGACCTCACCGCCCTGCCCCACCGCGCGCGGCACAAAGGCATAGGGGCGCAGGCTGTCGCCCGCTACCGAGAGGACGTCCTCATGCATCAGGCCGGCGTCCATCAGCTCGCGGATGACGAAGCCGGGGCCGCCGGCGGCCTGGAACTGGTTCACGTCGGCACTGCCGTTGGGATAGACGCGGGCCAGCAGCGGCACGACGGCGGACAGGTCGGAGAAGTCCGTCCAGTTGATCAGGATGCCGGCCGAGCGTGCGACGGCCACCCAGTGGATGAGGTGGTTGGTCGAGCCGCCGGTGGCCAGCAGGGCCACCATGGCATTGACGATGCAGCGCTCGTCGACGACGTGGCCGATGGGCTTGGCGGCCTGGCCTTGGACGCGACCGCTGATGTTCAGCGCCGTGCCGACGGCCTCGCGGGTAAGCGCCGTGCGCAGGTCGTCATGCGGGTGCACGAAGGCACTGCCCGGCGTGTGCAGGCCCATGGCTTCCAGCAGCATCTGGTTGCTGTTGGCCGTGCCGTAGAAGGTGCAGGTGCCGGCACCGTGATAGGCGGCGGACTCGCTCTTCAGCAGCTCGTCGCGGCCGACCTTGCCCTGGGCATAGAGCTCGCGGACCTTGGCCTTGTCGCTGTTGGAGATGCCCGAGCTCATCGGGCCGGCCGGCACGAAGACGCAGGGCAGATGGCCGAAATGCAGGGCGCCGATCAAGAGGCCCGGCACGATCTTGTCGCAGATGCCCAGCAGCAGGGCCGCGTCGAAGACATCGTGGGTCAGCGCTATGGCCGTGCTCATGGCGATGGTGTCGCGCGAGAACAGGCTCAGCTCCATGCCGGGCAGGCCCTGGGTCACGCCATCGCACATGGCCGGCACGCCGCCGGCGACCTGCACCGTGGCGCCCAGGCGGTGGGCTTCGGCGCGGATCTGCTCGGGGTAGCCCTCGTAGGGCTGGTGGGCCGACAGCATGTCGTTGTAGGCCGTGACGACGCCCAGGTGGGGCGCCTTCTCGGCCACGATGCGCAGCTTGTCGTTGGACGGCAGGGCCGCGACCGCGTGGGCGACGTTGGCGCAGCCCATGCGCTCGAAACCGCGCTGGCGACCGCTCATCTTGGCAATGCGGGCCAGGTAGTCGGCCCGCAGCTTGGCGCTGCGTTCGCGGATGCGTTCTGTAACTTGGGTCAGTGTGTCGTGCATTCGGGTCTCCTGCGGCTCTCGTAACCGGCCGTTGAGAATTTAGGTAACCATATTACTTGTCTCCAGGGTCGCCCGGGTTACGTGCTGGGTACGATGGAGGCAATGGCGTCACAGGCAATTCACATTCCCCACGGCCCGGAACGCAGCGCCCACCTGTTGCAGCGGACGGCGTCCGAATGGCGGGCCAGCGGCGATGACCTGCTGCTGCTTGCCTATGGCTCGCTGATCTGGCGCCCGGAGTTCGAGTATGCCCAGGCCCTGCCGGCCCGGGTGCTGGGCTTTCACCGCGTGCTGCGCATGCGTTCGCGGGTGAACCGGGGCTCGCCCCAGGAACCAGGGCTGGTGCTGGCGCTGATCTCCGGCGGCAGCTGCCGTGGCCTCGTCTACCGCATCCCGCGCGCCGTGGGCGAAGAGGTGCTGCCGCGGCTGTGGGCACGCGAGATGCCCAACGGTGTCTACGAGCCGCGCTGGCTGAACTGCGACACCTCGGCCGGCCGGCTGCGCGCCCTGGCCTTCACGCTGTCGCGCCAGAGCCCCAACTGGACCGGCCCGCTGCACGAGCCCGAGTTGCTGCACATCTTCCAGCACGCCAGCGGCCGCTACGGCACCACGCTGGACTATCTGCTGCGCACCGTCCAGGGTTTGCGCGAGCACGGCATCCGGGACATGGAGCTGGAGCGCCAGGCTCATCTGGCGGCGCAGCACGGGCTGTGTGCTCCGCTTTGAAGCCCTGATTCAGCCGCGCAGCCGCGCCAGGTCTTCCTCGGTGTCGACGTCGATGTGCACGCCCGGGTCGTCCACGGCGATGGGCTGGGCCGCGTAGCGCGCGACGATGCGCCGGGCGCCCTCGTCGCCCCGCAGGGCCATCAATTCGGAATACAGCTCGGTGCCGAAGCCGACGGGATGGCCCTGGATGCCGCGGTACTGGGCATAGCAGACCGGGTAGCGCTCCAGTCCTTCGGCGACGGCCATGATGGTGGTGGGCTGCACCAGCGGCATGTCGGCAGGCAGGATGAGCCAGCCATCGGCATCGCCCGTAGCGCTGACGCCGGCCACGATGGAATGCCCCATGCCGATGGGCTGGGGCCGGCCCTGGGCATCGCGATCCGGCAGGGTCACGACGTCACGGGCTGCGATCAGCTTGTGGACGGCCGGCGCCAGCGCCGTCGTCGTCACCACCACGACGGGAAGCTGCGTCGCGATGGCATGGCGCAGGCTGCGCGCCAGCAAAGTGTCTCCGCCGGGCACGCTGCCCAGATGCTGCTCGAGCTTGTGACCCGAGCCGCGGAAGCGCGAGCCGCGACCTGCGGCCAGCACCACGACGGCGGGGCGTCGCTTTGTCATGTGCAATTGATCCTTCCAAACCCACTCGCCGAGCACCGGTCTGCGCCGTTTGCTGCAGTGCCACAAGCATGCCGAGTGGTCTTGCTCTTGAAACTGGGACGTTCACTTAAGGGAAGGTCTGCATACTTCGGGTCATGAGCAAGCTGAGCGAGTTTCGAAAGAGCTATGAACTAGGGGAGCTGGACGAGGCGCAGGCGGCCGATGGACCGCTGGCCCTGTTCAACCGCTGGATGGATGAGGCCATTGCCCACGACGTGTCCGAGCCCACCGCCATGACGGTGGCCACCGTCGGCGCGGACCACCGGCCGTCGACGCGCGTGGTACTCCTCAAGGGCAGCGACGCCCGCGGCATGGTCTGGTTCACCAACTACGAAAGCCGCAAAGGTGAGGAGTTAGCAGGCAATCCTTTCGCGGCCCTGCAGTTCCATTGGGTGGAGATGGAGCGCGTCGTGCGCATCGAGGGCCGCGTCGAGAAGACCTCGGCCCAGGAATCGGACGACTATTACAAGACCCGGCCGCTGGATTCGCGCCTGGGCGCCTGGGCCTCGCCGCAGAGCCGCGTCATCAGCACCCGCGCGGTGCTGGTGGCGAATGCGGCCAAGGCAGCGGTCCAGCACGGTTTGAACCCTGACCGGCCGCCGCACTGGGGCGGTTACCGCCTGGTACCGGACAGTTTCGAGTTCTGGCAGGGGCGCCGCTCGCGGCTGCATGACCGCCTGCGCTTCAAGCTGGAAGGCAGCAACTGGCTGCGTGAGCGGCTCGCACCCTAGGGCCTTTTGCCCTGCGCCAATGGGCCGCGAAGGCCCGCCGCAAGGGGCAAATCTAGACGCAGCGCGCCGCCCGCACTCATGTGCGGGCCAGGGCTGCAACAACGAGTGGCACCTTGCGGCGGGCCTTCCCGGAGGGTTGTGGCCAGAAAGGCCGCATGCTGTGTTGCAGATCCTCGCTGGGTCGACACCCAGCTTGCGGTCTGCTGTCGGGCCTGCGGCCTTTCTGGCCACAACGCGGCCTGTTGGCGCAGGGCAAAAGGCCCTAGTTGACGGCGTTGCCGTCCTCGACGCGGTAGTAGAGGCCGTAGGGGTCGTCGTTCAGCACGGCCAGCTGGCCTTCCACGACCACCGGTTCCAGCGTGTAGCGCACCGGCTTCCTGGTGCGCACCTCGACCAGGCCTTCGGGGCCGGCCGGCACGCAGAAGGAGCAGGTCGTCGGCACCGAGGACAGCAGGAAATGCTGCTGCTTGTCGCCGGCCTCCAGCGGCATCATGAAACCCTGCACCTTGACCGTCTTGCGGTCCAGGGCCTGCACTGCCGCCGGGAAGGTCGGCACGATCTTCTTCTTTTCGGCCTTGGCGGTGACCTGGGACAGCAGCTTCCAGGACAGGATGTCGGCGCGCTCCTCCAGAGGCTTGAAAGGGCTGCGCGGGTCGTGATAGCCGGGGCCCTGGCCGATGGAGGGGGCGGTCTGCGCGAACGCGGCAGAGATAGCCAGGGCGAGGGCGAGGGCAAGAAGAGGCTTGAACTTCATGGTGGGCGGATTGTCGGTGTTCAGCGTGGAGCTTGCAGCAACGTGGTGACATCCAGGCGATAGGCGCGCCAGGCCGGCCAGGCCGCGGCGATCAGCGCGAGGCCGGCCGCCATCAGCGGCACCAGCCACTCGGCTTCACTCCAGCCCAAAGATCCCAGGCGCAGGGACTGGCGCTCGGCCAGCAGCCGCTCCAGCAGCGCGACCAGGCCATGGCCCGCGGCCAGGCCCAGCACGGCCGCGAGGCCAGCCAGCAGCAAGGCCTCCAGCGCAATCAGCGCTGCGACACGTCGGGCTGGCGCGCCCAGCATGCGCAGCATCGCGAGGTCGCCCTGGCGGGCCCGCACCGCATGCAGCAGCGCCACCCATACCGACAGGCCGGCCGCGGCCAGCAGCACGATGCCGAAGCCGCGCAGCACCTCGGTGCCGGCGCCGACGAGTCGCATCAGCCGGGCCGTTTCCAGCGCCGGCGCGGCGGACTGCAGGCCGTCCTGGGCATTGACCCAGCGCGGCAGCATCACAGCCGCCAGCGGGCTGCGGTAGCGCACCAGGGCCAGCGTGATCTCCTTGGGCGCGTCCTCATCGTGGGCGGCATGATCCTCGTGCACCTCCCAGACCGAGGCCAGGTCGGTCAGCACGAGGCGGTCCAGCACGCTGCCCGATTCAGCCAGCACGCCAACGACTTCGAACTGGTGGTCGCCATGGGCCCCACCGCCTTCGGCCAGGCCATGGCTGCCGGCAAAGCGGTCGCCGACCTTGAGGCCGCTGGCGCGCGCAACCTCGGCGCCGAGCACGGCTTGCATGGGCTGGGTCCACAAAGCGCCCTGTCCCAGTTGGCCGCCGTAGAGCTCGAGATAGTCCGGCGTCGTGCCGGCGATGCGGTAGCCGTGGAAGGAATCGCCCAGCGACAGCGGCACGGCTTGCGCCACCAGTGGCTGCTGCTTCAACAGCTCCAGTGTGGTGAGCGGGATATTCCCCGTCGGCGCATCGAGGTGGAAGACGCCCGCCAGCATGATCTGCATGGGGCTGCCCTTGGCGCCGACGACGAGGTCGATGCTGGCAAGGTCGCGTTTCAGTCCCGCTTCGACCTGGGCACTGGCGCGCAGCACGAAGGTCACGGCGGCAAGGCCCAGGGTCAGCAGCAGCAGGTTCAGCGCCGTCGTCAGCGGGCTGGACCACAGATAACGCCAGGCCAGGCGGATCATCGCGTCACCCCGCTGGACCAATAGGTCGTCGGGTCGGCCGAAGCGTCGCCGCGCTGCCCCGCCAGCACCAGCTCGGCCACGTCATCTCGCCCGCCCAACGCGTCGATGACGCGGCCATCATGGCTGGCGATGATCAGCGTGCAGTCTTCCCGCTCGGCCGTGGTCAGCAGCAAGGCCAGCATGTGCAGGGCGTGCTCGTCGTCCAGGCTGGCGCTGGGTTCGTCCGCCAGCAGCAGGCGCGGCCGGCGCATCAGCGCGCGGGCCAGGGCAACGCGCTGGGCCTGGCCGACGCTGAGCTGATGGGGGCGGCGCCCGGCCAGTTCGGCGATGTCCAGCGCAGCCAGCAGCTCCTGTGCACGCTCCCGGTCGGCCCGCTGGCCCGCAGCCAGGGCCGGCAAGGCCAGGTTCTCGGCCACGGTCAGGGCCTCGCTCAGATGCAGGCGCTGCGGCACGACACCCAAGGTCGCACCTCGCCAGGCATCCAGCTCGCGCGGGCTGAGGCTGTGCAGCTCCGTGTCGGCGACGATCAGCTCACCCTGCTGCACGCGCAGCAGGCCTGCGAGCAGGGCCAGCAGCGTCGACTTGCCCGAGCCCGAAGCGCCACGCAGCAGCAGATGCCGGCCCTCGGCCAGGCTGAAGTCGGCGTAGGCGATCTCGGCGCCGCCGGTGTAGCGATGACGCAGCCCGCCCCAGCCCAGCATCACTTGACCAGGCGTTTGAAGGTGGACAGGAACTTGTCCACCTTGCCGGCGACGACGAAGGCGCAATAGCCCTGGTCGGGGTTGCGGGCGTAGTAATGCTGGTGGTAGGCCTCGGCCGGGTGGTAGTTGGTCTCGGGCAGCAGCTCGGTGACGGCACGACCGGCGTGGTGGTCGTTGACCTCCTTCAGCACTTCGGCGGCGAGCTGGCGTTGGGCCTCGGTGTGCCAATAGATGCCCGAGCGGTACTGGGTGCCGACGTCGGCACCCTGGCGGTTCAGCGTCGTCGGGTCGTGGATGGTGAAGAAGACCTCGAGCAGTTCGCGCAGCGAGACCTCGGCCGGGTCGAAGTCCACGCGCACGACTTCGGCAAAGCCGGTGTTGCCGCCGCAGACGGTCTCGTAGGTGGGCTTGCCGCCTTGGCCGTTGCTGTAGCCGTTCTCGACGTGATGCACGCCGCGCACGCGTTCGTAGACGGCTTCCAGGCACCAGAAGCAGCCGCCGCCCAGGGTGATGCGTTCGAGATGGGGTGAGGACATGGAATGACTTTCAATGTGCGCCGAGGGACAACTCGACGTGGGGGCGCCAGGTCTCGTCACAACCCTGGTCGCAGAGTTTGGGGGCGGCGACGAAGACGCGCGCATTGGGTGCGCCGCGGGCCAGCAGGGCGTCGCGTACGGCGGTGGCGCGAGTCACGGCCAGCTGGCGCAGGGTGTCGTCGTCGATGGCATAGCTGTTCAGCAGCAGGCCGCGCATCTGGGCCGGGGGCAGGTCCTTGTTCAGGCCGATCAGGTTCTTGGGCTTGTTGGGCAGCTTGGTGGCCTCAAAGAGGCGCTTCAGCGCCGCGTCGGGCGTGGCGGCGTTCTCGGCCTTCAGCGCATGGGCCAGGCGCTGTTCGCGCAGGGCCTGGCCCTCGGCGGCGATGCCCGACCAGCCGGTCAGCGTCAGTTGCACGCCGGGCTTGTCCACCAGCAGCTTGGCGATGCGGTCGAGCTTGGCCGTATCGCCCAGTTCGGCGCCGCCGGGCGCAAAGGCGATCTGGGCCTCCTCGGGGGCATCGCTGCCACTGAAGAGGGCGAAGGGCGAGGTCAGCGCCTTGCCGATGAGGTTGAGGAAGAGCTTCCAGACCAGGCCGCCGACGCTGAACTCGGGGTCGTTCAGCGAACCGCTGACGGGCAGGTTGATGTCGATGACGCCGTTGCTGTCCTTGAGCAGCGCAACGGCGAAGCGCACCGGCAGCGAGGTGGCGTCGGGGCTCTCGACGCGGTCGCCGAAGGTCAGCTGGTTCAGGATGATCTGGTTGCTGGCCACGAGTTGGCCGCCGGGCTCGACCTTGTAGTGCAGCTTGGTGGACAGCTTGCCGCGCTCGATGGCGTAGCCGGCGTATTTGCCGGCATAGGGCGACAGCGGTGCCAGTTCGATGTCGGTGGCGTTGGCGGCGATGTCCAGGGCTGGCGGGCTGCCGGGCCTCAGCTGGCCGTCGATTTCCAGCAGGCCAGTGCCGGCGACCTTGCCTTTCAGCGTCAGTGGCGCCATGGCCGGACTGGCAGACGAGAAGGCGCCCAGCGAGCCCTGCAGGTCCGTCAGGCGGGCGCTGTAGTTGGGCTTCACGAAGCGGTCGCTGAAGTCGACGGTGCCGCGGTTGACGCGGATGCGTTCGGCCGAGACCTCGGGCGGCGGTGCGGATGAAGCCGCCGCCGGCGCGGGGGCCGACGCTGCCTCGGCCGGGCCGATGTCGCGCAGATTGAAACGACCCTGCTCGTTGACGATGAGGCGGGCATAGGCGTCGTCGAGCTGAGCCTCGCGCACGGCCAGCCGCGGCGGCGCACCGGGCGACAGCGCAAGCTTGAGACCGTCGAGCTGAAGCAACTGCCAGCTCAGCAGGTCTTCGCCGACGACGTGCTGGCCATCGACCGAGCGGGCCTGCATCAGGGCCAGCGGACCGACGCGCGCGTCGCCGCCCACATCGGCCTGCCAGGCACCGCCGGGTTGCTGGCTGGCATTGACCTCGGCCTTCAGCCCCAGCTCGGCGCGCTGAAGATGCAGGCCCCAGGCCGGGTCGAGGTAGGCATTCAACAGTTGCAGCGGCAGGGCCTTGGTCTGCAGGGCGCCGGTGGCCGACAGCGGGGCCAGGCCGAACCTGCCGTTCCACTCCAGGCTGCCGGCGCTGGCGGCAACGGGCTGGTCGTTGGCGCCCAGGGCGGCGATCTGCGTCGACAACCGGGCCTGCACGGGCGCGGTGGCAGGCCAGCGGGTCGCACCGAGTTGCACGCGCAGGGGCTCGATGGCCAGGGCCACGTGCGCCACGCCGGCCGGCACGGCCGCGTCACGCCAGCGCAGCGCACCGCGTTCGATGCTGAGGCCGGCCAGTTGCAGCTTCCAGACCGGGCCGGCCGGCGCGGAGGCCGCGCTGTCCGGCGGCATCAGGGCTGCGATATTGAGACGACCATCGCGTTCGCGATCCAGTTGGGCCCGCGGCGCATCGAGTGTCAGCGTGCCGAGGACGACGCTGTGTGCAGCGGGCTCGATGCTGGCCTTGTCGAGCTGGACCGAGGCCAGGGTCAGCAGCTTGGGTGTGCCGGGCAGGCTGACGCGGACGTCGGCCACGCGGGCGTCGGCCAGGGAGATCTGCAGGCGGTCGGCCGCGCCGTCGGCCAGTGGGTCCTTGAGCCGCAGCCCAGCCTTGGAGGACAGGCCCGCAGACAGCTTGGCGCCAGCGGGCAGCGGCAGCCAGGGCGCCAGGCGCTCCAGGGCGAGGCCTTTCAGCTCGGCATCGGCTTCCAGCAATTCCGGCGACAACCTGGCCTGGGCACTCATCGTGGCGTCGCCCAGTCGCAAGCTGGCGTCGACCTGGGCGGGGGTCTTGACCGGCCAGGCAGCCGCACCGAGCTTGAGCTGGATGGCTTCCAGCGCGAGGTCCTTGTTGACGTTGAAGCGACCGTCCTTGATCTCCAAGCCCGCGACGCTGAGCTGCCACGGCGTCGGCGCCGCGGAGCCTGCCGCCCCACCCTGCCCCGCCGGCAGTGGCCTCAGCCACGCGTCAGGCGACTCGAGCAGGATCTGGCCGAAGCCGAGCTGGCGTCGCAGCGGCTGCACGTCGGTCAAGGGCAGGCTCAGGCGCTTGAAGCCCAGCAGGGCTTGGCCGTCGGGTAGGGCCAGGGCCAGTTCGTGCAACTGGATGAGGCCGCTGAGCTTGACGCCGGGTGGCTGCTTGGGGCGCTCGGCGAAATCGAGGGCCAGGTCGATGTCCAGCTTGCCGCCACCGAGGCGGATGGGCGCGCTGGCAGGCACATAGGCGGCCAGCGGCGCGAGGTCCAGGCCGGCGAGCTTGAAGGACAGGCGGGCGCTGGCGTCGTCGGCAAAAGGCAAGGCCTCGGCGCGGCTGTCGAAGGCGACGCCGTCGAGCTTGCCGCTCAGGTGCGGCAGCACCTTGACCTTGATGTCAGCCGGCAGCGTCGACACGAAAGGCAGGGCCAGATGCAGGCCGGCCAGTTCGTGCTTGCGCTGGACCGGGCGGTCGTCGAAGAGGAGCAGACCGTTGCTGAGCTCGATGTTGTAGACGGCGAACTCGGGGTCGGGCTGCTCCGGCGCGCCGGGCTTGGCGGCAAAGCGCTGGATCAGGTCATCGACGTCGTAGCGGCCTTCATCCAGGCGGGCCAGCCGTAGCTCGGGCTGGGTCAGTGCGAGGGACTCGACGACGGCCCGCCCACGCAGCAGCGAGCGCAGCGACAGGGCCACATCCATCTTCTGCAGCTTGAACAACGGCGGCTGGCCGGACTTCGGGCCGGCGATGGTCAGACCTTCGACGATGAGGGCCAGGCGCCAGGGCTGGAAGCTGGCTTCCTCGATGGTGACGGAACGGCCCAGCGCCTCGGTGGCGAGGGCGGCGCCGCGGCCAGTGACCCAGCCCGGCAGGGCCAGGGTGACGATGAGAAGCAGCAAGGTGACCAGGGCCGACAGCGCGGCGATGGTCCACAGGGCGATACGGACGGGGGAAGCTTGGGTCGAGATCACGGTAAAAGCATTATTGATGTCGGCGAAGATGCCGCGTGTGATCTCCCTTGACTATTCAGGTTTCAAGACGCTGCTGCTGGCAGCCCTTTTGCCACCGGCGCCGATGCTGTTGCTGGCGGCCTGGGGCGGCTGGCGGCTCCGGCGCGGACGGCGCTTCGGCGGGCTGTTGCTCGGCTTGGCCCTGGTCGGCGTGTGGCTGTCGGCCACGGAGGCGGGCGGCGAGTTGCTGAGCCGCGCCGTCGGCCAGCCGGTGGCCCTCGCGCCGGCCCAGGTCAATGCGCTGCGCGGGCGCACCGACGGTGCGGTGCTGGTGCTGGGTGGGGGCGTCAGGCGCCGTGCGCCGGAGTTCGATGCCGGCATCCCGACCCGCATCACCGCTGAACGCCTGGCCTACGGCGTCTGGGTCGCCCGGCGCAGCGGCTGGCCCCTGGCCTTCTCGGGCGGCATCGGCTGGACGGCGACCGAGCTCCGCGAGCCGGAGGCCGCCATCGTCGGCCGCGTCGCCGCGCAGGACTACGGCCTGGCCCTGCGCTGGACGGAGGCCAGCTCGCGCGACACGCGGGAGAACGCCGCTCACACCCTGCCCCTGCTGGCCCAGGCCGGCGTGAAGCAGGTCGTGCTGGTCACGCACGACGCCCATATGCGCCGCGCGCTGCGGGCCTTCGAAGCCGAGGCCGCGCCGCTGGGCTTGACGATAGTGCCCGCGCCCGTGGGCCTGCGCGACGACGCGCTCAGCAGCTTCGACGACTGGTGCCCCTCCGTGGAAGGCTTTGCGCGGGTGCGCTACGTGGTCTACGAAACCCTGGCCTGGTGGGCCGGAAGGTAGCGGCAGAAGCTGGAAATAGAAACCCCGCCGGGCTTGAAGGCCGGGCGGGGTGGGTGGCGAGGCCACCTTGGGGCTCCACGGCGATTTGCCGAAGGGCTCCTGGCGCGCAAGGGATTGCGCCAGAGGTTGTGCCTGAATAGGCAACTCAACAGTAGGCGAGTGCCCTCAGGGCTTCAAGAAGAGTTGTCCGAATAGCGCCTCGGCGCGCTTTGTGACCTCGGCCGGCAGCGTGATGCCGCGGCCCCATTCGCGGGAGGTTTCACCGGGCCACTTGTTGGTCGCGTCCAGCCCCATCTTGCCGCCCAGGCCGCTGACGGGCGAGGCGAAGTCAAGGTAGTCGATGGGCGTGTTGTCGACCAGCGTGGTGTCGCGCACCGGGTCCATGCGGGTCGTGATGGCCCAGATCACTTCCTGCCAGTTGCGCGTGTCGATGTCGTCGTCCACGACGACGATGAACTTGGTGTACATGAACTGACGCAAAAAGCTCCAGATGCCGAACATCAGCCGTTTGGCGTGGCCCGGGTAGGACTTCTTGATGGACACGACGGCCATGCGGTAGCTGCAGCCCTCGGGCGGGAGATAGAAGTCGACGATCTCCGGAAACTGCTTCTGCAGGATGGGCACGAAGACCTCGTTGAGGGCCACGCCGAGGATGGCGGGTTCGTCGGGCGGCTTGCCGGTGTAGGTCGAGTGATAGATCGGGTTCTTGCGCTGGGTCAGGCGCGTGATCTCGAAGACGGGAAACCAGTCCTGCTCGTTGTAGTAGCCGGTGTGGTCGCCAAATGGCCCTTCCAGCGCGTGGAGGTAGCCCCCCTTCTCCTTCAGCGGCACGCCGCGCTCACTGACGCCGGTGAAGCCGGGTGCGGCCGTGGGGATGTGCCCCTCCAGCACGATCTCGGCCGAGGCCGGCGCCTGCAGCGGCTGGTTCTTGCCGACGCCGGTGTTGACCAGCTCCGTGCGCGAGCCGCGCAGCAGGCCGGCGAACTGATACTCGGACAGGGAATCCGGCACCGGCGTAACGGCACCGAGGATGGTGGCCGGGTCCGCGCCCAGGGCCACGGCGATGGGGAATGGTTCGCCGGGATGAGTTAGAGAGAAGTCTCTGAAATCAAGTGCACCACCACGGTGCGCCAGCCAGCGCATGATGACCTGGCGACGCGAAATCAGCTGCTGGCGGTAGATGCCGAGGTTCTGGCGGGTGCGTGTCGGCCCCCGGGTGATGACCAGACCCCACGTGATCAGGGGGGCTGCGTCGTCCGGCCAGCAGGTCTGGATGGGCAGGCGGCCGAGGTCGATGTCGGAGCCCTCGAACACCTCTTCCTGGCAGGGCGCGCGGCGCTGCACGGCGGGCTTCATGTCCCACAGCGCCTTGGCCATCTGCAGCAGCTTCGCCGTGTCCTTCAGCCCCTTGGGCGGATCGGGCTCCTTGAGGCTGGCGAGCACCCGCCCGACATCCCTCAAATCGGCCAGAGAGTCAGCACCCATGCCGAGTGCGACGCGACGCGTTGTCCCGAAAAGATTGGTCAAGGCGGGGGTGGCATGGCCGGTCGGCGCCTCGAAAAGCAGGGCCGGTCCGCCGGCCCTCAGCACGCGGTCGCTGAGGGCCGTCATCTCCAGCACCGGCGAGACGTTTTCGCGCACGCGCTTGAGCTCGCCAAGGCCTTCCAGGCCGGCGATGAAGTCCCTCAGGTCGCTGTATTTCATAACCAAAAGTAGTTTTGAACGAGACAAACAGCCTTGACTGGTTATCTTCGACTCGTAAAATTCGGCCGCTTCGGGTTTTTACTGAAACCCAACCGGCCGGGTCCTCCGGGCACAGAGATGCCACAGACCAAGGCAATAGGCCGGGAAATTATCACCGTCGCTCCGCCCAGACCGCCCCGACAAGGCAGCCTGAGGCGGGCTGCGACACAAGGAGTCGCATGACGACACGTCAAGACCTGTTCAGCCTGGCTCGCCTCACGCGGGATTCGGCGTCGCTGTTCGTGAAGGACATCGGCAACGGCCTGCTCGTGGTCAGCCACAACACGCTGGCCCTCGTCGGGCTGGCCGTGGTGTCGGTGCTGCTGGTGTTCACGAGCCAGGCTGGCCTGCGCGAAAAGCTGGAAACGGCCACCCTGGGCTGGCTGAACGCCCGCCAGGAAGCCCGCGCCGAGGCCGAAGGCAACACGCTGATGGCCGCCGCCGAGCCGGATGCCATCGCCCGTGCCACCGCCACCGATCCCCGCGAACTGAGCCGTCAGCAGGCCGCCGTCGCCCACTGGCTGGCGCGCCGCTACAGCGTGGCACCCGAGCCCATCAGCCGCCTGGTGCAGGAAGCCTGGTCCGTCGGCCAGCGCGCCAAGGTCGAGCCGACGCTGATCCTGGCCATCATGGCCATCGAGTCACGCTTCAACCCTTTTGCCCAGAGTTCCGTGGGCGCCCAAGGCCTGATGCAGGTCATGACGCGGGTGCACGATGACAAGTACGAAGCCTTCGGCGGCACGCTGGCGGCCTTCGATCCGGTGACGAACCTGCGCGTCGGCGTGCAGGTGCTGAAGGAATGCATGCAGCGCGCCGGTGGCCTGGAAGAAGGCCTGCGCTACTACGTCGGCGCGGCCAACCTGGCCGAAGACACCGGCTATGCCGCCCGCGTGCTGGCCGAGCATGAAATGCTGAAGGCGGTCGCCGCCGGCCGCACGGTGCCGACCATGACGACCGTGCGTCCGCCGATGCGCGAGGCCGCGTCGGCCCCCACGGGTGGCGATTCCGCGCAGG
The DNA here is from genome assembly GCF_058787015.1 of Roseateles sp. FW305-36. Classification (NCBI taxonomy): domain Bacteria; kingdom Pseudomonadati; phylum Pseudomonadota; class Betaproteobacteria; order Burkholderiales; family Sphaerotilaceae; genus Roseateles; species Roseateles sp. FW305-36. The sequence continues at coordinate 211,309 of NZ_JBYSZK010000010.1, read as the reverse complement.
TGGCCTTGCTCCGCTGAGAAAGCCACCCCCATGCTCACGGCGCGCAAGACCCTCGAGCGTGGGCGCCGCTGGCATACACTGGGCGTTCACGCGACTGGCGATCAGGGTCACGAGCTGACCCGAGGTGGGACACCACCGGGGAGCGTGAGGCGGTTTTTGCGAACCGCTTTCAGCCGTTCGCCTGGGCAGCCTTGGACGTCACGCCTGCCGTGGTCGCCTTGGATTTACCGCCTGACCTTCGGAACACCAGCATGTTTGACCGCAACACCTCCACCCTCGCCCTGGTCGACCCCGAGCTCTGGACCGCCGTCCAGAACGAGAACCGCCGCCAGGAAGACCATATCGAGCTGATTGCCAGCGAGAACTACACCTCGCCGGCCGTCATGCAGGCGCAAGGCAGCCAGCTGACCAACAAGTACGCCGAGGGCTACCCCGGCAAGCGCTACTACGGCGGCTGCGAGTACGTCGACGTCGTCGAGCAGCTCGCCATCGACCGCCTTAAAGCATTGTTCGGTGCCGAATACGCCAACGTGCAGCCCAACTCCGGCTCGCAGGCCAACCAGGGTGCTTTCTTCGCGCTGCTGCAGCCCGGCGACACCATCATGGGCATGAGCCTGGCCGAAGGCGGCCACCTGACCCACGGCATGGCCCTGAACATGAGCGGCAAGTGGTTCAACGTCATCTCCTACGGCCTGAACGCCAAGGAAGAGATCGACTACGACGCCATGGAAGCCCTGGCCCGCGAGAAGAAGCCCAAGCTCATCATTGCCGGCGCCTCCGCCTATTCCCTGCGCATCGACTTCGAACGCTTCGGCAAGATCGCCAAGGAGATCGGCGCCTACTTCATGGTGGACATGGCCCATTACGCCGGCCTGATCGCCGCGGGCGTCTATCCCAACCCCCTGCCCCACGCCGACGTCGTCACGTCCACCACCCACAAGAGCCTGCGCGGCCCGCGCGGCGGCATCATCCTGACGAACGACGAGGCGATCGCCAAGAAGATCAACTCGGCCATCTTTCCCGGCATCCAGGGCGGCCCGCTGATGCACGTCATCGCCGGCAAGGCCGTGGCCTTCAAGGAAGCGCTGACGCCCGAGTTCAAGGCCTACCAGCAGCAGGTCGTGAAGAACGCCAAGGTGCTGGCCGACACGCTGATCGAGCGCGGCCTGCGCATCGTCTCCGGCGGCACCGAGAGCCATGTCATGCTGGTGGACCTGCGCCCCAAGAACCTGACCGGCAAGGAAGCCGAGGCCATCCTGGGCGCCGCCCACATGACCTGCAACAAGAACGGCATCCCCAACGACCCGCAGAAGCCCATGGTCACCAGCGGCATCCGCCTGGGCACGCCGGCCATGACGACGCGCGGCTTCAAGGAAGAGGAGGTCCGCCAGACCGCCCACCTGATCGCCGACGTGCTGGACAAGCCGCATGACGAGGCCAACCTGGCTGCCGTGCGCGAGAAGGTCGCCAAGCTGACGGCGGCCTTCCCGGTCTACCGCGGTTAATTCCCCGCAATGCGCTGCCCGTTCTGCTCTCACACCGAGACCCAGGTCGCCGAGACCCGGGAATCGGACGAGGGCGACGTCGTCCGGCGCCGGCGCCGCTGCCTGTCCTGCGACAAGCGCTTCACGACCTATGAGCGGCCGGACATCGCCCTGCCCTCGGTCGTCAAGAAGGACGGGCGGCGCGCCGATTTCGACGCCTCCAAGCTGCGCGCCTCCATGCAACTGGCCCTGCGCAAGCGGCCGGTCAGCGTCGAGCAGATCGATGCGGCCATCAATCGCATCGAGGAAAAGCTGCTCGCCAGCGGTGCGCGCGAGATCGCGTCCACCCGCCTGGGTGAACTCGTCATGCGCGAGCTCAAGCGCATCGACAAGGTCGCCTATGTGCGCTTCGCCTCCGTCTACCGCAGCTTCGAGGACGTCGACGAGTTCCGCCAGCTGATCCGCGAGATCTGACGCCTGGCTGAGCCCATCCCTCTTTCGGGGGATGTTGGGGGGACGCCGCCGCGGCCCCTCCCCCGTTGATCCGCCCAAAGGAGGAAAGACGTCACGGTCGGTGGTTTCTAGAGTTCGTTCATTCGCAACGAACCCAGGGAATCGCCATGAACCGCATCGCCAACACCCGCCGCCAAAGCCGTGGGTTCACCCTTGTCGAACTCTGCGTCGGCGTCGGCATCTGCGCCGCCGTCGCCGGCCAGGCCGTGCCCGCCATGGGCACGCTGCGCCAGCAGCAAAAGCTGCGCGTCAGCGCCGAGGCCCTGGCCGACAACCTGCGCCTGGCGCGCAGCGAGGCGGCCCGCCTGAGCGACTCGGTCTACTTCCGCGTCAGCGGCAAAGGCGCCAACGCCTGCTATGTGATGTATATCGGCGGCAAGGACGACTGCGATTGCGCCGGCGGCCAGCCGGTCTGCAAGAAGCTGAGCAGCCATGTCATCAAGGCCGAGTGGCTGCCCGCCAGCAAGCCGGTGCGGCTGAGCAGCAATGCCGAGACCCTGGAGTTCCAGCATCGCCAGGGCCTGGTCACCCAGACGGGCAGCATCGAACTCAGCGTCAGCGGCGGCCAGACCATCCGCCAGGTCGTGGCCATCACCGGGCGGGTGCGCAGCTGCTACGTGGGCACCAACAAGGTCAGCGCGATGGCGAAATGCGCCTGATGCTCCCTCATTCGTGGTGGATGCCGACTAGCGGCGCAATTCGACGGATGAACGGCATTTGTAACAACGAGTCACCGTGAAGTGCTGCCCAAAATCGACTCATGCGCACCTGCACACGCCCGCGACGCCACGGTTTTACCCTCATCGAGCTGATGGTTGCGCTGGCCATCGCCGGCATCCTCGCCGCGATTGCCTATCCCGCCTACACCGCGCACATGCAGCGCGCCCGGCGCGCGGATGCCATTTCGGCCTTGACCGCCGTCATGCAGGCCCAGGAGCGTTTTCGCAGCAACAACTCCACCTATGCGTCGACGGTCGCTGCCCTGGGTGTGAACATCAGCCAGATCACTCCGCTCTATGACGTCACGCTGAGCGGCGTCGGCGCCGTGCCGGGCTTCGGCATCGGCTACGTCGCGACGGCGACGCCCATCAGTACCGGCAAACAGGCCCGCGACGTGACCTGCAAGACCCTGGTCGTGACGCTGACCGGTGCCACGCCCCTGTACTCCGCGACCGGCGACCCCGGCAACAGCGGGGCCGACAGGGACACCAGCACCGAATGCTGGCCCCGCTAGCCATGAAGAAGCAGTTTCATGAGCTCAAGGCCCGCGTGGCGGGCCTGACCTTGATTGAAATCCTGGTAAGCCTGGGCGTGATCGCCATCATCCTGGCCGTGGCCGTGCCCTCGATGGCCGACCTGCTGGAGAAGCGCCGCGTCATCGCCGCGGCCGAGGAAGTGGCCGGCGTCCTGAACTACGCCAAGGCCGAAACGAATTCGACCAACTCCCTTCTGTTCGTCCGCTTCGATCCCGATCCGGCCAACAAGCTGAGTTGCGCCCTGGTCGCCACAACGGCGCCGCTCAACCGCTGCCGCTGCTATCTGCCGGCCAACAACGTCTGCCCGAACACCACCCAGAGGGCGCTGCGCCTGTTCCAGTTGCCCAGGAACCATGTGAAGTTCGACGCCAGCGCCACCACCTGGGCCGGTTCGCCCAACAACATCCGTTTCATGCGCGAACAAAACCGAATGGAAACCGAGGGCTTCCAGGTCAATGTGGAGGGGCTGAGCAGGGGCTTCAAGCTGCGCGTCGAGGTCAATTTGATCGGACGAGTCAGGGTCTGTTCGCCCAACGGCGACATGAGCGGGTACACCCCATGCTGAGTACTTTCCATCGCGGTCCGGGCGGCACCCAGCGGGGCATGGGTCTGGTTGAACTGATGGTGGGCATCACCGTCGGCCTGATCGTCACGGCCGGCGCGGCCGTCGTGGCCACGCGCCAGATCAACGAACACCGCCGGCTGATGCTGGAAGTCCAGATGCAGCAGGATTTGCGGATCGCCGCCGACCTGTTGCAGCAGGAAATGCGCAGGGCCGGCTATCGCGGCCTGCCTGCCAGTGGTGTCTGGGAGCCGGCGCGCAATGGTGGCGCCACGCCCGCCGCCGACGCCGCTTCCAGCCCCTATGCCGAGCTGACCCTGGGCGCTGCGAATGCCGACCTCTACTACCGCTATGCAAAAGCGACGGGTGGCGTCCTGAACACGAGCAATGTCCTGGCGAACAACGAGCAGTTCGGCGTTCGCTGGGATACCGGCAACCAGGCGCTCTATATCCAGCTGGGCCTGGTCAACGGCCGGCCCAACTGGCAGCCCATCACCGATCCCGACGTCGTCAGGATCACGAATTTCGTGCCCAGCATCGTCACGCAGCAGATCCCCCTCGACGATCTTTGCGATCCTTCCTGCAAGGCCCTGGGCAACTGCCCGACGCAAACCATCAGGCGGGTCGACTTCACCATCCAGGCCGTCGCCAAGTCCGACCCCAACGTCACGCGCACCTTGAACGTCAAGGAAAAGATCCGCACCGACGACATCAGCGGGATGTGCCCATGAAGCGCGCGTTTGCCATCGCCCAAGCCCGTCCGCAGCGCGGTGCGGCCACGCTGGTCGTGGTCATGGTGCTCTTCCTCGTGATGGCGCTGCTGGCCGCCTACGCCAACCGCAGCCTGATGTTCGAACAGCGCATCGCCGGCAGCTATTACCGCGCCAGCATGGCCCAGGAAATGGCGGAAGGCGCCACCGAGTGGACGCTGGCCATGTTGAATGGCACGGCCATCAACAACAGCTGCACTCCGATCGCCACCGGTGGCACGCGCTTCGTCGACCTGTACCTGAACGTGTCGCCGGATGACCGCGCGACGACGAGCCAGATCACGACGCCCCTGCCCAGCCTTGCCGTCGACTGCTCCTCGACCGGCACCGGCCTCACCTGCCGCTGCCCCCAGCCCAACACGCGCGCGGTCCAGCCTCCCACGCCGCTCGCCGGTGCCCTGATTCCGAGTTTTGGCGTTGCCGTAGGCACCGACCCCACCCTGCACTACGGCAGCTTCGAGGTGACCACCTATGGTTGCACCGACAGCAGCGTCGACAACTGCGCCAGCACGGATGCCGAAGCGCGCAGCCAGACGGCGGCGGCCATGGCCGTGCACAAGACCTCCATCGGCTTCATCGGTGCCGTGCCGTCCTCGCCCGCCGCCCCGCTGACCGTCAGGGGCAATCTGACGACCTCGGGCGTCGGCGGCCTGGGACTGCACAATACCGATCCGCGCTCCGGCGGCCTGCTCGTCGTCTCGGGTGGCCCTGCGCCGGCCCTGGACGACAGCCGCATGGACAGCGTGCCGGGCACGCCGGCGAGCCAGGCGAGCCTCTTCAACGACGACTACCTCCTCAACCTGCCGAACACCCAGGTCGGCGACGACACCTTCTTCCGCAACTTCATGGGCGTGGTGCCCAGCCGCTATCCCAACCACCCGGCGGCCCGCCAGCTCGCCTGCGGAGGCGGCGACTGCTCGGCGAATCTGGTCAACGCCTTCAACGCCGGCATGCGCATGCTGATGGTTCCGGCGGGCATGACGATCAGCAACAACGTCACCATCGGCACCCCGGCCCGACCGGTCCTGGTCGTCGTGAGCGGGCCGGTCACCATCACGGGTCCCATGCAGCTCAACGGCATGCTCGTCGTGCTCGGCAACCTGAACTGGACCAACACCAACCCGGCGGCCTCGCAGATCAACGGCATGCTGGTGGTGCAGGGCGCCATGAACACGGTGGGGCGCATGGACGTCGTCTACCAGCAGTCCATCGCCAACGAACTGCGCAACCGCCTCGGCAGCTATGCGCGTGTGCCCGGCGGCTGGAAGGACTACGACACCAAATGACCGAGTCCGCCATGTCCACGCCCCTGCATTCCCCGTCGGCCCGGCGGCCCCTGCGTCGCCAGCGCGGTGTCACGCTGATCGAGGCCCTGGTGGCCTTGCTGGTGATGTCCTTCGGCATGCTCGCCCTGGTGGGCCTGATGAGCAATCTGCGACTCGGTGCCGACGTCGCCAAGCAACGCAGTGAGGCCATGCGCATCGCCCGGGCGCAGATGGCCGAGCTGCGCGACTTTTCCGTGCTGACCCGAACCGCGTCGACGCCGCCCACCGCCTATGCCTACAGCGACATCACCAACCAGGCGGTCGCGGTCCCGATGGCACCGGTCGACTCCAACACGACCTACAACGTCCAGCGCCTCGTCACGCCGCTGCCCAATGCCCAGGGCAGCCAGGTGCGGATAACCGTGAACTGGACCGACCGGGCGGGTGCTCCGCAGTTCGTCAATCTGGACACCGTCATCTCGGCCACCGATCCCATCTTCAGTGCGGCCGTCGGCTTCCGGCCGCCCGCTGGTGCTGTCACCCAGCCGTCGGCCCGAAGCCCGGTCATTCCGCCGGGCGCCAAGCAACTGGACCGTCAGGTCAGCGCCTTCATTCCCAGCAACACCGCCGACAAGGTCTGGGTCTTCAACAACGTGACCGGCGTCATCACCGGCAAGTGCAGCATCACGCCGGGCACGGCCGTGTCCACGCTCACCGCCGCCGACGTCGACTCCTGCAAGAACAACACCATCGGCTATCTGCTCAGCGGGACGGTCCGCTTCTCCAACGTCAACCCGCCCAACCCCGCCGTGCCGGAAGCCTTTGCGATTCCGCTCGACCTGAGCATCGTCAGTGGCAGCTACTCCCTGCCCCACCTCGACCCACAGGGCGTGCCGGTGATGAGCGGTGGCAACATGGTGCTGGACTCTTTCACGGACACGGCGCCCAGCTTCGACTGCTTCAACGATTCGCCCGCCGCGGCGCCCAGCACCCAGGCTTTCGTCACCTACAACTGCATCGTCTACCCCGACAGCACCACCAAGCTCTGGTCGGGGCGGCTGCAGCTGACGGGCTTCAGCACGGGCACGACCGCCGCCGAATACAAGGTCTGCCGCTACAGCGCCGACTACAACGGCAGCCACGGCATGTTCACGGGCGACTGGAAGGGCATCGAGAACGAAGAACACCCGGCGGTCTATGGCCGGGTCGCAGGCTCGCTGGCGCGCCAGAACTTCCTCGTCGTTCGCGGCAACCTGAGCTGCCCGACGGCGCCTGCCGTCGACCTCAACGCGGGCGTGTTCGCCGACTACTCGACCCTGCAGTTGCAGCCCTGATCGCTGGCTAGACTGCCGGCATGAATTTGCCCGCCATCACCGCGGCGCTGCAGCGAGCGCTTTCGCTGGCCGAGCAGGCCATCGGCCTCACCGACCCCAATCCCCGCGTCGGCTGCGTCATCCTCGCGCCGGACGGGCGTGAGCTGGGCGCCGGCCACACCCAGCCGGCCGGCCAGGCCCATGCCGAGGTCATGGCCTTGCGCGACGCCGCCGCCCGTGGCCACGACGTCCGCGGCGCGACTGCCATCGTCACGCTGGAGCCCTGCTCCCACCATGGCCGCACGCCGCCCTGCTGTGATGCGCTGATCGCGGCGGGCATTGCCCGCGTCGTGGCAGCGGTCGAGGATCCGAATCCACAGGTGGCCGGCCAGGGCCTCGCACGACTGAAGGCCGCGGGTATCGAGGTCGAACTGGCCGATGGCGCCACGGCCGAAGCGGCCAGCGAGCTCAATATCGGCTTCTTCTCGCGCATGCGCCGCGGCCGGCCCTTCGTGCGGCTGAAGTCGGCGATTTCGCTGGACGGCCGCACCGCCCTGCCCGACGGCCGCAGTCAGTGGATCACCGGCGAAGCCGCGCGCGCCGACGGCCATGCCTGGCGCCGCCGCGCCGGAGCCGTGCTGACCGGCATCGGCACCGTGCTGGCCGATGACCCACGCATGGACGTGCGCCTCGTGCCCACGGCACGCCAGCCGCTGCGCATCGTGCTCGACCCGCAAGGCCGCATGCCGCCCGGCGCGCGCATCCTGCGGCCGCCGGGCGACACCCGGGTCATCGGCGGTGGCCGCCTCGATCTGGCGTCCCTGATGGCCGATCTCGGCGCTCAAGGCATCAACGAATTGCACGTGGAAGCCGGCCCGACCCTGTCCGGCGCCTTTCTCGATGCCGGCCTGGTCGACGAACTCCTCATTTACCAAGCGCCGCTGCTGATCGGCGAGGGGCGGCCGCTCGCCGCCCTGGCTCCGCTGCCCGGTTTGGGCGACGCCCGGCGCTGGCGCTTCATCGAGGCCACACAAGTCGGCCAGGATCTGCGCTTGCGCCTGCGCCCGAAGTAACGCCCTACGCGGCGCCAGCCGCTAGGGTCGCCACCTACAATCGCCGGCTATGCCCATCTCCCCTATTCCCGAGCTGGTGGCCGAGATGGCCGCGGGCCGCATGGTCATCCTCGTCGACGAGGAAGACCGTGAAAACGAAGGCGATCTCGTGCTGGCGGCCGACCGGGTCACGCCCGAGGCCATCAACTTCATGGCCCGCTACGGCCGTGGCCTGATCTGCCTGACCCTGCCCCGCGAGCATTGCGAGCGCCTGCAGTTGCCGCCGATGACGCGCCGCAACGGCACCCAGCATGGCACGGCCTTCACAGTCTCCATCGAGGCCGCCACCGGCGTCACCACCGGCATCTCGGCCGCCGACCGCGCCCGCACCGTGCAAGCCGCCGTCGCGCCCGACGCCAAGGCCAGCGACCTCGTCCAGCCCGGCCACATCTTCCCGCTGCAGGCCCAGGACGGCGGCGTGCTGATGCGCGCCGGCCATACCGAAGCCGGCTGCGACCTGGCCCGCATGGCCGGCCTGTCGTCCACCTCGGTGATCTGCGAGATCATGAAGGACGACGGCACCATGGCCCGTCTGCCGGACCTGGAGGTCTTCGCCCAGGAACACGGTCTGAAGATCGGCACCATTGCCGACCTCATCGAATACCGCAGCCGCAACGAAAGCCTGATCACGCGTGTTGCCGAGCGCCGCCTGAACACGGCCCAGGGGGAGTTCGACTGCCAGATCTTCACCGACCGCACCGGCGCCACCCACCTCGCCCTCAGCCATGGCCAATGGACGGCCACTGACGACGTGCTGGTGCGCGTGCACGAGCCGCTGTCGGTCATGGACCTGCTGGAAGCAGGCGCCTGCGGCCACTCCTGGGGCCTGCCCGCGGCCCTGGCCGCCATCAAGGCCTCCCCGGCCGGCGTCGCCGTGCTGATGAATTGCGGTGAAGACGCCGCCGGCGTGCTGGCTCGCGCCCAGTCCGAGAAGGCCACGCCGGCCGTCAAGGGCGCCATGGACCTGCGCACCTACGGCGTCGGCGCCCAGATCCTGAAGGCCCTGGGCGTGCACCGCATGAAGCTGCTCGGCAGCCCGCGCCGCATGCCCAGCATGACCGGCTACGGCCTCGAAGTGACCGGCTTCACGGCCCCTCCCAACTGCTGATCCCGAAAGGCCCGCGATGCAAGATTCCGAACAAGGCCTGCCGAGCTTCGAGGGCGCCCTCGACGGCAGCGAACTGACCATCGCCATCGTCCAGGCGCGCTTCAACGACGCCATCACTTCGTCGCTGGCCAGCGCCTGCCTGGCCGAGCTGTCGGTGCTGGGCGTGCCGGCCGAGGCAATCCGCCACATCACCGTGCCCGGTGCCCTCGAAGTGCCGCTGGCCCTGCAGGCCCTGGCCGAGAGCAATGACTACGACGCGCTGATCGCCCTGGGCTGCATCATCCGCGGCGAGACCTACCACTTCGAGCTGGTCGCCAACGAGAGCGGCGCGGCCGTGACCCGTGTCGGCCTGGACCATGGCATTCCGATCGCCAACGCCATCCTGACCGTCGAGAACGAAGCCCAGGCCTGGGCCCGCGCCGAACCCAAGGGCCGCGACGCCGCCCGCGTCGCCGTCGAGATGGCCAACCTGCTGAAAGAGATCGAGTGAACGCACCTCAAAAGACCGCCTCCAAGACGGCCAAACCTGCCGCCAAGCGCGCGCCCGTCAAGTCGGCCCGCCGCCGTTCGCGCGAGGCCGCCGTGCAGGGCCTCTACCAATGGCTGCTGACCGGCGAGGACATCGGCGCCATCAACGCCCTGGGCCGTGAGCAGGAAGGCTATGCCAAGCTCGACGTCAAGCACTACGACGCGCTGCTGGCCGGCTGCGTCGCCGAAGCCGCCGACCTCGACGCCATCCTGTCGCGCCATGTCGACCGAAAGACCACCGAGCTGTCGCCCATCGAGCACGCCATCCTGATGATCGGCGCCTACGAGCTCAAGCACTGCATCGACATCCCCTACAAGGTCGCCATCAACGAAGCGGTCGAACTGGCCAAGTCCTTCGGCGGCACCGACGGCCACAAATACGTGAATGGCGTCCTCGACCGCGCTGCCGTCGACCTGCGCCCCGTTGAGGTGGCCGCCAAGCGCTGATGAAGCTCGCCACGCGGCTCGACCGCATCGAGCCCTTCTATGTGATGGAGCTGGCCAAGGCCGCGGCCCGGGTCGCGGCTGGCCCGCTGTGCGATCCGGCCCAGGGCGGCCGGCGCATGATCCGCCTCAACATCGGCGAGCCCGACTTCGGCGCTGCCCCCGCGGTGCGCGAGGCCGCGGCCCAGGTCGCCCAAGGGGCGACGCCTTATACCGATGCCCTCGGCCTGCCCGCCCTGCGCGAAGCCATTTCGCGCTGGTACGGCGAGCGCTACGCTCTGAACATCGCGCCCGAACGCATCGCCATCACCGCCGGCGCCTCGGCCGGCCTGCAGCTCGCCTGCCTCGCCCTCTTCGAGCGCGGCGACGAGGTGCTGATGCCCGACCCCTGCTACCCCTGCAACCGCCATTTCGTGACGGCGGCCGACGCGACGCCGCGCCTGCTGCCCACCGGCGCTGCCGAGCGCTTCCAGCTTGGTGCCGAACAGGTTCGCAATGCCTGGACCAGCGCCACGCGCGGCGTGCTGCTGGCTTCGCCCAGCAACCCTACCGGCACCTCCATCGCACCCGAGGTGTTGGCCGACATGGTGGGCTTTGTGCGCGAGCGCGGCGGCGTCACGGTCGTCGACGAGATCTATCTGCCGCTGAGCTACGAAGAGCATTTCGGCCACAGTGCTTTGGCGCTTGGCGAGGACATCGTCTCGGTCAACAGCTTCTCCAAATACTTCGGCATGACGGGCTGGCGCCTGGGCTGGCTGGTGCTGCCGCCTGACCTCGTTCCGGCCATCGAGCGGCTGGCGCAGAACCTCTACATCTGCCCGTCGACGCTGGCCCAGAAGGCGGCCCTGGCCTGCTTCGAACCCGAGTCCATCGCCGAGTTCGAACGCCGCCGCGCCGTGCTCAAGCAGCGCCGCGACTACATCGTGCCGGCCTTGAACGACCTCGGTCTGAGCGTGCCGGTACCGCCCGACGGCGCCTTCTATGCCTGGATGGACATCAGCCGCTTCCACGCCGACAGCTGGGCCTTCGCCCACGAACTGCTGGAGAGCGCCCAGGTCGCGCTGACGCCGGGTCGCGACTTCGGCCTGGCCGATCCGCAGCGCTGGATGCGCCTGTCCTTCGCCTCGTCGATCGAGGACCTCCAAGAGGCCGTCGCCCGCCTGCGCGAGGTGCTGGTGTGAGCGAGTTCCATTTCCCCATCCGTGTGTACTGGGAAGACACCGACGCCGGTGGCATCGTCTTCTACGCCAACTACCTGAAGTTCTTCGAGCGCGCCCGTACCGAGTGGCTGCGCGCGGCGGGTGTCGAGCAGCATCAGCTGCGTGAAGAGACCGGCATCATCTTCGTCGTCGCCGGCACCAGCCTGCGTTATGTCGCGCCGGCCAGGCTCGATGACCTGCTGACCGTCACCGTCGAACCCCAGCCGGCAGGCCGCGCCAGCCTCATCGTGCGCCAGCGCGCCCTGCGGGGCGACACGCTGCTCTGCGAAGGCGAGATCCGCATCGGCTGCGTGCGCGCCGACGACCTGAAACCCCAACGCCTGCCCGACTCTGTCGTCGCAGCGATAGCCTCATGAATCAAGACCTGTCCATCGTCTCCCTGATCCTGCACGCCAGCTTCGCGGTGCAGCTTGTCATTGCCGGCCTGCTGCTGGTGTCGCTGGCGAGCTGGAGCGTCATCTTCGGCAAGCTGATCGGCCTGGGCCAGATCAAGCGCCGCAACGACGCCTTCGAGGCCGAGTTCTGGAGCGGCAAGAACTTGAACGACCTCTACCAGTCGGTCGGCAACCGCACCGACGGCGCACCGCTGGAGCGCATCTTCGCCTCCGGCATGCGCGAGTTCCTGAAGCTGCGCGAGAAGCGCGTGACCGACGCCGGTGCCCTGCTCGATGCGGCACGCCGCGCCATGCGCGCCAGCTTCCAGCGCGAGCTGGACGCGATGGAAAGCAATCTGTCCTTCCTCGCCTCGGTGGGATCGGTCTCGCCCTATGTGGGCCTGTTCGGCACCATCTGGGGGATCATGCACGCCTTCGTCGGCCTGTCCAACCTGACCCAGGTCACGCTGGCCACCGTGGCCCCCGGCATCGCCGAAGCCCTGGTCGCCACGGCCATCGGCCTGTTTGCCGCCATCCCCGCCGTGCTGGCCTACAACCGCTTCGCGCGGCAGATCGACCGCAGCGCCATCACGCTGGAGACCTTCATCGAAGAGTTCTCCAACATCCTGCAACGCAACGCGACCCAACACTGATGGCTGCCGTCTCCGCCCGTGGCGGCCGCCGACGCCGCACGATGAACGAGATCAACATGGTCCCCTTCATCGACGTGATGCTGGTGCTGCTCATCATCTTCATGGTCAGCGCGCCGCTGATCACGACCGGCCTCGTCGACCTGCCCAGCGTGGGAAAAAGCCGCCAGCAGCCCGAACATGTCATCCAGGTCATCGTCGGCACCGACGAGAAGCTCAAGATCAAGATCGACCAGCTCGAGCCCGAGTCCATCCCGGTGAATCGTCTGGCCGAGCGCGTCAAGAAGGGCCAGGGCAAGGACCCCAACAGCCCCGTCGTCATCTCGGCCGACAAGAACGTCAAGTACGAGGCCGTCGTGCAGGTCATGGACACCTTGCAGCGTGCCGGCGTCCAGCGCGTGGGCCTGGCCGTGAAGAGCGGCGCATCTTCCAAGTGAGATGACAGCCGCGACTCTGCGCCCCCCCGAGGTCGCCGGCATGGGCCGGGGCCTGACCCTGGCCCTGATCGCCCACGGCCTGCTCATCCTCGCCCTCAGCTATGGCCTGAACTGGCACAGCGACTCCTCACCGGCCTTCGAGGCCGAGCTGTGGTCGTCGATTCCCCAGGTCGCCGCGCCGCGCGAAGAGGCGCCGCCCGAGCCCGAACCCGAGGCGCCCAAGCCCGACACCCGCGCCCAGCAACGCGCCGCCGAAGAGGCCGCCGCCGAGCAGCAGCGCGAGGCCGACATCGCCATCGCCAAGGACAAGAAGCGCAAGGAAGAGAAGGCGCGCGAGGAAGCAGCCAAGCTCGAGCGCGAGAAGGCGATCAAGGAAAAGGAAGCCAAGGACAAGGCGGCCAAAGAGAAGGCCGCCAAGGAAGAGCAGGAGCGCAACAAGAAGGACAAGGCCGCCAAGGACGCCAAAGAGGCGAAGGAAGCCAAGGACGCGGATGCCAAGCGTGAGGCCCAGCGCCAGGAGTTCCTGCGCCGCATCCAGGGGATGGCCGGTGGCACGCCGAATTCCAGCGGCACCGCCGCGCAGAATGCGGCGCCTTCAGCCGGCTGGGTGGGTCGCGTCAAGGGCAAGATCCGGCCGCTCATCATCTACTCTGACGACAGCGCCGCCAACCCGACCGCCGAGGTCCAGGTGACGCTGGGCCCCGACGGCCGCATCCTGGGCAGCAAGGTGCTCAAGGCCAGCGGCGATGCCGAATGGGATCGCGCCGTGCTGCGGGCCATCGACAAGACCGAGGTGCTGCCGCGCGACGACGGCCGCGTGCCGCCCGTCATCATCCTGACCTTCAGGCCGCGCGAGTAGGCTTCAAGCCTCTGCGGGGATGGCCCGTCCCGGCAACACCCGGTGCAGTTCGTCGGCCAGGGCCTGCAGGTTCATGGGCTTGCTGAGGAAACCATCCATGCCGGCGCTGAAGCAGACGCTGCGCCGCAGCTCGCTGTCGCCGGCAGTCGCCGCGACGATGGGGAACGGTGGCAAGGTGCCGATGCGCTGCAGGGACCTGAGGTGCTCGCTGGCCTCCAGCCCGTCCATCACCGGCATGTCCACGTCCATCAGCACCATGTCGGGAGGCTCGTCGCAGCAGGAATCGAGGGCTTCGATGCCGTCGCCGGCAACGACCACCTCGTAGCCCAGCGCCTCGAGCTGGCCGCGCGTGACGATCTGGTTCACCACGTTGTCGTCGACCACGAGCACGCGTCGGCATTCCTGGACGTAGAGCGGCGTTGGCGACGACAGCCGCGACAGGGCCGTCGAGGTGCGCTCATCGACGTGAGCGGTGAAACGCTCCAGCTCCAGAGGGCTCAGCGGCAGCACGCGGATGTCGACCGAGCCACGGCCCCGCATGCGCAGCGTGTCGGAGCCCGAGACCACGGCCAGTACCGTCCAGAGGCTGGGCAGGGCCCGTGCCACCTGTTCAAGCAACTGCAGCTCGCCGCCATCCTGCTCGGCGACGATCATCAGCATCGGCGCCAATCCGGCGGACGTCGCCGCAGCGGCGTCTTCCAATGATCCGAACGACACCACATGCCAGCCCAGCTGGCGCAATCGCAGCTCGACCGAGTCCAGCGCGCCGGGCAATGAGCTGACCAGCCACGCCACGGTGCCGGCGGCGTCCGGCGCGTGCTCGAAGGGCGGCTCCTCTCCAGCCACTTCGCCACTCAGAGAGATGACGAGACCGTTTTGACCCGCGTCGACGAACTGGACGGTGCCGCTGGTGGCCGGGCATGGGCCTTCGGCATGGTCAACCGGGCCGTGGTCCGGATCGGCCGTCTCGGACATCAGGTGCAGACGCTGCAGAACGCCCACCACATCGGCAGGGCGGCTCGACCCCGTGCCTGCGGCATGAATGACGATGCCGCTGCGGCCGAAGACGGGCGGCTGGACTTCCGCGCTGAACATGACGAAGCCCGACTCGAAGCAATCGACGATGCCAAGCAGGATGCGATGGATGCCGGCCCGCAGATAGGGCCCCGGATCCTCAAGCTCGAGGCGGGGCCCCCGATAGTCGAAATAGGCGACCAGCCCCTTCCTTCTGGCGTGCGGCAACACATCGCGCGCGCTCTGCGTGAACAGCTCTGAAAACTCCATGGACGGACCGTCGTTAACTGTCCGACAGACTAGGACAAACCTGGTTTCCCTGTCGTTTCCAGATGTGGCGGTTGTTTACGGTTGGCGAAGCCGTTTCAAGGCCAGGTGATCGACCGACCAACGGCCCGCGCCCCACAGGGCGATCACCACGGCCAGCACACCCCAAAGGCTGTGCTGGAACACGCCGGCGGGAGACAGGTCTTCCGCGGGCAGGGACAGGGCCGCCATCAGGTTGACGACGAACAAGCCCAGGCCGGCAAAGCGCCCCATCAGCCCCAGCACCAGCAGCGCCGGCAGCACCACCTCACCGGCCGTGCCTGCGTAGGCCGCCAGGGCCGGGGGCAGCAGCGGCACCTGGTAGTAGTCGTTGAACAGGGCCAGCGTGGACGACCAGTCGCGCAGCTTGGTGAGGCCCGACGCGAAGAAGACGTTCGCCACATACAGACGCGCGGCCAGCAGCGCCATGGACTGCAGATGGCTGACCGCCGTGTCCAGCGGCGCCGGCAGCCGGGAGGGCTGAAGGCCGGGATCGGTGAAGGCGCGCAGCGCGGCGGAGACAAGAGCTTTCATGGCGTCGAAGTGGGATGAGGGTTGGGCTGGATCCTGACCCCAAGCAGCCAGGCGTTCTGTAGCGCGGCCTGCAGCCAGGCGCCGAAATCAAAGTCGGCTTCAAGCGCAGAACCTTTCACTTCCGACGCTTGCAGCGCCTCGGCAAGATTCACCCCCCGCAGCAGCGCGGCGAAGAAGGCGGCTTGGGCCGTCGACAGGGGCTGCCACTCGCCACGCCAGCCCCGGCGCCAGACCAGCACCGGCCCCTGCTGCTGCTCGATCAGCGCGATGCCGGGCCGCGGCAGCAGCTGCAGGGATTCGGGCGGCGTCGTGCCCAGCAGGTTCAACGAGGCGACGTCCAGCTCCGCGTCCGCGGCACGCTCGGCGCTATGCAAGGCCCAGTCCAGCCGGGCCAGATCGGGCAGGCCTGAAGCCTCGCCGGCACGCTCGACCAGGAAAGCTTCGAGCGCCCCGCCCCATTGGCCCAGGTCACCGCTCTCGGGCGGATGCCGGCGCCAGAAGGTCCAGGCCAGCGACGCGAACTCGTCCTCGCCCAGTTCTGCGCGCAGTCTCGAAAAGGGCACGGCCAGGGCCTGGGCCGACAACGCCTTCACGTTGCCGCGGTAGGCCGCCAGGCCGCGTTCGGCACCCGTCAGCGTCGCCGGCGCGTCGCCACGGCCCAGCAGCGCATCGACCAGGGCCTGCTGCTCGGCCTTCATGCTGCCACCGCCCTCGCCCGCTGGCTTTCAGCCAGCAGCACACCGAGGTCGGGCACGTCGGTGTCCCATTCGATCAGCGTTGGCGTCGGCCCGAAGCGGCGGATGGCGTGCTCGTAGATGCGCCAGACCTCGTCGCGCACGCGGCTGCCATGGTCGTCGATGACCAGGCCGTCCTCGCGTTCGCAATGGCCGGCCAGATGGATCTCGCCGACGCTGCCCGGGCGGATGGCATCGACCCAGCGCATGGCCTCACGCGCAGCGGCGTCGGGCGCGAGGCCGTCGTTGCGGGCATTGACGAAGAGGTTGTTGACGTCCAGCAGCAGGCCGCAGCCGCTGCGCCGCGCCAGCTCGTTGAAGAACTCGGGTTCGGCCAGGGTGTCGCCGGACCAGCCGACATAGGCGCTGATGTTCTCGACCAGCAGGGGGCGTCCAAGGCGCTCCTGCACCTGCTGGACGTGCTTGACCATCAATGCGAGGGACTCGTCGGTGAAGGGAATCGGCAGCAGGTCGGCCGCGTGCAGGCCCGAGCCCACGCGGGCGAAGCAGGCATGGTCGGACACCCAGCGCGGCTGCACGCGCGCCACGAGACGGGCCAGACGTTGCAGATGACCTTCATCCAGCCCCGCGGCCGAGCCCAGGGCCAGGCCGACACCGTGCAGGCTGACGTCGTAGGCCTGGCGGCCCGCGTCCAGCACGGCCAGCGTGATGCCGCCGTCGGCGAAGAAGTTTTCGGAATGGACCTCGATGAAGCCGAGCGACGGGCGCTCGGCCAGCAAGGTCTCGTAATGAGGCTGGCGCCAGCCAATTCCCACGCAGTCCACACAGGGACCGGCCGGCGCCGAAGGGGTCATGGCCGTCAAGCGGTCACTTCTTGGCGGGAGCCTTGGTCGAGCCGCCTTCCTTTTCGCACGTGCCCTTGGCGACGTACTTCCATTCGTTGGCATCCTTGTCGGCCTTGGACTGGCCGGCGCAGGAATGGCTGCCGTTGGCGGTGGCGCAGTCGTTCTGGCCGGCCTTGGCGATGCCGTAGCACTTTTCCTTGGCAGCGTCGGCGGCCTGGGCCTGGGCGACGAGGCCCAGCGACAGGGCGGCAGCGAGGGCGGAGGACACGAGGGTGGCGTTCTTCATGGACAGGTCTCCAAAGGGTTGGGGGGTAAAAGGCGGCCGATGATGCGGCGGCGAGAACGAAGTCGCAAGACATGCCCGAGTCCTTACACTGCGCGCCGCCATGACTGCCTCTCCCGATTTCTGCCGCCAGATCGAGGCGCTGCGCCCCGCCTTGCTGAAATACGCCCGGCTGCAGCTGCGCAACCCGGCCTGGGCCGAGGATGCCGTCTCCGAAACCCTGCTCGCCGCGCTGGAGAAACCCCAGTCCTTCGCCGGCGGCAGCCAGCTCAAGACCTGGCTGGTCGGCATCCTCAAGCACAAGCTCATCGATCAGATCCGCAAGAACAGCCGCGAGCTCTCGACGACGGCCAGCACCGACGACGGCGAAGACCTGGACGACCTGCTCTTCGCCAGCGACGGTCACTGGCGCGAAACCCAGCACGACTGGGGCAACCCTGAGGACGTGCTGCGCCAGTTGGACTTCATGAAGGTGCTGGAGGCCTGCGTCGACAAGCTGCCAGGCCAGCAGGGGCGCCTGTTCATGATGCGGGAATGGCTGGAGCTGGAGTCCGACGAGATCTGTAAGGAACTGGCCATCACGCCGACCAACCTGTGGGTCATGCTGCACCGGGCCCGGTTGAGGCTGAGGGACTGCCTGCAAGCGGGCTGGTTCAATGCGGCGCCCAATGGAGGAGCGTCTTGATCAAGTTGAAGATCACCTGTCGGGAGGCCACGCAGATCACGCTGCAGGCCGAGGACCGCAGCGTGCCGCTGGCCGAGCGCCTGTCGCTGCGCCTGCATCACCGCATCTGCAGCAACTGTCGCCGCTTCTTCCGCCAGGTCCACCTGATGCGCCAAGCCAGCGCGCGCTGGCGCCAGTACACCGAGGAATAGTCCTCAGGCGACCGGTGCGCCTTCGTCGGCTTCGGCCGCAGCCAGCGCCTCGTCGCCCGTCAGCGCGATCGCGATCGCCAGCTTGATCGCCTCCACCTGGGCAGCCAGGCTCATGCTGGCCACCGTCGGCTGGCTGCGCGCGGCCTGCTCGGGCAGGGCCGGAATGTGGATGAAGCCGCTCTTCATTCCCTGGCCGGCAAGCTGGTGCTGCAGCTCGAAGAACACCTGGTTGCAGACGAAGGCGCCGGCCGTCAGCGACAGTCCGGCCGGATGGCCGGCCGCACGCAGGCCGTTGCGGATGGCCTTGATGGGCAGGGTCGAGAAGTAGGCCGCGGGTGCTTCGGCGCGTATCGCCACGTCCTGCGGCCGGTCGCCGGCGTTGTCGGCAATGCGGGCATCGATGAGGTTGACGGCGACTCGCTCGATGGAAATCTCGGTGCGGCCGCTGGCCTGGCCCAGGGAGATGGCGACCATGGGCCGGACCTCGGCCAAGGCCGCGGCCAGGGCCGCAGGCGCCGCGCCGAAGGCCGTGGGCAGGCAGCGTGCCTGCACGACGGCGCCGGCGATGACCTGGCCCTGCAGGGCCCGGGCGACTTCCCAGGAAGGATTGATGGCTTCGCCGCCAAAGGGTTCGAAACCGGTGAGCAGGATATTCATGGCGCCATTGTCCCGAAGCCGGGCCCTGGCCGCCCTGCGATGCTTTTCAGGGGAACGGGCCGCCCACGGCCCTCCATAATCGTCGACACCCCCCGCTGCCCGAGCCCATGACCGACCCGTCCCAGCCTTTGCCCTGGCCTCATGTCGATGCCGACGCTCCCGCGGCGGGCCCGGCGGCCTCCGGCTTCCTCTGGCCCACCCCGCCCTATGCCGCCTACCCCCAGCCCCAGGTGCAGCGCGGTGCCGAGGCCTGCGAGATCCTCGGGCTGAACAACAGCCGCAGCATCGGCCAGCTGCTCAAGCTCGAGGCCAGCGAGCGCATCGTGCAGATCAATGTGCCGCCGGCGCGCAACAGCATGCCGCTGAAGTTCAGCCAGTTCCGCGCCATCAAGCTGCTGAATCCGCTGACCGTGCCGCCGCGTGACGCCAGCGACCTGCACTCGCCCCTCAGCGTCGACCAGCGTCCGCGCAGCGATTTCCGCATCGTCTTCAACGGTGGCGACGAGCTCAAGGGCACGACCATCGGCCACCACCACGACGGCTTCGGTCTCTTCCTGTTCCCGCCGCTGGCCGACGATGACGACTCGGTGCGCCGTGTCTTCATTCCGCGCGAGGTGCTGGCGCATTTCGAGATCGGCGAGCGCCTGGGCGACCTGCTGCTGAAGGACGAACTCGTCACGCCCGAGCAGCTCGATGCCGCCGCCATCGAGCAAAGCGGCCTGCGCCAGCGCCGCGTCGGCGACATCCTCGTCAACCAGCAGATCGTCACGGCCGAGCAGTTGCTGCAGGCCATCGAACAGCAGGCCCGCATGCCCATGGTGCGCATCGGCGAGGCCCTGCTGGCCCTGGAGCTGGTCACGCCCGAACAGCTCGAGCTGGCCCTGGTGCAGCAGCGCGACGACCGCTCCGTGCCGCTGGGCGAACTGCTGGTGCGCAAGGGCGTCATCAGCCGCGCCCAGCTGCAATCGGCACTGGCGCGCAAGATGGGCTATCCGGTTGTCGACGTCGAGAACTTCGCCGTGGAGCCCGACGCCGTGCGCAAGCTGCCCCATGCCGTGGCCAAGCGCCTGGAGGTGCTGCCCCTGGTGCTGCGCGACGGCCGCCTCGTCGTCGCGATGGAAGACCCGACGCGGCGCGACGCCCTCGACGAGGTCGAGTTCATCACCCAGCTCAAGGTCGTGCCGACGCTGACCAAGCTCGGCACCCTGCAGTTCGCCATCCCCGCGACCTTCGACCGCTACGGCGCAGAGGCCCTGCCGCGCGGCAACACCGACCCCCTGCCCGACTTCCAGCCCGATTTCCCGCTGGACAGCTCCAACAAGCTCATCGAAAGCCTGGAACGCGACAGCAGCGAGCGCTCGGCCCGGGAAGAAGAAGCGCCCATCGAGCAGAGCGACAACTCGCTGGTGCGACTCATCAACTCGATGATCATCGAGGCGCACAACCAGGGCGTGTCCGACATCCACATCGAGACCTATCCCGGCCGCGAGAAGCTCAAGATCCGCTTCCGCCGCGACGGCGTGCTGCAGCCCTATCTGGAGCTGCCCCATACCTACCGCAACGCCATGATCGCCCGCATCAAGATCATGTGCGACCTCGACATCTCCGAGCGCCGCAAGCCCCAGGACGGCAAGATCAACTTCGCCAAGTTCTCGCCCCAGCACAAGCTGGAGCTGCGCGTGGCGACCATCCCGACCAACAACAGCCTGGAAGACGTCGTCATGCGCCTGCTGGCCAGCAGCAAGCCCATGCCGCTGGAGCGCATCGGCCTGAGCCCGGCCAATCTCTCGGCCCTGCAGGCGGCCGTGGCCCGGCCCTATGGCATGGTGCTGTGCGTCGGCCCCACCGGTTCCGGCAAGACGACGACGCTGCACTCGGCCCTCAGCCACATCAACACGCCCGAGCGCAAGATCTGGACGGCCGAGGATCCGGTCGAAATCACCCAGGCCGGTCTGCGCCAGGTCCAGGTGAACCCCAAGATCGACTGGACCTTCGCCAAGGCCCTGCGCGCCTTCCTGCGCGCCGACCCCGACGTCATCATGGTGGGCGAGATCCGCGACCAGGAGACGGCCGAGATCGCCGTCGAGGCCTCGCTGACGGGCCACCTGGTGCTGTCCACCCTGCACACCAACAGCGCGCCCGAGACCATCACTCGCCTGCTCGACATGGGCATGGACCCGTTCAACTTCGCCGACTCGCTGCTGGCCGTGCTGGCCCAGCGCCTGGTGCGGCGCAGTTGCCCGACCTGCCGCACCAGCGAGCCCATGACAGAGGCCGAACTGCAGGAGCTGCTGGACGACTATCTGCACGTCTTCCCGGCCGAGGGGCGGCCCAGCAAGCTGGCGCTGATGGCGGAATGGATCAAGACCTATGGCCAGGGCGGCCGGCTGCTGAAGTACCACAGCCCCGGCTGCACGGCCTGCGGCGGCAGCGGCTACAAGGGCCGCGCGGGCCTGCACGAACTGCTGACTGTCTCCAAGGACATACGCCGCATGATCCAGACGGGGGCCCGTGCCGAGGAACTACATCACGCTGGGCTGGCGGAAGGCATGCGTTCGCTGCGCCAGGACGGCATCATCAAGGTTTTGCAGGGCATCACCTCCCTCGCCGAAGTCCACGCCACCAGCAACGCATGATCTTGAAGGTCCGAGTCGATGAGTGAAGCGCCCGCAGAAGCCGCCGCAGCAGCCCCCCGCCCCAAGCTCCGCCTGGGCGACGTCCTCGTCGAGCAGCAGCTGATCTCGGCCGAGCAGCTCGGCCAGGCCCTGGAGCTGCAGCGCGCCACCGGCAAGAAGCTGGGCCGCATCCTCATCGAGGCCAACCTCATCACCGAGGAGGCCCTGGCCCATGTGCTGGCCCGCCAGCTGCGCGCGCCCTTCGTCAACCTCAAGACCTTCCCGCTCAAGACCGACCTCGTGCGCCTGCTGCCCGAGACGCCGGCGCGGCGCTTCCGCGCCCTGGTGCTGGAGGAGCGCGGCGACACCCTGCTGGTCGCCATGGCCGACCCGCTGGACCTGTTCGGCTTCGACGAGCTGGCCAAGATCCTCAAGCGCCGCCTGGCCATGGCCGTGGTGGCCGAAAGCCAGCTGCCGGCCGTCTTCGACAAGCACTACCGCCGCAGCGACGAGATCTCCGGCCTGGCCAAGGCCCTGGAAAAGGACATCGGCGACGCCGTCGACTTCGGCGCCCTGCAGGCCAGCGTCGGCCAGGAAGGCGCGCCGGTCGTGCGCCTGCTGCAGTCGGTGTTCGAGGACGCGACCCGCGCCGGCGCGTCGGACGTGCACATCGAGCCCCAGGAAGGCGAGCTGCTGATCCGCAACCGCGTCGACGGCCTGATGCAGACCCTCACGCAGGCCGACAAGCGCATCGCGCCCGCCCTGGCCCAGCGCCTGAAGCTGATGGCCGGCCTCGACATCTCCGAGAAGCGCCTGCCCCAGGACGGCCGCTTCACGCTGCGCCTGTCCGATCGCACCCTGGACGTTCGCCTGTCCACCATGCCCAGCCAGTACGGCGAATCCGTCGTCATGCGCCTGCTGGGCCAGGGCTCGGCCCTGCGCCGCCTGGACGCCATCGGCATGCCCGAGGACATGCTCAAGCGCTACCGCGAGCTGCTCAATCGCGACTCCGGCATGATCCTCGTCACCGGCCCGACCGGCTCCGGCAAGACCTCGACGCTCTATGCCTCGCTGGCCGAGCTGGACTCCGAGAAGCTCAAGATCATCACGGCCGAAGACCCCATCGAATACCGCCTGCCCGGCCTGACCCAGGTGCAGGTCAACGACAAGATCGAGCTGGACTTCGCCAAGGTGCTGCGCGCCGCGCTGCGCCAGGACCCTGACGTCATCCTGGTGGGCGAAATGCGCGACGCCGAGACGGCCGAGATCGGCCTGCGGGCTGCCATCACCGGCCATCTGCTGCTGTCCACGCTGCACACCAAGGACACCGTCTCCACGCCCTTCCGGCTGCTGGACATGGGCGCGCCCCCCTTCATGGTGGCCACCTCGCTGCAAGCCGTGCTGGCCCAGCGCCTGCTGCGCGGCATCTGCAAGCACTGCGCCGAACCCCATCACGCCACGCCGCAGGAGCAGGCCTGGATCAACGAGGTGATCGCTCTGAACGGTGAAGAGCCGGGCCCGGTGAAAAGCGTCGCCGGCCGCGGCTGCGCCGAATGCAATGGCACCGGCTACCAGGGCCGGCGCGGCATCTACGAGATGCTGGAGCTGGATTCCGACATGGCCCTGGCCATCCAGAACAGCGATGCCGGCGGCTTCCTGACGGCCGCCCGCAGGTCGCTCAAGGGCAAGACCCTGGCCGACCGCAGCCTGGCCTTGGTGCGCGAGGGCAAGACCTCATTGGCCGAAGCGGTACGGATCAGCGTGGACGCTGAATGAGCAATTTCGCCTTCAAGGGGCGCAACGGCCGCGGCGAGCTCGTCGAAGGCATCGTCGACGCCGTCAACAGCGACGCCGTCGCCGCCCAGCTGATGGCCGGCGGCGTCGTGCCGGTCAGCATCGAGGCAACGGCCGAGGCCGTCAGCGTGGCGGGCGGCAGCAACTGGCTCGAGGCTCTGCTCGCCAAGCCCATCAGCCAGGAAGACGCCCTGGTGCTGACGCGCCAGCTCTACACCCTGCAGAAGGCCGGCGTGCCCATCCTGCGCGCCCTGGCCGGCCTGGAGGCCTCCACCAGCCACCCCGGCATCGTGGCCCTGCTGCAGGACGTGCGGGCCAGCCTGGACCAGGGGCGCGAGCTGGGCACGGCCTTCGCCCGCCATCCCACCGTGTTCAGCAGCTTCTACGTCGCCATGACCCGCGTCGGCGAGCTGACGGGCAAGCTGACCGAGGTCTTCCAGCGCCTGTCGGAACACCTGGAGTTCGAGCTCGACATCCGCGCCCGCATCAAGCAGGCGCTGCGCTATCCCGTCATGGTGATCGTCGCCATGGGCATCGCGCTGGTCGTCATCAACATCTTCGTGCTGCCCAAGTTCGCCGACGTCTTCTCCCATTTCAAGACCGAGCTGCCGGTGATGACGCGCGTGCTGCTCGGCTTCTCGGCGTGGACGGTGAAATGGTGGCCCCTGGTCGTCGCCGGCTTCATCGGCGCCGGCCTGGCCTGGCGCAACTGGATCGCCACGCCCACGGGCCGCTATACCTGGGACCGCTTCAAGCTCAGGCTGCCCATCGCCGGCAATATCGTGCTGAAGGCCACGCTGGCCCGCTTCGCGCGCAGCTTCGCGCTGGCCAGCAGCTCCGGCGTACCCATCAGCCAGGCGCTGACGGTGGTGGCCCAGACCGTGGACAACGCCTACATCGGCGCCCGCATCGAGCAGATGCGCGACGGCGTCGAGCGGGGCGAAAGCATCTCGCGCTGCGCCACCGGCACCGGCGTCTTCACCCCCATCGTTCTGCAAATGATTGCGGTGGGCGAGGAGACCGGCGAGCTGGACACCTTGATGACCGAGATCGCGCAGATGTACGAACGCGAGACCGACTTCGCCATCAAGGGCCTGTCCGCCGCCATCGAGCCCATCCTGCTGACCATCATCGGCGGCATGGTGCTGGTGCTGGCCCTGGGTGTCTTCCTGCCGCTGTGGAACCTCGGCCAGGCCGCGATGGGGCGCTGAAACCACACCCAGGGTGTGAAGCTTGCAACGGTTTGCAGGCCAGTGTCGAGCCATCATAAAACTCGTGAGCTATTCACTTCTCATCGCTGGACCCGTGGCCGATAGTCCCGTCATCGCACCACAGCGCAGAGAGCGCAGGAAGGCATCCATGAACAAGTCCCAGCAAGCCGGCTTCACCCTGATCGAGTTGGTGATGGTCATCGTCATCCTCGGCGTGCTGTCTGCCGTCGCGTTGCCCAAGTTCGTGGCCGTGGACGACGACGCCAAGCAGGCGTCCGTCAACGGCGTGGCCGGTGCCCTGAGCTCCGCCTCGGCCATCAACTACGCCGCCCGCAAGGCCAACAGCGCCAACGGCGTGAACGTGGTCAAGTGCTCCGACGTCGTGGGTGCGCTGCAAAACGCCCTGCCCACCGGCTTCTCGGTGACCACCGACAGCGCCGTGACCTCCAACGTCACCGTGAGCACCTGTGTGCTGACCGGTTACACCAACAAGACCGCCACCTTCACGGTCACCGGTACCTGATGACCGGCACCCCGCGCTCCGACGCGGGCTTCACGCTGATCGAGCTCATCCTCGTCATCGTGATCACAGCCGCCCTGGCGGTGTTCGCCCTCCCCAAGGTGGTGGACACGACGCTGTGGCGGCTGCGTACTTTTGGCGACGACCTGCAGGCACGCCACCAGGCCATGCTCAGGCTGGCCCTGCAGCAGCGCCGCCCCATCGCCGAGACCATCACCGGGACGGGCGTCACCTGGGCCTATGCCTTGGGCAGCGGCACGGTCATCGACTCCCTGCCCTGCCCCGCCACCGAAAGCCCCTGCATCGCCGAAGGCGGCAGCCGCACGGTCACCTTCAACAATGCCAACAGCGGTGCGACCGCGACCAGCTCGGGGGCAGCGATGACCGTCACGGTGGCCTACGGCAGCTACAACCAGGCCTACCGCGTCGAGGCGGACACGGGCCTGATTTACCCGACTCCTTGAGGCTTGGACCATGGGTTGCTCGGCTAGCATTTCCCGCATGCCGGCCCTGCACCGCGGGCGGCGTTCGCGCGGCCTGACCCTGATCGAACTGCTGCTCTTCGTCGTCGTCGTCGGCATCGCGCTGGCGGCGATGCTGAAGGTCTTCGTCACCGCGACGACAGCCAGCACCGATCCCATGGTGCGCCGCCAGCAGCTGGCCATCGCCGAATCGCTGCTGCGCGAGGTCGAGCTGATGCCCTTCACCTGGTGCGACCCCGCCCAGGATCCCAATGTCGCGACGGTCGCCAACGCGGGCGCCTGCACCTTCCCCGAGAACATGGGCCCCGAAGCCGGCCAGACCCGCTACGGGCCAGCCAACTTCTTCAACAACGTCAACGACTACAACGGCTTTTCCATGGCTGGCATCCGCGACGTGACGAACACGGCCATTGCCGGCCTGTCGGGCTACGCCGCATCGGTGACCGTGGCTGCCGCCGCGCTGGACAGCATCCCCTCGGCGGGCGACGCGCTGAAGATCACCGTCGCCGTCACCGCCCCCGACGGCAGCGTCGTCAGCCTGCAGGGCTGGCGCACGCGCTACGCCCCCAACGCGCCCGACTGACATGCGAACCGAGCGCGGCTTCACCCTGATCGAGTCCGTGATGGTCATCGCCATCACCGGCGTCGTCATCGCCCTCGTCGCCGTCTTCATCGTGCCGGCAACAACGGCCTACTTCTCCAGCGCCGCCCGGGCCCAGCTCGGCGACGAGGCCGACACCGCCCTGCGCCGCATGGCGCGCGACCTGACGCTGGCCCTGCCCAACAGCGCCCGCGTGTCGGCCAGCGGCATGAGCGTGGAGCTCATCCCGGTCAGTGGCGCGGCACGCTATGTGACCGAGGGCGCGACGGCGCTGCAGTTCGGCGTCGCGCCGATTCCTGCGTTCAACATCATCGGACCGGCCCTCACCCTCAGCCATGCCAGCCAGCAGCTCGCCTGGTACAACCTCGGCGCCGGCATTCCGGACGCCGACGCCTACACGCTCAGCAATGTGCGCACCGCCACGACGGGCGCCGGCAGCGTCGCCAACGTCGCGGTGGCCGGCGCCGCCCTGCCCACCTCGCTGCAGGCCCCGCCCTATCGCGTCTATGCCATCGAGCCCCCCGTCAGCTACCGCTGCGACACGACGGCGCAGACCTTGACGCGCTACACCGGCTATGGCTTCAATGCCGCCCAGCCCGATCCGCCGACGGGCGGCACCAGTGCCGTGCTGGCGCGTGACGTGTCGGCCTGCAGCTTCGATTTCAACGCGGGCGCCGTCGCTGCGCGCTACGGCCTGGTCACGCTGCGGATCTCGCTGACCCGTGCCGGCGAGACCGTCACCCTCTATCACGCCGTCCACGTGGACAACATGCCATGAACCAGCGCGGCTTCACCATGATGTCCATGCTCTTCATCCTGGTGGCCCTGGCCGCCATGGGTGTCGCGCTGGCCTCGTTGAGCCAGCGCCAGCAACTTGGCTCGGCCGGCGAGCTGGCGGCTTCCAGGGCCTACCAGGCCGCCCTGGCCGGCCTGGAATGGGGGAGCTTCCAGATCCTGCCCGGCGCGGCCAAGCCGGCCTGCTTCGGCACGAAGAACATCGCCCTGCCCGACCAGCTGTCCGACTTCACCGTGACCGTCAGCTGCACGCGCACGCCGGCCGCCGGCACGGTCAGCGACGGCGACACCCAGCTGGCCTTCTATGTGCTGATCGCGACGGCCTGCAACATCCCGAGCGGCGGCGCCTGCCCGAACGGCGGCGCCAACGAGCCGGCCTATGCCGAGCGCCAACTGAGCCGGAGCCTGGCCAAATGAAGACATGGCGTTTGCTGCTGGTGCTACTGGGCTTGCTGTGCACGGGCATCGCGCAGGCGGCGTCCAGCTACACCTTCCGCAGCGACAGCTTCGCCTGGGAGACCAGCGCCAACACCATCACCTGGGACCGCACCTGCACCAGCTACCCCGGTGACGACGACAAGGCCACCATCAGCTTCACCGGCGGCTTCAAGTTCACCTTCGCCGGCACGGCCTACACCTCGGTGCGCGTGTTGAGCAACGGCGGCCTGCAGTTCGGCACCGACACCGGCTTCTTCCGCACCTACACCAACACGGCCCTGCCCGCCGGAGCGTCAGGCACCCAGAGCGGCTGCACGAACGCAGCCACGACCAACGTCATCCTCGCCTACTGGACCGACCTCAACCCCAGCCAGGCCGGCAGCGGCGGCGTGACCTGGGAACAGAAGGGCACAGCGCCCAATCGCTATCTGGTCGTGTCGTGGAACGGCGTCTACCAGTACAACACCAGCACGCCCTACACCTTCCAGATCATCCTGTTCGAGAACGGCGAGTTCAAATACCAGTACGGCAACGCCAATGCCAGCGGCTCCAACGCCACCATCGGTGTGCAGGTCGACAGCAGCGACTACACCCAGTACTCCTACAACAGTGGCTACAACGCCAACGGCAGCGCCATCCGCTGGTTCCTGGCCAACGGCACGCCGACGCGCCGGGCCGAATACCGTTTCGACGAATACAGCTACAGCGGCCGCGTCGGCGAGGTGCTCGACAGCACCACCAACAGCAACAATGGCGTTCGCGTCGGCACGGCGACGACGGTGGCCGGCGGCTATGTCTGCCGCGGCCTCAGCATCCCGGCCAACACGACCAGCACCAGCTCGGCCGTCGACACCCTGCTCGGCGTGCCATCGGCCATCGGCTCCCAGGGTGCCGTGACCCTCTGGTACGCCGCCAACACGACCTGGAACAACGCGGCCGCGATGCTGCTGGACGCGACCACCTCCACGAGCCGCCCCTTCTTCCTCGTCCGCCAGAGCGACGGCTCGCTGCGCGCCACCATCGCCGACAGTGCCGGCACGCTGCTGTCCGCCACCACCAGTGCCCAGGTCGTCGCCGCCGGCACCTGGAAGCACATTGCCGTCAGCTGGCGGTTGGCGGCCGGCGCGGGCCAGAGCAGCCTGCGCATCTACATCAACGGCCTGCAGGCCGGCGCCGCCAGCGGCACGACGACGGGCAGCCTGGACAACAGCATCGGCACCCTTTTCGTCGGCGACAACCGCAGCGCGACGGCCCCCGCCAACGCCACGCTGAACTCGGCCAACGGCACCATCGACGAGATGCGGGTCTACAACTACGACATCAGCGCCGTCGAGCTGACGGCCGACATGGCGCCCACCCACAGCTGCCCGCCGCCGCTGGACCACGTCGAGGCCGTGCCCAGCGCCGCGACCGGCAGCACCTGCGCCCCCATCACGGTGACCGTGCGCGCCTGCAGCGACGCCGCCTGCAACACCGTGATGACGGGCTACACCGGCACCGTCAACCTCAGCACTTCCAGCAACCGCGGTGACTGGACGCTGGGCTCGGGGCCGGTGCCGCTGGGCGTGCTGACGCCAGGCACGCCGGGCAGCGGCAACGCGAGCTACCGCTTCGTCGCCACCGACCTCGGCGTCGCCCGGTTGCAGCTGTCACACAGCCTGGCCCAGGCGGTCCGCCTCACGGCGGTCGACAGCCTCACGCCCGGCACGACGACGACCTCGGCCGCCATCCAGTTCAACAACAACGCCTTCGTCTGGGCCGAGGACCTGAACAGCAAGGTCGCCGGCAGCAACATCGCCGTCGCCGGCCGGCCGCATGACCTGCAGGTGTCCCTGATCAAGAAGGACCCGACCACCGGCAGCTGCGGCGTCGCCACCGACTTCAGCGCGACGCGCAGCATGAAGCTGTGGCGCACCGACAGCAGCGGCTCCTGGACGGCGCCCACCGTCGTCAGCCCGGCGCTGACGGTGCCCAATGCCCGGCCGTCCAGCGACAACATCGCCCTGGCCTTCACGGCCGGCGTCGCCACGCTCAATCTCGGCACGAGCGATATCGGCCAGTACACCCTCAACCTGGACGACGACTCGCTGACCTATGCCAGCGCAACCATCAGCGGCAGCCTCGGCCCGCTGACCGTGCGGCCCTTTGCCCTCGTCGTCAGTGGTCTCACGCTGTCGGGCACCGGCAACCCGGGCGGCAGCAACCCCAGCGACGCCGTCTTCGGCAAGGCGGGCGGCGCCTTCTCGGCCACGGTCGGCGCCTACCGATGGACGGCGGGCGCCGACAGCAGCGGCACCGGCGTCCCCGATGCCAGCGCCAACCTGGCCACGATCACCGCCGGCGGCCTGGCGCCCAGCTTCAACAGCGGGGTGAACCTGACGCCCGTGGCCGCATCCCAGATCCCGACGCCCGCCAACGGCGGCGTGCTGGGGACGATCAGCAACAACGTCATCGCCAGCGCCAGCTTCTCGGGCGGCAGCGCCACCGTCAGCAACCTGGCCTACAGCGAGGTTGGCAGCTTCCTGCTCAACACCAGCGCCGTCGTCGGCAACTTCCTGTCCAGCAGCCTGGCCCTGGACGCCAATGCCTTCAAGGCCGACGGCACCCAGAATGCCCGCATCGGCCGCTTCGTCCCGGCCGGTTTCGCGGTCAGCGGCTTCACGCCCACCCATCGCAGCGCCCTCTCCTGCTCGCCGGCCTCGACCTTCAGCTACCTCGGCGAGGACATCGGCATTGCCTTCACCTTGACGGCCCAGAACGCGGCCGGCGCCACGACGCAGAACTACGCCGGCACTTTCGCCAAGCTCGTCGCCTCGGCGCCAGCCAACCACAACCTGGCCGGCATCTCCGGCACGACAATGTTCAAGGCGGCCCAGTACGCCTTGACCAACGGCGCAGGGGCCTGGAATGCCGGCGTCGCCGCCGTCAGCTTCACCCTCAACGTGACCCGCGGCGCCGCGCCGGTCGGACCCTACAGCGCCGCGCAGTGGGGCATCGCGCCGGTGGATGCCGACGGCGTCGCCATGCTGGCCCTGAATCTCGACACCGACTACCCCCCGAACGTTGTTGACAGCACATTGCTGGGGCAAATCCCCCTGCGCTATGGTCGGCTGCGCCTACAAAATGGCATGAGCGCTGCCGATAGAGCCCTGACCCTGCCGCTGACCGCCCAGTACTGGGACAGCAGCACCAACACCTACAAGACCAACGATTTGGATTCCTGCACCCGCGTGACCGCCG
The DNA here is from genome assembly GCF_058787015.1 of Roseateles sp. FW305-36. Taxonomy (NCBI): domain Bacteria; kingdom Pseudomonadati; phylum Pseudomonadota; class Betaproteobacteria; order Burkholderiales; family Sphaerotilaceae; genus Roseateles; species Roseateles sp. FW305-36. The sequence goes on along the minus strand of NZ_JBYSZK010000010.1, from coordinate 180,508 downwards.
CCAACCTCAGCTTCGGCAACTTCCGCAGGACGCTCGCGGCCGCCGACGCCGTCACGGCGGGAGACGCCGTCATGAATCCGAACACGGTCACCGTCAACCCGGCGGGCAATACCTTCATCACTTTCAACAAGCCCGGCAGCGGCCATGTGGGCAGCATGGACGTCGCCATCGCGCTCAACCCTGGCGCCAGCCCGGCAGACGCGTCCTGCATGCCCTCCGGCTGGCGCACGAAGGCCGCCACGACCGGTGCCAACCTGGCGGCCCTGCGCGGCGCCTGGTGCGGGGGCAACAGCGACCCCAGCGCCCGTGCCACCTGGGGCGTCTACCGCGGCAGCAACGGCGTCGTCTACCAGCGGGAGAACTTCTGATGCGCTGGCCCTGGTCCCCAAATCGCAGCGGTCAGCGCCTGCTGCTGCGCCGCGTCGGCGAGCAGCATGCCTTCGTGCTGACCGACGGCCCGCCAGGTGACGAGCCGGCACGCCTGCTCCGCTGGGGCCTGCTGCCGGAGGCAAGACCCGTCCCCGCAGGCGACGCCATCGCGCTGCTGGACCCGGCCGACTACCAGATCCTCAAGGTCGACACGCCCAATGTGCCGCAGGAGGAGCTCAAGTCCGCCGCACGCTGGCAGATCAAGGAAATGGTCGACGTCGATGTGGCCGAGCTGACGCTGGACGTCATGCACGTCGGCGGCGACGTCGAGCGTGCGCAGCGCCAGCTCTTCGTCATCGCGGCCCGCAACAGCGCCATCAAGTCGCTGACCGATGGCGCCGCGGCCATCAGCGCCCATATCGGCATCGTCGACGTCTGGGAGACGGCCCTGCGCAACCTGCTCGCCGCCCAGGCCCGCGCCGACGACCTGGCCGCACGTGCCTGCGCCGCCGTCCATATCGACGAGCGCCACTGCCTGCTGGTCGTCTGCGCCGGCGACGAACTCTTCTACACGCGGCGCCTGGAAGGCGACCCCGGTCTGCTGGCGCGCGCCCGCGGCGAGCAGGCCGAGACCGGCGTGGCCGAGCTGCCGCTGGGCTTCGAGTACCAGCCCGGCGGCGCGTTCGACGCGGGCGCCGCCCAGGAGTCGCCCCTGGTCGTGGAGCTGCAGCGCTCCATCGACGTCTGGGAGCGCAGCTGGCCCGAACTGCCGCTGGCGCGGCTGTACGTCGTCACCGCCGAACATGGCGCCGAGGTCGCGACGCTGATCCAGCGCGAGCTCGGCCAGCGCACCGTGGCCCTCGACCCCCTGGTCGCGTTCGCGCCGGACGCGCCCGCGCCCGAGGGCGACCCGGCCAAGGCCCTGGGCGCCTGCCTGCCGCTGCTGGGCGCCGCCCTGCGCACCGAGATCCGAAAGCTGTGAACCGCTGATGGCCCAGCAAATCAATCTGCTCACGCCCATCCTGCTGGCACCCAAGCGCTATTTCTCGGCGCTGACACTGTTGCAGGCCACCGGCCTGCTGCTCGTCGCGGGCCTGGCGACGGCGCTCTGGCTGCAGCAGCGCGACCGCAGCGCCGAAGCCCAGCACCAGGCCCTGCTCGCCCAGTACGCGACCGAGCGCCAGCACCTCATGGTGGCCCAGGCTGGCCTGCCCGCGCCGCTGGACGCCGCCACCGTGCAGCAGCAGTTGCTGCCGCTGGCGGCCGGCAACGCCGACAGACGCGCCCTGCTCAAGGTGCTGGGCGTCGACGCAGGCGGGCAACGCCATTCCGACCTGCTGGCACTGATTGCCAGCACCCTGCCCGAATCGGCCTGGCTCAGCGAACTGCGTTATGCGCCGGGCCGCGTCGAACTGATCGGCGGCACGCTGGACACCGCGGTGCTGCGGCCCTGGCTGGCGCGGCTGGCCGCCCATCCGCTGCTGGCCGGCCAGCAGCTGTCGGCCCTGCGCGTCGAACGCCTCGGCGCGCCGGGTACCGAGACCGCGGGCGACCCGCTGCTGGCGCGTGGCAGCCCGCTGATCGGCAGCGGCCTGCCCGTCTGGTCCTTCCGCGTCGTCAGCGCCCCTGCCGTCGTGGCGGCCGCCGCTTCCGGAGCCGTCCGATGAAGGCCCAGACCCCCGTCGACCTCGCCCTGCTGCGCCGCCGCCTCTCCCCCTTGCTACGGGGCTGGGAGCGCCAGGCCAAGCGCATCGACACCCTCAGCCTGCGCGAACGCGCCTTCCTGTTCCTGTGCGTCGTCGCCGTGCTGGTGCTGCTGTTCGACAACCTGGTGCTGTCGCCCCAAGCGACCCGCGCCAAGTTGCGCAGCGACGCCCAGACCCAGCAGGCCACCGAAATCAGCAAGCTGCGCGAGCAGTTCATCAGCACCAGCGGCAGCAGCGCCGGCACGCCCGTCGCCCAATTGCAGCGCCAGCTCGAAGCGGAGCGCAACGAACGCCACCGGCTCGAGGACGAGCTGCGCCGCGTCAGCGCCATCGGCCCCGCCGAAGGGCTGTCGGCCTTGCTGCAACGGGTGCTGTCGCAGCAGCCCGGGCTGGTGCTGGAAAGGCTGACGCTGCTGGAAGACACCCCCGTCAGCCTGCCCTCCGCCGCCGCATCGGCCGCGACGGCCGGCCCGGCCCTTCCCGCCAGCATGCCGGGCATGCACTGGCAGGGCGTGCAACTGCAGCTGCAGGGCAGCTACCGCGACACCCAGCGCTATCTGCAGGCCCTGGAGCGCGAACTGCCGACGCTGCGCTGGGGCGAGATGCGCCTGATCAGCGGCGGTCCCAACGAACCCCCGCGCCTGCTGGCCCAGATCTATCTGCTGAAGGTGCAGCCATGAGAGCGGCATTCATCGCCCTGCTGTCGATCGCCACCCAGGTCCAGGCCGCCGACGAACCGGCCCGCGATCCCACCGCCTTGCCGGGCGCGCTGCGCAGCGCCATGGCAGCGGCCTCCGCCGCATCGGCCGCCTCCGCGGCCGACGCCACCGCCGACAACGCCATCCGCCAGGTCGTCTTCGCCGGCGGCAAGGCCTATGTCGTGCAGCGCGGCCGCCGCTACGGCGTCGGCGAACAGATCGACGGCGCGCGCATCGAGCGCATCACCGAACAGGCCGTCTGGCTGCGCGAAGCCGGCCAGGTCAGGCGCGAACCGCTTTATGCAGGCGTCGAAAAGCGCCCGCCCCCTGAGGCCGCCGCGTCGGCTTCCGGCGTCAAGAAATCCAAGGAGAAGCCATGAAGGCCCCCGTCCATAGAACACTGCTGGCCAGCGCCGCCGTCGCGCTGCTGGCAGCCGGGCTGTCAGGTTGTGCCGACAAGCCGCTGCGCGTGGCCCAGCCCAGCCAGGCCCTGCGCGAGGAACTGCAGGCCCAGCGTGCCGCACCGCCCGCCTCGGCCGCCTCGGCAGCACCCGCCCCGGTCGCGGTGGCCACGCCCGTTGCCGCCCCGGCCCTGCCGCCGGAGCCACGCTTCGACCTCATCGTCAACGGCGCCCCCGCCCGCGACGTCTTCCTGTCCCTGGTCAGCGACACGCGCTACAGCATGATCGTGCACCCCGCCGTGTCGGGGCAGCTGTCGGTCACGCTCAAGGGCGTCACGGTGCGCGAGTCGCTGGACGCCATCCGCGACGTCTATGGCTTCGACTATTCCATCGACGGCCGCCGCATCACCGTCTTCCCGCCGGCGCTGCAGACCCGCGTCTTCACCATCAACGCCCTGGCCCTGCAGCGCAGCGGCCGCAGCGAGGTGCGCGTCAGCTCCGGCGCCGCGCCAGCCAGCAGCTCCAACAACCAGGCCGGCAACGGTGGCACGCCCAGCGGTGGCAACACAGCCAGCCCCGGCAGCACCAACACCGTGCTGCAGCAGGAAAGCAGCCAGCTCAGCACCAAGGTCGCCAACGACTTCTGGGGCGAGACCACGAGCGCCCTGCGGGCCCTGGTCGGCGGCGGCGAAGGCCGCACCGTCATCGTCAGCCCCCAGACCGGCACGGTCGCCGTGCGCGCCATGCCCGACGAACTCCGCCACGTCGAGGCCTGGCTGAAGGCGACACGCATCGCCGTCGAGCGCCAGGTCATGCTGGAGGCCAAGATCGTCGAGGTCGAGCTGCGCGAGGGCTACCAGAGCGGCATCGACTGGTCGCGCATCGCCCAGAACGGCGCCATCGGCCAGACCAGCGTCAACCCGTCCATCCCGACCGGCGTCAGCACCATCATCAACCCGCTGGTCAGCAACACGCGGGGCTTCCCGGTGCTGTCCACCGGCACGCAGAGCCCGGCCTGGCCCGACCTCATCCCGTTGCCCTCCTCGGGGGGCGGCACGCTGGGCCTGGCGCTGGCGCGCGGCGGCTTCCAGGCGCTGCTCGCCTTTGTCGAGAGCCATGGCGACACGCAGATCCTGTCCAGCCCCCGCATCGCGACGCTGAACAACCAGAAGGCCGTCCTCAAGGTCGGCACCGACGACTACTTCATCACCGGCATCAGCGGCAGCAACAGCGGCACCAACACCGGCACCAGCGGCACGAACGGCACGACCAACCAGATCCCGACGCTGACGCTGACGCCCTTCTTCAGTGGCATCGCGCTCGACGTCACGCCGCAGATCGACGCGGCCGACATGATCACGCTGCACATCCACCCCTCGGTCTCCAACGTGACCGAGAGGGTCAAGCAGGTCGACCTCGGTTCGGTGGGCAACTTCCGCCTGCCGCTGGCCAGCGCCAGCGTCAACGAGAGCGACACCGTCGTGCGCATTCCCGACGGCCACATCGTCGCCATCGGCGGCCTGATGCAGATGGAAGCCACCCGCCGCGGCTCCGGCGTGCCCGGTGCCGACAGCAACCCGCTGACGTCCATGCTGTTCGGCAACCGTGCCAACAACGGCCGCAAGCGCGAACTCGTCGTCCTCATCAAGCCCAGCATCATCCGCAGCGCCGAGGACTGGGAGCAGCACAACCGCCTCATCAGCGAATCGCTGGACGACACGGAAAGCCGTTCGCGCCGCGTGATCCGGCTGGACGGCAGCGCTGCGGAGGCCAAGTCGAAGTGAGCTGATCAGTCCAGCGCGGGAGTCCTCCAGGGCATCCAGCGCTCGCGCTCGACGGCAAAGCTGCCGTCGGTGTGCATGACATCGGTGTCGACTGCCAGGCCCTTGAGGAAGCGGTCGACAAAGGCGTTCACTTCCACGGCCTGGGCTGCCGGCAAGGCGCAATGGGCATGGCCCCCCACCTGCGACACCCCCATGCTGTCCCTCGCGCCCAGGGCCGTCCAGATCTCGCGGGCCGCCAGGGCGGTGGTGTAGGTGCTCTGGGCACCCAGCCATTCCATCGACGTGTTCTCGATGACCAGCAGGCCGCGCGGCGCCACCAGGCCCAGCACCTGGTGATGGTCATAGGGCAGGCGCGCAGCGCTGGCGCCGAACTGGCCGAAGCTCGCGCGGAACCACACGTTCTCCTGGACGATCTGGCCCAGGGTCTGCACGTTCTGGCCCGCAGCCTTCTGGGCATCCGAGATGCGCCAGGAAGCCGTGCCGCCCGAGCCGCTTTCCTGCACGATGGTCAGGGCCAGGCGTTCGTCCAGTGCCCCCGCCATCAGGGCGCCCTTGCCATTGCGGGAGCAACCCGTCACGCCCAGGCGGCGCGCATCGATGCCCGGCAACGCGCCGAGTTCGAGCGCGTCGATGAGACGGCTCACGCCCCAGGCCCAGGCCACCAGGGCGCCCGTGCCTTCGCCTTGCGGATGCAGGGTGAAGAACTTGCCCCGGTTGCGCGACGCCCCGCCCCGTTGCTCGGCGATGTCGTCGTTCGGGAAGTTGATGAGGGCCACGCCGCGCTGCAGCAGCTCGGCATTGTTCAGCGATGAGCGGCCGATGCCGATCAGGGCCGGGTACGGCGGCTTGCCGCTGCTGGGCAGCTGCACACTGGCGACAAAGCTGACGCTGCGCTCGCCGTCTTTCACCGTGACGGCCAGCGAAGTCGCGTCGCCGGTGGCGCTGACGCTGCCTGCCAAGGGTGCGGGCTTGCTGCCCAGCTCGAAGCGCTGCAACTGCTCGCTGACCTCGCGGCGGCGGCAGGGCCAGTCGGCCTTTCGCGTCAAGGCGCGGCCTGTGCGGTCGATGAAGGGGTCGGGCAACGCGGCCATCGACGGCAGGTTCGCAAAGGCTTCGCGCGGCGGACTGGCGCAAGCTGCGCCATCGTCCTCCGTGCGCAGCGGTGGCCCGGCCCAGGCGGCCGTACTGGCCAGCAACAGCGCGGCTGCGGTCGCCGACCTCACCAGTCCGCCTCCATGCTGCCGCCGCGCAGTTGCATGCTCTTGTCGGTGTAGCCGTGGACCTCGAACTTGTTGCCGTCGGGGTCTTGCAGCCAGATCTGCCAGGAAAAATCGCCGCCCAGCTTCTTCGGCGTGTAGGCGACGCCCTGAGCGTCAAGATGGCCCATCAGGCCGTCCAGGTCCTCGGTCTCGAGGCAGAAATGGACGAGGCCGTTGTTGACCACCGGGCCGCGCTCGGGCTCTTCGAACAGCTCCAAATAACACTGATCAGCCACCCGCAGATAGCGACCGAAGTCCCTGCCCTTGCGCGTGAAGTGGAAGACCTCGGTGAAGCCCAGCCTGGCGTAGTAGGCCAGCGAGCGCTGCAGATCGGTCACATGCAGGCAGACATGGGCGATGCGCTTGAAGAGCATGGTGGTCTCCGATTCATCGGACAGCCGGGAGGGCACCCGGCAGATGGGTGGCCTCCCAGCCCAGCAGCTTGCGCAAATCGGCCGACACCGGCAGCGGCTGCACGCCATCGGGCACGCGCGCCAGCTCGAAGCGGCGCAACTCAGGGCTGCTGAAGACGGCGCCCTCGTAGGGCTGAAGCGCCCTGCCCTTGGCCTCCACGCCCGGCACGCCCTGGCGCAAGGCGTCGAGGTTGGCGAACGTCGTCTGGCAGGCCGCGGCCGCCACCGGGGCCCAGCTGATCAACGGCTGGCCTCCCTTGCCACCCTCGGCGCGCAGATAGACATTGCCGTCGACGCGGCTGGTCATGGCCTCGGTGACCTTGCCGCAGGTGGCGGGAGCCTGCTCGATGCGCAGCAAAGGCCCCTTCACGCCGGTGTCGGCCACCAGCAGATTGCCCTCGAAGACATGGCCGACGCGCTCGTTGACGTCCGGTCCGGTCTGCGGATGCCAGCCGAAATGGTCGCCCTGGGCGCTGCGCTCGTTGCGGTCGATCAGCACCGGCGAGTTGAAGAAGGTGTTGTACATGACCCTGGCGCCCGAGCTGTTCAGCACGCGGATGCCCTGCTGGTTGTTGACGAAGACATTGCCGGCGACGGTGACGCCCTTGGAGATCTCGAAGAACAGGCCAGCCTGGGCGCCTTCCACGTAGTTGTTGATGAAGACGCCGTCGCGGTTGCCCACGTCGTACCAGACGCCGTTGGAGTTGGGCTGGTCGATGATGAGGTTGTCGCGCACCGTGACGCGGTTGGACTGGTTGAAGATCTTCACGGCAGCCGGGAAGTAGCCGGTCAGCTTCTGGACGTTGTTGCGGCGGATCAGGTTGCGCTCCAGCAGCACGTCGGATGAGCCGATGACATAGATGCCCTCGGTGCTGGTGTCGCTGATCAGCGAGTTGCGGATGACGAGCTTGTCGCCGCGGAAATAGCCGGCCACGCGCGAGCAGTGGCTGATGGTGACGTTCTCCAGCAGCGTGCCGACGACCTCCTTGCCATGCTGGTCTTCTGGCGTCGGGCCGACGGGGTCGTCGGTCGGCTCTTCCGACACCTTGGTGGCGGGCTTCCTGCCCTCGATGTCGATGGCGCGGTAGGCGTACTGCGTGAAGGTCAGGCCGCGCAGCGTCGGGCCCTTGCGGTCCGAGGCCTTGCCATGCACCTCGCGCGAGGGCCGGTGCAGGGCGATGTCGCGGGCCGTGATCTCGACAAGGCGGCCGGCGGGGTTGGTGCCGATGTAGACAAAGCCCTTGTCATAGTCGACATAGAAGGCCTTGGCGCTGACCTCGCCTTCCCAGCCGGCCGACTGCAGGGCCTCGCCGTCGATGAAGACCATGTCGTTGTTGAAGCGGTGCAGCGGCGTCTTCGTGCCCTCGCGATCGCGCTGCCACCAGCCCATGGGCTGGGCGGGGAAGAGCGTCGCCCACCTGGTGCGCCAGATGTTGTTGCCCAGGCTCTGCCAGTCGGCCGCCACCTGCGTGCCCTTGAGCACCGGCACTTCGTCGAGGTAAGGCTGGATGGTGATGCCCTGGTTGAGCTGCAGGCCACCGGTGCGATAGGTGCCGCCGCGCATGACGATGGCGTCGCCGGTGACGACGCGGGCGATGGCCGTTTCGATCGTCGTGGGCTCGCTGATCGACGCGCCGGAAGCCTCGGCCTTGGCGTCTGGCGCCACGAAGTAGACGTGGGCCGCCTTGGGCACGGCATAACGCTGCGGCACCGGGCCATAGGGGCCGCCGGAGGGTTGGGCGATGGCGACCGTGCTCAGCAGGTGAAGGGCCAGCAGGCCCAGGGCGCGGGCCCAGCGGCGGACGGGGAAAGAGGAAGTCATGCAGTCTCCAGGCGCAAAAGGTAGCGCTACCACTTCTTGTGGGCCGCACGCTACCACGTCTTGGGACCGCCCTCTTCCTTCAGCGCTTTTTGGGCCCCACCAGGCCCAGGGCCAGGGCGATGCCGACCAGCACGATGCCGCCGCCGATGATCATCTGCGCCGTGACGGCCTCGGCGAGAAAGATGGCGCCCCACAGGATGGCGAACAGCGGGATCAGGAAGGTCACCGACACCGCATTCGTCGGCCCCACCCGGCTCATCAGGCGGAAGTAGAGGATGTAGGCCAGGGCCGTGCACAGGCCGGCCAGGCCCAGGGCGGCTCCCCAGGCACCACCGCTCGGCATGGCCGCGGGCCACAGCCACGCCGCCGGCAGGGCCAGCATCAGGGCCGCCGCGAACTGGCTGCCGGTGGCGACGGCCAAGGGCGAGGCCCCCGTCAGATAGCGCTTGGTGGCGTTGGCCGCGACGCCGTAGCAGAAGGTCGCCGTCGCGCAGGCCAGCACGGCCAGCAGGCCGGCATGGTCTTCCTCACCCGACTTGAAGCTGGCCTTGTCCCAGGCCAGGAAGGCCACGCCGGCAAAGCCGATGACGAGGCCCAGCACCCGCCATGGCGTCAGGCCCTGACGCAGCCAGACGAAGGCGACGACGGCCGTCCACAACGGCGTCGTCGCGTTGACGATGCTGGACAGGCCCGCCGTGATGGACAGGGCCGCAAAGGAGAACAGCGCGAAGGGGATGGCGCTGTTCAGCGCGCCGACGAGGAGCAGGCCCTTCCAGTGCGTGCGCAGTTCGGCCAGTTGGCCGCGCGAGGCCAGCAACGGAATCAGCATGACGCTGGCCAGGCCGACGCGCACGGCGGCCAGGGCGATGGGACCGAATTCATGGGCGCCGAGGCGCATGAAGAGAAAGGACGCACCCCACAGGGCCGCAAGCAGGACGAGCTCACCGATGTCGAAGGCTTTCATGCGGCCGCATTCTCCAGATTCAGCAAGGCCTTCTTGCGCTCCAGGCCACCGGCATAACCGGTCAGTGAGCCGTCGGCACCGACGACGCGGTGGCAGGGAATCAGGACCGAGATCGGGTTGCGGCCCACCGCGGCGCCCAGGGCTCGCGCCGCTTGCGCCCGGCCCAGGCGCTCGGCCAGATGGCCGTAGGTGTCCGAGGCGCCCGGCTCGATCTCCAGCAAGGCCTGCCAGACCTCGCGCTGGAAGGCCGTACCGGCCGGGTCCAGCGGCGGCAGTTCGAAAGGCCTGTGGCTGAAATAGGCCGTCAGCGCCGCTTCGGTGGCCGACAGCACGACGTCGCAACCGTCGTCCTCGGGCACGTCGAGAGGCCCCGGGTGATGTTTCTGCCCGTCAAACCACAGGCCCGACAGGCCCGCGGCGCTGCGGGCGGCCGTCAGCGGGCCGAGAGGCGTCGCAATGCGGCGCTGCAGGATGTGATGGCTCATGAGTTTCTCCAGAGATGAAGGACGGCGTAGCTGCGGAAGGGGCGGTAGCGCTCCGCGGCCGCGAGGTAGGCCTTGGGCGAGACGAGGTCGCCGCCGACGCTCAGCGCCTTGCGCAGGGCCACGTCGCCGGGCGGGAAGGCGTCGGGCCAGCTCCAGCCGCGCATCAGCATGTAGCTGGCCGTCCAGGGGCCGATGCCGGGGACGGACGTCAGTTCCTCGGCCGCTGCCTCGGGCGTGCCCTCGCGGCGGGCAAAGGCCAGCGTCGGCCAGGCTTGGGCCAGCGCGATGAGGCTGTCGGCGCGGCGGCCGATGATGCCGAGCGACGCGATCTCGTCGCGCGTCGCCGCGGCGATGCGCTCGGGTGTCGGGAAGAGGCATTGGCAGCCTTCGGGCGCTTCGCGCAGTTCGTCACCAAAGCGCTCGACAAAGCGGCCCGCCAAGGTGCGCGCGGCGGCGACGGTGACCTGCTGGCCCAGCACGGCCCGCACCGTCAACTCGAAGCGGTCCAGGCAACCCGGCAGGCGTTGGCCCGGCACGGCCCCGTCGCCCAGGGCAGCGGCGATGGTCTCGGGATCGGCGTCGAGGTCCAGCCAGCGGCGCAGCAGCGGCAGCAAGGAACCGACGGCCGGCCACAGCGACGGCGACAGTGCGACGCCGACCTCCCCCACCTTGTCGAAGGTGACGCGCAGCCAGCCCGCATGGCGCTCGCCGCCATGCATCAGGGCCAGGGAACGCGTCACGCCGCCCTCCCCCACGACCTCGACGCCGGCGATGGCGCGTGGCGCCAGGAAGGCCAGGACGCCGGCGACGTCATAGGGCTGGCGGTAGCTCAGGCGCAGCCGCGAGACGGGTGCCGTACCCCCGCCTTCGCGGCGCAACGCGGTCGGCTGGAGGCGGTAGTGCTCGACGAAGGCGGCATTGAAGCGGCGCAGGCTGGCGAAGCCGGCCGCGTAAGCGATCTCGCTGACGGGCAAGCTGCTGTCGGTCAGCAAGGCCTTGGCGAGGAGGAGGCGGCGCGTCTGCAGGTATTGCAACGGCGAGACGCCGTGTTCGGCCTGGAAGATGCGGCGCAGATGGCGGCTCGTGATGCCGAGATGCCCGGCCAGGTCCTCGACGCTGGCCTCGGCGTCGTCGCAGGCGTCCAGCCAGGCGGCGGCCTGCTGGGCCAGCGTCCTCGAGGCGTCCATCGTCGTCCACGGCAGGGCCCGCGGGGCCAGCTCGGGCCGGCACTTCATGCAGGGGCGAAAGCGCTCGGCTTCGGCCTGGGCCGCCGTCGTGAAGAAGCGGCAGTTCTCGCGCCGCGGCAGGCGGACGCGGCAGACGGGCCGGCAGTAGATGCCGGTCGACGTGACGCCGACATAGAGCCGCCCGTCGAAGCGGACGTCATGCGCCTGGAGGACGGCGTAGGCGGCTTCGGGAGGCAGGAGTTCGGAGGACATGCAGCCAGTCTAGGCCGCGGCCCTGCCAGATCCTGGCAGTTTTCGGACATGCCCCTGCAGGCCGATGTCGGGCTCAGTGGATGTAGCGACGCCGCAGGCGCGCGACGGTCCCGTCTTCTTCCAGTTGGTGGAAGGCGCCCACCCAGCGCTGCGCCTCGGCCGCATCCAGGCGCAGCGAAGCTGCCAGGTAGAGCGTCGCCTCGCCGAGCGTCGTCTGCAGGACGAACAGCATGCGCGGCTGGCCGTACTCGTCCATCGCCGCCTCAAGCATGGGCGTGCCGGCATAGACGGCATCCAGGGCATGTTCGCGCAACTGGCGCAGCAGGTCGCGGTAGTCCTTGGCCTCGATGAGGGTCGTGAACCGCTCGGCCTTCAGATGGGCTGCGATGGGCGAGCCGCGCAAGACGCCCACGCGCATGCCCCGCAATTGGTCGAGCTCGAGCCGCGACTCGGTCGCCAGGGTGTAGAGGCCATAGCGGACCGCCATCAGCGGCACCAGCCACTGGAAGCGCGCCTCGCGGTCCGGCGTGCGGGCGAGCGGGAAGACGCCGTAGTGCTCCCCCTGCTCCGTCATGCGCACGGCCCGGGCCCAGGGCAGGTATTGCACCGTGGTCGTTCGATCCAGGCGCTGTGCCATCGCCATCACCAGGTCATGCGCGTAGCCGCGCGGCCCGCCGGGCGCCGACCAGGCGAAAGGTGGCAGGTCCCCCGCCACCCATTCGAGCGGCGGGCCGGCCCGCGCCCTGCCCGGCAGGGAGGCCGGGATGATGAGCAGAAGGCGGCGGCGCGACAGGGCCATGGGCCGACTCTAGCGCCAGCCCCATGCCCCTACATCGCCTTGAACAGGTGGACGTAGGCGCGGCTGACGGGCAGCTCCCTGGCCTGTCCGCGGATGCGGACGAACAGCCGGCTCTGCTCGTCACGGCGCGTGCCGGCGAGGTGGTCGAGGTTGATGATGGTGGAGCGGTGCACCTGCCAGAAGCGGTCAGGGTCGAGTTGGCCGCTGAGCTCGAAGATGGGCGTGCGGATCAGGTGCTCCTGCGTCGCCGTCTGCACGACGGTGTATTTGTCGTCGGCATGGAAGAACAGCACGTCGTCGACGGGGATCTGGTGCATCAGTTCGCCCTGGGCGGCGCGGATATAGCGCAGGCGCGCCGAGGCCGCACCGGCTGCCGGCAGCAGGCGCGCGATCGTGGCGGCCAGGGCATCGTCGCCGGCGGGCGCCGCGGCCTCCTGCCGCAGGCGGCCGACGCAAGCCGCCAGGCGCTCGGCCTTCAGCGGCTTGAGCAGGTAGTCGACGGCCCGCGCCTCGAAGGCCTCGACGGCGTACTGGTCGTAGGCCGTCACGAAGACGACGCGCGTGCCGCCCTCGATGCCCTGGGCCACTTCCAGGCCGGTCAGGCCCGGCATCTGGATGTCCAGGAAGGCCACGTCGGGCTCGAGGTCGGCAATCGCCTCGGCGGCCTCGACGCCGTTGGCGGCGACCTTGACGATGTCCAGCTCGGGCCAGGCCTGGGCGAGCTGGGTCTTCAGATACTGGGCCAGATGGGGCTCGTCGTCGGCGATCAGGGCTGTCGTCATGGCTTTGGCGTGGGCAGGGGAAGCTGGATGCGCGCGAGGGTACCGCCACCGTCGCGGGGCAGCAGTTCGAGCGTGGCGAAAGCGCCGTAGCGGGCCTTCAGGCGCTCGCGGATGTTGTCGACGGCCATGCCGTTGCCACCGCGGCGCTTCGGTGCATCCAGACCCTGGCCGTCATCGGCCACCTCGATCCAAAGCTGGCCATCGACGCGCCGGGCGTTGACCGCCACGGTGCCGCCGGCGATCTTGGGCTCCAGTCCGTGATGGATGGCGTTCTCGACCAGAGGCTGGGCCAGCAGCGGCGGCAGCTCCACACCACCGAGTTCCGCCGGCAGGGACAGCGCCACCTTGAGCCGCTCGCCCATGCGCAGTTGCATCAGGCCGAGATAGGCCTGCAGCATGGCGAACTCCTGGGCCAGCGTCGTCGTGTCGCCGCGCAGCTGGCCGAGGCTGGCGCGCAGATAGTCGGTGAAGCGCTCCAGCATCAGCTTGGCCCGCTCGGGGTCGAAGTCGATGAGGCTCTGCACATTGGCCAGGGTGTTGAACAGGAAATGGGGCTCGATCTGGCCCTGCAGCAATTTCAGCTGGGCCTCGGTGACGCGGGCCTGCATGGCCTCCTGCTTCCAGCGTGAGCGGTAGCGCCAACCCACCACGACCGAGATCAGGCCCGAAACCGCCAGAAACTGGCGCCAGAAGCCCAGGTTGCCCAGCAATTGCGGCAGGTTCTGGCCCGACCAGATGCGGTCGACGAAACCCAGGCCGACGATGACGCCCACCAGGGCACAGAAGATCGACGACAGCGAGAAGAACATCGCCGAGCGCCAATCGCGCCAGCCCGAGATGGTGTCCAGCCAGCGCTGCGGGGCCAGCCGCTCGAAACTGCGGAAGCCGACGAAGAAGCTGACCATCACACAGAAGCTGACCAGCATATTGCCCGGCACCTGCTCCTGCCACCAGTCGGCCGAGCCCAGATTGCCGCGCTGCAGGCCCGCCATCACGGCGAAGAAGCTGCCGAAACCCAGGGTCCACATGATGTAGATCAGCAGCCTGAAGCGCCAACGGTCCGGCCGGTGCTTCAGCAGCATGCGCTGGTGGCGCAGGGCCTGGTTGAGTTCCTGGGTGAATGTCATGGGGCGCAGTGTAGGAAGGCCCCCAGGCCCTGCCCCCTGGACGGGCGACGGATCGCCAGTGGGCGCGACGGATCGACAGCCATGGCGCGTGCCTACAATCCGGCGCGATTTTCAAACCCAGTTTTCGAGGCATCCATGCAGGTCAACGCAACCATCTTCAAGGCCTATGACATCCGCGGCGTCGTCGGCAAGACCTTGGACGAGCAGCTCGCTGAAGCCCTGGGCCGCGCCTTCGGCACGGAAGCCAAGGCCCTGGGCGAGAAGGCCGTCGCCGTCGGCCGTGACGGCCGCCTGTCCGGCCCCGGCCTCGTCGCAGCACTGATCCGCGGCCTGCAATCGACCGGCCTGGATGTCGTCGACATCGGCGCCGTGACGACACCCATGCTCTATTACGTCGCCGCCACCCGCATCAAGCACGGCTGCAACTCCGGCATCATGGTCACGGGCAGCCACAACCCCAAGGACTACAACGGCTTCAAGATGGTCCTGAAGGGCGCCGCCGTCTATGGCGAGCAGATCCAGGATTTGCGCCGCCGCATCGAGGCCGAGGACTACGCCACGGGCAAGGGCCGCGTCGGCAAGATGGACGTCGGCGCCGAGTACTCGGCCCGCATCGTCAGGGACTGCAAGCTGGCCCGCCCGATGAAGGTCGTCGTCGACAGCGGCAACGGCATCCCCGGCGCCTCGGCACCGGCCATCCTGCGGGCCCTCGGCTGCGAGGTCATCGACATCTTCTCCAAGGTCGACGGCGACTTCCCCAACCACCATCCCGATCCCTCGCGTCCCGAGAACCTCGAGGACCTGAAGAAGATCGTCCACGCCACCGATGCCGAACTGGGCCTGGCCTTCGACGGCGACGGCGACCGCCTCGGCATCGTCACCAAGGACGGCGAGATGATCATGCCGGATCGCCAGATCATGCTGCTGGCCGCCGACATCCTGAAGCGCAACCAGGGCGCCGAGATCATCTTCGACGTCAAGTGCACCCAGCGTCTGGCCCCGTGGATCAAGGAACACGGCGGCAAGCCGCTGATGTGGATGACGGGCCACTCCCTGGCCAAGGCCAAGCTGAAGGAAACCGGCGCCCCGCTGGCCGGCGAGCTGTCGGGCCACATCTTCTTCGCCGAGCGCTGGTATGGCTTCGACGACGCCATGTACACGGCCGGCCGCATGCTGGAGATCCTGTCGCGCAGCCAGGACCCCAGCGCCGTGCTGAAGGGCCTGCCCAACAGCTTCAACACGCCCGAGATCAACGTGCCCTGTGCCGAAGGCGAGCACCACGAGGTCGTCAAGAAGCTCAAGGAACTGGTGACGCCGGCCGACCTGCCGGGCGTGCAGGAGATCATCACCATCGACGGCATGCGCTTCGAGTACGCGGACGGCTTCGGCCTGATCCGCCCGTCCAACACGACGCCGGTGCTGGTGCTGCGCTTCGAGGGCCACACGCCCGAGGCGCTGGAGCGCATCCAGCACGACGTGCTGGAGCAACTCAAGCGCGTGAAGCCGGACGCCACCTTCGCCGCCGGACATTGATGCCCCTCGTCCAAGGACTACCTTGGCCGGTCCCCCGAGGGGACGGCGATGCTTGCGGCATCGAGCCGCAAGCACATCGCCATGGCGGGCCGGCTCGGGAGCGGCCCAGCGCTCGGCCCGCTGAATGCGTACGGTTGACTGACAGGGGTTGAGCGGCCAGAGAGCCGCCTTCCATTCATCAAAGGGAGAATCACATGCCATTGATCGGAGGCTTGCACATCCTGATCGCGCTGTTCTGCGCGGTCCATGTCGTGCGCAGCGGCCAGCAGCTGTACTGGCTCTTCATCCTGTTCGCCTTCCCCTTGCTGGGCAGCGCGGTCTACTTCTTCGCCGTCTACCTGCCCAACTCGCGGCTGGAGCGCGGCGCCTTCAAGGCCGTGTCGGCCGCGGCACGCGCCCTGGACCCTGGCCGTGATGTGCGCGAAGCCCGTGCGGCCTTCGACGTCTCGCCGTCGGCCCAGAACCAGATGCGCCTGGCCGAAGCCCTGCTGAACAACGGCGAGGCGCCCGAGGCGGCGCGGCTCTACGAAGGTGCGCTGAAAGGGCCCTTCGCCAGCGACCCCGACCTGCGCTTCGGCGCTGTGCGGGCCTATGTCGAGTCGCAGCGCTTCGACGCCGCCCTGCCCCATCTGCAGACGCTGAAGGCCGAACGTCCCGACTACCGGCCCGACCAGGTCCTGCTGCTGCTGGGGCGCTGCTACGCCGGCACCTCGCGCTCGGCGGAAGCCCGTGAGAGCTTCGAGGCCGCGGTGCGCCAGTACGGCAGCTTCGAGGCCCACGCCGAATACTCGATCTGGGCCCTGGCCACGGGTGACGCCGCGACCGCAGCGCGCCTGCAGACCGAGATCGACCGCCAGGTCAGGCAATGGAATCCCGTCAGCCGCGAGCTGAACGACCCCGTCATGCGCCGCCTCAAGGCCGCCCATGAACTGGCGCGCAAGGGTGGTTGATGCCTGAGGGCCTCGCGCTGGCCCTGTATGCGGCCGCGCTGCGGCTGCTGACGCCGTTTTATCTGCTGCGGCTGTGGCGGCGCGGCGCCAAGGAAGCGCTCTACCGCCACGCCCTCGGCGAACGGCTGGGCTTCTACAAGGGGGCGACCCAGCCCGGCCGGTTGTGGATCCACGCTGTCTCCCTCGGTGAGACACGGGCGGCCAGTGCCCTCATCGATGCCTTGCGCGCCCGCGACCCGGCGCTGCGCTTCCTGCTGACGCACTCGACCGCCACAGGCCGCGAGGCCGGTCAGTCGTTGCTGCGCGACGGCGATGCCCAGGCCTGGCTGCCCTACGACACGCCGGGCGCCGTGCGCCGCTTCCTGCGCCATTGGCGGCCCCGACTCGGCGTGCTGATGGAGACCGAGGTCTGGCCGATGCTGCAGCGCGAGGCCGAAAAAGCCGCGCTGCCCATGGTGCTGGCCAATGCCCGCCTGTCGGACAAGAGCCTGCGCCAGGGCCAGCGCCTGGCCGCGCTGATGCGGCCGGCCGCGCGCCGCATGAGCCTGGCCCTGGCCCAGACCGAAGCAGACGCCGAGCGCATTCGCGCCATGGGCATGGCCCGCGTCGAGGTCGCCGGCAACCTGAAATACGACATCGCCATGGACCCGGCCCTGATCGCCCGCGGCCAGGCCTGGGCGCGCCAGCTGGGCCGACCCGTGCTGATGCTGGCCGTCAGCCGCGAAGGCGAGGAGAAGGCGCTGCTCGACGAGTGGGTCAAGCAGCCCTCCCCGCGCCCGCTGCTGGCCATCGTGCCGCGCCACCCCCAGCGTTTCGACGAGCTCGCCGAACTCATCGAAGCCGCCGGCCTGAAGCTCGCGCGCCGCAGTGCCTGGACCGACGAGCCGCCGCCCCAGGCCTTCGCCGCCGACGTCTGGCTGGGCGACTCCATGCGCGAGATGCCGCTGTACTACGGCCTGGCCAGCGTGGCCCTGCTCGGCGGCAGCTTCGAGCCCCTGGGCGGCCAGAACCTCATCGAGGCCGCGGCCTGCGGTTGCCCCGTGCTGGCCGGGCCCCACACCTTCAACTTCGCCGAAGCGGCCGACCTGGCGATTGCCGCCGGCGCGGCCCTGCGTTGCGCCGACCTGCACGACGCCGTCATCCGCGGCCTGGCCCTTTGCAGCGACGAGGCATCCCGCCAGGCCATGGCCGCGCGGGCCCAGGTCTTCTCCCGTGCCCACCAGGGTGCGGCCGCACGCATGGCGGCTGCCCTGCTGACCAACCCCTCCCCACCCAGTACGTGATGAGCACCGCTCCCCTTGCCGCCAGAACGCGTTGGACCCTGCAATTCCTGTTCGTGCTGTCGGGATGCGCGGCGCTGATCTACCAGTCCATCTGGACGCATTACCTGGGTCTGACGCTCGGCCACGCGGCCTATGCCCAGACTCTGGTGCTGATGATGTTCATGGGCGGCATGGCCCTGGGCGCCTGGGGCGTCAGCCGCATCACGGCGCGGCTGCGTCGCCCCATCGCGCTGTACGCCGGCGCCGAAGCCCTGATCGGCGTGTTCGGCCTGATCTTCCACGTCGTCTTCGTCGCCTACAGCGCCTACAGCCAGGACCATGTGCTGCCGGCCCTGAAGAGCGCCGGCGCCGCCACGACCTGGCAATGGCTGAGCGCGGCGGCCCTGATCGCGCCGCAGACGGTGCTGCTGGGCGCCACCTTCCCGCTGCTGGCGGTCGGCGTGCTGCGCCTGCCCGGCAGCCAGCAGGGGCAGACCCTGGGCGGCCTGTACTTCACCAATGGCATCGGCGCCGCCCTCGGGGCCCTGGTGGCCACCTTCGGCCTGCTGCCGGCCGTCGGCATGCCGGGCGCCCTGCAGGCCGCCGCCGGGCTCAACCTCGCCGTGGCCGCGGCCAGCCTGGCCCTGAGCCTGGCTTCGCGGGAAGGTGGCGCGATCGCCGCCGCGCCGGCCGCCGACCATCCGGAAGACGCCGGCCCGGGCCGCCTGCTGCCCGCCCTGCTGGTCGCCACCTTCCTGTCCAGCGCCGCCTCCTTCGCCTACGAACTGGGCTGGGTGCGCATGCTCAACCAGGCCCTGGGCAGCAGCCTGCACAGCTTCGAGCTGATGCTGGCTGCCTTCATCGCCGGCCTGGCCCTGGGCGGCCTGTGGGTCAGGCGCGTGGGTGACCGCATCGGCGACCTGGTGCGCTATGCCGGCTTCGTGCAGGTGGCCATGGGCCTGTGCGCGATGGTCTCGGTGGGCCTGCTGGGCAGCGCCTACAACTGGGTACCGTGGCTGCTGCAGGCGCTGGCGCGCAGCGCCGCCGGCTACACCCTCTACAACCTGGCCACGGCCGGCATCGCCCTGCTCATCATGATGCCGGCGGCCTTCTTCGCCGGCATGACGCTGCCGCTGTTCACGGCGGCCCTGCTGCGCCGCGGCGCCGGTGAGCGGGCCATCGGCCAGGTCTACGCGGCCAATACGCTGGGCGCCATCCTGGGCGTGCTGGTGGCGGCTCACTGGCTGATGCCTGCCCTCGGCGTGGGGCTGATGCTGCTCGTGGCCGCGACCGCCGACCTGTGCATAGGCCTGGCCCTGCTGCGCGGCTCCAGCCCCGGCCGCTGGACCGGGAGCAGCGTGGTCGCGGCGGCCCTCGGCGCGGTCGTGCTGGGCGGCATGCTGCAGTGGGGGCGGCCGGATCCCCTGCTGCAGTCCGCGGGCGTCTTCCGCTATGGCAACACCGACACCCGCGGGCGCGAGCTGCAGTTCTATCGCGACGGTGCGACCGCCAGCATCTCGGTCGTGCGCAAGGACAACCTCTCCATCATCGCGACGAACGGCAAGCCGGACGCAGGCTGGACCGCCCTCGACCAGCCGCCCAGCGCCGACGAGATCACCATGCTGATGCTCGGGGCGCTGGCGCTGTCGACGCATCCCCAGCCCCAGGACATCGCCGTCATCGGCTGGGGGTCGGGGCTCAGCACCCACACGCTGCTGGGTTCGCCCGTACCGCGCCGCGTCGACAGCATCGAGATCGAGCCGGCCATGTGGGAAGGCGCCAAGGCGCTGGGCGTCCGCAATGTGCGGGCCTATGCCGATCCGCGCTCGCATGTCCATTTCGAGGACGCGCGGGAGTTCTTCGCCCGCGGCCAGCAGCGCTACGACATCGTGGCGTCCGAGCCCTCCAACCCCTGGGTCAGCGGCGTGGCCAGCCTGTTCACGCAGGAGTTCTACCGCCGCGTCAGGAGCAGCCTCAAGCCCGACGGCCTGCTGGTGCAGTGGGTGCACGGCTACGAGATTTCCGACGCGCTGCTGGCCGAGATGATCGCGGCCCTGATCAGCGAGTTCCCGAACAGCGAGCTCTACTTCGTCGACTCCACCGACATGCTGATCCTGGCGCCGCAGAACAAGCTGGCGCCGCTCAGCGACCTGCCCTGGCGCACCAAGGCGCTGTCGGCCGAATTGAAGCGCGTCGGCCTGCGCTCGCCGGCGGACCTGGCGGCGCGCCGCGTGGGCGGGCCGGCCGTGTTGCGCAGCTATGTGCGCATGCAGGCGGCCCGCGCCCACTCCGACTTCTTCCCGACGATCTCGCTGAACGCGCCACGGCAGCGCTTCCAGGGGGCCCAGGCCACGCTGCTGCTGCGCGTGGGCACGTCGGGCCTGCCGGTGCTGCCGGTGCTGGATTGCCGTGCGGCGCTGCCGGCCGCGACCCGGCTCGGTCCCGCCGTCAACCATCCCATCCTCGAGGCACGCCAGCAGGCGGTCGCGGCACTGCAGCGCTTCGACGGCCACGATGCCGGCAGCGACCACAGCGGCGACGGGCTCACGCGCCTGGTCGATGCCCTGCAGGCCCAGCGCAAGGGGGCGACGGCTCTGGACGAAGACAGCCTGCTGATCTACCTCGCCAACCTGGCGCAGGCCGTGCTCGGCCACGTCGACGGTGCCGATCAGCAGGCGCTGTGGGATGTCGCCGCCTGGCAGCGAGCCCAACCGGGGCTGTCGCCGCGCACCCTGCAGGTGCTGGCGCTGTACGCCTCGGTGTCGCGCCGCGACTGGCCTGCCGTCGAGTCACAGGCCCGGCAGCTGCTGGCCCAGCCGCCCGGCCCGATGCCTGAGGCCCTGAACGAACAGATCCTGGTGCTCGGCATGCTGGCAGGCCTGGCCCAGGGCAAAGGGGATGCGGTGCAAGCCTGGGAGGCGCAGTGGTCGGCGCGAGTGCCGCCGGCGGGGCTCGCGGAAACCCGGCGATTCCTGAAGGCCTGGGAAGATGGCCACGAACATGTCTGTTCGACAAAGGACCTGCGTTGAGCCACGACACCCGCTACGTCGGCCAGTGCCTGTGCGGCCGGGTGCAACTGGCCGTGCGCGGCGCGCCGCTGCGCGTGGGCATCTGCCATTGCATGGACTGCCGCAAGGAGAGCGGCTCGGCCTTCACCTTCTACGCCGTCTGGCCGGCCGCGCAGTTCGAGTCCAGCGGCGAGACGGCCGAGTTCCACGGCCAGCGCTTCTGCCCCCACTGCGGGTCGCGGCTGTTTTCGCTCGACGAGCAGGAGGCCGAGATCAAGCTCGGCGTCCTGTCGCAGGCGCCCACGCCACTGGTGCCCAGCTACGAGCTCTGGGTCAAGCGTCGCGAGCCCTGGCTTCAGGCCGTGCCGGGCGCCGAACAGTTCGACGAAAACCGGCGCTGAGGACGGTCCTCAGCTGCCCTGCTGGGCCCAGCCGCCGCCCAGCGCCTTGACGAGCTGGGCCGTGGCGGCCCATTGCGCACCGCGCAGCTGCGCCAGGGCACGCTCGGTGGCCAGCGGCGTGCGCTCGGCCTCGGTCACGTCGAGATAGCTGACGGCGCCCTTGTCGTAGCGGCTCGTGGCCACCTTCAGGGCCTGGCTGCTCGATTCCAGCGTGCGGTTCTGGGCTTCCACGACGGTCGCGCGACCCTGCAGTTCGGCCAAGGCATCGTCGACTTCGCGCAGGGCCTGCAGCATGCGGCCGCGGAAGACGGCGAGGGACTCGTCGACCTGGGCCTTGCTCGAGGCCAGATTGGCCTTGTTCTTGCCACCTTCGAAGAGGGGCAGCGAGATGCTGGGACCGAAGTTGTAGAGGCGCGCCGGGGCCGACACGAGGTCGCCCAGCTCCTTGCTCTGGTAGCCGAAGCTGCCGGTCAGGCGGATGGACGGATAGAAGGCGGCTTCGGCGATACCGACCTGGGCGGTTGCAGCGTGAAGCTGAGCCAGGCTCTGGGCCAGGTCGGGGCGGCGCTGCAGCAGCTCGGACGGCAGGCCGGCGCGGATCTGCGGCGGCACCGGCAGGGAGTAGCCGGCCTGCAGCTTGAGGTCGGCAGCCCCCTGGCCGGTCAATGCGGCGATCTGGTTCAGCACCAGGGCCTGGCGGCGCGGCAGGTCGGCCACGTCGGCATCGGCCGAGGCGAGTTCGGCGCGCACGCGCTCGAGATCCTGGGTGGTCGACGAACCGGCATCGAAGCGAGTCTGGGCGACCTTGAAGGCGTTGGCGCGGCTGTCGCGCAGGCGTTGCAGGGCCAGGCCTTCATCGGCCAGGGCCCGCCATTGCCAGTAGGCGGCGGCGACGTCGGCCGTCAGCGCGACGCGGGCGGCGGCGGCGTCCAGCGTCGTGGCATCGAGCTGGGCCTGCGAGGCCTCGGCCTGGCGCTTGACGCGGCCCCAGAGGTCGAGTTCCCAGCCGAGCGAGGCCTGGATGCCGGTCTGCGTGCCGTCGAAGGTGATGGCCTGGCCACCCAGGACCGGCGTCGTCACCGACTTGGCCGAGGTGCGCAAGCTGGTGACGCTGCCGCCGACGTCGACGCGCGGCAGTTCGTCGGCCCTGACACCGGCATAGACGGCACGGGCTCGCTCGACTCGAGCGGCCGCTGCGGCCAGCGTGGGGCTGGCCTGCAGGGCTTGTGCTTCCAGCGCATTGAGCTGAGCGTCGCCGAACATCAGCCACCAGTCGCGCTGCAGTTCGGCGCCGGCCACGGGGCTGGCCGCGCGGTAGGCCGCGGGTGCGTTGGCGGCAGGCGCCTGGTAGTTGGGGCCCAGCGTCGTGCAGGCGGCCAGGGCCGCGGTGGCGACGAGGGTGAGGACGGTCTTGAGCTGGATCATGGTGATCTCTCTTTTCGAATCAGTGGGCCGCTTCGGCGGCGGCGGCGCCGCCGAGCACCTTCTTGCTCATCCAGACGATGAACACGCAGCTGATGAGGGCGATGCCGAGAATGAGGAAGGCGTCGTTGTAGGCCATGACGAAGCTGTCGCGACGCACCACGTTGTCCAGGGCCTTCATGGCCATGTCCTGAGCGGTGGCGAGGTCCATGCCCTTGCTGGCGAAGTTCTGCGCCAGCGTGTCCAGGCGGGCTTGCGTCGCCGGGTCGTAGAGGCTGACGGCCTCGCCCACGCGGGCGCTGTGCAGATGCTCGCGGTTGGTGAGCAGCGTGGCCAGCGTGGCGATGCCGACCGAGCCGCCGAGGTTGCGCATCATGTTGAACATGCCCGAGGCGCTCGGCAGCAGGTTGGGCGGGATGCCATTCACCGCGAAATTGGTCAGCGTGATCATGATCAGCGGCTGGCCCAGGGCACGCACGATCTGCGCGGCCAACAGCTCGGGGCCGGCCGTGTCGGCGCTCATGTGCGTGTTCATGAAGCAGGACGTCGCGAACAGCGCCAGGCCCAGGCTCATCATCACGCGGTTGTCCAGCTTGGTGGACAGCTTGGCCGCGAAGGGCATGATGAAGAGCTGCGGCAGCCCCATCCACATGATGACGATGCCAATCTGCATCGGCGTGTAGTTCGCGATCTGGCCGAGATACAGCGGCAGGATGAAGGCCGAGCCATAGAGACCCATGCCGGTCGTGAAGGCGATGACGCCGGCGATCAGGAAGCTCGGTCGGCCGAGGATGTGCAGGTCGATGAAGGTGTTCTTGCGCGTCAGGCCGCGCCAGGCCCAGCCGTAGATGCCACCGATGGCCAGCACGGCGGCCGTGATGATGAAGGGGCTCTGGAACCAGTCCTTGGCATTGCCCTCTTCGAGCATCGCGGTCAGCGAGCCCAGACCGATGGCCATGAAGGCAATGCCCCACCAGTCGACGTCGCGCAGCAGCTTCAGGTTCATCGGCTCCTTGTCCAGGCCGATGCTGACGCCGAGCATCAGCAGGATGCCGGGGGCCCAGTTGATGTAGAAGATGCTGGGCCAGCCATAGAGCTCGGTCAGATAGCCGCCCACGGTCGGGCCGAGGGTCGGGGCCAGCGTCGCCGTCATGCCGAACAGGGCCAGGCCGATGGGGCGCTTGTTCAGCGGCAGCTTGCGCGTGACCAGGGTCATCGCCATCGGGATCATGACGCCACCCGTGAAGCCCTGGGCCGCACGGAAGGCGATCATCGATTCCAGGCTCCAGGCCATGCCGCACAGCGTGCTGAAGATCAGGAACAGCGCGACGTTGACGACGAGGTAGCGGCGCGTGGAGAAGACCATCGCCAGGAAACCCGCCAGCGGGATGACGACGATCTCGGCGACCAGGTAGGCGCTGGAAATCCAGGAGCCCTCTTCCTGCGTGGCCGACAGCGCGCCGAGGATGTCCCGCAGCGAGGAGTTGGTGATGGCGATGTCCAGCACCGCCATGAAAGCACCCAGCAGGCTGGCCAGCACGGCCAGCCAGGTGCGGCCGCTGACCTTCTGGTCGGGCGGCGGCGGGAGGTAGTTTTCGTTGCCCATGGTCGCTTACTCAGCGATCTCGACCTCGACCTGCACCGACAGCCCCGGCACGATGCGGTTCGCCGCCTCGCCCAGTTCCTTCAGGCTCTCGGCCTCGAACACCAGCTTGACCGGCACGCGCTGGACGATCTTGGTGAAGTTGCCGGTCGCGTTGTCCGGCGGCAGCAGCGCGAAGCTGGCGCCCGAGGCCGGGGCGAAGCTGTCGACATGGGCGAGCAAGTCCTTGCCCGGGAAGGCGTCGACCTTGACATGCACCTTCTGGCCCGGCTTCATCCTGGCGAGCTGGGTCTCCTTGAAGTTGGCGACGATCCAGGTCTCGGGTTCGACGATGGCCGCGAGCTGCTGGCCCGGCTGCACGCGCTGGCCGACTTCGACCGTGCGCTTGCCGATGCGGCCGTCGCTGGAGGCCTTCAGCTCGACATAGCCGAGCTGGTTCTGGGCATCCTTGAGCTGGGCCTGGGTCGCGCTCTTCTGTGCGTTGGCCGACTGGCGGGCGCTTTCGGCAGCGACGACGGCTTCCTTGGCGGCCGAGGCACTGGCCTTGCGGGCGGCCAGGTCGGCGCGAGCCACGTCACGCGCGGCGATGGCGGCGTCGAGCTCCTGCTTGGAGGTGGCGCGCAGTTCGGCGCCGAACAGGGTCTGGCTGCGCTTGGCGTCCAACTCGGTGCGGGCCAGCACGGCTTCGGCCTGCGTCACTTGCGAGGACGTCGCCGCGGCTTGTGCCTTGGCCTGGGCGATCTGGGCGGCGCTGGTGGCGATGCTCGCGTCGGACTGGGCGATCTGGGCCTTGAGGCGCTCGATCTGCACGGCCGCGTCGGCCGGGTCCAGGCGCAGCAGCACGTCGCCGGCCTTGACGATGGCGTTGTCCTGCATGCGCATCTCGGTGACGACACCGGCCACGCGGGTCGCGACCGGGTGGATGCGGCCGGCGACGAAGGCGTTGTCGGTCTCCACCAGATGCTGGCTGCGCCACCACATGCGGCCACCCAGGCCGATGCCGCCGATCAGCAGGATGGCGCCGACGATGAGCAGGGGCACGGGCGGGCCACTCTTGGCAGGCTTGGGGGCGGCGTTGTTCTCTTGCGGTGCGTTCATTTCGAGTTCCTTGTTTTCGCGTGTTCAGAGTTGTCGGGGGCTGAGGCGGCCCATGCCGCCGGACTGGAATCGCTGCAGGGCAGCCACGACCTGGCCTTCGTCGCTCATGACGAAGGGGCCGTGGCGCACCACGGGTTCATGCAGGGGCCGGCCGCAGAAGCAGGCCAGGCGCAGGGCCTCGTCGGCCTTGACGCGGGCGCCGCCGCCCACGGGCAGGCTCAGGGCCCGGCCGGCGCTCAGCGGCAGTTCCTTGGTACGGCCACTGCCCTGGATGACGAGGGCGAAGCCCTGCTCACCCTCGGGCAGCACGAAGTCGAAAGTGGCGCCGGCGGCGATGTCGACCAGCACCAGGGACGTCGACCAGGGCAGTTCCAAGGCGGTGTCGGCACCAAAGACCTGAATCGCGCGCCAGCCCTCGCCTTCGCGGCGCGGCATCTGCTCCGGGGCCAGGCGCATCACGGTGGGCGCGCGCAGCTTCTGGTCGGCCGGCAGGTTGACGAAGATCTGCAGGCCATGGGCTTCGCGGCCAGGCTCGGCCGGGAATTCGTCGTGCATGACGCCGCGCCCGGCCAGGGTCCAGTGCAGGCCGCCCGGAGGGATGGCGTGCTCGCCGCCCAGGGAGTCGCGGCTGACCAGGCCGGTGGCCGAATCGTCGAAAAGATAGGTCACCGCCGAGAAGCCGGCATGGGGATGGGGCGCGAACACCGACTCGCTCATGCGGAAGTGGTCGACCATGATGAAGGGGTCGAGCAACGCCAGCGGCTCGCGCAGGCCGTCGGCCTGGAAGCCGGCACCGATGCGGTGCCTTTGGGGCTGGAGAAGACGGGGTGTTGACATCGTGCGGCGGACTGTAGAGAGTTCCATTTCCTGTGAATAGCCACGAAACTCAAACGGACCGTTCCAGAAACGAAACGAAATAAAACGAGACCTCCGACGCCATGAAGATCGACGACCTCCTGCTGCTGGCCCAGGTTCACAAGGCCGGATCGCTGTCCGAGGCCTCCCGGCAGCTGGACCTGCCCAAGGCCACGCTGAGCCGGCGCCTGACGGCGCTGGAGACCTCGGTGGGGGCTCGCCTCTTCGTGCCGGGTGCCAGCCGGCTGACGCTGACCGAACTGGGCGAACAGCTGGCCGAGCGCGCCGCGCGCCACGACGACGACATCGCCGAGACTCGCCACTGGCTGGCCTCGCGCGAGGCCACGCCCCAGGGGCGGCTGCGTGTTTCAGTGCCGGCCGAGTTCGCCATGCTGGTGCTGGCCGAGAGTTTTTCGCGCTTCGTGCGCCGCTATCCCAAGGTGGAGCTGGAGATCGACACGACGCCGCGCCGCGTCGACCTCTTCAACGAGCCTTATGACGTGGTGGTGCGAATGGGGCCCGTGGACGAACCCGACCTCATCGCCCGCCGCTACATGCTGCTGGAGCGTGGCCTCTACGCCAGTCCGGTGTATCTGCAGGCCCGGCCCGCGCCACAGACGCCGGCCGACCTGGCCGATCATGACTTCGTCGTGCTGAGCCAGGCCAAGGGCATGTACCGCAAGCTGCTGAACGGCAAGCAGACGGCCGAGGTGGATCTGCATGGCCCGCTGGAGGCCAATTCCATCGGCCTGGTGCTGTCACTGACGCGGGCCGGCGGCGGCATCGCCAGCTTCCCCTTCGGCATGGTGGCCAGCGACATCGAGGCCGGCACCCTGGTGCCGGTGCTGCCGGAATGGAGCTATGAGCCGCTGCCGGTGACGCTGCTGACGGCGAGTCGCCGCCTGATGCCGGCCAAGACGCGGGCCTTCATCGACCATCTGTTCGAGACCGTGCCCGAATGGGCACACGTGAAGGGCGTGCTGGGGCCGGACGCGCTGCCTGCCCACCGGCCCTGATCAACCTGCCAGCAAATCCCTCAGGCCCGCCTCGTCCAGCACCGGCACACCCAGCGCCTGGGCTTTGTCCAGCTTGCTGCCCGCGTCTTCACCCGCGATGACGTAGTTCGTCTTCTTGGACACCGAGCCGCTGACCTTGCCGCCGGCTGCCTCGATGAGGGCCTGGGCCTCGTCGCGGCTCAGCACGGGGAACTTGCCGGTCAGCACCAGGGTCTTGCCCAGCAACGGTCGCGGCCGGTCGTCGGCCTCGCCTTCGCTTTCCTTCGGAGCCACGCCGGCCGCCAGCAGTTGCTCGACGACCTCGCGGTTGTGCGGCTGGGCGAAGAAGGTGTGGATGCTGGCCGCGACGATGGGGCCGACGTCGGGCACTTCCAGCAGCTGCTCGACGCTGGCGTTCATCAGCTTGTCCAGCGTGCCGAAATGGCGGGCCAGGTCCTTGGCCGTCGTCTCGCCGACCTGGCGGATGCCCAGCGAAAACAGGAAGCGCGCCAGCGTCGGCGTCTTGCTCTTCTCCAGCGCGTCGACGATGTTCCGGGCACTCTTCTCAGCCATGCGGTCCAGGGCCGCGAGCTTGGCGACGCCGAGCTTGTAGAGGCCGGGCAGGCTTTGCACGATGCCGGCGTCGACGAGCTGCTCGACCAGCTTGTCGCCCAGGCCCTCGATGTCCATGGCGCGGCGGCCGGCGAAGTGCAGCATGGCCTGCTTGCGCTGGGCCGGGCAGAACACGCCGCCGGTGCAGCGGTATTCGATGCTGCCCTGCTCGCGCGCCGCCTCGCTCCTGCAGATGGGACAGGCGCGTGGCATGTGGAAGTTGGGCACATAGCTCGGCCGCTGGCCCGGCAGGCGGCCGACGACTTCGGGAATGACGTCACCGGCGCGGCGGATGATGACCTTGTCGCCGACGCGCACGCCCTTGCGGCGCATCTCGAAGACGTTGTGCAGCGTGGCGTTGCTGACCGTCGTGCCGCCAACGAAGACGGGGTCCAGCCGCGCCACCGGCGTCAGCTTGCCGGTGCGACCCACCTGGATGTCGATGGCCAGCAGCGTCGTCACCTGCTCCTGGGCCGGATATTTGTGGGCCACGGCCCAACGCGGCTCGCGGGTCTTGAAGCCGAGCCGGGTTTGCAGCTCGCGCGAGTTGACCTTGTAGACGACACCGTCGATATCGAAGGGCAGGCCGTCGCGCGCTTCGGCCACCCGCTGGTGGAATTCGACGAGGCCAGCCGTGCCGGCAGCCACCGTGCGCATGTCGTTGACCGGCAGGCCGAAGACGGCCAGCGCGTCCAGCAGGCCGGACTGCGTCGCCGGCAGGTCCCAGCCCTGCACCTCGCCCAGGCCATAGGCATAGAAGCTCAACGGCTTGTCGCGCGCCTGGCGCGAGTCGAGCTGGCGGATGGCGCCGGCGGCCGTGTTGCGCGGGTTGACGAAGGTCTTGTCGCCCTTGGCGCGCTGGCGCTCGTTCAGCGCCTCGAAGGCGTCGCGGCGCATGTACACCTCGCCGCGCACCTCCAGCACCGGCGGTGCGTCACCCTTGAGGCGCAGCGGGATCTGGCCGATGGTGCGCACGTTGTGGGTGACGTCCTCGCCCGTCTCGCCATCGCCACGCGTGGCGGCCTGCACCAGCACACCGGCCTCGTAGCGCAGATTGATGGCCAGGCCGTCGAACTTCAGCTCGGCGTTGTAGTCGACCGGCGCGTCACCTTCCTTCAGCCCCAGCTCGCGGCGCACGCGGGCATCGAAGGCGATGGCACCGCCCTCCGTCGTGTCGGTCTCCGTCGTGATCGACAGCATGGGCACGACATGGGCCACCGGCGTCAACCCCGGCAGCACGGCGCCGATGACGCGCTGTGTCGGCGAGTCTGGTGTCAGCAGCTCGGGGTGGGCCGCCTCGAGGGCCTGCAGCTCCTGGAACAGCTTGTCGTACTCGGCATCCGGCAGGGCCGGCTGGTCGAGCACGTAATAGAGATGGGCGTGATGGTTGAGCTGGGCGCGCAGTTCGGCGGCGCGCTGGGCTGGCGTGGCGGTCATGGGGGCATTGTCGCGGCGGGAGAATGGCCGGCATGACATCCCGCGTCGTCCTGCATGCCGGCCCCGCCGTGGGCTTCGACCAACCCTTCGAGATGCTGGCCGCCTGCCATGAGCGCGTGCAGCGCAGCCTGGACCTGCTGCGGCGCCTGCATGCCCATGTGCTGGAACGCGGCGTGGACGCCCAGGCCCGCGACGCTGCCGCTGACGTGCTGCGTTATTTCGACAAGGCCGGCCCCGCCCACCACGAGGACGAAGAGCGCCACGTGCTGCCGCGCCTGCGTGCCGCAGGCCTGGCCGACATGGCCGATCGCCTGCATGCCGACCATGGGGAGATGACGCGGCTGTGGGCTCAGCTGCGTGAACCTTTGCTGGCCTGGACGCGCAACGAATCTGCCGACCTGGACGAGACTTCGTTACTTCACTACATCGATCTTTACGACGCCCACATGGCCATCGAGGACGGCCAGGCCTTCGCTGCGGCCCGCGCCGGTCTTCTAGAAGACTCGCTGGCCGCCATGGGAAATGAAATGGCGTCTCGTCGCCGAAGCACACCTTCCGACACATCTTCGTCGACGTCGTCCTAGGGGTATTTTCTCGGCTTAGGTAGTTTTCCTACAGTCATTCATCCCCGCTCTGCCTAGAGTTCGCGCACTTTCCCAACAGCGGGAAAGGCGGCCAGGGCATGCAGTCGAGTGGCCGAATCCAGCCGCCCCGCAACGAGGGCGGCGGTCGAACCAACCGGAGACAACATGCTCAAGCTGCCGCACGCGAGCCGCCGGCTCGCACTCGCCCTCACGCTGGCCCTGACGGCCGGCGTCACCCCCTCTGCCCTCGCGCTGAACCCGAACTCCACGTCGGTGCAGATGTTCGAGTGGTCCTGGCCCGACATCGCCACCGAGTGCACGCAATGGCTGGGCCCCAAGGGCTTCGGCGGCGTGCAGATCTCGCCACCGGGCGCATCCAAGAACGCCAACGGCTGGTGGGGCGTCTACCAGCCGGTCAACTACGTGAACCTGACCAGCCGCATGGGCACGCCCAGCCAGCTGCAGACCATGATCAACACCTGCCACACGGCCGGTGTGCGGGTCTATGCCGACATCGTCGTCAACCAGATGGCCGATGGCAGCGGCACGGCCACCGACGGTTCGACCTGGAATGCCGCGACGCTGGCCTACCCCTACTTCAGCGCCAACGACTTCCACGCCAACTGCAACATCAACGACGCCGACTACAACTCGCCGTCGGGCCGCAGCAATGTCCAGAACTGCCGACTCGGCGGCCTGCCCGACCTGGCGACCGAGAGCAGCTATGTGCAGGGCCAGATCGTCAACTACCTGAAGGCCCTGCTGGCCATGGGCGTCGACGGCTTCCGCATCGACGCGGCCAAGCACATGCCGGCCAGCGCCTGGACGTCCATCATGAACACGGTCAAGGCCGCCTACCCGACGACGCTGAAGGGCGAGCCCATCTGGGTCACGCAGGAAATCATCAACGACGGCGAGGTGGACCGGCCCAGCTACTTCCCGGTCGGCACGCTGAACGAGTTCCAGTTCACGTCGGCCATGCGGGACATCTTCCGCAACAACAACGGGCTGAACCTGGCCAGCATCCCGACCGTGATGGGCACCTGGGGCAACTGGGGCGGCAGCTGGGGCTTCATCCAGCCGCAGAACGCCACCGTCTTCATCACCAACTGGGACACCGAGCGCAACGGCGGCTCGCTGAACATCAACAACAACGGTGGTGCCGACTCGGGCGGCCAGCGCTACACCCTGGCCCACATCTTCATGCTGGCCCAGGGCTATGGCGAGGCCCAGCTCTACTCGGGCTTCAAGTTCACCGACACCGGCGCCGACCGGCCCAGCGCCAGCCCCTACAGCGGCGGCGTGCCGCAGATCAACGTGGTCTGGGACTTCGCCCACCGCTGGACGCCGCTGGCCAATATGGTGGCCTTCCGCAATGCCGCCATCAACCAGGCCCAGCAGAACTGGATCGTCGGCAACAACGGCAACCAGGTCGCCTTCAGCCGCGGCAATGTCGGCTTCGTCGCGTTGAACAACAGCGCCAGCGCCTGGACGCGCACCTTCGCCACCGGCCTGCCCGCCGGCGTCTACTGCAACGTCATCAACGGCATCAAGAACGCCGCCGGCACCGGCTGCACGGCCGACTCGGTCACGGTGGACGCCAGCGGCAACGCCAGCTTCACGGTGCCCGCCAACAACAGCGCCAGCAACCCCGCCGTGGCCATCTACACCGGCCAGAAGACGACCAGCGGCGGCAGCAACTGCTCGGTGACCTTCACCATCGCCAATGCCAACACGGTGACGGGCCAGAACCTGCGCGTCGTCGGCAATGTGACGGGCCTGGGCGCCTGGGCGCCGGCCTCGGGCTTTGCGCTGACCATCCAGGGCTCGGGCGCCAATGTGCCGTGGAGCGGCACGGTCAGCCTGCCGGCCGGCACGGCGATTCAGTACAAGTACGTGAAGTGGGACGGCTCGACGGCCACCTGGGAAAGCAACCAGGCGACCAGCAGCGGCAATCGCGAGTTCACGAGCTGCGCCAGCGGCTCTCAGTCTCGCGCCGACGGCAACTTCAAGTTCTGACGGCAGGCGCTACCGCGGTGATCATGACCTGGTCCACGCGGTGGCTGTCGACGTCGACGACCTCGAAGCGCCAGCCTTCCCACTCCACGACATCGGTGCGCCGCGGGATGCGGCGCAGCATCACCATGAGGAAGCCGGCCAGGGTGTCGTAGGTGCCGGCATGCGGCCAGGTCTCGATGCCCAGCGAGCGCTGCACCTCGGGGATGGGCGTGATGCCGTCGGCGAGGAAAGATCCATCCTCCCGGCGCACGATCTGCTCCTCGTCGCTCGGTGCGACGAGGCTGCCCATCACCGTGTTCATCACGTCGTTCAGCGTGACGACGCCAACCACGCGGCTGTATTCGTTGACGACGACGGCGAAGTCCTCGTGGGCCTCACGGAACTGCATCAGCATCTCCGACAGCGTCAGCCGGTCCGGCACGATCAGCACCTTCTTGACGATGACGGCAGGCTCTCGCAGCGAGATCGCCTCGTCGCGCAGCACGCGCTGGAACAGGTCGGTCGCATCCACATAGCCAACCACCTCGTCGATCTCCCCGGCGCACACCAGGTAGGTCGAGTGCGGTGCCTCGGCGATGCGGTTGCGGATCAGCACATCGTCGTCATCCCGAGAGAAGAAGACGATGCGCTCGCGGGCCGTCATCACCGTCTCGACGATGCGCGTGTCCAGCTCGAAGACATTGGCGATGACCTGCTGCTCCTCGTCGGCGACGACACCGGCCTGATAGCCCGCCTCGGTCAACGCCAGGATGTCGCGATAGCTGATGGTCTCGTCGCGCTTGGCCGGCAGGCCCAGCAGGCGGATCAGCCCTTCGGTGATGCCGCTGAAAGCCCAAGCCAGCGGCTTGAGCACGCGGCACAGCAGCAGCATGGGCCCGACCAGGGTCATGGCCACGCGCTCGGGCTCGTTCATGGACAGGCGCTTGGGCACCAGGTCGGCCATGACGATGAACAGCGCCGTGATGCTGACGAAGGAGGCCGCAAAGCCCAGGGTCGCGGCCAGCTCGGGCGCCACCACCAGCCGCAGGGCCGCTTCGAAGTGAGGCGTGAAGGCGCCCTCACCCACGATGCCGGCCAGGATGGCCACGGTGTTGACGCCGATCTGCACGACGGTGAAGTAGTCGCCCGGGTGCTCCTGCACGGACAGCACCTTGGCGGCGCGGGCGTCGCCGCCGTCGGCGCGCTGCTGCAGGTTCAAGCGGCGGGATGCGGCCAGCGACAGCTCGGCCATCGAGAAGAAGGCGCTGGCGGCGATGAGAAGGGCAATCAGCAGCAGGCTGGTGGTCAAACGCCGGGTCCGTGGTCTGGATGGACGGTCAGTTTATGCCGCCACCCCGGCCTCGCGACCGACCTTCTCCATGAAGGCCGTCGCGTCCGCCACCGGCACGGGGCGTGCATAGCCAAAGCCCTGCATCACGTCGCACTGCCAGCCGCGCAGGCAGGCTTCCTGGGCGGCGTCCTCGACGCCTTCGGCCACCACCGTCATGCCCAAGCTGTGCGACAGCTGGATCATGGCTTGCACGATGGCCGCGCCGCCCTCGTCCTGGCCGAGGTCGCGCACGAAGGCGCGGTCGATCTTCAGGCGGTTGATGGGGAAGCGCTTCAGATAGGCCAGGCTGGAATAGCCGGTGCCGAAGTCGTCGATGGCCAGGTGCAGGCCCAGGGAACGCAGCTCGGCCATCTTGGCAATCGTGGCCTCGGCGTCGTCCATCATGGCGCCCTCGGTGATCTCCAGCTCGATGAAGTGCGGGTCCATGCCCGTGGCAATCAGGGTCTCGCGTACCGAAGTCATGAACTCCGGATGCTGGAACTGCCGCGGCGAGATGTTGATGGCCACGACCGGCTGGCCCAGGCCGCTGTCGTGCCAGGCCTTGGCCTGGCGGCAGGCCTGCTGCAGCACCCAGCGGCCGATGGGCACGATCAGGCCGGATTCCTCGGCCAGCGGGATGAAGCGGTCCGGCGGGATCAGGCCTTCGGGGCTGCGCCAGCGCAGCAGGGCCTCGAAGCCCGACAGCTTGCGCGTGCTCAGCTCGCACTGGGCCTGGTAGAAGAGTTCGAGCTCGCCGCGGTCCAGGGCTTGCGACAGGCGAGCCTCCAGCTGCAGCCGGCCCTGCTGGTCGTCCAGCAAGCCCTGGGTGAAGACCACCGCGCTGTTGCCGGGCTGGCCCTGGGCATGCCGCATGGCGAGCTGGATGGCCCTGGCGATGTCCGCGGTCTGGTCGCCGTCGCGCGGGTATTCGGCGGCGCCCACGCTCAGGGTCACGGCAAGCTGCTGGCGCTGCACCTCGAAGACCGGCTGCATCACCAGCAGCAATTGCTCCAGCAGGCCACGCAGGGCCGCGTCGTCGCCCGACGCCGGCACGATGGCACCAAAGGACAGCCCGTCCATGCGATAGAGCCGGCCGCCGGCCGCCTCGACGACCGACTGCAGCCGCGCGGCCACCTGACACAGCAGATCGTCACCGGCGGCATGGCCCAGGCTGCCCATGATGCGGCTGAAGCGGTTGATGGCGATACCCAGACCGATGAAGCTGTGGTTGCCGAGCTCCTTGGCCCGCAGCTCCAGCGCGCGGCGATTGGGCAGGCCGGTGACGCGGTCGTGCAAGCCGACGTAGGCAAGTTCGGCGTTGTGCGCCTGCAGCGTGCGGTTGGCCTTGCGGGCACGGCGGTACAGGGCCACGGTCAGGAAGACTACCGCGAGCATGGCGATGGCCAGGACGAGGATCAGCAGCCTTTCGCTGCGATGGCGTTCGAGCTGGCTGGCCTGCAGCTCGTTGTCATGCTTGAGGGCCTCGAGGGCGCGCTGGTTCTGCTCGAAGCTGGAGCGGCGCTGCAGTTCCAGCACGGTACTGACGCGGTCGTTGCGCACCAACTCGGCCTCCAGGGCCAGGGCCTTGCGCGACTGCTGAACGGCACCCGCCACGTCGCCCAGGGCTTCCAGCAGATCGGCATGGCGGTTCAACTGCTCCATCAGGCGCACCTTGCGCCCCTGCTTGGCCAGCGAGGCCAGGCCCTGGTTCACCAATTGCTCGCCCGCGGCCTTTTGACGCAGGCCGAGCCGCGCCAGCCCCGCGCTGATCGTGGCCACGGTCACGGCGTCTTCGTCGCCGCCGTCCTGCCGCGCCAGCTTCAGCGCCCGCTCCGCATAGGCCAAGGCGGCCGTGAAGTTGCGCGCGCTCAGATGCAGGTCGGCCAGTTCCTGCACCACCTCCGCCTGGGTGTTCAACCAGGTCGCGCTGCCGCTGGCCGGGTTCACGACAGCAGCGCTCGCGGCCACGGCAGGCTCAATGCTGGCAGCCAGACGGCGCGCCTGCTCCCGCGCGCGATCCCGGGCCATGGGACGGCCCGCCTCCTCCTCGACCAGCGATTCGATCAGCTTGGCTGCGAGCTGCAGGGAGGGGCTGCCGGCCGTTTCGGCGAAGCGAAAGGCCCGCTGCGCATCCGCCCGGGCGCCGTCGATGTCACGCAGGGCCAGCCGGATGGGGGCCAGCGCGCTGTGGGCCGTCGCGGCCCGCCGCGGGTTGGACTGGGTCTGTGCCGATAGTCCTGCCGCCGCGTAGGCCTTCAGACCCTCCGGCAGATGGCCCGTTGCCAGGCTGATGTTGCCGGCCGTCATGAAGACCCAATAGCGCAGCGGCTCGTCCTGCGTCTTCTCGACCCAGGGCAGGGCCTCGTTCATCCAGCCATAGGCGGCATTCATGCGCCCCGACAGCTGCAGCATGGTCGCCCGCAGCCCATAGGCCGAGGCCATGGCCGCAGCGTTGTGTTCACGCTCGCCCAGGTCGATGAGCTCGGCCGTCGCCGCATCGACGACGGTGAACTGGTCCATCAGGCCATGGGCATAACCCCAGGCGGCCAGGAAGACGCGCAGGTTGTCGCCGCCCAGAGCCCGGGCCTGCGCTTCCAGCGGGCGCAACCGCGCCACCACCTCGGGCGGCTCGTTGCCATAGCTCGCCTCGATGGCTTCGATCTGCTGGGCCAGCGTGGGGGCAGCCAGACAAGCGGGGCTGAACAGCGAAGCCAACGACAGCAACCATCCCGACAGCCAGAAGCTGGCGGTCGCAAGACGGGTGGGACTGAAAGCTGAGGTGAAACCGCTGCGCATCGGGCCTGCAAGCCGTGTGACGTGCAGACTATAGGAGCTTCGCCCCGCCAGCGGTCAGCCAGACCGCGGCGTTTGCGCGGCCAATGTCACGCCATCAGCTGAACAGGCGGCGCGCGGCGGGCGAGCCGGCGGCCAGGTCGCGCTCCGCCAGGGCCTCGTAAAGCTTCTTGAGCTCGACATCGATGGCCGCGAACGCATGCAGACCCAACACCTGGCCGCGGTCGTCGCAAACCTCGGCCTCGAGATCGCGGGACAGCGCGCGCGCCGACTCCTGCCAGAGCGCGAAGGGCTCGTGTTCGGCGGCCGTCTGCGGCACGTCCAGGGCCAGCGTCAGCTCGCGCAGGGAC
This sequence comes from Roseateles sp. FW305-36, assembly GCF_058787015.1. Taxonomy (NCBI): domain Bacteria; kingdom Pseudomonadati; phylum Pseudomonadota; class Betaproteobacteria; order Burkholderiales; family Sphaerotilaceae; genus Roseateles; species Roseateles sp. FW305-36. Next base: position 144,229 of record NZ_JBYSZK010000010.1, on the reverse strand, counting down.
AGGGCCTCGGGGTCCTCAGCCAGGGCCGCCTGGGCATCGAATTGCAGGGTTAGCACCGGCGGCGCGCCCTCCTCGCCCGAAGGCAGCACCAGGCGCCCCGGCAAGGCGCCGGCGACAAAGCCATGGCGGGCCGCCGCCTGCTGGACAAAGCCGGGCGTCCAGGCCGTGGCCTTGGCACGCAGCAACAGGGCCAGCTGGGCATCGTGGCTGGCCGCGAACTGGTCCAGTTCGCGGGCACGGGCGACGACGTCCAGCATGTCGGGGAACTGCACGAAGCCACCGACGCCGTCGGCAAAGGCCTGCACCTTCTGCACGAACTCGGAGTACTCGATCTCGTTCAGCGCGCCGCTGCGGTTGGCCATCTTCAGGCCGGCCTGGAATTCGCTGTAGCGCTGGCCGGGCGCGGGCAGTTCCCAGTCGCCGGTCTCCGTGTTCAGACCTTCGATCTGCAGGGGCTTGGTGCCGGCGCGACGGCTGCCGGGCTGGTGCTGCAGGGCGAGCTCGCCCGAGACGGGCTGCTCGACGGTGATGGCCGCGATGGCGTCGATCAGCGCATCGATGCGCGCGGACGGGCGGCGCAGCGGGCGCGCCACGGCGGGCAGCGTCACTTCCAGCGGCTCGGCCTCGGCAGCGCCTTCGACCGGCATGGCGGGGGGCGCATCGAAGGACGGCTCCTCCATCGGCGGCACGGCGCGCTTGGGACCCGCCTTGCGCGCGGCCCAGGCGCCATGGGCGACGACACCGGCCAGCACGAGGCCGCCGGCCATGGCCAGCAGCTGGGTCAGGGTAACGCTCATGCCGCCTCCGCCATCGCCAGGGCCTTGTCCATGTCGACGGCGACGATGCGGGACACGCCCTGCTCCTGCATGGTGACGCCGATCAGTTGTTCAGCCATTTCCATCGCGATCTTGTTGTGCGAGATGAAGAGGAATTGCGTGCCGGCGCTCATCTTGGTCACGAGGCGCGCATAACGCTCGGTGTTGGCGTCGTCCAGCGGTGCATCCACCTCGTCCAGCAGGCAGAAAGGCGCCGGGTTGAGCTGGAAGATGGCGAACACCAGGGCGATGGCCGTCAGCGCCTTCTCGCCGCCCGACAGCAGGTGGATGGTGCTGTTCTTCTTGCCGGGGGGCTGGGCCAGCACCTGCACGCCGGCGTCCAGGATCTCGTCGCCGGTCATGACCAGCCTGGCCTGGCCGCCGCCGAAGAGCTCGGGGAACATGCGCCCGAAGTGCTCGTTGACCTGGTTGAAGGTCGAGCCCAGCAGGTCGCGCGTCTCGAGGTCGATCTTGTGGATGGCGTCTTCCAGCGTCTTGATGGCCGCATTCAGGTCGGTGCACTGCGCGTCCAGGAAGGTCTTGCGCTCGCGGGCCGCCGTCAGCTCGTCCAGGGCTGCCAGGTTGACGGCACCCAGGGCCGCGATCTCGCGGTTGATGCGGTCGATCTCGCCCTGCAGGCCGTAAAGCTTGACGCTGCCTTCTTCGACGGACCTGGCCAGGGCTTCCAGGTCGACGGCGGCGGCTTCGAGCTGCTCGCGGTACTGGGCGCCACCGAGCTGAGCAGCCTGTTCTTCCAGCTGCAGCTTGGTGATGGCCTCGCGCAGCGGGTCCAGGCTGCGCTCGAACGTCATGCGCTGCTCGTCGGCCTTGCGCAGGCGCAGGGACAGGTCGTCATAGCTGGCGCGCACCGCAGCCAGGGCCTGCTCGCGCTCCATCTTGAGGGCCAGCGCGTCCTGCAGGCCGGCCTGGGCGGCGGCGTCGTTCAGCGTGTCCAGCTCGGTCTGCAGGCTGGCGGCCGAGGCAGCCACCTGGCCGATCTGGGCCTGGGCGGTCTCGATGCCGCGCTGCAGTTCGCCACGGCGGGCGGCCAGGGTCTGGGTGGCGAAACGGGCTTCCTGTGAACGGCGCTCCAGCGTGCGCAGTTGCTCGCGGGCATCGGCCAGCTTGCGTTCGGCGGCGATGACGCCGTCGTCGAGTTCGGCATGGCGCTGCTGGGCGTCGCCGAGCTGGATGTCCAGTTCCTCGAAGCGGGCCTCGCCGACGGCACGGCGTTCCTGCAGGCCTTCCTGCTGCTCGGCGATCTCGGCCAGTTCGGCATCCAGGGCGCTGCGGCGCTGCTGGCTGGCCTCGGCCTGCTGAGTCAGGCGCAGCAACTCGACGTGGATCTGGTGAGCGCGGGTCTGGGCCTCGCTGGCCTCGCGGCGCAGCGTCGTCAGGCGGCCGTTGGCGTCGTTGAACTGGTGCTCGACGCGCGACAGGGTGAGGCGTGCCTCGTCGGCGATCAGGTTCTGGGCGCGCTGGGCCGTCGTCAGCTGCTCGATCTCCTGGGCGCGGGCCAGCAGGCCGGCCTGCTCGGAGTCGGGCGCGTAGAAGGTCACTGAGAACTGGCCGACGGCATGGCCCTGCGGCGTCAGGATCAGCTCGCCATGGGTCAGCTTTCCGCGCGCAGCCAGGGCGTCGTCGAGGTTGGGTGCCGTGTAGACGCCTTCCAGCCAGTCATTCAGCAGCGCGACCAGGCCGGCATCGTTCAGCTTCAGCAGCGAGGTCAGCTTGGGCAGGGTCTCGTGCGTGTTGGCGATGGAGCCAGCCGGCGTCGAATAGAAGGCCAGGCGGGCCGGCGGCGCGTCGAGCTCGAAGGCCCGCACCGTGTCCAGGCGGCCTACGCTGAGCGCACCCATGCGCTCGCGCAGCGCGGCTTCCAGCGCGTTTTCCCAGCCTTGGCTGATGTGCAGTTGGGTCCACAGGCCCTGCAGGCCGTCGAGGCCATGCTTGGCCAGCCAGGGTTTGAGCTTGCCCTCGGTCTGCACCTTTTCCTGCAGGGCCTTCAGGGCCTCCAGGCGGGCGGTCAGTTCGGACTGGCGCGCGAGTTGGGCGTTGGCGTCCTGCTGGGCGGCGCGGCGCTGCTCTTCCAGCTGGGGCAGTTGCTCGGCCAGTTCCTGCAGGCGGGCGTCCGACAGGTCGCGCGACTCGTCGGCCTCGGCGCTGCGGGCCTTCAGAGCTTCAAGCGCCTCGTTGTCCGGCGCGCCCAAAGCGCGCGACTCGGCCGTCAGCCGGCCCTCGCGCTGGCGCAGCGCCCTCGCCTGCTCGTCGACGCTGCGGCTTTCGGCCGCCAGCACCTGGATCTGCTGCTGGACCTGGGCGACCTGGGTGCGCTGCTCGTTGGCACGGGCCTGAGAAGCGCGCAGGGCGTCTTCGGCGATGGGCAACTGGCCCTGCTGCTCCTCGGCCTGGGCGGCCAGGATCTCGCTCTGCTCGTCGGCGCCGGCGATCTGCTCGGCAATGCCTTCGAGCTCGGCGGTGGATTGCTCGACGCGCTCGCGCCACTGGCCGTCCTGGGCATGCAGTTCGGCCAGGCGCTGCTGGGCCCGGTTGCGGCTTTCGACGACGAAGCGGATGCGTTCTTCCAGCCGGCTCACTTCGAGCTGGGCATCGGCAAAACGGCCTTGCGAAGCGTGCAGTTCATCGCCCGCGGCGTAATGCTGCTGACGAACTTCTTCCAGTTCGGCCTCGACGGCGCGCAGCTCAGCGGTGCGCGACTCCAGCGCGTTGAGCGCCTCGGCATGGGCGGTCTTCACCCGCGCCGCTTCACTGCCGGCATCGCGCAGCTTCAGCCACCAGAGCTGGTGCAGCTTCAGCGTGCCGGCGTCCTGCAGGCCACGGTAGCTGGCCGCCACCTCGGCCTGGCGCTCCAGCTTCTCGAGGTTGGCGTTGAGCTCGCGCAGGATGTCGTCGACGCGGGTCAGGTTCTCGCGCGTGTCCTTGAGCCGGTTCTCGGTCTCGCGGCGGCGTTCCTTGTACTTCGAGACGCCCGCGGCTTCCTCGAGGAAGAGGCGCATCTCCTCAGGCTTGCTCTCGATGATGCGCGAGATGGTGCCCTGGCCGATGATGGCGTAGGCCCGCGGCCCGAGGCCGGTGCCAAGGAAGACGTCCTGCACGTCGCGGCGACGCACCGGCTGGTTGTTGATGAAGTAGGAGCTGGTGCCGTCGCGCGTCAGCACGCGCTTGACGGCGATCTCGGTGAACTGGTTCCACGGTCCGCCGGCGCGGGCCGATTGGTTGTCGAACACCAGTTCGACACTGGAACGCCCCGCCGGCTTGCGGTTGCCCGAGCCGTTGAAGATGACGTCCTGCATGGACTCGCCACGCAGCTCGCTGGCCTTGCTTTCGCCCAGCACCCAGCGCACCGCATCCATGATGTTGGACTTGCCGCAGCCGTTGGGGCCGACGACGCCAACGAGTTGCCCCGGCAACTGGAAGGTCGTGGGTTCAGCGAAGGATTTGAAGCCGGCCAGCTTGATCGAATTCAGCCGCATGTAGCTCGGACGTAAGCCCTTGATTTGGCTAAAGAAAAGCGCCTTTCAGGGGCGCTTCAACGGGGTCGGATGATAGCATTCGCACCCTCTCAGAAAGCCTTTGAATCATGGCCACCAAGAAGTCCGCCGCCCCCGCCCCCAAGAAGAAGCCCAAGATGCGCGAGGTGCCCCCGAATCCGCCGAGCAAGCCCAGCAAGGACATCCTGGTCTTCCCAAACCCGAATCCCGAGCGCGACTACGTCATCCAGTTCCAGGTGCCCGAGTTCACCTGCCACTGCCCGCTGACCGGCCAGCCCGACTTCGCCCACTTCACCATCGACATGATTGCGGACGAGCTCTGCGTGGAGCTCAAGAGCCTGAAGATGTACTTCTGGAGCTACCGCAACGAGGGCGCCTTTCACGAGAAGGTCACCAACAAGATCCTCGACGACATCGTCAAGGTCACCGACCCGCGCTTCATCCGCATCACAGCCAAGTGGTATGTGCGCGGCGGCATCTACACGAACGTCGTCGCCGAGCACCGCAAGCCGGGCTGGACGCCCGCACCGCGCGTGGACCTGCCGGCCCACGGCTTCGAGTCGGGCATGCTGGGTTGAGTTCTTGCGGGCCGAGCGCCGGGCCGCTCCCTAGCCGGCCCGCTCTGGTGATGTGCTCGCGGTTCGACGCCGCGAGCATCACCGTCCCCTCGGGGGACCGTCCAAGGTACTCCTTGGACGAGGGGCTCCGTTTCAACGCTTCATCACGGGATTTCGCCGCCACGCGTCCTGGTTGTCGTCGACCAGCCGCCCGGCGTTCAGCGTCGCCAGATAGCGCTTGAGCATGGCGTCGAACTCCTGCAGTCGGCCCAGGCAGGCGCTGCGGCGCGACCAGCCGACATAGTTCAGCGCCTCGGCCACATGGGGCTTCAAGGCGACGAACTTGCCCTCGTTGCCGCTGGTGATCAGGTGCGACAACGCCGGGTAGTGGGGCGAGATGAAGTAGTCGATGCGGCCGGCGTCGAGCTTCAGGAAGTTCTCCTTGATGCCCGGGCCGGTCTCGACGGTGAGGTTGGCCTCGATGTATTCATCCAGCCCGTCGCCGAAGCGCGTGCCATGCGTGACGCCGCCATGCAGGCCGCGCAGGTCTTCGCGTTTGGTGAACTTCAGTTTCTGATTGACGCGGATGAAGACCGAGCTCGGGTTGCTGAAGATGGGTGTGTCGGTGAAAGCCAGATAGAGCTCGCGCTCGCTGTTGCGCTTGAGCTCGGTGACGATGTCCACCTCGCCGACGCGGGCGTTCTGCAGCACGCGCACGAAGGGCCCGACGTAGCGCAGTTCATAGGGCAGTTTGATGGCCTGCAGCACGGCCAGCACCACGTCGACGCTGGCGCCGCGCAGGGTCTGGCCGTCGTACCAGGCATAGGGTGGGTATTCGGGATCGGCCGTCACGACGACCTTGGTGCAGGCGCCCTGCGCCCCAGCCACGCCGCTCGCGACGAGCAGCCCGGCAGCCAGCCAAGCATGATTCATCTTCGTGCCTCCCCAGGCTGCGGTTCTTGGTCCGCGCCCTATCATCGCCGGATGAGTTTTCCCGTCAATCCGCGGCTCGACAGGCTGCAGCCCTACCCCTTTGAGCGCCTGCGCACGCTGACCGCCGGCATCACGCCCAATCCGGACCTGGCACCCATCTCCCTGGGCATTGGCGAACCGCGCCATGCCGCACCGGCCCTGATCGCCGAGGCCATCAACGCGTCGATGAAGAGCCTGGCGGCCTACCCGGCCACGGCCGGCACGCCGGCGCTGCGTGAGGCCATCACCGGCTGGATCTCGCGCCGCTATGGCCTGACGCTGGACCCGGCCACCCAGGTCCTGCCCGTCAACGGCTCGCGCGAGGCCCTGTTCGCCATCGCCCAGACGGTGGTGGACCCCAGCCGTGCCGGCGCGACCGTCGTCTGTCCCAATCCCTTCTATCAAATCTATGAAGGCGCGGCCCTGCTGGCCGGCGCCGAGGTGGCCTTCGCCAACTCCGACCCCGCACGCAATTTCGCCGTCGACTGGCGGCAGATCGACGCGGCGACCTGGGCACGCACCCAGTTGCTCTACGTGTGCTCGCCGGGCAACCCGAGCGGTGCCGTCATGCCCCTGTCCGAATGGCAGGCCCTTTTCGAGCTCAGCGACCGCCACGGCTTCGTCATCGCGTCGGACGAGTGCTATTCGGAGATCTATTTCCGCGCTGAAGGTGAAGGTGCGGCCCCCCTGGGCGGCCTGGAAGCCTCGGCCAAGCTGGGCCGCAGCGACTTCCGCAACCTGATCGCCTTCACTTCGCTGTCCAAACGCTCCAATGTGCCGGGACTGCGTTCGGGTTTCGTGGCTGGCGACGCCGCCCTGTTGAAGAAGTTCCTGCTCTACCGCACCTATCACGGCAGTGCCATGAGCCCCATCGTGCAGGCAGCGAGCATCGCGGCCTGGGGCGACGAGGTCCATGTCGTCGAGAACCGGGCGCGCTACCGCCACAAGTTCGCCGCCGTCACGCCGCTGCTGGCGGGCGTGCTGGACGTGGCCCTGCCCGATGCCGGCTTCTACCTCTGGGCGGCTGTTCCCGGTGGTAACGACATCGCCTTCGCCCAGGGCCTGCTCGCTCAATACAATCTGGCCGTCCTGCCGGGCAGCCTGCTGGCCCGCGAAGCCCATGGCAACAACCCCGGCGCCGGCCGTATCCGCCTGGCCTTGGTGGCCGACGAGGCCGAATGCCTTGAAGCCGCCCACCGCATCGTCTCTTTCACCCAATCTCGCCGATGAACACCGCTGAACTGCAAAGCCTGATCGACCTCGCCTGGGACAACCGCACGTCCCTGGACCCCGTCAACGCGCCCGATGTGCGCCAGGCCGTCGACCATGTCATCGCCGAACTGGACGCCGGCCGCCTGCGCGTGGCCACCCGCGAGGGTGTGGGCCAGTGGACGGTGCACCAGTGGATCAAGAAGGCCGTGCTGCTGTCCTTCCGCCTGAACGACAACCGCATCATGGGCGACAAGGAACTGACCTTCTTCGACAAGGTGCCGACCAAGTTCGCCGGCTGGAGCGACGAGCAATTGCGCGCCAGCGGCGTGCGCGTCGTGCCGCCGGCCGTCGCGCGCCGCGGCAGCTTCCAGGCCAAGAACGTCGTGCTGATGCCCTCCTACGTGAACATCGGCGCCTATGTCGACGAAGGCGCCATGGTCGACACCTGGGCCACCGTCGGTTCCTGCGCCCAGATCGGCAAGAACGTCCACCTGTCGGGCGGCGTCGGCATCGGCGGCGTGCTGGAGCCCCTGCAGGCCAACCCGACCATCATCGAAGACAACTGCTTCATCGGCGCCCGCTCCGAGGTCGTCGAAGGCGTCATCGTCGAGGAGAACTCGGTCATCTCCATGGGCGTCTACATCGGCCAGAGCACGCCGATCTACGACCGCGCCACCGACACCGTGAGCTACGGCCGCATCCCGGCCGGCTCCGTCGTCATCTCGGGCTCCCTGCCCAAGGACGGCGGCCGCTACTCGCTGTATGCGGCCATCATCGTCAAGCGCGTCGATGCCCAGACGCGCTCCAAGACGAGCATCAACGAACTGCTGCGCGCCTGAGGAAGCCATGAGCTCGTTTAGCCAACCCCAGCGGGCCGAGCGCCGGGCCGCTCCCCAGCCGGCCCGCATCCCCTCGGGGGATCGGCAGACGTACTCGACTGACGAGGGGCACTGATGTCAGGCGGCAACATGGAGCGCATCCTGCGGCTGATGGCCGACAAGGGTGCTTCGGACTGCTATCTGTCGGCCAATATGCCGGTGCTGATCCGCATCAACGGACAGACCGTGCAGCTCTCCGACCAGCTCCTGACGCCGCCCCAGCCGCGCCAGCTCATCGCCGAGGTCATCGACCCAACCAGCCTGGCCGAGCTCGACAACTCGGGCGAGCTGAACCTGGCGGTGTCGATCAGCGGCGTCGGCAGCTTCCGCCTGTCGGGCTTCCGCCAGCGCGGTTCCATCGCCGGCGTGTTCCGCCACATCCCGCATGACATCCCGACGCTGGACAGCCTGCAGCTGCCGGCGGTGCTCGGCACGATGATCAAGGAAAAGCGCGGCCTCATCCTGATGGTGGGCGCCACCGGCACCGGCAAGAGCACGACGCTCGCCGCCATGCTGGAAATGCGCAACCAGACCATGACCGGGCACATCCTCACCATCGAGGACCCGATCGAATACCTGTTCAGCAACAAGCGCTCGGTCGTCAACCAGCGCGAGATCGGCCGCGACACGGCCTCGCTGCAGATCGCGCTGAAAAACGCGCTGCGCCAGGCGCCGGACTGCATCCTGATCGGCGAAATCCGCGATCGTGAAACCATGACGGCGGCCATCTCGTATGCGCTGTCGGGCCACCTGGTGCTGGCCACCCTGCACGGCAACAACACCTACCATGCGCTGAACCGCATCCTGTCCTTCTACACGCCGGAATCCCGCCCGGCGCTGCTGAACGACCTGGCCGCCGGCCTCAAGGCCGTCGTGTCGCAGCGCCTGGTGCGCGCCACCGCCGGCGGCCGCGTGCCCGTCGTCGAAATCCTGCTGAACACCAAGCTGACGGCCGAGCTCATCGAGCAGGGTGACTTCGCCGGCGTGAAGGAGGCGATGGAGAAGTCCATCGCCGAGGGCTCGCAGACCTACGAAGAGCATTTCGCCAAGCTCATCAGCGAAGGCACCATCACCCGCGAGGAAGGCCTGGCCTTCGCCGATTCGCCGACCAACCTGCTCTGGCGTCTGCAGAACGAGACACCCGGCGCCCGCATGGCGGCCACGCCGCGCAAGGAAGAGAAGGCCAACGACGAGGCCAGCTTCACCGAAATCACCCTGGACGTCCGCGGCACTTGAAGCTGATTGACTGCATCGAATCCCAAGCCGCCCGCCTCGCCCAGGCGGGCTTGTTTTTTGGCCATGGCACGACGAACGCGTTCGACGAGGCCATGTGGCTGGCGTTGTGGCGCCTCGGCATTCCGCTGGACGCGCTGGACGACCACGAAGAGCGCGAGCTGACCGCGGCCGAGGTGGCGGCCATTGCCGCGCTGGTTGACGAGCGCATCACGACCCGCAAGCCGGCCGCCTACCTGACCGGCGAGGCCTGGCTGCAGGGTGTGCCCTTCACCATCGACGAGCGCGCCATCGTGCCGCGCAGCTTCATCGCCGAATTGATTGCCGACGCCAGCATCGATCCCTGGCTGAATCCGGCCAGTCGCCGCGTGCTGGACCTGTGCACCGGCAACGGCAGCCTGGCCGTGCTGGCGGCCATGGCCTGGCCCGACGTCGAGGTCGATGCGCTGGACATCGACATCAATGCGCTGGCCGTGGCCCGGCTGAATGTGGAGCGCCACAACCTCGCGCTGCGCGTGCGCCTGCTGCAAGGCGATGGCCTGGCCGGCGCTGAAGGACCCTACGACTTGATTCTCTGCAACCCGCCCTACGTCAACAGCGCCAGCATGGCCGCCCTGCCCGCCGAGTACCTGGCCGAGCCCGAGCTGGCCCTGGCCGGCGGTGCCGACGGCATGGACTTCATCCGCGAACTGCTGCGCGCCGCACCCGCCGCGCTGAACGACGACGGCGTGCTGGTGCTGGAAATCGGCAACGAACGCCCCTTCTTCGAAGCTGCCTTTCCCGACCTCGAAGTCGTGTGGATGGAAACCTCCTCCGGTGCCGACCAGGTGCTGCTGGTGACCAAGGAGGCCCTGCTGTGATCACCATCCGCGACATCACGCTGCGCCGCGGCGTCAAGGTGGTGCTGGACAACGCCTCCGCCACGCTGCAACCCGGCGAGAAGATCGGCCTCGTCGGCCGCAACGGCGCCGGCAAGTCCAGCCTGTTTGCGCTGCTGACGCATCGCCTGGGCAACGACAAGGGCGAGGTCGAGGTGCCCAGGCACTGGCGCCGCTCCGAGGTCGCCCAGAACATGCCCGAGACCGACGACGGCGCGACCGACTATGTGCTGCAGGGCGACCTCACGCTGGTGGCCGCCCGCGTCGCGCTGGAAGCCGCCGAGGCGGCCAACGACGGCCATGCGATGGCCGATGCGCATGCTGCTCTGGCCGATGCCGGCGCCTTCGACGCCCGCTCGCGCGCCCAGGCGCTGCTGATGGGCCTGGGCTTCAAGACCGTGCAGCTCGATGCGCCGGTCAACAGCTTCTCCGGCGGCTGGCGCATGCGCCTGCAGCTGGCCCGCGCGCTGATGTGCCCGGCCGAGCTGATGCTGCTGGACGAGCCCACCAACCACCTGGACCTGGACGCCCTGGTCTGGCTGGAAGCCTGGCTGCAACGCTATGACGGCACGCTGATCATCATCAGCCATGACCGTGAATTCCTCGACGCCATCACCAAGGTCACCCTGCATCTGGACGAAGGCAAGCTGGTGCGCTACGGCGGCAACTACACCAGCTTCGAGACCCAGCGCGCCGAGCGCATGGTGCTGCAGCAGGCCGCCTTCGCCAAGCAGCAGGACCGCGTCGCCCATCTGCAGAAATTCATCGACCGCTTCAAGGCCAAGGCCAGCAAAGCCAAGCAGGCCCAGAGCCGCGTGAAGGCGCTGGAGCGCATGGAGAAGCTCGCACCGGTACTGGCTTCCGCCGATTTCAACTTCGAGTTCCGCGAGCCGCTGAACCTGCCCAACCCGATGCTGATGTTCGACGAGATGGCGGCCGGCTACGGCACGACCACCATCGTCCGCAACGTCGACCGCTCGGTGCTGGCCGGCCAGCGCATCGGCATCCTCGGCGCCAACGGCCAGGGCAAGTCGACGCTCGTGAAGACGATCGCCGGCACGCAAGCCCCGCTCGCCGGCAAGATGACGCAGGGCAAGGGCCTGTCCATCGGCTACTTCGCCCAGCAGGAGCTGGACGTGCTGCGCCTGGACGAAGGGCCTCTCGAGCACATGGTGCGTCTGGCTCGCGAGGTCGGCCCCGCCGGCCGCGAGCAGGAGCTGCGCGACTTCCTCGGCCAGTTCCGCTTCACCGGCGACATGGTCAACCAGCAGGTCGGCAGCCTGTCCGGCGGCGAGAAGGCCCGCCTGGTGCTGGCCATGCTGGTCTGGCAGCGCCCCAACCTGCTGCTGCTGGACGAGCCGACCAATCACCTGGACCTGAACACCCGCGAGGCGCTGTCGATGGCGCTCAACGAGTTCGAGGGCACGGTCATGCTGGTCAGCCACGACCGCGCGCTGCTGCGCGAGGTCTGCGACGAGTTCTGGCTGGTGGCGGATGGCGTCGTCAAGCCCTTTGACGGCGACCTGGACGACTACCAGCGCTGGCTGCTCGACCAGAGCAAGGAAGCCGCCCGCGCGGCCAAGAAGGGATCGGCGCCGGCCCCGGCTCCGGTCGTCGCTGCCGCACCCGCTGCTGCGCCCGCGCCGCGCGAAGACCGCAAGGCCTCAGGCCAGGCCCGCTCCAAGCTGGCCGAGCAGACGCGCCCGCTGCGCAAGGAGATGGAAGCCATCGACAAACGCCTGCACACCCTCGCCTCCGAGCGCGCCGAGATCGAGGCCCAGCTGGCCGAAGGCGCCGCCGCCTCGGCCATCGCCGAGATGGGCAAGCGCCTGAAGGCGATCGCCGACCAGCTCGAAGCCGACGAGATGCGCTGGCTGGAACTGGGCGAGCAGATCGAGGCGATGAGCGCTTAGATCGCGAGCACTGCCGCGAGCGCCAAGGCGCCCGGCAGCGCCTGCACGTAGAGGATCTTCTTGGACGCCGTGGCCGCGCCGAACACGCCGGCCACGACAACACAGCCCAGGAAGAACACCAGCCAGGGCTTGCCCGCGCCCGCGGCGCCCAGCCACAGCCCGTAGACCAGGCCCGCCACCAGGAAGCCGTTGTAGAGGCCCTGGTTGGCCGCCAGCGCCCGGCTAGCCTCGGCGAAGTCCTTGTCCAGCCCGAAGGCCTTGCGACCCAGCGGCTTGGTCCAGAAGAACATCTCCAGCACCAGGAAGTACAGGTGCAGCAGCGCCACCAGCGCGGCCAGCCCGATTGCAACCATCTGCATCGTCTCTCTCCTCGTCTCTGTGATTGGGGGTGGCGCATCGTCTCAGATCGCCCTAGGGTCCGGTGTCGCCCAAAAGACCATTTAACTTGTGTGCAATTGAATTGCGAGCTACATTAACACCCATGGCACGCAGCAAGACCCCCACCCCCAGCACCGATCCGCGCGGTGAATGGCTGCAGCTCGACCGCCAGCTCTGCTTCGCGCTGTACAGCAGCTCGCTGGCCATGACCAAGATCTACAAGCCTCTGCTGGCGCCGCTGGGCCTGACCTATCCGCAATACCTCGTCATGCTGGTGTTGTGGGAGGTCGAAGGTCAAAGCGTCTCCCAGCTCGGCCAGCGCCTGTCGCTGGACTCGGGCACGCTGACGCCGCTGCTCAAGCGCCTCGAGGCCCTGGGCCACATCGAGCGCCGCCGCGCCAGCGACGACGAGCGCCGTGTCGACATCTTCCTGACGCCCCAGGGCCGCCAACTGCGCGAGCTGGCCCTGGACATTCCCAGCCACCTCGCCTGCGCCAGCGCCTGCGAGCTGGACGAAGTCATCGCGCTGACGCAGCGCCTCACCCAGCTGCGCCTGCAACTCAACCGGGCCGCCGACGCGGCCGCCTGATTTCTTCCCCACCCCACCTGACCACCCCCAAGGAGCCCACCATGGCCATCGAAAAAGCCCTCTACACCGCCACCGCCACTGCCACCGGTGGCCGTTCCGGTACCGCCAAGTCGTCCGACGGCGCCATCGACGTGACCCTGTCCACGCCCAAGGAACTCGGCGGCGCCGGCGGCCCGGGCACCAACCCCGAGCAGCTGTTCGCGGCCGGCTATTCCGCCTGCTTCATCGGCGCCATGAAGGCCGTCGCCGGCAAGCAGAAGATCGCCCTGCCGGCCGAGGTCTCCATCACCAGCGACGTCGCCATCGGCCCGCACGCCAACAAGCCGGGCGCCTTCGGCATCCAGGTCGACATGAAGATCTCGGTCCCCGGCATGGACCGCGCCGCCCTGGAAGCCCTGGTCAAGACCGCCCACGAGGTCTGCCCCTACTCCAACGCCACGCGCGGCAACGTCGACGTCTCGCTGACCATCGTCTAAGACGCACGTCACGCCGGCGTCACACGCGCCGGCCAGCATCGCGGGTTTTCCAAACACGGAGACCCGCGATGCGCCCCTTCCTGATCACCGCCGTCGCCAGCGCCCTGCTGGCCCTTGCCGCCCCCTCGCGCGCGGCCGAACCGGTGCTGATCGGCATGGGCAATCTCAGCGGCTCGCTGAGCGATCTGTCCGGCCTGAACTACAACCTCGAGAGTGGCCTCGCCGCCAACCTGCTCGGCGGCATGGGCTCGGGCCTGGCCTGGGCCGGCGGCAACACCTTCCTGGCGCTGCCTGACCGCGGTCCGAACGCCAATGACTGGGGCGCGTCCAGCCTGGACAACACGACCTCCTTCATCAGCCGCTTCCAGACGGTGCAACTCGACCTCGTCGCCGCGGCGCCGGGCTCCGCCCTGCCCTACACGATCGCTCCGACGCTGAAGGCCACCACGCTGCTGTCCAGCGCGACGCCGCTGAACTACGGGGCCAAGGCCCCGACGCTGACCGGTATCGTCAACAGCAGCGCGCTGACCGCCGGCAGCACCCAGTACTTCTCGGGCCGCTCCGACAACTTCGCCACCGGCCTGTCGACCAACCCGAACAACGCCCGCCTCGACCCCGAAGGCATCCGTGTCTCCAACGACGGCAAGAGCGTCTTCATCTCGGATGAATACGGCCCCTACGTCTACCAGTTCGACCGCGCTACCGGCCAGCGCACGCGCACCTTCAGCCTGCCCGACAGCTTCGCGGCCCCCAACCTGAGCAGCTCGGGTGCTGCCGAGATCTCCGGCAACACGACCGGCCGTGTGGCCAACAAGGGCATGGAAGGCCTGGCCATCTCGCCCGACGGCAAGACCCTGTTCGGCTTCATGCAGAGCCCGCTGGCCCAGGATGGCGGTGACGGTGGCCGCTACAACCGCATCGTCAAGATCGACATCGCGACCGGTGCCGTCAGCCAGTTCGCCTTCGACAACCAGATCAACGGCAAGGCCTACAACAGCAGCGAGCTGCTGGCCCTGAACGACCACGAGCTCCTCGTGCTGGAGCGCGACGGCAAGGGCATGGGCGACGGCTCGCCCGGCTCCAAGGCCGTGGTGAAGCAGCTCACCAAGATCGACCTGACCGGCGCCACCGAAGTCAGCGGCATCAAGGACCTGCGCACCCAGCCCAGCGTGGCCATCGTCGGCACCAAGTTCCTCGACATCCGGGCCGCGCTGAACGCCGCCGGCATCTCCGACGCGCAGATCCCGTCCAAGCTCGAAGGCATCGCCTTCGGCCAGGACGTCACCGTCAACGGCAAGACCATGCACACGCTGTACTTGGCCAACGACAACGACTTCCTGGCGACGGCCGTCCCCAACGGCAGCAGCGCCGCCGTGCCCTATGGCAATCAGTTCTATGTCTTTGCCTTCGAAGGCAACCTGGTCAACCAGACCATCGCGGCCGTGCCGGAACCCAGCCAGTACGCCATGCTGATCGCCGGCCTCGGCGCCGTGGGCTTCATGGCCCGCCGTCGCCGCGGCTGATCAGGCGTCGGCCAAGAGGGCCAGGATCAGCTCGATCCTGGCCTTGACCGGGCTCAGCGCGCCCGCGCTGGGCAGCAAGCCCGGCAGATCCATGACGGGACCGGCGTCGCAGCGCGTACTGCGCAGGACGCGCACACCGCCCGCTTCGGCCTCGCGCAGGGCTGCATCCAGGCCGCGGCTCAGCGTGCCGTTGCCGGTGCCGGCGGCCACGAGGCCGTCGACGCCGCTGGCCGACAGCGCGCGCACGACGGCGCCGTCCGCGCCCGCGTGGTTCATGACGATGTCGACACGCGGCCAGCGCTCTGCGGGCGCGGCAATGCGCGCAAGGCCCAGCGCCTCGCCCACCGGCCAGCGGCCGACCTGGCGCACGACACCCTCCTCCACTCGCGCCACCAGGGCGCCGTCGACCGACTCGAAGGCATCGACGCGGTAGCTGTGCGTCTTGCGTACCTGAACCGCGTCATGCACGCGGCCGGCGAAGGCGACGACGACACCTTGTGCGCCTGGCTCTGCCGCCACCTGAACGGCATCGAAGAGGTTCTGCGGTCCATCCGGCGCCAGTGCCGTCGCCGGTCGCATGGCCGCCGTCAGCACGACAGGTTTGGACGGCGCCAGCACGCGATGCAGGAAGTAGGCCGTTTCTTCCAACGTGTCCGTGCCATGGGTGATGACGAGGCCGGCGACCTCGGGGCGTTCCAACTGCTGATGCACGGCGGCCGCCAGCTTCTGCCAGGTCGCGAAATCCATGTCCTTGCTGTCCAGCTGGGCGACCTGATGCGCCTCCAGCTTGCGAGCGGCGAGCGCGGGAACGGCAGCCAACAAATCCTCGACGCGCAGCTGTGCGGCCGTGTATCCAACGCCATCGCTGGCGGTCTTGGCGGTGCCGGCGATGGTGCCGCCGGTGCCCAGAATGACGATCAAACGATCAGAGGTTTGCAATTTCTTGGTTTCCTGGACAAAAATACAGGTGCTGGACAAATTTCCAGCCATCTCAAAAGGCCGAACGTGCAAGACCGACCCAAGCTTACCGCCCGCCAGCAGCAGATCTTCGACCTGGTCCGCAATGCGATCGAAAGCACCGGCGCCCCGCCGACCCGTGCCGAGATCGCCGCCGAGCTGGGATTCAAGTCCGCCAACGCGGCCGAGGAACATCTGCAGGCCCTGGCCCGCAAGGGCATGCTGGAACTCGTGGGCGGCACCTCGCGAGGCATCCGCCTCAAGTCCGAAGTGCTCGGCGCCCTCAATCGCGCGCGTCAGTTCAGCCTGCCCATCCCTTCGCTGTCGCAACTGACGCTGCCGCTGATCGGCCGCGTCGCCGCCGGCGCGCCCATCCTGGCCCAGGAACATGTCGAGCAGACCTACAACGTCGAGCCCAGCCTGTTCTCCAAAAGGCCCGACTACCTGCTCAAGGTCAAGGGCATGAGCATGAAGGACATCGGCATCCTCGACGGCGACCTGCTGGCCGTGCAGTCGGCCAAGGAGGCCCGCAATGGCCAGATCGTCGTGGCGCGCGTCGGCGAAGAAGTCACCGTGAAGCGCTTCAAACGCGGGCCCGATGGCATCCAGTTGCTGCCCGAGAATCCCGACTTCGAGCCCATCGTCGTCAACGAGGACAGCGAGAGCTTCAGCATCGAGGGTCTGGCTGTGGGCCTGATCCGCGGACAAGGGTTCAACTAGGCCCAGGGACGAGGGTTCAATTCCCCCCGGCTCACTTGAAATGAAAAAGGCCCGCGTCACCGACACGGGCCTTTTTCGTCTGGATGGTGGAGCCGGGGGGAATTGAACCCCCGTCCGCAAGCCATCACCGGGCAGATCTACATGTTTAGCCGGCTGGTTTGAATCTCACGGTCAACTCGCGCAGTGGCACGCTAGCTTTCCCGCCAGTCACTTGATCTCACGCCCCACCGAGTGACCCGGTGCGACGCCAGCCGATGTGAGTGACTTCTCAGCCTTGCCCCTTGCGGAACTCAGCCCGGCCCATCGGCCTGCCGTTGAGAAGCTCATCCGCAATTAAGCGGCGAGTGCGAACGTAGAGTCGTTTGCAGTTACTTTGTTTCCAGTGGTTTTACGAGCGGACTGGTGCTCGACATGCCCTACTCCGGATCCGCACCCACGTCGAAACCAAGTCGGCCCCAGAGAACTCCTATTTTAGGCCAGTCCGAGCTGCTTCAAGAGCTCGCCGGGCGCGGACAGCTCGATATCCGCACCCCAATGGCGGAATTCGCCGCCATGACCCAGATAGCCCCAGGCCGCGGCAGCGGTCTTCATGCCAGCGGCGCGGCCGGCCAGGATGTCCCGCTCGTCGTCCCCGACGTACAGGCAGGCCGCGGGCGCCACGCCCAACCGCCTTGCGGCCTCCAGCAGCGGCGCGGGATGCGGCTTGGTGTGGCCCGTCGTATCGCCACCGACGATGGCGGCGGCTGCAAGCCCGAGAGCCTTGGCCAGCGGCAGGGCAAAGCGCTCGGCCTTGTTGGTGACGATGCCCCAGGCGAGGCCGCCCTCCACCAATCCCAGCAGTTCGGCTTCGATGCCAGCGAACGGCGTCGTGCTGTCGTACATCAGCGTCTCGTAGCGATCGAGGAACTCGCGCTTGAGCTCTTCATACGCAGCATGCCCAGGCGCAACTTCGAAGGCCTGGCCCAGCATGCCGCGGGCACCGGAGCCCCCATGCGGGCGGTACCGCGACAGCGGCAGCGCCCGCATGCCGCGATCCATGCGCATCGCATTGGCGGCCGCTGCAAGATCGTTGGCGCTGTCGATCAGCGTGCCGTCCAGATCGAACAGCACGGCGCGCAGATGCGACCAGCGTGGTGCGAGCTTCAAGCGGGGCGGCGGCAGGCCAGCAGATAGTTGACGTCGGTGTCGCTGCCGAGGCTGTAGCGCTGCGTCAACGGGTTGTAGCTCAGGCCGCGGCTGCCCTGCAGCTCCAGCCCGGCGTCGCGGCAGTACTGGGCAAGCTCGGAAGGCTTGATGAAGCGTGCGTATTCATGCGTGCCCTTGGGCAGCATCTGCAGTACGTATTCGGCGCCGACGATGGCCAGCAGGAAGGACTTGGCGTTGCGGTTCAGCGTCGACAGAAAGACCCAGCCGCCGGGCTTGACCAGCGTGGCCAGCGCCCGCACGACCGAAGCCGGGTCAGGCACGTGCTCCAGCATTTCCATGCAGGTGACGGCGTCGAAGCTGGCCGGCTGTTCCGCGGCCAGGGCCTCGACGGCGATCTCGCGGTATTCGACGCCTTCGGTGCCGGCTTCCATCGCGTGCAGTTCGGCCACGCGCAGTGGCTTGGTCGACAGATCGATGCCCAGCACCTGGGCGCCGGCGCGGGCCATGGAGTCGCTCAGGATGCCGCCGCCGCAGCCGACGTCGACGACGCGCTTGCCCGCCAGCGGGCAGAGCTGCTGGATCCAGCCCAGGCGCAGCGGGTTGATCTGGTGCAGGGGCTTGAAGTCGCTCTCAGGGTCCCACCAGCGGTGGGCCAGCTCGCCGAATTTGGCGAGCTCTTGCGGATCGGCATTGATCGTCATGACGGAATCGGAAAAGAGAAAAGCCCCGACGGGCGGGCCGTGCGGGGCTTTGCGCAAAGCGCCCGAAGGCGCAGAGCTTACTTGTTGCGCGTACCGACGACTTCGATCTCGGTGCGGCGGTTCTTGGCGCGGCCTTCGGCGGTCTTGTTGTCGGCCACGGGCTGCTTCTCGCCCTTGCCTTCGGTGTAGACGCGGTTCGGCTCGACGCCCTTGCTCACCAGGTATTGCTTGACGGCTTCCGAGCGACGGATCGAC
The DNA here is from genome assembly GCF_058787015.1 of Roseateles sp. FW305-36. Taxonomy (NCBI): domain Bacteria; kingdom Pseudomonadati; phylum Pseudomonadota; class Betaproteobacteria; order Burkholderiales; family Sphaerotilaceae; genus Roseateles; species Roseateles sp. FW305-36. Next base: position 125,514 of record NZ_JBYSZK010000010.1, on the reverse strand, counting down.
AGCTTCTGGTTGTACTCGTCGCTGCCCACCGAGTCGGTATGGCCGACGGCGATGATGACTTCCAGGTTGATGCCCTTGGTCTTGCTGACCAGATCGTCCAGCTTGGCGGTGGCTTCGGGCTTCAGCGTCGACTTGTCGAAGTCGAAGAAGGCATCAGCAGCGAAGGTGACCTTCTCGCTGACCGGGGCCGGCGGCGGGGTCACGGGCTTGGGAGCGACCGGAGCGGGGGCCGGCGGCGGGGGAGCGACCGGAGCCGGGGGAGCCACGACGGGCGCCGGCTTGATTTCGCCGTCGCAACCCTTGGCAGCCGTGGCCGGCGTCCAGAAATTGTCGCGCCAGCAGTATTCGTTGGTGCCGTTCTTCCAGACGGTGCCGTCGGTTGCGCGCCAGTTGTCGATAGCCTGGGCCGATGCGCCAGACGTAGCAACGGCGACAGCGGCCACCGCAAACAGCGACGCCACACGATTCAATTTCTTCATGATTCTCCTCTCAAGGAATGCCGCAGTTGCCCTGCGAGAGTCAGTACTCAACCTCTAACCTCAGGAGAGACTTTAGGGTTTCTCCTAGGGACTCGACGATTGTGCCATGGGGGCACCGGAGCAAACGCATTGTGGCGGCCTACGTTCAAGGGCACGGTGACGATGTTGCGCTGCTGCTACAAGGTAGCGCGGCCCTTAGAATTCGCGCCTTTCACCTACCTCCAAGGACGCCGCGCCCATGTAGGCGCGCGCAATGCTGCGCATGACCCAGTTCGCCAAGGAAACCCTGCCGATCAGCCTTGAGGAGGAGATGCGCCGCTCCTACCTCGACTACGCCATGAGCGTGATCGTGGGACGCGCCCTGCCAGACGCCCGTGACGGCCTGAAGCCGGTGCACCGTCGCGTGTTGTACGCGATGAACGAGATGGGCAACACCTACAACGCCAAGTACCGCAAGAGTGCGCAGGCTGTCGGTGAGACCATGGGTAAATACCACCCGCACGGCGACTCGGCCATTTACGACACCATCGTCCGCATGGCCCAGCCGTTCAGCCTGCGCCACATGCTGATCGACGGCCAGGGCAACTTCGGCTCCATCGACGGCGATAACGCCGCGGCGATGCGATACACCGAGATTCGTCTCGACAAAATCGCTCACGAAATGTTGGCCGACATCGACAAGGAAACCGTCGATTTCGGGCCGAACTACGACGGCAGCCATAAGGAGCCCCTGGTTCTGCCGACCCGTTTGCCGAATCTCCTGGTGAATGGCTCGGCGGGTATTGCCGTGGGTATGGCGACGAATATCCCGCCGCACAACCTGAACGAAGTCGTCGACGCCTGCCTGTTCGCGCTGAAGAGCCCGGAATGCACGGTGGACGAACTGATGGAGATCATCCCGGCACCAGACTTCCCGACCGCCGGCATCATCTACGGCCTGGCCGGCGTGCGCGACGGCTACCGCACCGGCCGCGGCCGCGTGGTGATGCGCGCCAAGGTCCATTTCGAGGACATCGACAAGGGCAACCGCCAGTCGATCATCGTTGACGAGATCCCCTACCAGGTCAACAAGAAGACCCTGCTCGAGCGCATCGCCGAGCTGGTGCAGGAAAAGAAGATCGAGGGCATCAGCCACATCCAGGACGAGTCCGACAAGTCCGGCATGCGGGTGGTCATCGAGCTCAAGCGCGGCGAGGTGCCCGAGGTTGTGCTGAACAACCTCTACAAGCAGACCCAGCTGCAGGACAGCTTCGGCATGAACATGGTCGCCCTCGTCGACGGCCAGCCCAAGCTCTGCAATCTGCGCGACATGATCATCGTGTTCCTGGAGCACCGCCGCGAGGTGGTGACCCGCCGCACGATCTACGAACTGCGCAAGGCACGCGAACGCGGCCACGTGCTGGAAGGCCTGGCCGTCGCACTGGCCAACATCGACGAGTTCATCGAGACCATCAAGACCTCGCCGACGCCGCCCGTCGCCAAGGCCGCGCTGATGGCCAAGAGCTGGGATTCGTCGCTGGTGCGCGAGATGCTGTCGCGCGCTGAAGGCGGCAGCGCCGCCTACCGTCCCGAAGGCCTGGAAGCCGAGTTCGGCATGCAGGCCGACGGCCTCTATCGCCTGTCGGAAGCGCAAGCTGGCGAAATCCTGCAGATGCGCCTGCAGCGCCTGACCGGCCTGGAGCAGGACAAGATCGTCGGCGAATACCGCGACGTGATGGCCGAGATCGCCGACCTGCTCGACATCCTGGCCACGCCTTCGCGCGTGACGACCATCATCAGCGAAGAGCTGACGCAGCTGAAGACCGAGTTCGGCCAAACCAAGCTCGGCGCCCGCCGCAGCGTCATCGAGCACAACGCGCAGGAGCTCGGCACCGAAGACCTGATCACGCCGACCGACATGGTCGTGACGCTCTCGCACACCGGCTACATCAAGAGCCAGGCCCTGAGCGAGTACCGCGCCCAGCGCCGCGGCGGTCGCGGCAAGCAGGCCACGGCGACCAAGGAAGACGACTGGATCGACCAGCTCTTCATCGCCAACACCCACGACTGGATCCTGTGCTTCTCCGACCGCGGCCGTGTCTACTGGCTCAAGGTCTGGGAAGTGCCGCAGGGCTCGCGCAATTCGCGCGGCAAGCCCATCGTCAACATGTTCCCGCTGCAGGCCGGCGAGAAGATCACCGTCGTGCTGGCCCTGACCGGCGAGTTCCGCAGCTTCCCCGAGGATCACTTCATCTTCATGTCCACGGCCATGGGCACGGTGAAGAAGACGTCGCTGAAGGATTTCAGCAACCCGCGCAAGGCCGGCATCATCGCCGTCGACCTGGACGAGGGCGACCACCTCATCGGCGCTGCGCTTACCGACGGCCACCACGACGTGATGCTGTTCAGCGACGGCGGCAAGGCCGTGCGCTTCGACGAGGACGATGTGCGCCCGATGGGCCGCACCGCCCGCGGCGTGCGCGGCATGATGCTCGAGCCCGACCAGCGCCTCATCGCCATGCTGGTGGCCGAAGACGAAACCCAAAGCGTGCTGACCGCCACCGAGAACGGCTACGGCAAGCGCACCTCCATCGTCGAGTACACCCGCCACGGCCGTGGCACCAAGGGCATGATCGCCATCCAGCAGAGCGAGCGCAACGGCCGCGTCGTCGCCGCGACGCTGGTGCGTCCGGAGGACGAGATCATGCTGATCACCGACAAGGGCGTGCTCGTGCGCACCCGCGTCGCCGAGATCCGCGAACTTGGCCGCGCCACGCAGGGCGTCACGCTGATCGCACTGGACGACGGCGCCAAGCTGTCGGGCCTGCAACGCATCGTCGAGAACGATGCCAACGAAGCCGACACGTCCGCCGAGGGCGGTGAAGCCGGATCGGCCGATGACAACACCGAAGCTCCCAAGGACTGACACATGATTTCTCGCAAGCTGGGCCTGGCCCTCGCCGTCGCGCTGGCCACGAGCACCGCCATGGCCGACCCCTCTCCGGCCAAGAAGGCCCTGATCGACAAGCTCCTCGCCCTGCAGCAGCAAAGCGCGGAAGGCATGGCACGCAACCTCGTCCAGCAACCGCTCGCGCCGTTGATCCAGGGCGTGGGCGCTGCGTTGCAGCAGGTGCCGAGCGACAAGCGTGAAGCTACCGCCAAGGCGCTTGACGCCGAAATGAAGAAGTTCATGGACGAGAACGTGTCCTACGTTCGCGACAAGATTTCCAAGACCTTGCCCAGCACGTCTTCGGCGCTGCTGGACGAACGCTTCAACGAGGACGAACTGAAACAGATCGTGGCCTGGGCAGAATCCCCGCTCAGCCAGAAATTCGGCCTCGCCAACGTCGACATGCAGAAGGCCATCGCTCAAAAGGTGATGACCGAAGCCGGCCCGACGCTGGAAGGTCGCCTCAAGACCCTGCAGACCAACCTCGCCAAGCAACTGGGCCTTCAGCCACAGCCTGCCGCGGCCTCCAAGCCCGCGGCACCCGCACCAGCGCCCAAGGCCGCAGCTTCGGCGCCCAAGAAGTAGCCGCTCTCACCTCGATGACCACTGCCCGCCCGTTCAATTTCTCCGCCGGCCCGGCGACCCTCCCCGAACCGGTGCTGCACCGGGTGGCGAGCGAGATGCTGGACTGGGGTGGCAGCGGCATGAGCGTCATGGAGATGAGCCACCGCGGCAAGGAATTTGGCAGCATCCTGGAAACAGCCCTGGCCGATCTGCGCGAGCTGCTCGCCGTGCCGGCCAACGTCCGCATCCTCTTCATGCAGGGCGGCGGCCTGGGCGAGAACGCCATCGTGCCGCTGAACTTGAGCCGCGGCGGCAAGGTCGACGTCGTCGTCACCGGCTCCTGGTCGCGCAAGAGCGCGTCCGAGGCACGCCGCTATGCCGATGTGCACGTGGCCGCTGAAGGCAACGGCCGAATCATCCCCAGGGACTGGCAACTGCGCGACGACGCAGCCTACGTCCACGTCTGCACCAACGAGACCATCGACGGCGTCGAGTTCCACGACCTGCCGCATCTGACCCACGGCGTGCCCCTGGTCATCGACTGCTCGTCGCACCTGCTGTCCCGCCCCATCGATTGGAGCCGCGTCGGCCTGGCCTTCGGCGGCGCGCAGAAGAACATCGGCCCCGCGGGCGTCACGCTCGTCTTCGTGCGCGAGGACCTGCTCGGCCGCGCCCTGGACATCTGCCCCACGGCCTTCAACTACGAGACCGTGGCGGCGAACAACTCCATGTACAACACGCCGCCGACGTTTGGCATCTACGTCGCCGGCCTGGTGTTCCAGTGGGTCAAGGGCCTCGAATACGGCGGCAGGCGCGGCCTCGCGGCCATCGAGCGGCGCAATATCGACAAGGCCGCCCTGCTCTATTCGGCCCTGGACGCGTCCGGCTTCTATGAGAACCGCGTCGACGCCACCTGCCGCTCGCGCATGAACGTGCCCTTCTTCCTGAAGGACGAGAAGCTGAACGACAGCTTCCTGTCTGAGGCCAAGGCGGCCGGTCTGCTGCAGCTCAAGGGCCACAAGTCGGTGGGCGGCATGCGCGCCTCCATCTACAACGCGATGCCGCTGGAAGGCGTGCAGGCCCTGGTGTCGTTCATGAAGGATTTCGAGGCCCGCCATGGCTGAACCCGTCGCCTCCCAGGCCCTGCTGGCGCTGCGCGGCCAGATCGACGGTCTGGACAAGCAGTTGCTGGAACTGCTGAACCGACGCGCCCGCGTCGCCGAACAGGTCGGCGAGATCAAGCGCGCCGAAGGCACGCCCTTCTTCCGCCCGGACCGTGTCGCCCAGGTCATCGACAAGATCCGCGCTGCCAACCCCGGCCCGCTGAAGGCCGAGCATGTGTCGGCCATCTGGCGCGAGATCATGTCCGCCTGCCTGGCCCTGGAGTCGCCGCAGCGCGTCGCCGTGCTGGGTCCGATGGGCACCTTCTGCGAGCAGGCCGCCCTCGAGTACTTCGGTGGCGCGGCCGACATGACCTACTGCGCCAACTTCGACGAGGTCTTCCACGCGACGGCCAGCGGCAGCGCGCAGTTCGGCGTCGTCGGCGTGGAGAACATGACCGAGGGCGTCGTCACGCGCTCGCTGGACCTCTTCCTGCACACGCCCTGCCACGTGGTCGGCGAGGTCAGCCTGCTGATCCGCCACAACCTGATGCGCAAGGAGCCGTCCATGCACGGCATCGAGGCGGTGCTGGCGCATCCCCAGGCCCTGGCCCAGTGCCAGAACTGGCTGAACAAGCACCTGCCCGATGTCGAGCGCCGCGCGGTGTCCAGCAATGCCGAAGGCTCGCGCCTGGCGGCCGAGAACCCGGCCTGGGCGGCCCTGGGCAGCGAGCGCGCCTCCACGCTGTTCGGCCTGCACATCGTGGCCCACGCCATCCAGGACGAGGCCTACAACCGCACGCGCTTCGCCGTCATCACGCTGCCCCAGACCATGGCCACGCCGCCGGCCACCGGCCGCGACTGCACCAGCCTGGTCGTCTCCGTGCCCAACCGCCCCGGCGCCATGCATGACCTGCTGGTGCCGCTGAAGAAGCATGGCGTCTCCATGACCCGCCTGGAGTCCCGCCCGGCCCGCACCGGCCAGTGGGACTACTACTTCTACATCGACCTCGACGGCCACCCGACCCAGCCTCACGTCGCTGCAGCGCTGAACGAGTTGCGCGAGCTCTGCGCCTTCTTCAAGATGCTGGGCGCCTACCCGGTGAAAAACTAAATCATGTTCAACCAGCTCGGCGTGATCGGATGCGGCCTGATGGGCGGCAGTTTTGCGCTGGCGATGAAGAAGGCCGGCCTGGTCAAGCGTGTCGTCGGCTACAGCAAGTCGCCGTCGACGACGGAGCAGGCCAAGAAGCTCGGCGTCATCGACGTCGCCGCCGAATCGGCCCTGCTGGCGGTGTCGGGCTCGGACATCGTGCTGATCGCCGTCCCCGTGTCGGCCACCGAGAGCACGCTCAAGGCCATCCGCCACCTCGTCAACCCGGGCGTCCTGTTCATGGACGTGGGCTCGACGAAGTGCGACGTCATCGAGGCTTCGCGTCGTGCGCTGGGTGATCGGGCGGCGAGCTTCGTGCCCTGCCACCCCATCGCCGGCAAGGAGTCGGGCGGCGTGCAGCACGCCGAGGCCACGCTCTACGAGGGCCGCCAGGTCATCCTGACGCCGCAGCCCTTCACCAACCCGATGCTGGTGCAACGCGCGACGGACATCTGGTCGGCCCTGGGCGCCACGGTGCTGAAGATGCGGCCGCACAACCACGACGCGGCCTTTGCCGCCGTCAGCCACCTGCCGCATCTGCTGGCCTTCGCCTATTTCCAGGCCATCGCCGAGCAACCGGCGGCGCGCGACTATCTCAGCCTGGCTGGACCGGGCTTTCGCGACTTCACCCGCATCGCCGCCGGCGAGCCCGCCGTGTGGCGCGACATTCTCCTGGCCAACAAGCACGAGGTACTGGCCCAGTCCAAGCGCTTCCGCACCATGCTGGACCAACTCGAGGCCCTGATTGAATCCGGCGACGCCGCCAGCCTCGAGGCCGCGCTGCGCCCCATTTCCGAAGGCCGCTCCGCCTGGGGCAATCCGCCCCCCGTTTCCCCACCCGGCCGCCCGGCCGGCAAGTGATGTTCAAGATCCCCTTCCTCGACCTGCCGCCGCTACGCGGCGCCGCAGGCACGGTGCGCCTGCCCGGCTCCAAGAGCATTTCCAACCGCGTGCTGCTGCTGGCCGCGCTCAGCGAAGGCAAGACGGTCGTGCGTGACCTGCTGGCTTCCGACGACACGGCCGTCATGCTGGACGCGCTGCGGGCGCTGGGCTGCGGCGTCTGGCGCGAAGGCGAAGCCATCGTCATCGACGGCCTCGGCGCCCAATTGCGTGCCAAGGAGGCCAAGCTCTTCCTGGGCAATGCCGGCACGGCCATGCGTCCCCTCACCGCCGCCCTCGCAGTGCTGGCCGCCACGCAAGGCGGCAGCTTCGAGGTTTCCGGCGTGGCGCGCATGCACGAGCGCCCCATCGGCGACCTGGTCGACGCGCTGCGCGGCCTGGGCTGCGAGATCGACGACCTCGGCAATGCCGGCTACCCGCCGCTGCGCCTGCGCGGCCCGTCGAGGCTGGCCCTGGACACGCCGGTGCGCGTGCGCGGCGACGTCTCCAGCCAGTTCCTGACCGCCCTGCTGCTGGCCCTGCCGCTGGTCGCCGAGCAGGACGTCCGCGTCGAGGTCATCGGCGAGCTGATCTCCAAGCCGTATATCGAGATCACGCTGGCCCTGCTGGCGCGCTTCGGCATCGAAGTGAAGCGCGAGGGCTGGGAGGCCTTCGTCATCCCGGCCGGCAGCCGCTACCGTTCGCCGGGCGAGGTCTTCGTCGAGGGCGACGCGTCCTCGGCCTCCTATTTCGTCGGCCTGGGTGCCATCGCCGCCGCCGACACGCCCGTCCGCATCGAAGGCGTGGGCAGCGAATCCCTGCAGGGCGACGTGCGCTTCATCGAGGCCGCCGCCGCCATGGGCGCTGAGGTCCAGGCCGGCCCGAACTGGCTGGAAGTCCGGCGCGGCGCCTGGCCGCTGAAGGGCATCACGCTGGACTGCAACCACATCCCCGACGCGGCCATGACCCTGACGGTCATGGCCTTGTATGCCGACGGCCCGACGACGCTGACCAATATCGCCAGCTGGCGCGTCAAGGAGACCGATCGCATCGCCGCCATGGCCACCGAGTTGCGCAAGCTGGGTGCGACGGTCGAGGAAGGCCCGGACTGGATCCGCGTGCAGCCGCTGCGCGACTGGAAGGACGCCTCCATCCACACCTATGACGACCACCGCGTCGCCATGTGCTTCTCGCTGGCTGCCTTCAATGGTCTGGTCACCGACCAAGCCGTGCCGGTGCGCATCCTCGAGCCGCATTGCGTCGCCAAGACCTTCCCGGACTATTTCGAGACCCTGTTCGGCGTCGTCGCGGCGAAGGCCGCAGACATTCCCGTCATCACCATCGACGGCCCGACTGCTTCCGGCAAGGGCACGCTCGCGGACGAGGTCGGCAAGGCCTTGGGTTTCGGCGTGCTGGATTCCGGCGCCCTTTACCGCGTCACCGGCTTGGCCGCGCGCCGCGCCGGCCTGAATCTCGACGATGGCCAGGCCGTGGCCGCCATCGTGCCGACGCTGCAACTGCGTTTCAGCAATGGCCAGGTGTTCCTGGGCGCCGAAGACGTCAGCGCCCGGCTGCGTGCCGAAGCCACCGGCCTGCTGGCCTCCCAGGTGGCCGCCCACGCCGAGGTGCGCCAGGCCCTGAACCAGCTGCAGCTGGACTTCCGCCGCCTGCCCGGCCTGGTGGCCGACGGCCGGGACATGGGCACGGCCATCTTCCCGGATGCCGCGCTCAAGGTATTCCTCACGGCCAGCGCCGCCACGCGCGCCGAGCGACGGTATAAGCAATTGATTTCCAAAGGGATTTCGGCTAATATCGAGAGCTTGCGCGAAGATTTGGAGGCGCGGGACGAACGGGACAAGAACCGCTCGGCCTCACCTCTGGCTCCCGCACAAGACGCGCTGTTGCTGGACAACTCGGCGCTGGGCATCGAGGAATCGGTGACCCAGGTGCTGGACTGGTGGCAAAAGCGCCGGCCTTTTTGACGGCTCGTTACTGACGGGTCTTCAAAAAGGTCCAGGCTTGAGAAGCCACGGCCCGCGGCCCTTCCCTCCGAACGTCAGTTCACTGAGGGCCGCGATGTCAACAACTTAACCCGCAGCTCGTCTGCACGCCGCGTCGGGGTTCCCCGCCGCACCAGGATCTATCAACATGTCCCAAACCCAAACCGCCGCTTCCGGCATGGAATCCTTTGCCGCAATGTTCGAGGAGTCGCTGCAGCGCTCCGACATGCGCGCTGGCGAAGTGATCTCTGCTGAAGTCGTTCGTGTCGAACACAACTTCGTCGTCGTCAACGCCGGCCTGAAGTCCGAGGCCTATGTGCCCATCGACGAATTCAAGAACGACCAGGGCGAACTGGAAGTCCAAGTCGGCGACTTCGTCTCCGTCGCCATCGACGCCATCGAAAACGGCTACGGCGACACCATCCTGTCGCGCGACAAGGCCAAGCGCCTGGCCTCGTGGCTGAGCCTGGAAACCGCTCTGGAGTCCGGCGACTTCGTGACCGGCACCGTCTCCGGCAAGGTCAAGGGCGGCCTGACCGTCCTGGTCAACGGCATCCGCGCCTTCCTGCCCGGATCGCTCCTGGACACCCGCCCGGTGAAGGACATGAGCCCGTTCGAGGGCAAGACCATGGAATTCAAGGTCATCAAGCTCGACCGCAAGCGCAACAACGTTGTGCTGTCGCGTCGCGCCGTGGTCGAAGCCTCCATGGGTGAAGAGCGCGCCAAGCTGCTGGAAACGCTGTCGGAAGGCGCGATCGTCCAGGGCGTGGTCAAGAACATCACCGAGTACGGCGCCTTCGTCGACCTCGGCGGCATCGACGGCCTGCTGCACATCACGGACATGGCATGGCGCCGTGTCCGCCACCCGAGCGAAGTCGTTCAGGTCGGCCAGGAACTGACCGCCAAGGTCCTGAAGTTCGACGCCGAGAAGAACCGCGTCTCGCTGGGTATCAAGCAGCTGGGCGACGACCCGTGGTTCGGCGTGGCCCGCCGCTACCCGACCGGCACCCGCCTGTTCGGCAAGGTCACGAACATCGCCGACTACGGCGCGTTCGTCGAGATCGAGCCGGGCATCGAAGGCCTGGTTCACGTGTCTGAGATGGACTGGACCAACAAGAACATCGCCCCCAGCAAGCTGGTCTCGTTGGGCGACGAAGTCGAAGTCATGGTTCTGGAAATCGACGAAGACAAGCGTCGCATCAGCCTGGGCATGAAGCAGTGCAAGGCCAACCCGTGGGAAGAGTTCGCCGAGAACGTCAAGCGCGGCGACAAGGTCAAGGGTCCGGTCAAGTCCATCACCGACTTCGGCGTGTTCGTGGGCCTGGCCCAGGGCATCGACGGCCTGGTGCACCTGTCCGACCTGTCTTGGGACGAGTCCGGCGAGACCGCCGTTCGCAACTTCAAGAAGGGCCAGGAAGTCGAAGCCGTCGTGCTGGCCGTGGACGTCGAGCGCGAGCGCATCTCCCTGGGCATCAAGCAGCTGGACAGCGACCCCTTCACCGCCTACACCACGATCAACGACCGTGGCGCCTCGGTGACCGGCAAGGTCAAGACCGTGGACCCGCGCGGCGCTGAAGTCGAGCTGGCTGACGGCGTGATGGCCTATCTGCGCGCTTCGGAAATCTCCCGCGACCGCGTGGAAGACGCCCGCAACGTGCTGAAGGAAGGCGACGAAGTCACCGCGATCGTCGTCAACATCGACCGCAAGACCCGCAACATCCAGCTGTCCATCAAGGCCAAGGACAACGCCGACAACCAGGAAGCCATGCAGCGCCTGAGCCAGTCGAGCGAGCGTGAGAACGCCGGCACCACCAGCCTGGGCGCCCTGCTGCGCGCCAAGCTGGACAACCAGGGCAACTAAGCTCTGTTTGACCTGCCCGGCTTCCTCGGAGGCCGGGTATGCTCCCCACAGGCTCGCCGGCCTCGCCAGCGGGCCTGTTTCAATTCAAGAACGACAAAGCCGCTCCGCCATGACCCGCTCCGACCTCGTCGCCGTGCTCGCCGAACGATTTGGCCAATTGACCCAGCGCGACACCGAGTTCGCCGTCAAGACCATCCTCGACGCCATGAGCGACGCCCTGGCGCGCGGCCACCGCATCGAGATCCGCGGCTTTGGCAGCTTCTCCATCAGCCGCCGCCCGCCCCGCGTCGGCCGCAACCCGCGCAGCGGCGAGCAGGTCATGATCCCCGAGAAGCTGGCGCCCCACTTCAAGCCCGGCAAGGCCCTGCGCGAAGCCGTCGACAAGCATCTCCCCGTCACCGACGCCTGACGCAAAATCCGGGGCCATGCGCACCCTTGTCTGGCTCCTGCGGGCCCTGCTCTTCTTCACGCTGTTCGCCTTCGCGCTGAACAACAGCCACGAGGCCGTCGTGCGCTGGTTCTTCGGCCACGAATGGCGCGCACCGCAGGTCATCATCGTGCTGCTGGCCTTCGGCTTCGGCGCGGCCTTCGGCGTGCTGGCCATGGTGCCGTCCTGGTGGCGCCACCGCCGCGCCGCCCAGCGCGCCGAACCTCTGCCCGGCACGCCCGCCCCGGCCACCGAAGTCCCCTCTGCCCCTTACGCCGCCCACCAAGATGGAGTTTGATCCGCGCTGGCTGCTCTTCGTCCTGCCCGTCGTCTTCGTCCTCGGCTGGCTGGCCTCCAAGCTCGACTCCAAGCAGTGGAAGCTCGAGCAGCGCGAGTCGCCCAAGGCCTATTTCAAGGGACTCAACCTGCTGCTGAACGAGCAGCAGGACAAGGCCATCGACGCCTTCATCGAAGCCGTCCAGAACGACCCCGACACCTCCGAACTGCACTTTGGGCTGGGCAGCCTGTTCCGCCGCCGCGGTGAGACCGAGCGCGCCGTACGCGTGCACGAGCACCTGCTGCGCCGCGGCGACCTCCCCAAGACCGACCGCGATCGCGCCCAGCACGAGTTGGCCCAGGACTTCTTCAAGGCCGGCCTGTTCGACCGCGCCGAGGCCGCCTATGCCGAGCTGCGCGGCACCGCCTTCGAGCGCGAAGCCCGCCTGGCCCTGCTGTCGCTGTACGAGCGCTCGCGCGACTGGGCCAAGGCCGCGGAAGTGGCGGCCGAGCTGGAGTCGGCCGGCACCGGCTCCTTCTCCAACCGCATCGCCCATTACCTCTGCGAGCAGGCTCTGGTCGCGCAATCGCAGGGCCACACCGACCTCGTGCCGGCCCTGCTCGACCAGGCCCAGCGCCGCGCGCCCGAAGCGGCCCGCGCTTACGTGCTGCAAGGCCAGCTGCTGCTGAAGGCCGGCCAGGCCGAGGCTGCCCTGGCGGCGTTTGCCAAGCTGCTGGCCGCCAACCCGCCGGCCTTCAACCTCGTCGCCGCCGACTGCGCCGCCGCGGCCCAGAGCCTGGGCCAGCCCGAGCGCGCCATCGCCCTGCTGCTGGAGCAGTACCAGCGCGCGCCCAGCATGCATCTGCTGCGCGCCCTGGCCACGCTGCAGCCCGGCCCGCAGCGCGAGCGCCTGGCCGCCCATCTGCGCGAGCAGCCGGCGCTGTCAGCCGCAACGGATCTGCTCAAGCTCAACGCCTCCGCCCTGCCTGCCGACGAGGCCGGCCCCATGGTGCAGACGCTGGAGAGGGCCACCAAGCCCCTGCTGCGCTATCGCTGCGCCGCCTGCGGCTTCGAAGCCGCCCACTATTTCTGGCAGTGCCCCGGTTGCCTGAACTGGGACACCTACCCGCCGCGCCATGTCGAAGAGCTCTGACCGCACCATCGTCTGCATGAAGTGGGGCACCAAGTACGGCCCCGAGTACGTCAACCGGCTGTATGCGATGGTGCGCCGGCATCTGAAGGGCGACTTCCAGTTCGCCTGCCTGACCGACCGCACCGAAGGCATCCGCGGCGAAGTGAAGTGCTTCCCCATCCCCGAACTGACCCTGCCCAATGGCGAGCCCGAGCGCGGCTGGAAGAAGCTGACCACCTTCAGCCCCGTCCTCGTCAGCGAGTACGGCCTGAGCGGCACCGCGCTGTTCCTGGACCTGGACGTCGTCATCGTCGGCGACATCACGCCCTTCTTCGAGGTGCCGGGCGAGTTCCTCGTCATCCATGACTGGAAGCGCCCCTGGCGCGTCACCGGCAATTCCTCGGTCTACCGCTGGGAGCTGGGCGCCCACCAGGATGTGCTGACCGAGTTCGTCGCCGACCAGGCCAAGGCCAAGGCCGAGTTCCGCAACGAGCAGGCCTTCCTGTCCGCCGTGCTGCACCGGCGGGGCTTGCTCAAGTACTGGGACGCCGCCTGGTGCGCCAGCTACAAATACCACTGCATCCCGGCCTGGCCGACGAGCTACTGGCGTGATCCCTTCATTCCCGAGGGCGCTCGCATCCTGATCTTCCACGGCGTCATGAACCCGCCCGACGCGCTGGCCGGCCGCAGCAACGGCAATTGGCGGCATGCCCGCCCGGCACGCTGGATCGCCGACCACTGGAAAGAATGAACATCGTCGTTCTCGGCCTGATGGCCGTCATCGCCGGCCTGGTGCTGCGCGAGCTGGCTACCGTGCTGCGCGCCAAGGTGCCGACGCAGACGCGGGCCGTCATGGTGGGAGACAACGCGCCCCTTTGCCAGGACGACATTCCCAGGATCATCTGGACCTACTGGCAGGCCGCACCCGCGCCTGACTTCATCCAGGCCTGCCTGGCCAACTGGCGCCGCTTCGCGCCCGACCATGACGTGCGCCTGCTGGACCGCGACAGCGTCATGAGCTGGCTGCCCGAGCTGCGCGCCGACTTCGACGCCCTGCCCGCCTACCGTCAGGCCGACTGGCTGCGCATCCATCTGCTGGCCCGCCACGGCGGCATCTGGATGGATGCCTCCATGCTGCTGAGCCGCGACCTGGCCTGGCTGCACGAGACCCGCAAGAAGCGCGCCGCGGACTATGTCGGCTTCTACATCGACCGCTACACGACGCGGCCCGAACTGCCCATCGTCGAGAACTGGTTGATGGCCTCGGTGCCCGGCGGCCACTTCGCCACCGCGCTCGCCTCTGCCTTCGACCGTGCGCTGGACGAAGGCGCCGAAGCCCTGCTGCAACGCCTGCAAGGCGAAGGCCGGCGCGAACGCGTGGTGCAGGCCCTGACGGAAGACTTCCAGCGCTATCTGCTGATGCATGTGGCGGCCAGCGAGCTGCTGGACCGCGAGCCGCAGATCGCGCGCCTGGTGCTGCTGCGCGCCGAGGACGGCCCCTTCGCCTGGCATGCCGGCGTGGGCTGGCGCAAGCGCCACCTGTTCGCCCGCCTGGCCCTGGTGCCCTGCCCCCGCGTGCTGCCGGCCGTGCTGAAACTGCGCGGCGGCGACCGCACCGTCGTCGAGCGCAACTGGCGGCGCGGCTGGGTATCGCCCTTCAGCGCCCTGCGCCATCTGCTCGACAGCAAGTCGTGAGCGCGGTGCCTTGGCTCAGCCTGTTGTTCCCGATGTATCGGGTCGAGCCCTGGCTGAGGGCCTGCATTGAATCCCTGAAGCCTCAGCTCGATGAAGGTGTCGAGCTGGTCTTTGTCGACGACGCTTCGCCAGACGGTTCGGCAGCCCTTGTTGAACAGTTGCTGCCGCGGGCGAGGCTGATCCGCCAACCCGAGAACCGCGGCGTCAGCGCGGCGCGCAACCGGCTGCTGGATGAGGCGCGCGGCGACTATCTGTGGTTCATCGACCCCGACGACCTTGTCGAGCCCGGCGTCATTCCGCGGCTGAAGGCGCTGATCGAACAACACCGGCCCGACCTGCTGAGCTGCGACTTCCGCGTCTTCGACGACGGCCCGTCGACAGAATCCCTCAAGCCCCGCCACCGCCATATCGCCAGCTTCGACGGCCCTTCTGGCGTGCTGACGGAAGACGTCGACCAGCGCCTGCGCGGCTTCTTCGTCCACGGCCAGTTCCACCCCTGGAGCAAGGTCGTGCGCCGCGCCTGCTGGCCGGCCACCCTGCGCTTCCCCGAGGGGCGCGTCTTCGAGGACATGGCCGTCTACCCGCGCCTGCTGCTGAACACGCCGCGGCATCTGCATGTGGCCGAAGTCTGGATTGCCTACCGCCAGCGCGGTGGCAGCCTGCTCGCCAGCCTCGACGTGAAGCGCCTGGACGACTGGACCTGGGCTCTCGCCGGCTTGGCCGCCGAGCTGCCGAAGCTGACCGACGACACACGCTTCGAGATCGCGCACTTCTGTGCCCGCACCCTGCTGCGTGCCAAGCGTCGAAGACAGCAGTTGGACGGAGAGGCGTTGCGTGGTTCGGCCCTGGACGCCGAACGCTTCGACAGCAGCTCGCCGCTGACGAAACGCGAGCTGCTGGCCGCCTACTTCAGGCGGGGACGCTGGCTGCGTGGCCTGCAGTGGTGGCGCAGCGCGTGATCAACGCCTCGTAGCGCTCCCGCATCAGCGCCAGGCCATGCTCGGCCAGGGCGCGTTCGCGAGCCGCCGAGCCCAGGCGTGCCGCCAGCGCGGGGTCGCGCAGCAAACGCGCGATGGCATCCGCCAGCGCCCGGGGCTGACTCTCGGGCACCAACAGGCCCGTCACGCCCTCTTCGATGACGCCGCGCACGCCGATGACATCGGAAGCCACGCAGGCGCAGCCCGCCGCCATCGCTTCCACCAGAGCCAGGGGCATGCCCTCGTAGTGGGTGGACAGCACGTAGATGGACTGGGACCGCAGCAGCCCAGGCATGTCGGCATGGTGGCCGAGGAAGACGATCTGCCCGCCCAGGCCCAGCCTTGCCGCCTTGGCCTTGATGCGGCTCTGCTGCGGCCCGGTGCCGGCCAATTGCAGCCGCGGATTCAGGCCTTGCCCGGCCAGCAGCCCCATGGCCTCGACCAGAGTCCCATGGTCCTTCTGACGCGCAAAGCGGGCCGACATGACAAGACCGGCCTCGCGCTCGCCACCGGCCACCGCAAAGCGCGACAGGTCGACGCCGTTGGGAATGGCGAGGATCTTGTCCGCCGGCAGGCCCTGCGCCAGCAGGCTCTGGCGCACACCCTCGCTGACGCCGACCAGGGCCGCGCTCTTGTCGGCCAGACGCCGGCTCTCGCGCAGGCTCCAGGGCATATAGCGTTCGCGCGAGTTGTGCTCGACCTGGATCAGCACCGGCACGCCGGCATCCAGTCCGGCCTGGCGGCCGATCAGATGTTCAGGAAAGCCGTGGGCCAGCAAGGCGATGGGCTGGATCTCTGTCAGCAGGCGCGCCAGCTCGATCTGCGTGCGTCGGTGCACCCAGTGGGCGGGCACCAGCAGCAGCTGCAGGCCCTGGGCGCGCAGGGCGTCCACGCGGGCCATGGGGGTGTGAGGCTTGTGGCGCAGGATGAGGACGGGCTCGAAAGGCCCGCCCTGCAGGGCCGACAGGCAGAGGTCGACGGCGACCTGGGTGGCGCCGGAAAAACCGCCGGTCACGAAATGAACGACTTTCGGACGCGCTCTCAAGGCGGAATCGTTCGACATGGGGCGCGCAGTGTAGGCGCGACAATCCCGCCCCATGTCTCTCGACACCAACGCCTCTGTCGGCCGCCGCCTCGGCCAGTTCGTCTACCCCCACCGCTGGGGCGCCCTGCTGACCGTGATTGCCTATATCGGCGCCGCGGCCACCGAGCCCATGCTGCCCAAGCTGATCGGCTATGCCTTCGGCGAGGGCTTCACCAAGGATGCCTTCCCGCTGTGGATGGTGCCGGTCACGCTGATCGGCCTGTACGTGATCCGCGGCGTGTTCAGCTTCGCCGGCCAGTACCTGTTCAACTGGACCGTCACCCGCAGCGTGCTGGACTTCCGCGCCGCTCTCGCCGATGCGCTGTTGCGGCTGGACGCCCAGGTCTACACGCGCATGCAGCCCGGCACGGCGGTCAGCAAGGTCGTCAACGACCCGCAGCAGATCCTGCAGCTGGTGGGTGACGTCGGCATGAGCGTGCTGCGCGACGGCCTGCCCGCGCTGGCCATCCTGGTCTATCTGTTCTTCCTGAACTGGCAGCTGACGCTGCTGGCGCTGGTCGTGACGCCGCTGATGGCCCTGGTCATGAAGAAGGTCAACCAGCGCGTGCGGCTGATGGCTTCACGCTCCTATGACGCCCAGTTGCTGCTGGTCAACAAGGTGGACGACCTGACGCGGGCCTGGCGGGTCGTGCGGCAGTTCGGCGCCGCAGGCTATGAGCGTGAGCGCTTCGCGGACGTCTCGCAGGAGGTAAGGCGCAACACCATGAAGACGGTCACGGCCGGCGCGCTGTCGCAGCCGCTGTCGCAGCTGGTGGCCAGCGTGGGCCTGTCCTTCATCATCTGCGTGGCGCTGTGGCAGGCCCGTCACGAGGGCACCGGCGTGCAGGCCTTCGCTGAGTTCGTCACCGCCCTCATCCTGCTGACCTCGCGCCTGCGCCACCTGTCCGACCTGGCCGCACCCTTGACCCGCGCCAACGTCATCGCCAAGGGCTGCTTCGAGCTGATGGATCTGCCCAAGGAAGTCGACAGCGGCAGCCTCGAGCTGCCGGGGCACGCTCACGGCGAACTGGCCATGCAGGACGTCAGCCTGACCTACCCCGGCGCGGCCCAGCCCGCCCTGGACGGGCTGAGTCTGGCCTTCCCTGCCGGCAAGACGACGGCCCTGGTGGGCGCCTCGGGCGCGGGCAAGAGTTCCATCGTGCATCTGCTGCTGGGCTTCGGCCGGCCCGACGGCGGCCGTGTGCTGCTGGACGGCCATGACGTCGAGACGCTGACGCGCCTGAGCCTGCGTCGCCAGTTCGCCGTCGTGTCCCAGGACATCGTCCTCTTCGACGACTCGGTGGCCAACAACATCGCCTACGCGCAACCTCGAGACAACGCGCGACTCGAGGCCGCCCTGCGCGCCGCCCATCTGTGGGACTTCGTGCAGACCCTGCCCGAGGGCGTGGAGACGGCCGTCGGTGCCAACGGCAGCAAGCTGTCCGGCGGCCAGCGCCAGCGCCTGGCCATCGCGCGGGCCCTGTACAAGGACGCACCGATCTGGATCTTCGACGAGGCCACCTCGGCCCTGGACACCGAGAGCGAACGCGCCGTGCAGCAGGCCCTGTCCGCCTGGTCGGGCCGCAAGACGCTGATCGTCATCGCCCACCGCCTCTCCACCATCCGCGACGCCGACGCCATCCATGTGCTGGGCGCGGGCAAGCTGGTCGAGACCGGCACCCATGCCGAGCTGATCGCCCGCGACGGCGCCTATGCGGCCATGGTGAGGGCCCAGGCGGGCGACGTATGAAACGCCGGGCGCTGCTGCTGTGGGCGGCTGCGCCGGCCCTGGCTCAGACCGAAGTCGAGGCCAATACGGCGACGCGGGCCGAACTGGAATCCTTGCCTGGCCTTGGCCCCGCCCTCGTGCAGCGCTTGCTCGCTTCGAGGCCATACAAGGATTGGACCGACTTGACGCAACGGGTGCCAGGCATCAAAACCGCCATGGCCCGCAAGCTGTCCGCCGCCGGCCTGCGCGTGGCCGGTCAGCCTTTCTCAGCAACCGGCCGCGAACCCGGCTGAACGGCTGCGCCTCAGCAGGCTGGGATCGATCTGCGGCGCCCGCGCCGGCCAGCCGAAGAAGCGCTGCACCTCGGCCCGCTTGGCCAGGGTGTCGCTCATGCCCAGGTTGATCAGCTCGTTGACGAAGCTGGGCTCGAACAGCAGATAGCTGACCAGGGCCGAACCGCTGGTCTTGTTGCCCTTGCCGCTGACGCCGAAGGCCCTCAGCATGGCGCGCACCGAATTCGGCAGGCTGGCCTGGTGCTCGCCGGCGAGGTCGTCCAGGCGGCGACTGGGCGCGATGACAAGCAGCTCGATGGGCCGCAGCGCCGTGGCCGCCCGCGTCTCGCGCGGCAGCAGGGCCAGCGTGCGGTTGATGCGGCGCAGGCGCTCGACGTCGACCGACAGCGCGTCCAGGAAGATGTTGGACAGCGCATGGCCGGCGATCTGGGCCATGCTGGGGTGCTGCTCTGTCGCGCCGACGCGCCGGCCCTCGGGCTCCTTCATGCGGCCGGCGCCGATGACGAGGACCCGCTCGGCGCCCAGGTGCACGGCCGGCGAAATGGGCGCACTCTGGCGCATCGAGCCGTCACCGAACCATTCCGGCAGGCCTTCGAGCTCGATCAGCTCGGCCGGGAAGATGAAGGGGATGGCCGACGAGGCCATCAGGTGGACCAGCGTCAGCTTGGCCTGCACGGCCATGCGCTGCTCGCGCAGCCAGGGCACGACGTGGTGGTGGGTCTGGAAGAAGGTGACGTGCTGGCCCGAGGTGTAGCTGGAGCCCGTCAGCGCCAGCGCACGCAGATGGCCGCCGTCCAGCATGGTCTCGATGCGGTGCATGTCGAGATAACGCGCCAGCAGTTCGCGCAGCGGCGCGTTGTTCAGCAGGCTGCGTGGGCGGCTGCGGGTCCAGCGGGCAATGGCCCAGCCCAGGCTGAGCATGCTGAGCCAGCGCGCGCCGCTGCGCACCGCCTCGAAGGCGTCGGCTCGGTAGATGTTCTCGACATGCAGGCCCTGCCAGAGGTGCACCAGGCCGTCGACGGCACCGTCGAAGTCATCCGCGTGGCAGGCCAGCGTCGACGCGTTGATGGCGCCGGCCGAGGTGCCGCTGATGACGGGGAAAGGGTTGTGCTGGGTCTGGCCGGCATCACGGCGCAACTGGGCGATTGCCGCCAGCACACCCACCTGGTAGGCCGCGCGGGCGCCGCCACCGGTCAGGATCAGCCCCGTGACCGGCTGCGTACGGTTGAGCCCCATCGGCTGCGACAGGGGCTTGGGCACGGCTTGCAGCATTGGCGAGGATCATCGCCGATGCCAAGCCTTATCCAACTTCGTAAATGACCTCAGCCGCCGTGCCCAATTTGGCCAAAGCATCGTCGGCGGGCCAGAAGCGGCTGGCTTCGCCCAGCTCCACCAGCCAACGCGCACCGACGCCACCGGCCTCGGCTTCGGCCTTGACCGACACCCGCACCGGCAGGCCCAGTTTCCTCGTACCGCCCTCTTCCGTCTCGACGTCGCGGGGCGGGAAACGCTCCACCAGCTCCTTGATCAGCCCCGCCGAGCCGGCATTGCCGAGCAGCAGGTGGCGGCCGAACTTGGCGCGCGCCGCCGCCAGGCTCCAGACCGCCTGCACGTTCATGCGCAGGCCGCCGGAGAAGCGGTCGTTCTGCACCTTGCCCTGGGCAATGATGAGTTCGTCCTCGGCCAGCAATTCCTTGTTGGCGTTCAGCAATTCCTCGTTGGCCACGGCCTCGATGGCGTCGCTCTTGTCGTCGATCTTGAAGATGGCGACGCGGCCGCGCTGGCCGTTGATGACGCGCATGCCGCTGACGATGCCGGCGACGAGCGTCGGCTCGCGGCTGTCTGCCAAGTCGGCGATCTGACGCTTGACGATGCGCCTGACCTCCGAGCCGCTCTGGTCGAAGAGGTGGCCCGACAGGTAGTAGCCGATGGCGGTCTTCTCGAGAGACAGTCTCTCCTTGATGCTCCAGGGCGGCGCGTCGACAAGGTCGGGTTCGGCGGTGCTGGAGGCGTGCGAATCGCCGAAATCGAACAGGCCGCCCTGGTCGGCATTGGCCTCGGTCGTCTCGGCATGGGTGTAGCCACGGGCGACGCTGGCCAGCAGCTTGGAGCGCTCGGGATTGATGCTGTCGAAGGCGCCGGCCTTGATCAGCGCCTCCACCACGCGCTTGTTGACCGACTTGCGGTCCACGCGCAGGCAGAAGTCGTAGAAGCTGAGGAAAGGCCCGCCGGCCTCACGCGCCGCGATGATGGCCTCGATGGCGCCGCGGCCCGTGCCCTTGATGGCGCCCAGGCCATAGTTCACCAGGCGGTTGGAGAGCGGCTCGAAGCGATACATGCCCTTGTTCACGCAGGGCGGCTGGAACTCGACGCCAAAGATCTTGGCATCGTTGAGCAACACCTTGAGCTTGTCGGTGTCGTCCATTTCGATGGTCATGTTCGCGGCGTAGAACTCGGCCGTGTAATGCGTCTTCAGCCAGGCCGTGTGATAGCTCAGCAAGGCGTAGGCGGCGGCGTGCGACTTGTTGAAGCCATAGCCCGCGAACTTCTCCATCAGGTCGAAGACCTCGTCGGCCTTCTGCTCATTGATGTCTTTCTCGGCCGCGCCCTTGCGGAACATCGCGCGGTGGGCGGCCATCTCGTCGGCCTTCTTCTTGCCCATGGCGCGACGCAACATGTCGGCACCGCCGAGGCTGTAGCCGCCCAGCACCTGGGCGGACTGCATCACCTGCTCCTGGTAGACGAAGACGCCGTAGGTCTCGGCCAGCACCTGTTCCAGCAGCGGGTGCGGGTACTCGATGACCTCCTTGCCATGCTTGCGCGCGACGAAGGACGGGATCAGGTCCATCGGGCCCGGCCGGTACAGCGACACCAGGGCAATCAGGTCCTCGAAGCGCGAGGGCTTGGCATCCTTCAGCAGCCGCTGCATGCCGGGCGATTCAAACTGGAAGATGCTTTCCGACAGGCCCTTGCCGAAGAGGTCGAAGACCTTCTTGTCGACCAGGGGCACATTGGCCCAGTCGAAGTCCTTGCGGTCGGCATGGCGGGCGACGATGAAGTCCTTGGCCAGCTCCAGGATGGTCAGCGTGGCCAGGCCCAGGAAGTCGAACTTGACGAGGCCGATGGCCTCCACGTCGTCCTTGTCGTACTGGCTGACGGCCGAGGTCGAGCCGGGCTGCTGGTACTGCGGGCAGAAGTCGGTGATCTTGCCGGGCGCGATCAGCACGCCGCCGGCATGCATGCCGATGGAGCGCACCGTACCTTCGACGCGCGCCGCCATTTCCAAGAGGCCAGCCACCTCCTCGTCGGACTTCTCGCGCTCCTCGATCTCCGGCGACTCATGCCGCGCATAGACCATCTTGGCCTTGTCCGGATCGAAGTTGGGCGGCAGCTTGGCCAGCGTGACCGTCTTGCCGGGCGGGGCGGGAACGAGCTTGGCGATGGAGTCGACATGGCCGAAGCCCATGCCCAGCACGCGGCCGATGTCGCGCAGCGCGCCCTTGGCGGCCATGGTGCCAAACGTCGCGATCTGGCTGACCGCCGGGCGGCCGTATTTGTCCTTGACGTAGTCGATGACGCGGTCGCGGTTGCCCTGGCAGAAGTCGATGTCGAAGTCGGGCATCGAGACGCGCTCGGGGTTCAGGAAGCGCTCGAACAGCAGGTTGTACTTGAGCGGGTCCAGGTCGGTGATGAGCAGCGCATAGGCCACCAATGAACCGGCGCCCGAGCCCCGGCCCGGGCCCACCGGACAGCCGTTTTCCTTGGCCCAGCGGATGAAGTCCGACACGATGAGGAAGTAGCCCGGGAAGCCCATCTTGATGATGGTGTTGAGCTCGAAGTCCAGGCGCTCGACATAGCGCGGTCTCTCCTTGTCGCGCTCGGCCTCGTTGGGGAAGAGATGCGCCAGCCGACCGACCAGGCCTTCGTGGCTCAGCTCCCGGAAGTACTGGTCCATCGGCATGGGCGTGCCGTCTTCCAGCAGCGGCGTCGGGAAGTTGGGCAGCTGCGGCTTGCCCAGCACCAGGGTCAGCGAGCAACGGCGCGCGATCTCGGTCGTGTTCTGGATGGCGCTGGGCACATCCTTGAACAGCTCGCGCATCTGCGCCTGGGTCTTGAAGTACTGGCTGGGCAGGAAGCGCTTGATGCGCTTGGGATTGGCCAGGGTCTCGCCCTCGGCCACGCAGACACGCGCCTCATGGGCCTCGAAGTCGTCCTCGCCGAGGAACTGGATGGGATGGGTCGCCACGACCGGCAGTCCCAGCTCGGCCGCCAGCGGCACGCTGGCCTGCACCAGGGCCTCCTGGCCGGCCAAGCCGGCGCGCTGCAGCTCGATGTAGAAGCGGTTGGGGAAGGTCTCGGACAGCTTCTGCGCCCATTCGCGGGCGCGCACCTTGTCGCCCTGCATCAGGGCCTGACCCAGGCCGCCATGCTGGGCGCCCGACAGGCAGATCAGGCCGCCATTGAGCTCCTGCAGCCATTCCCACTTCAGGCAGGCCTGGTTGCGCTGCACGTTGTCGATCCAGGCGCGCGACAGCAGCTCGGAGATGTTGAGATAGCCCTGCTTGTCCTGCACCAGCAGCAGCAGGCGGGTCGGCGGCTTGTCGGTGGCGTCACTCTCCAGCCAGCAGTCGGCGCCGAGGATGGGCTGCACGCCCTTTTTGCGACAGGCCGAATAGAACTTGATGCCGCCGAAGAGATTGGCCAGGTCGGTGATGGCCGCCGCCACCTGCCCGTCCTTGGCGGCCGCATCGGCGGCGTCGTCGGTCCTCAAGGTGCCATCCACGACCGAGAACTCGGTGTGCATGCGCAGGTGGACAAACGGGAGGTCTTGAACGGCAGTCTCGGGCATCCAGGCATTGTAGGAAGCCGGCGCCACCTGCCTGCCGAAGTGCCATGGCAACGCTTACATGACCCAACGATGTCAGAAAAGTTTTAGTATTACTTTTAAGCGATGCCAATTGCTGAATCGGCGTTACTTCGGGTGTTTATCAATAAATAGTCATGTTTAATTGGCTTGCCTGGGGCCGGCGCCGGTTCCGGGCAACTCACGAGGCCGCCCGCAATGAGGCGGCCCGCCACACCCGGAGACAAACCATGTTCCTGACCTTGAAGCGCCTCGTGCGCCTGGCCGCTGCATGCGCGCTCGGCGCCCTGCTGGCCCCTGCACAAGCGGCGCCCTGGACACTGACCGGCTCGCTCGGCACCCACGACCCCAACATCTACAAGACCAGCTCGACCTGGTGGATCTTCGAGACCACCGACAACGGCGGTATCGGCGTCAAATACTCCAGCAACGGCACGGCCTGGACCCAGGGCCTGCCCATCTTCCCCGGCGGCCTGTCCTGGTGGTCCAGCTATCTGCCCACGGGCAAGACCGCCATGGTCTGGGCGCCCGGCTGCGGCGAGTACGCGGGCAACGGCTATTGCTACTACGCCATCTCCAGCTTCGGCTCGCAGAAGTCGGCCATCGGCCTGACGACCTCGGCCGGCGGCATTGCGGCCGGCCAGTGGGTGGACCAGGGCGCCATCCTGACGTCCAAGTCCGGCGACGGCTACAACGCCATCGATCCGAGCTTCGTCGTGGCCGACAACGGCGACACCTACCTCGTCTTCGGCTCGTTCTGGAACGGCATCCACATCACCCGCGTCAGCAAGGTCAACCTGAAGCCGCCGTCAGGCGGCATCGTCAACATTGCCAAGGACTCGACCAACGGCATCGAGAACGGTTTTGTCGTCAAGAAGGCCATCAACGGCACGACGTATTACTACCTCTTCGCCTCCAAGGGCGCCTGCTGCAAGGGCGCCAGCAGCACCTACTACATCGTCGTCGGCCGCTCGACCTCCATCACCGGCCCCTATGTCGACAAGGCCGGCGTTGCCATGCTGTCGGGCGGCGGCACGGTGCTGGCGAGCAGCGGCTCGCGCTTCAAGGGCCCGGGCGGCCAGTCGCTGCTGGCCGACGGCTCGGTGATGGCCTGGCATGCCTATGACGCGCAGAACAACGGGGCGCCCGTCCTCTTCATCAACAACGTGACCTGGGGGTCCGACGGGTGGCCGCAAGCGGTCTGGTGATCGCCCCGCCGACGGCGCTGGCGCTGGGCGTCGCGCTGCTGGCCTGGGCGTGGTGGGGGCAGCCCGCGGCGGAAGCCGAGGTCGTGCCTGCGCCAGCCGTGGTCGCGCCGGCGCCCAAGCCTGCGCAGAAGCCGGTCGAGCCGCGTGCGCGATCAGTGATGCAACCGGCTGCGACTGCGCCCAGGCTCAGCTTGACCGATCTGCTCGCGGCGCCCGAGGCCAGCCTGCGCGCCAGCGTGCAGGCAGCCCTGGCGGCCGGCAGCCGACTGCATGCTCGTGCGCTGGCGCGGCGCTGCGATGCCCTGGCCAGCCTGCAACCGCCAGACCAACCGTCCGACGCCAACGACGCCCGCCACCAACGCGCCGTGGCCCGGCGGGCCGCGCTCGCGGCCGGCTGCAGCCAGTTCGCCAACGGCGAGTGGCTGGCCCTGGTCAACATCGCCGCCGACGAGGCGACTGCCGGTGATGCTCTGCTTGCCATCCAGCAGTCCGATCTCGACGACGCAGCCCTGCTGAATGCCGTCATGGCCCGCCCCGACCCATTGCTGCTCGACGAACTCGGCGAACGCCTGCTGCTACGCCGCGTCGACGGCGAGCCGCGCCTCTTCTTCGACGGCCAGCGCCTCGACCCCGGCACCGCACAAGCGGCCCTGCGCCTGCTGCCCTGCCACTTCGGCCTCGCCTGCGATGAACGCGACCCCGAAGTCTGGCTGGGCTGCCTGCGCGGCGACGGCTGTGTGGCGTCTCGCTTCGAGAGGGAAACGTCTGAAGCCCAGGCGCTCGCTACCCGTATCGCCTCAGCCCTGCGCGCCCGCGAACTGCAGCGCTTCCTACCCTGAGGTTTGCGCCAAGCCGCAGCCCGTGGACCGGCCGTTAAGCTGCGCGGCCATGAAACACCTCGCACTCGCGCTGGCCACCGCCGGCCTGCTGTCCACCGCCCTGGCCGCACCCAAGCCCAAGGCGGTCGCTCCGAAGAAAACGGCCCAGGAAATCCTGGCCGCCTCGCCCGCCGGCGACTGGCGCGGCCTGGACCCCGAGAACACGCTGCTGATGGACCTGGTCACATCCCAAGGGAATGGCCAGGTCATCATTGAACTGGCGCCGCGCTTCGCGCCCGCCCACGCCGCCAACATCCGTGCCCTGGCGCGCGGCGGCTATTGGGATGGCCTGGCCATCCTGCGCGTACAGGACAACTTCGTGACGCAGTGGGGCGACCCCGACGGCGAGGATGCTGCCAAGGCCAAGCCGCTGCCCGCCGGTGCCCAAGCCAAGCTGCCCGCCGAGTTCTCGGTAGCCCTGGACAAGATCGGCAAGGATGCCGGCTTCGCCAAGCTGCCCGACGTGGAAGGCTGGGCGCCGCGCACCGGTTTCGCCGGCGGCATGCCCGTCGCGGCCGATCCCAAGACGGGCAAGGCCTGGCTGGCTCATTGCTACGGCATGGTCGGAGCCGGTCGCAGCGATGCGGTCGACTCCAGCAACGGCACCGAGCTCTATGCCGTCATCGGCCAGGCGCCACGCGGCCTGGACCTGAACATCACCGTGGTCGGCCGCGTGCTCAAGGGGATCGAACTGCTGTCCGCCCTGCCCCGCGGCGCGGCCGCCATGGGCTTCTACGACAAGCCCGAGCAGCGCACCGGCATCCAGCGCATCCGCCTGCTGGCCGAGGTGCCGGCCGAAGAGCGGCCGGCCCTGCAGGTGCTGCGTACCGAATCCACGACCTGGACGCAGTTGCTGGACGCACGGCGCTTTCGCGGCGGCTGGTTCGTGCACAGCCCCGGCTACATCGACGTCTGCAGCGCCTCCGTGCCCACCCGGCCCGTGCCGCCTCAGCCGCCGAAGTAGAGCGCCACGCGGTAGGTGATGAAGGACGCCAGATAGGCCAGTCCGAACAGATAGCCCGTCATGATCAGCGGCATCTTGTAGCCGCCGGTCTCGCGCTTCACCGCCGCGAGCGTCGCGATGCATTGCGGCGCGAACACATACCAGGCCAGCAACGAGAGCGCCGTGGCCAGGCTCCAGCTCTGGGCGATCAGCGGCGACAGGGCTTGCGCAGCCTCGTCGCCGGTGGCGGACAGCGCGTAGACCGTGCCGAGGGCGCCGATGGCAACCTCACGCGCGGCCAGGCCGGGCACCAGGGCCAGGCTGATCTGCCAGTTGAAGCCGATGGGCTCGAAGATCTTGGCCAGGCCCGCACCCAGGTAGCCCGCCACGCTGTACTGGATGGGCGCGCCGGTCGCGCCTTCGGGCGGTGCCGGGAAGCTGGACAGCAGCCACAGGGCCAGTGTCAGCACCAGGATGATGCCGCCGACGCGCTTGACGAAGATCATGGCGCGCTGCCACAGCCCGATGGCGATGGAGCGCGGATGCGGCCAGTGGTAGCTGGGCAGCTCCATCATCAGCGGCCGCACCAGGCGGCCGGCATCGGTGAAGCGCTTCAACACCCAGGCCACCGCGAGCGCACCGAGGATGCCGGCGAAGTAGAGGCCGAACAGCACCAGGCCCTGCAGCTCGAAGCCGCCCACGTCGCGACGCGGCACGAAGGCGCCGATCAAGAGGGCATAGACCGGCAGCCGCGCCGAGCAGGTCATCAGCGGCGCGATCATGATGGTGACGAGGCGGTCGCGCGGATTCGCGATGGAACGCGTGGCCATGATGCCGGGGATGGCGCAGGCAAAGCTCGACAGCAGCGGGATGAAGCTCCGGCCCGACAGGCCGACGCTGCCCATCAGCCGGTCCAGCAGCAGGGCCGCGCGCGGCAGATAGCCCGACTCCTCCAGCACGAGGATGAAGAAGAACAGGATCAGGATCTGCGGCAGGAAGGCCAGCACGCTGCCGCAACCGGCGATGACGCCATCGACGATGAGGCTGCGCAACCAGCCTTGCGGCAGCCAGGTGCCCACTTGCACGCCGAGCCAGGCCATGCCGCCCTCGATGGCGTCCTTGGGCGGCTCGGCCCAGGAGAACACGGCCTGGAAGAGGAAGAACAGCAGCACGGCCAGGATGACGGAGCCGGCCACCGGATGGAGCAGCACGCGGTCGACGCGGTCGCTGGGCAGATGGGGCAGCTCCTCGTCGAGATGCAGGGCGCGCAGCAGCGTCTTCACGGTGACGTGATCGTCGACCTGCTGCTCGCCGGCGCTGGGCAGCGGTGCCGCCTCCCAGACCTCGGGCTTGTCGAGCAGGCCACGCAGTTCGTCCAGGCCTTCCTTGTGGATGGCGACGGTGCGCACCACCGGCAGGCCGAGCTGAGCACTCAGGGCCGCCGCGTCGACCTTGAGGCCGCGGCGCGCGGCCAGGTCGGCCATGTTCAGCGCGACGACGATGGGCAGGCCCATGCGGCGCACCGCCAGCACCAGGCGCAGGTTGCGGCGCAGATTGGTCGCGTCCAGCACGCAGACGACGAGGTCGGGCCGCTTCTCGCCCTTGGCGCGGCCAGCCAGCACGTCGCAGGTCACGCGTTCGTCGGGCGAACGCGGATGCAGGCTGTAGGTGCCGGGCAGGTCCAGCAGGCGCAGCGTCTTGCCGGCGGGCGTCAGCAGCCGGCCTTCCTTGCGCTCGACGGTGACGCCAGCATAGTTGGCAACCTTCTGGTGGCTGCCGGTCAGGCCGTTGAAAAGAGCCGTCTTGCCGCAGTTCGGATTGCCGACCAGGGCGACCAGCTTGCCGCCGCGATGGACGTGGACGACGGCCTCAGCCATGGGCGCGGGGTGTCACGGCGATGCATTCGGCCTCGGCGTGGCGCAGCGCAAACGTCGACTGCCCGACCCGCACCACCAGATTGCCCGTCGCCTGGGCGCCGCGACGCAGCACGCGCACGGCCTCGCCCGGCAGAAAACCCAGGTCAGCCAGCCAGGCCGCCCATTCCGGCGAATGCCCCGGTGCACTGACTCGGCTGACGGTCAGCGCCTGCCCGGCAGGGGCGGCGGCGAGGCTGGAAGGCAGCGGCTCGGACATGGGGCGGGCTCGGCGGGCGAGTCGATTTGATGAGAATGATTCTCATTGTACTCAAGCCAGCCCCTTCCCGCGCCCCGGGAATGGCTTTTGCCACTCAGCGCGGGTTGAGGCGGTCCAGCAGCAGGTCGCAGGCCTTGAGGGCGCGAGCGAAGTCCAGCCTGCCCACGGCGGTCGACAGCGCGGCGAGTTCGGGGCCGAGAGCGCCGGCATGCTGGGCCGTCAACTCCTCGCAGACCGAGACCGAGCGCATATTGCGCTCGACCAGCAATTGCCGCAGCCGGCGCAGGGTCTCGAGCGGGTCGAGGGTCGTGCTCGGCGGTGCGGCTGCAGCGGGCGCCGCCACGGCTTCCAGGGCAGCCAGGCTGGCGTCAAGCAGGCCTTGCAGGGCGCCCACATCGACGGCGCCCATGTCGCTGCCCTCGCGCAGGGCCAGCTCCTGGCGGCCCGCCACGGCGGCCAGGGCCGTCGCACCGACGGCACCCGCCAGGCCACGCAGCGTGTGCAGCACCCGGGTCGCATCGGCAATGGTCTGCTGCTGCAGATGGCGCCTCAAGGCTTCCAGTTCGACCGGCGCATCTTGCGCGAACGAGCGGGCGAGCCGCTCGTACAAGGCCTGGCGTCCACCCAGGCGGTGCAGGGCCGCTTCCTTGTCCAGCAGCGGCGCCGGCGCGACGGGCGGCGCCGGCCGCGGCGCGACCGGGCCGACGTGGCGGCGCAGGCAAGCCACGAGTTGCTCCAGGTCGACCGGCTTGGCCACGTGGTCGCGCATGCCGGCGGCCAGGCAGGCCTGGCGATCCGACTCCATCGCATTGGCCGTCATCGCGATGACCAGGGCATCGGGGCGGTGCTTGTGGATGCGCTGCGTCGCCTCGAAGCCGTCGATGTCGGGCATCTGCAGGTCCATCAGGATGGCGTCGAAGCCGGGCTCGCTGACCCGGGCGAGATGGGCCCCTTCGACGCCGCCTCCAGCGACTGTCACGACAGCGCCCTCGCCTTCCAGCAATTCCTGGGCCACCTGCTGGTTGAAGCCGTTGTCCTCGACGATGAGCAGGCGCATGCCCAGCAGACGCAGTTCACCACCGGCGGCCCGCGGCAGCGGCGCGGGCGCGCCGCGTGTGGCTTCGGCGACGGCGTCGTGCAGCATGGAGGCCGTCACCGGCTTGACGAGATAGCCGCCCAGGCCCTGGATGTCCTGCTCGCTGCGCTCGGCCAGCAGTTCGCGGCCATGGGCGGTCACCATGATGATGACCGGCGCGTCGGACTCATGGCTGTCACGGATGCGGCGCGAGGTCTCCCAGCCGTCCAGCCCCGGCATGCGCCAGTCCATCAGGATGAGTTGATAGTGCGGCTCGCCGCGCTCGGCGGCCAGGTGCACGAGGGCCAGGGCCTGCTCGCCGCTGGCCGCCATGTCGCAATCCCAGCCCAGGCTCTCACCGATGCCCTGCAGCACTTCGCGGGCCATCGGGTTGTCGTCGACGACCAGCACCTTGAGGCCGCGCTGGGCCGTGTCGGCCTCGCCGCTGGCGGCGGCGGCTTCCATCG
This sequence comes from Roseateles sp. FW305-36, assembly GCF_058787015.1. NCBI lineage: Bacteria > Pseudomonadati > Pseudomonadota > Betaproteobacteria > Burkholderiales > Sphaerotilaceae > Roseateles > Roseateles sp. FW305-36. The sequence goes on along the minus strand of NZ_JBYSZK010000010.1, from coordinate 95,367 downwards.
TCAGCTCGAAGTGGAAGCGGCTGCCTTCGCCGACACGGCTGTCCACGCTCAGTTCGCCGCCCATCAGCGCGACCAGGCGGCGGCTGATGGCCAGGCCCAGGCCGGTGCCGCCGTAGCGGCGCGAGGTCGACTGCTCGGCCTGGCTGAAGCCGACGAAGATGTCTTCCAGCTTGTCCGCCGGAATGCCGATGCCGGTGTCGCGGACCTCGAAGCGCAGGCGCGCCTTGCCGGCGGTTTCTCCCAGCAGCGTCAGGCCCAGCACCACCTCGCCGCGTTCGGTGAACTTCAGCGCATTGCCGGCCAGGTTGAGCAGCACCTGGCGCAGCCGCGTCGCGTCGCCCACCAGGGCCGTGGGCAGGCGCGGGTCGAGGCGGAACAGCACCTCGATGTCCTTGCTTCCGACATTGGCCGACAGGATGACGGCCAGCTCGCGCATGAAGTCGCTGAGCTCGAAGCGGTGCGGGTCCAGCTCCATCTTGCCGGCCTCGACCTTGGAGAAGTCCAGCACGTCGTTGATGACGGCCAGCAGGGCTTGGGCCGCCGTGCGGGCCTTGCTCGCATAGTCCAGCTGGCGCGACGAGAGCTCGGTGCGCAGCAGCAGGTTGAGCATGCCCAGAGCCCCGCTCATCGGCGTGCGGATCTCGTGGCTCATATTGGCCAGGAAGTCGCTCTTGGCCTGGCTGGCCGCCTCGGCCGCGACGCGCGCGCGCACCAGATCGACCTCGGCGCGATGCCTCTCGGTGACGTCGACCAGCATCTGCACGACATTGACGAGGCGACCGCGGCGGTCGCGGATGGCGCTGGCGCTGCCGTCGGCGAACAGCTCGCCGCCCCCGGGCAGCGCAAAGCCACGCTCGAAGCGGACATGCTCCATGCGGCCGGCCGCCAGCCGCGCCAGTTCGCCACCCGCCAGGCGGCCGGGCCGGAAGTCCGGCAGGTCGGCCAGCTTGGCACCGCGCAGCGCGCCCGCGTCGCGGCAGAGCATGGCCGTCAAGGCCTGGTTCACGTCCAGGATGACCCCTGCAGCGTCGCACAGCGCGATGCCGACCTGGGCACGCTCGAAGACGCCACGAAAGCGCTGCTCGCTGTCGTTGAGGGCGCGGGTGCGCTGCTCGACGCGCGCCTCCAGCAACTGGCGCTCGACGACGAGCTGCTCGGTCATCTGGTTGAAGCTGCGGGCCAGGCCGCGGAACTCGGTGAAGCCGCAGACCGGCGCGCGCTCGTCCAGCTTGCCGCCGGCGATGCGGGCGACCGCGCCGCTCAGCATCTCGATGGGCTCGACGAGACGGCGGCCGAGCAGCAGCCCCAGGCCCAGGGCCAGCAGCAGCGACAGACCGAGGGCGATGGCCAGACGGTCGCGCAAGGCGCGCGCCGGCGCAAAGGCCTCAGCCGCATCGATGTTGACGGCAATGCCCCAGTCCAGCGCGGGCAGGTGGCGCCAGGACGCGACGACTTCCGTGCCGGCGTAGTCACGCATCAAGCCGCTGCCGCTCTGCCCCCTGAGGCCGAGCACCGCCGGCGTTGGGGTGGGCGAAGCCAGATCCAGGGAGCCTGTCAGCGTCTGCGTCGGCGGCCGCTTGAGCTCGTTGATGAAGACGGCACGCTCACCTTCGCGCTGCACCAGCACCGTCTCGCCCGTCAGCGCCAGGCCCGAGCGTTCGGTCGCGACGCGCAGCAGGCGGTCCAGGTCCAGTTGCAGCACCACGCTGCCCAGCACCCGATCGCCATCGACGACCGGATGCACCAGGAAGAGGGTCGACGGGCCTTCACCGCGCAGACGCTGCGCCGGTGTCAGCTGCGGATCCAGCTGGCCGAGGGCGCGGCGGTGGGCGGTCAGCAGCTCGCTGCCCTCGTAGGCACCGCCGTCCAGCCGCGCCAGCTCGGGTGTCGAGCCGGGCGGCGCCTTCATCGCGAAGCTGATGCGGCCATCGGGCTGCACCAGCAGCAGGTTGAGGTATTTGCCGCTGTCGTAGAGGCGCTCGAAGAAGGCGCGGCTGCCGGCACTGACGTGCGTGGCGACGGCATCGCCGCGCTGCACCAGCAGCTGGCGCGTGTCGGTGGCCTGGGCGACGAGGCGGCCATCGACCTCGACCTCGTTGAGGTATTCGTTGATCTCGTGGACCTTCTTGCGCGCGATCGCGACCAGGCCCTCGGTCACCGTCTCGTGCAGGCTGGTCTCAAAACTGGACAGCTGCCACAGCCCGACGAGGCCGAGGGGCAGCACCGACAACAGCATCAGCCCGAGCAGCAGGGCCGGGCCGACGCGCCATGCCGGCCGCGTCGATTCGACCGCAGGTGCCGCGGCCATCATGGCGCGCCCTCGGTGCGCGGCACCACGGTCATCCAGTGCTCGGCCGAGCGGAAGGCGGGCCAGGGCGCGGGCCTGATGTAGCGCGGCAGCGCGAACACCTCGCCGAGCTGACCGCCGGGCTTGACCTGGGCGATGCGCAGCTGGCGCCACAGATGGCGACTCTGGCTGTCCACCGCGCCGAAGCCCTGCGGCGTCGACACGCTCTGCTGCAGCACATTGGCGTTGACCGCGTCGGTCTGCGTGCTGCCGACCTCGCGCACCGCCGCGGCCCAGAGCTGCACGGCGACATAGGCCGACACCGCCGGGTCGCAGGCCTGGATGCCCTCGCCCTGGCTGCGCCGCAGCCGCGCCAGGAAGTCCTGGTTGGCCGGTCCGGGCTGCGACTGCAGATAGCTCCAGGCCGTGAAATGGCGATCAAGCCGACCGCCGTCGTAGGCGGTCATCTCGGGCTCGGCGGCACGCAGGGACAGCAGCGGCAGGTCGGTCAGGCCGGCCGCCACCAGCGCATCGAAGAAAGCGCGGTTGCTGCTGCCGCCGATGGTGCTGAGGACGAGATCGGGCTGCAGGGTCTGCAGGTCGGCCAGCACGCCGGCCATGTCGCCGCTGGCCAGCGGCACATAACGCTCACCCAGCACCTTGCCGCCGCTGAGCAGCACGAAGTCGCGCAGCATCGCGTTGACGCGCCGGGGGTAGAGGGCATCGGTGCCGACGAGGTAGACCCGCCGGCCGAAGCCGTTCATGGCCCAGTCGGCCGCGGGGAAGGCGTGCTGGTTGGGTGTGGGCCCCGTGTAGATGATGTTGGGCGACTGCTCCATGCCTTCGTAGGCCAGCGGGTAGAACAGCAGATGGCGGTGGATCTCGACGACCGGCCTGACCGCCTGCCGGCAGTTCGACGACCAGCAGCCGAACAGCGCCACCGCATGCTCGTTGCTGATGAGCCGCTCGGCCGCAGCGGCCGCCACGCGGGGTTCGGAGCGGGTGTCCTCGATCTTCAGCTCGACCTGCCGGCCCAGCAGGCCGCCGGCGGCATTGATCTCTTCGACGGCGAGCTTGACGGTCGCCACCAGCGGCGCCTCGCTCGCCGCCATCGGGCCGCTGAGGGCATGCAGCAGGCCGATGACGATGGGGCCGCGGGCAGCTTCGGCCGACGGCCTCTGCACCAGGTACAAGGCCAGGGCCACCGCCAGGGCCAGCAGCAGGCCGCCCAGCAGCGCCAGTCGGGCCCTCATGCCTTCCAGCATCAACCCGCCGCTCGCCGCGCCTCGGGAGAAATCAGCGGCAGGGTCAGGCGCACTGTCGTGCCCAGGCCGGGCGTGGATTCGACCTGGATCTGCCCACCCAGCGCAAAGGTGACGAGGTTGCGCACGATGTAGAGGCCCGGCTCGCTGCGGTTGGGGCCGAAGCGCGTCGAGAAGAAGGGATCGAAGACCCGGCCCAGCATGCCGGGCGGGATGCCGACGCCGTGGTCCTGCACGGTGACGACGAGCTGGTCGGTGCCCAGCGGGCGCACGCGCAGATGCACCTCGCCGCCGGCCTCGCGATAGGCATGCTTGACGGCGTTCTGGATCAGCGTCGACAGCACCTTGGCCAGGGCGCCGCGGAAGCTCAGCAGATGCAGGTCGTCGGCGGCGTCGAGCTCGCAGCGCACCTGGTGGGCTTCGAGGGCCGGCGCCAGGCCGGCCACCACCTCATGCACCAGCTCCAGCAGCGAGAAGCTGCGGCGCTGGTCGCCGAAGTTGTCGGCCGTGGACTGCAGGAAGGAATCGACGATGGACAGGGTGCGCTGCAGGTTGGACAGCACCAGGCCGACGCTCTCCTCGCTGACGCGCAGATGCTTGTCCAGGTCGCTGCGCTTGATGTTGCCCTGGCCAGCCAGGCCGCGCAGATGGGTCAGGTCGTCCTGCAAGGTACAGGCCGAGATCAGCGCGTTGCCCAGCGGCGAACTCAGCTCCTGGGCAATGCCCGAGATGGTGCGGCCCACCGAGGCCAGCTTGTCGCGCTGGAACAGCTCGATCTGCGAACGCGCGAAGCTCTCCGAGGCCAGCTTGAGCGCCAGCTGGGTGCGCACCCGCGCCTTGACGACGACGTCGACGAAGGGCTTGGGGATGTAGTCGACCGCCCCATGGGCGAAGCCCTGGGCCTCGTCGTCGGCGCTGCCCTGCACGGTGACGAAGATGACCGGCACGCCGCGCGTGCGCGGGTCGGCCTTGAGGCGGTCGCAGACCTCGTAGCCGCTCATCTCGGGCATCAGCACGTCGAGCAGGATCAGGTCGGGCAGCTGCTGGGCGCAGAAGGCCAGGGCCTCGGCGCCGCTGGTGGCCATGGACACCTCGCATTCATCCACCAGCAGCTGGTAGAGGGCGTGGATGTTGCTCGGCTGGTCGTCGACTACGAGGATGAGCGGCATGGCAAATCAGAATAACCGCTGCACCTGCCCCCCGACCAGTGGCATGCCCTGGGCTTTCCCCAGGGCGCCGGCGTGGATTCCGTCGCACATTTCGCGCCTGTCGCCCTCCCATAATCGACCAGCTCCCACGCGATCGCTTCATGCCCCAGCGCACGCTCACGCTCGGTCTTCTCTGGCTTGCCATGGCGGCACTGCTGGCCCTTCTCGCCCTGCTCTGGAACCTGCGCAGCGTGGGCGGCGCAGCTGTCGACGCCGCCTTGGTGATTAATGCCCTTTTGCTGCCCCTGCCGCCGCTGTGCGTGCTCGCTCTGCGTCGCAAGGTGGACGCGGCCCAGGCCCACAAGACCGCTGCCGAAGGCCGAACACGCTTCCTGGCCCAGATCAGCCACGAGATCCGCACGCCCATGAACACCGTCATGGGCATGACGCAGCTGGCACTGCAGACCCAGCTCACGCCCGAACAGCGCGACCTGCTCACCAAGGCCGACGCCGCCTCGCGCGTCCTGCTCAGCCTCGTCAACGACGTGCTGGACGTCTCCAAGATCGAGGCCGGCCACATGGAGATCGAGTCCCTGCCGCTGCGCCTGGAGGACGTCGTCGGCCAGGCCATGGAGCTGGTGCGGCCGGTGCATGCCAACCCCGCCGTCGCCCTGGTCTGCGACTGGGCCGATGCCAGCCTGCTGGGCGCGCGCGGGCAGCTGCGCGGCGATGCGCTGCGTCTGCAGCAGGTGCTGGTCAACCTGCTGTCCAACGCCCTGAAGTTCACGCCCGCCGGCCTGGTGCAGCTGCGCCTGGCCGCAGCGCCCACCGACGCGCAGGACCGCGTGCCGCTCACCCTGACCGTCCAGGACAGCGGCATCGGCATGAGCGCCGAGCAGCTCGACGGTCTTTTCCGCGAGGTCGGCCAGGGCGATGCCGCCATCCAGCGGCGCTACGGCGGCACGAGCCTGGGCCTGGCCATCACGCACCGTCTCGTCGAGCTGATGGGCGGCAGCCTGGACGTGCAAAGCGCGCCCGGTCGCGGCAGCAGCTTCCATATCCACCTGCTGCTGCCGCTGGACTCCGCCGCGACGGCCCCCGCGCCGCTCAAGCCGCAACGACTGCTGCTCGCCAAGGCGCGCCCCGAAGGACGCGAGGCGACGCTGGCCCTGCTGCGCCATCTCGGCCTGGGTGAGGGCCTGGCCGCCAGCCACGACGCGGCCGACACCTTGGCCGCCCTGGTCGAGGCGCGCGAATCAGGCCACCCCTTCGAATGGCTGCTGATGGACTGGCAGTTGCCCGGCCCGGGCGCGACCGGGGCCGAACTGCTGGCCCAGTTGCGCCGCGACCATCCGGCCCTGCGTATTGCCGTGCTGTGTCCGCCGGGCGCCGACGAGGCCACCACGCAGGCACGCAGCTTCGGCGCGCGAGCCCTGTGTCCCAAGCCCCTGCTGCCCGGTGAGTTGCGCCGCCTGCTCGACGAAGCGCCGGCCGACCGTCACGCCGGCGTTGATGCCCAATCCCTCGCCGGGCTGCGAGTCCTCCTCGTCGAGGACCACCCCGTCAACCAGGAAATCGCGCTGCGCCTGCTGAGCAGCCGGGGCGCCCAGGTCGATGTCGCCGGCAATGGCCAGGAAGGCCTGGAGCGCCTGCTGGCCCGCGGCCCCTCGGCCTACGACCTGGTGCTGATGGACCTGCAGATGCCGGTGCTCGACGGCCTCAGCGCCGCGCGCAAGCTGCGCGAGTTGCCCGAGTTCGACGCCCTGCCCATCCTCGCCATGACCGCCCATGCACTGGCCGAGGAGCGTGCCCAGTGCACGGCGGCCGGCATGCAGGGCCATATCGCCAAGCCGCTGGACGTCACCCGCCTGGTGCGCGAGCTGCAACGCTACCGCCCCGCGCCGGCGCCAGCGCCCGCCCGCCCGACGCTGGACCTGCAGGTCGGCCTGCGCCAGTTCGACGGCCAGTCCGCGCTGTACCGCCGCACCCTGCAAGGTTTCGCCGACCAGTACGCCGCCGGATTGGCAGGCTGGCCCGACTGGCTGGCCGCCGGCAACTGGACCGAGCTGCGCCGTGCCGCACACACCCTGCAGGGGCTGGCCGCGACGTTGGGCGCCCATCCCCTGCACCTGGTGGCCCTCGCGCTGGAACGCAGCGCCGCGGTGGCCGACGCCGACGGTGCGCAACGCCATCTCGGCCGCGTCGAGCCCGCGCTTGGCCTGCTGCAGGCCGAGATCCAGGCGGCGCTGACGCGCGGCTGGGATGCCGCGCCGCCGCCGCGTGCCAGCGGGCCGGGCGACATGGCCGAGCTGCACCGGCTGCTGGCCCAGAGCGACAGCCGCGCGCTGGACTGGTGGCAGGCCCATGGCGCCCACAGCGGCCTGGCGCCGGAACTGCACCAGCGCCTGGACCGGGCCCTGGCCGCCCTCGACTTCGACGCCGCGGCCATCGCGCTGAAGGGCCAGCCTTGAGGTCGCCCGTCATCGTCGTCCTCGGACCGGTCGGCACCCGCTGGCTCTTCAAGGTCATCGTCGCCTCGGCGCTGTTCGCCTGGGCCAGCGAGGCGACCCTGGGCGTCATCGAACCCAGCGACCGCATCGCCTACCCCCTCATCGCCACCGCCTTCTCGGTGCTGGCCTTGCTCGTCTGGCGGCGGCCGCAGCGGCTGCGCCTTTGGCAGCGCATCGGGGTCACGCTGCTGGCCCTGTATTTCGCCCTGACCATGCTGGTCTTCACGCTGCGCCCCGATCCCGGGCCCAGCCTCTACACCTTGGGCAGCTTCGCGCCCTGGGCCATGGGCGGCAGCCTGCTGCTGTTCGCGACCTGGCGCGCCCGCGAGGCCTTGTTCATCTCGCTCGGCCTGCTCGTCCTCATGCTGGCGCCGCCCACCCTGCTGCGCTTCTTCGGCACGCCGCCGCAGTGGCTGCTGGAAGGCTGGCCGCTGATCGCCAATCTGGGCCTGTGCCAGACCATGTTCTGTGTCGCGCTGTGGGGCCTGTCGCGGCAGATCGGACGGCTGACGCAACTGGCCCCGGCCGCCGGCGGCCTGGCCACGGCCGAAGACCTGATCGCGGCCCGCCTGGCCGAGCTGGAACGTTCGCGCGCCGCGGCCGAAGCGGCTTCCCGGGCCAAGTCGGATTTCCTCGCCAACATCGGCCACGAGATCCGCACGCCCATGAACACGGTGTTGGGCCTGACGCGCCTGCTGCTGGACGGCCGGCTGCACGCCGAGCAGCGTGGCCGCCTGACCGAGGTGGCCAAGGCCGGCGAATCCCTCGTCAAGCTCATCGACGGCCTGCTGGACTACGCCGATCTCGATGCCGGGCGCATGCAGCTGGCCACCGAGCCGCTGCAGCTCGAGCCGCTGCTGGCCACGGCCTTCGACGCGGTGCGGCCGGCGGCCCAGGCCAAGCAGCTGGAGCTGATCTGCGACATCGCCTCGCCCGAACTGCTGGGCGCGGCCGGCGCGCGCCGCGGCGACGCGGTGCGCCTGACCCAGCTCCTCACCGAGCTGCTCGTCAATGCCGTCAAGTTCACGCCGGCGGGCCAGGTCAAGCTCAGCGCCTCGGTCGACGCCGCCGGCGGCTGGGTGCTGCGCGTGCGGGACAGCGGCGTGGGCATGGCGGCGGAGCAGCTGGCACGGCTGTTCACGCCCTTCGCCCAGGCCGAGGCAGGTGCCACGCGGCGCTTCGGCGGCACCGGCCTGGGGCTGGCCATCTGCCGCGCGTTGGCCGAGCGCATGGGCGGCACGCTGACGGCCCGCAGCTCGCCGGGACGCGGCAGCGAGTTCGAGCTCAGCCTGCCGCCAGCCCCCTGCCCGGACCTGGCGCCGCCCACGGCCCCGCCGCCCCGGCGCGTGCTGCTGGTCCAGGCCACTCACAGCGGCGGTCACGACACCCTGATCGCCCTGCTGAAGGCCGTGGCGCCGACCAGCCGCGTCGACCTGCTGTCCCAGGGCCGCCAGGCCCTGACGCGGCTGGTCGCCGTGCCAGCCAGCCAGCCCTACGACCTGCTGCTGGTCGACTGGGTGCTGCCCGACATGGAGGGCAGCGAGCTGCTCGCCAGCCTGCACGACAGCGGCCCGCCGCGCGCCCGCCGCATCGTGCTGCTGAGCGCCTTCGACACGCCGGTGCTGCGCGAACGCGCGCTGCGCCTGGGTGCCGAGGCCCTGTGCGCCAAGCCCCTGCTACCCCATATGCTGCGCCGCCTGCTGGACCTGGACCGCCCCCTGCCCGTCGACCTGCCGCTGCCCGACGTGGTGGACACGACCACGCCCGGCGTCGACCCGAACACCTTGATCAGCGAGCTCGACACCCTGCTCGGCGAGGCCGACAGCAATGCGCTGACCCTGTACGAACAGCACGAATCCGCCTTCATCGACGCCCTGCCCGCCCCCCAGGCCAAGGCCCTGGCCGGCGCCATGCAGCGCTTCGATTTCGACGAGGCCCAGGCCGCGCTGCGCGGCGACAGCAAGGACGCGAGCAAGCCATGACGATGATGCCGCCCGAGATCGCCGCCCCACCCCAGGCCATGACACAGGCCACCGTCCTCGTCGTCGACGACACGCCGGCCAACCTGACGCTGCTGGCCCAGGTGCTCAAGCCCGACTACCGCGTGCAGCTGGCCGTCAGCGGCGCCAAGGCGCTGGAGATCTGCCGCCGCCAGCCTCCCGACCTCATCGTGCTCGACGTCATGATGCCGGAGCTCGATGGCTACGAGGTCTGCCGCCAGCTCAAGGCCGACCCGGTGACCCGCCGCGTGCCCGTCATCTTCCTGACCGCCCTGACGCGCCCCGAGGACGAGAGCGCGGGCTTCCAGGCCGGCGGCGCCGACTTCATCCACAAGCCCTTCAACCCGGCCACCGTGCTGGCCCGCGTGCGTACCCATCTGCAGCTCAAGCTGGCGGAAGACCATCTGCTGAGGCACAACGCTCAGCTGAGCGGCGAGCTGGAAGCGCGCCGCGTCGAGGTCGAGCGGCTGCGCGACACCACCCTTTTCGTCATGGTGGGCCTGGCCGAGTTCCGCGACGCCGACACCGGCAACCACATCCAGCGCACCCAGGAATACGTTCGCACGCTGGCGCAGTGGATCGCTGCCCAGCCCGACGGCCCCGCGGACCTGACGGCCGAAGCCATCGACGAGCTCGCCAAGGCCGCGCCCCTGCACGACATCGGCAAGGTCGCCATCCCTGACGGCATCCTGCTCAAGCCCGGCAAGCTGTCGGCCGACGAATGGCAGGTCATGAAGACCCATGCCGAGCATGGCGCTGACCTGCTGCAGCGCGCCATCGACAAGCTGGGCGAAGACGCCGGCCCAATGCTGACCTTCGGCAAGCAGATCGCCCGCCACCATCACGAGAAGTGGGACGGCAGCGGCTACCCCGACGGCCTGGCCGGCGAGGCCATCCCGCTGTCGGCCCGGCTGATGGCGGTGGCCGACGTCTACGACGCGCTGATCAGCGTGCGCCCCTACAAGCAGGCCATGAGCCACGACGAGGCCCTGGCCTTCATCCGCGGCGGCAGCGGCAGCCATTTCGATCCACGGGTGGTGGACGCGCTGAACGCCTGCCTGGACGAGGTGCGCGCCATCGCCTCCATGTGGGCGGATTGAGGCGGCCGCGATAATCGCGGCCCCATGCAGTCCGGCCCCATCCTCAACATCTCCTGCTACCTCTTCGTCTCGCTGACCGATACGGCGGCGCTGCGCGACCGTCTCGAAGCCCGGGCGCAAGTCCTGGACCTCAAGGGCACCGTGCTGATCGCGGAGGAAGGCATCAACCTCTTCCTGGCCGGCCCGGCGGACGCCGTGAACAGCTGGGTCGACGAGCTCCGCAACGACGCCCGCTTTGCCTCGCTGAAGCCCAAGGAAAGCTGGAGTGAGGTGCAGCCTTTCCAGCGGCTCAAGGTCAAGGTCAAGCCCGAGATCATCCGCATGAACCGGCCCGCCGTGCGCCCCGACCTGGCCCCGCGCGCACCCGCGCTGGCCCCGGCGACGCTGCTGCGCTGGCTTGACCAGGGCCATGACGACGACGGCCGAGAGGTCGTCATGCTGGACACGCGCAACGGCTTCGAGGTGGACGAGGGTGCGTTCGACGGCGCCGTCGACTGGCGGCTGCACAAGTTCAGCGACTTTCCCGAGGCCCTGGCCGCCCATCGCGACGAACTCGTCGGCAAGACCGTCGTCAGCTACTGCACCGGCGGCATCCGCTGCGAGAAGGCGGCCATGGTGCTGGAGGAGCAAGGCCTGAACGCCTGGCAGCTGGACGGCGGCATCCTGAAATACTTCGAGGACACCGGCGGCAAGCACTATCACGGCAACTGCTTCGTCTTCGACGACCGCCGAGGCGTCAACGCGGACCTCTCCCCAACATGAGCAGTCGATTCGGTGAATTCGCGCTGAAGGCCTTCGGCATCCTGCTGATGCTGGCCGCCCTGGGCTTTGCCGTCAGCAAGGCGCCCGACCGATCCCTGGAAAGCCTGGTGCCGCGCTGGGCACCGCCACCCTCGGACTTCATCGACGTCGACGGCCTGCTCGTGCACTACCGCGACCAGGGCCCCAGCAGCGACCCGCTGCCCATCGTGCTGATCCACGGCACCAGCGCCAGCCTGCACACCTGGGAAGGCTGGGCGAACGGCCTCAGCGCCACCCGGCGCGTCATCAGCTTCGACCTGCCCGGTTTCGGCCTCACCGGACCCAATGCCGACAACGACTACAGCGACCCGCGCTATGTCGCCTTCGTGCGCCAGTTCCTCTCCCGCCTGGGCGTGGGCCGCGCCATCGTCGCCGGCAACTCCCTGGGCGGCGAGATCGCCTGGCAGCTGGCCCTGGCCGATCCGGCCCGGGTGGCCGGACTCGTCCTCGTCGACGCCGCGGGCTTCGCCTTCGAGCCCGAGTCCCTGCCGCTGGGTTTTCGCATCGCCCGCATCCCGGTGCTGCGCGAACCGATGCGCTGGGTGCTGCCGCGCCGCGCCATCGAGGACAGCGTGCTCGACGTCTATGGCGACAAGAGCCGCGTCACCGCCGCCCTGGTGGACCGTTACTACGAACTGGCGTTGCGCGAAGGCAACCGTGTCGCCTTGATGAGGCGCATGGACCAGCTCGCCCCGGGGCCCTTTCAGCGCCTGTCCGAGATCAAGGTGCCCACCCTCATCCTCTGGGGTGAACGTGACCGGCTCATCCCGCTGCGCTGGGGCCACGAGTTCGAAAAAGGCATACCGGGCAGCCGTCTGGTGGTTTTCCCGGGCCTAGGCCATGTGCCTCAGGAGGAAGACCCGGCTGCTACCCTTGCGGCCTTGCGCGACTGGCTACCTCAAGTCGCCCGCTGAATCCGTCCTACCCAAGAGGTCCGACATGAAGAAATCCGTCCTGCTAGCCCTGGCATTGGCAGCCTCCGTCGCCCAGGCCCAGTCCCCTGAATGGAAGAAGCTGCGCATCGGCGTCGAAGGCGCCTACCCGCCCTTCTCCGAGATCGGCCCCGACGGCAAGCTCAAAGGCTTCGAGATCGAGCTGGTGCAGGCCTATTGCGCCGAGATGAAGGCCCAGTGCACCCTGGTGCAGCAGGACTTCGACGGCCTCATCCCGGCCCTGCAGTCGCGCAAGGTGGACGCCATCTTCGCCAGCGTCTCCATCACCGAGGAGCGCCAGAAGGTCATCGCCTTTTCCAAGCCCTACTACAACACCCCGGCCCGCCTCATCGCCAAGGCCGGCGTCAAGCTCGACCCGACGGCCACGGGCCTGAAGGGCAAGAAGATCGGCGTGCAGCGCGGCACGACCCATGAAACCTATGCCGCGGCCAACTTCAAGCAGAGCGAGATCGTGCGCTACAGCAGCCAGGACCAGGTCTTCCTGGACCTGAAGAGCGGCCGCATCGACGCGACGCTGATGGATTCGCCCGCCGGCGACTTCGGCTTCCTGAAGAAGCCCGAAGGCAAGGGCTTCGCCTTCTCGGGCCCGGCCATCATGGACGACAAGGTCTTCGGCGTCGGCACCGGCGTGGGCATGCGCAAGGCCGATGAAGCGACGCTGGGCAAGAAGTTCAACGCCGCCATCGACGCGGTGCAGGCCAACGGCACGTTCAAGAAGCTGGCCGACAAATACTTCGACTACGACATCGCGCCGCGCACCAAGCAGCCCTGATGCGACGCCGCTCCGCCCTGGCCGCCTCGCTGGCCCTCGCCGGCACGGCGTGGGCCCAGCCGCTGCAGCGCCTGCGCGTCGGTTTCGCGGTGGGCTATGCGCCCTTCAGCGAGATCGGCACCGACGGCCAGCTCAAGGGCTTCGAGGTCGACATTGCCCAGGCCCTGTGCGCCCGGCTGGGCGTGCAGTGCACGCCCGTCATCCTGGAGTTCGACGGCCTGATTCCGGCGCTGCAGTCGCGCAAGATCGACGCCATCATGGCCTCGATGTCCATCACGCCGGAGCGCCAGCAGGTCATCGCCTTCTCGACGCCCTACTACTACTCGCCGGCCCGCCTGGTCATGCGGGGCGACAAGGACCTCGACGTCAGCGCGGCGGGCATGAAGGGCAAGCGCATCGGCGTGGAACGCGGCACCATCCACGAGCGCTTCCTGGCCGAGCAGTTCCAGGGCATCCAGCTGGTGCGCTATGCCACCCAGGACCAGGTCTTCCTGGACCTGAAATCGGGGCGCCTGGACGCGACCCTGGTGGATGCCGTCATCGCCCAGTTCGGTTTCCTCAACCATGCCGACGGCCGCGGCTTCGGCTTCGTCGGACCCGACTTCGGCAAGGACCAGCGCTACTACGGCAAGGGCATAGGCGTGGGGCTGCGCAAGAGCGAAGCGGCGACCCTGGGCCAGCGCGTGGACGAGGCCCTGGTCGCCCTGCGCGGCAATGGCAGCCTGAAAGCCCTCAACGACCGCTACTTCAGCTTCGACCTCGTGAACCCGCAGCGCTGAGCGCCGCCCTCCTCTTCCCATGTTGCTGCACGGATTCCTCCCCAGCCTGATCGAAGGCTCCGCCGTCACCTTGGCGGTGGCCCTGTCCTCGCTGGCCATCGCCGCCCTGCTGGGCCTCGTCGGCGCCCTGGCCAAGCTGTCGCGCTCGCGGGTCGCACGCGGCATCGCCGGCACCTACACGACGCTGATCCGCGGCGTGCCCGACCTGGTGCTGATGCTGCTCGTCTTCTACGGCGGCCAGCTCGGCATCAATGCCCTCGCACCCATGCTGGGCCACGAGGACTACATCGACATCGACCCCTTCATCGCCGGCGTGATGACCATCGGCTTCATCTTCGGCGCCTACCTGACCGAGGCCTTCCGCGGCGCCTTCCTGGCCGTGCCGCCCGGCCAGCGCGAAGCGGGCCTGGCCTATGGCATGAGCCCGCGCCTGGTGCTGTGGCGCATCACCCTGCCGCAGATGCTGCGCCACGCCCTGCCCGGCATCTCCAACAACTGGCTGGTGCTGATCAAGAGCACCGCCATCGTCTCCATCATCGGCCTGTCCGACCTGATGACGCGCGGCAAGCAGGCCGCCGGCACGACGCGCGAGCCCTTCACCTTCTACCTGGCCGTGGCCGTCATCTACCTCGTCTTCACCAGCGTGTCCGAGCTCCTGTTCGCCTGGGCGCAACGCCGCCTGGCCATCGGCACGAAGCGGGGCCAGCTATGAACTTCGACGCCGTCGCCGAGAACTTCCCCCTCTATCTGCACGGGCTCGTCACCTCGCTGCAGCTGTTGCTGCTGTCGCTGGCAGGCGGCCTGGTGCTGGCCGTGCCGCTGGCCGTCGTGCGCACGGTGTTCCTGGGCTGGCCGTCACGGCTGGTCTGGCTCTACACCTATGTCTTTCGCGGCACGCCCATGCTGGTGCAGCTCTTCCTCATCTACTACGGCGCCGCCCAGTTCGAGATCGTGCGCGACAGCTGGGCCTGGCCCTGGCTGTCCTCGGCCACCTTCTGCGCCTGGCTGACCTTCACGCTGAACACGGCCGCCTACACGACCGAGATCATTGCCGGCAGCATCCGCGCCCTGCCCGCCGGCGAGATCGAGGCCGCCAAGGCGCTCGGCATGGACCGCGGCCTGATGCTGCGCCGCATCGTGCTGCCCGCCGCGCTGCGCCGTGCCCTGCCGGCCTATGGCAACGAGGCCATCTTCATGCTGCATGGCACCTCGCTGGCCAGCACCGTGACCCTGCTGGACGTGACCGGTGCGGCCCAGCAGGTCTACGCCAAGTACTACCTGCCCTTCGAGGCTTTCATCACCGCCGGCGCCTTCTACTTCATGATGACGCTCAGCCTGGTCGGCCTGTTCCGCTGGGCAGAAAACCGCTGGCTCAAGCCGATGATGTCCCGCTGACCATGCAAATCCATCGTCACCCCCTGCTCTCCCCCGCCCCGGGCACCCAGCGCGAGCTGATCTCCTTGCACTACGGCCGCCCCGGCGGCCAGAAGGCCTATATCCAGGCCTCGCTGCATGGCGACGAGCTGCCCGGCATGCTGGTGGCCCACCATCTGCGCCAGCAGCTCGACGCGCTGGAAGCCGCGGGCCAGATCACGGGCGAGATCGTCCTCGTGCCGGTCGCCAACCCCATCGGCCTGAGCCAGTTCCTGCTGCACGCCCACCTGGGCCGCTTCGAGCTGACGACGGGCGAGAACTTCAACCGCCACTACCCGGATCAGATCGACGCCGTGGCCGCCGCTGTCGAGCCCCAGCTCGGCAATGACGCCAAAGCCAACGTCAGCGTCCTGCGCCGCGCGCTCAAGGCCGCCGTCGAGGCGGCACCGGTCGACACCGAGCTGCAGGCCCAGCGCCGCACGCTGATGGCCCTGTCCTGCGACGCCGACATCGTGCTGGACCTGCACTGCGACGCCCAGGCCCTGATGCATCTCTACACCGAGACGCCCTGCTGGCCCAATTGCGAAGCGCTGGCGCGTTTCCTGCGCTCGCGCCTGACGCTGCTGGCCCAGGACTCGGGCGACAACCCCTTCGACGAGGCCTGCTCCCAGGTCTGGTGGAAGTGGGACAAGCATTTCGGCGGCCGCTTCCCCATCCCGCAGGCCTGCCTGTCAGTCACCGTCGAGCTGCGCGGCGCCGCCGATGTGACCCACGAACTGGCCTCGGCCGACGCCAGGCACATCATCGACTTCCTGCGCTGGCGCGGCCTCATCCAGGGCGACAAGCCGGCCCTGCCCGACGCGGTCGGCGACGCCCGCCCGCTGGCCGGCAGCATGCCCATCAAGTCGCCCGTGGCCGGCGTGTTGACCTTCGTCAAGGAGGTCGGCGCCGAGGTCCGGGCCGGTGACGTACTGGCCCATGTCATCGATCCCTTCACGGCCCAGGTCACCGAGCTGAAGAGCCCCGTCGACGGCCTGTTCTTCGCCCGCGACTTCCTGCGTTTCGCGAACGCGGGCATGCGTGTGGCCAAGGTCGCCGGCAAGGAAGCCCTGCGCACCGGCAAGCTGCTCGGCGCCTGAACGACAACAAGAACAACATGAGCGATATCCAACTCCAGGCCACCAACATCCACAAGCGCTTCGGCGAGCGCGAGGTGCTCAAGGGCATCTCCTTCAGCGCCCGCCGCGGCGATGTCGTCACGCTGATCGGCTCCTCGGGCTCGGGCAAGAGCACCTTCCTGCGCTGCCTCAACCTGCTGGAACAGCCCCACGAGGGCGAGATGAGCCTGGGCGGCGAGCAGCTCAAGCTGGTGCGCGACCGCGATGGCAGCCTGAAGGCCGCCGATGCCGCCCAGCTGCAGCGCTGGCGCGCCCGCCTGGCCATGGTGTTCCAGAACTTCAACCTCTGGGCCCATATGACGGTGCTGGAGAACGTCATCGAGGCGCCCGTGCATGTGCTGGGCAAGCCCAAGGCCGAGGCCATAGCCCGCGCCCAGGCCCTGCTGGCGCGCGTCGGCGTGTCTCACCGCGCCCATGTCTACCCCGCCCAGCTGTCGGGCGGCGAGCAGCAGCGCGTGGCCATCGCCCGGGCCCTGGCCGTCGACCCCGAGGTCATGCTCTTCGACGAACCCACGTCGGCCCTGGACCCCGAACTGGTCGGCGAAGTCCTCAAGGTCATGCGCGACCTGGCTTCCGAGGGCCGCACCATGATCGTCGTGACCCACGAGATGGGCTTTGCGCGCGAAGTCTCCAACCACTGCCTCTTCCTGCACCAGGGGCGCGTGGAGGAGGAAGGCAACCCCAAAGAAATGCTGATCAGGCCCCAGTGCGAGCGGCTGCAGCAGTTCCTCAGCGGGGGTCTGAAATAGCGTGACCCTGCGCAGCCTGCTGTGGCGGGCGCTGGCCCTGCTGAGCCTGGCCTTGGGGTTTCTCGGCATCGTGCTGCCGGTGCTGCCCACCGTTCCCTTCCTGCTGCTGGCCGCCTGGGCCGCCAGCAGGGGCTGGCCGGCACTGGACAGCTGGCTGCTCAATCACGCCCATTTCGGCCCGCACATCCGCCGCTGGCGGGAGCGGGGCGCCGTGCCACGCCGGGCCAAGTGGCTGGCCAGCGCCATGATGGCCGCCAGCACTCTCGTGCTGGCGCTGTCGCCCCTGCATCTGGCCGCCAAGATCGGCGCGCCGGCGGCGATGCTGGTCGTGGCGATCTGGCTCTGGCGCCGGCCCGAGCACTAGCGACCTTCAGCGCAGCTCGGCCCAGGTCTTCAGCACCTGGGTTTCATAGACCCCATCGCCATCGGCATCCACTTCCAGGCGCGCCTGGCTCGCGCTGAACGGCGTGATGCGCAGCGTCGAGTTGCCGCGTCCCTTGACCATCAGCTGGCCGTTGCTGGGATTGGCATCGCTGCCCGTGGCCTCCAGCGGCAGACGCGTCGTGATCAGCACCTGCTGGTCGCCAAAGCGGCTGCTGGCCAGGCCGCCGCTGTAGCTGAGGCTGCTCTTCTCGCCGCCGTTCGACTGGGGTTCGATGCGCAGGCTCAGCTTGACGTCGGTCAAGGTCGTTGAGAACGGCTGGCCGTCCAGCGTGCCGCTGAGCGCAAGCCGGGGTGTCGCCAGCGTCACCTCGCTCACGCCGGCCGGACTCTGGGTCAAGGACAGCTCGAGGCTGCCGTCGCCCTGCACGGTGTTGTTGCCGCGGGTGGTGCTGAAGGCCGTCAGCGTCATGCCGAGCGTTGCGCTGAAGCTGTTGCCGTAGAAGACGCCCGTCAGCGCCTTCATGCTCAGGCCGATGCGGCCCTGCAGCAGGGTGTCGTCTTCCTTGCAGGCCCGGGCCTCCATGTCGACGGCATCGCCGATGTCGACATTGCCATTGCCGTTGGCATCGCTGATGCTCAACACGAGCGAGCCGCCCTGGCTGCAGCTGAACGTCTGGCGCAGGTCCAGCGGTGCCGACCGCGCCGCCTGTCCACGCGCTTCGAGCACGGTGCGGCGGGCGACGTCGGCCACATGGCCCAGCAGGCGCGCACCGCCGCCCTGGCCGCCGGTCAGCGTGCCGCCGGTCTCTCCGAGGTAGAAGGCGCTGGACACGGCAGCCCGGCCGACTTCCTGGTAGTTGTTTGCACTGACGCCCAGCAGGGCCGAGTCGGGCGGCGCCGGCAGGCTGGGGACGCCGGAAGCGCCGCCACCCCCACCACAGCCGGCGAGGCCAAGGGCAGCTGCCAGCACGACGGCCGGCAGGCGAATGCGTTGCTTGATCATCTGATGTTCTCCCTGGATAACGGCGCGACCGCACGCATGCCGGCCGCGCGCCAGGGTTGTACATCAGGCAGGCAGCAGACCTCTATCCTTCAACATGGGTTCCACCACCGGGTCGCGCCCCCGGAAGGCCCTGAAGGCCTCGCCCGGCTCGCGGCTGTTGCCTGCCGAGTAGATGCATTCGCGCAGTCGTGCTGCCACGGCAGCGTCGAAGACATTGCCCGCCTCGACGAAGGCATCGAAGGCATCGCAGTCCAGCACCTCGGCCCACAGGTAGACGTAATAGCCCGCCGCATAGCCCGCGCTGCTGAACAGATGCTGGAAATGCGTCAGCCGGTGGTTGAGCCCGACCTCGGCCGGCAGCTGCCACTTCGCCAGCGTGTCGCGCTCGAAGTCGACCACATCGGCCGGTGCGCCCGGCAGCGCATGGGCGGCCATGTCGACAAGTGCGCTGGCCGTGTAGCGCAGCGTCTCGTAGCCCTGGCCGAACTGGCGCGCCGCCTGCAGCTTGGCCAGCAGCACATCCGGCAGAGGCTCGTCGGTCTGCCAGTGGCGGGCGAAGGTCTTCAACACCTGGGGCTCGGCCATCCAGTGCTCGTAGAGCTGCGAAGGCAGTTCGACGAAATCGCGCAGCACCTGGGTGCCGGCCAGGCGCTCGTGCTCGACGCTGCTCAGCAGGCCGTGCAGGCCGTGGCCGAACTCGTGGAAGAGGGTGCGCACATCGTCGAAGCTGAGCAGCGTCGGCTCACCGGCGGCGCCGCGCGCGAAGTTGTTGTTGTTCAGGATGACGGGCGTGGCGCCGAGGGCCCGGCTCTGGTTGCGCATCGCATTCATCCAGGCGCCGCTGCGCTTGGTCGGGCGGGCGAAGTTGTCCTGCAGGAAGAGGCCGCGCAGCGAGCCGTCGGCGTCGGAGACCTCGTAGGCGCGCACGTCGGCGTGATAGCCGGCGAGGTCGGGCCGCGCCTTGAACTGCAGGCCGAACAGGCGGCTGGCGCAGTCGAACATGGCGGCCACCATGCGGTCCAGCGAGAAATAGGGCTTGACCTCGGCCTCATCGAGCTCGAAGCGGGCCCGCTTGGCCTGCTCGGCGTAGAAGCGCCAGTCCCAGGCCTCGAGGGCGTGCGTGGCACCAGCGGCCGTCATCGCGCCCTTCACGGCCTCGCGCTCGCGGGCCTGGGCAGCCAGGGCCGGGTGCCAGACGCGCTCCAGCAGGCCCATGACGGCGGCCTGGTTGCGCGCCATGGTGTCCTCCAGCGCGTAGTCGGCGTAGCAGCTGTGGCCATGCAGGCGGGCCTGCTCGGCGCGCAGCTCGAGGATCTCGCGGCAGATCTCGCGGTTGTCGCAAGCGTCGTCGTGTTGGCCCGTGTCGTCGCCCCGGCCTACCCAGGCGCGCCAGGCCTGCTCGCGCAGGTCGCGCCGGGCGCTGAAGCTCAGGAAGGGCACGATCAGCGAGCGCGAAAGCGTGATGACGTGGATGCCCTCCTCCAGGCCGCGATCGAGGGCCGCCTGACGGGCCGCCGCGCGCACGAAGCCGGGCAGGCCGGCGAGTTCGGCCTCGGTCGTCAGCCGCAGCTGGTAGCTGCTCTCGGCGCCCAGCACGTTCTGCGCGAAGCGCGTGTTGAGCTCGGCCAGGCGGGCCATCACGGCGGCGTAGCGCTCGCGCGCCTCGGGCGCCAGGCGGGCGCCGGCGCGCAGGAAGTCCAGATGCACGCGCTCCAGCAGGCGGCGCTGCTCGGACGTCAGGCCGGGTTGCTCGCGCTGTTCGAACAGCGCCTCGACACGAGCGAACAGGCCCTGGTGCATGTAGACGGCGCTGCCATGGTCCGCCAGCGGCGCGGCCATGGCGCGCTGCACGGCCTGCAACTCGGGCGACGTGGCCGATGCCGCCAAGGTATAGAAGAGATGCTCCAGCCTCGTCAACCGGCGGCCACTGGCATCGAAGGCGGCCAGGGTGTTGGCAAAGCTCGGCGACTCGGCCTGGGCGGCGATGGCGTCGATCTCGGCGCGATGCTCGGCCAGCGCGATGTCGAAAGCGGGCTGGAAATGCGCCGGGGCGATGTCGGCGAAGGGAGGCAGGCCGTGTGGGCCGGCCCAGTCCTGCAGCAGCGGGTTGATGCTCATGCGGGTTGTCCTGGCAAAAAACAAAAAGGGCCGCTTCCTGCCGGAGGCGGCCCGTCGTCGGGTTCAGCGCGTGCCGCGGATCACTTGGCGGCGGCAGCCTTTTCCTTGCGGATGGCCTTTTCGTCGTTCTCGTCGTAGGCCTTGTTCTGGCACTCGGCCTTCCACTTGTCGTTGGCGTCGAAGTGCTTCTCGGTGCGGTCTTCGATGGCCTTGAACTGCGCGTCCAGCGCATCGACCTTGTCGGAGAAGGCCTTGCGCTTGGCGCCCTGCTCGGTGTCGGCGGCCTTCAGGGCCTCGACCATGGGGCCGAAGGCGGTGGCGCGGGCCTGGTAGGCCTCGTTGCGGGCCTTGAGCTCGGCCTTCTCGAGCTTGGGGGCTTCGGCGGTCAGCGTCTCGTGGGCCTTGAGGATGCCCTCGCGCTCGGCCTTGACCTCGGTGACCTGCTTGGCCAGGGCGGCTTCGCCGGCTTCGATGGACGCCTTTTCAGCCTTGAGCTGCTCGGCATTGGCCTTGTAGGCGGCCTGGTCGGCCTTGATGGCTTCGGCTTCCTTGCTGTTGGCTTCCTGCGTGTCCATGCAGGCGCGCAGCTCGTCGCGCGTCATCAGCTTGGCCTTGGGCTTCTCGACAACCGGGTTGCTGACCTTGTTGTTCTTCGGGTCGATCTTGGCCTTGGTGTTGTTGGTGATCTGTGCCTGGGCGGAGACGGCGACGACCAGGGCCAGCGAAAGAAGAATGCGTTTCATGAAGAGGGCGCAACCGGGTTGCGAAGGTTCCAAACGGGAACCGGAATCATGCCATGAGGCTTCGCCGCGATAATCAGGGGCTGCTCTTGGTTACCACCTGCCCATGGCGCTCAAAGCCACCATCTACAAAGCCCAGCTCCAGATCGCCGACATGGACCGCCATGTCTACGGCGACCACAACCTCACGCTGGCCTGCCACCCGAGCGAAACCGAGGAAAGGCTGATGATCCGCGTGCTGGCCTTCGCGCTGAACGTGCCGGCCGACGACCTCAACGGCCGGCTCGAGTTCACCAAGGGCCTGTCCGACGTCGACGAACCCGACCTCTGGCAGCTCGATCTCACCGGCGAGGTGCAGCACTGGGTCGACCTCGGCCAGCCCGACGACCGCCGCCTGATGAAGGCCCACGGCCGCGCGCGGCGCGTCAGCGTCTACAGCTTCGCGTCCAGCACGCCGGTGTGGTGGGCGGGCCTCGAGAACAAGCTCACCCGCGCGCCCCGCGTGGCGGTGTGGCAGATCCCGGCCGAGCAATCGCAGGCCCTCGCCGCCCTGGCTGAGCGCAGCATGCAGCTGCAGATCAGCATCCAGGACGGCAGCGTCTATGTGTCGACCGCCAATGCCTCGGTCGAGATCCATCCCGTCGCCTTGAAGGCCGCCGCGGAATGACACCCGTCCACGAGCCAGACAACCAGCGCTTCACGCTGCCGACCACGCCAACCAGCGTGCTCGACTACGCCTTGAGCCCCGGCCAGGTCGCCTTCACCCACACCGGCGTGCCCGAGGCCTACCGCGGCCAGGGCCTCGCGGCCCGGCTCGTCGAGGCCGGCCTGCAATGGGCCCGGTCCGAACACCTGCAGGTCGTGCCGGCCTGCAGCTACGTCCAGCTTTACCTCCAGCGCCACCCCGAGTGGCAACACCTTATCGCTTGAAGGCCTGAAGAGACCACCATGTCCACGATCCTCCAATCCGTTCCCGTCGGCCAGAAGGTCGGCATCGCCTTCTCCGGCGGCCTCGACACCTCCGCCGCCCTGCACTGGATGAAGCTCAAGGGCGCCCTGCCCTATGCCTACACGGCCAACTTGGGCCAGCCCGACGAGCCCGACTACGACGAGATTCCGCGCAAGGCCATGCTGTACGGCGCCGAAAAGGCCGTGCTGGTGGACTGCCGCGCCCAACTCGTCGCCGAAGGCATTGCCGCCCTGCAGGCCGGTGCCTTCCACATCAGCACCGCCGGCGTCACCTACTTCAACACCACGCCCATCGGCCGCGCCGTGACCGGCACCATGCTGGTGGCCGCCATGCAGGCCGACGGCGTCAACATCTGGGGCGACGGCTCGACCTTCAAGGGCAACGACATCGAGCGCTTCTACCGCTACGGCCTGCTGACCAACCCGGCGCTGAAGATCTACAAGCCCTGGCTGGACCAGACCTTCATCGACGAGCTGGGTGGGCGCGCCGAGATGTCGGCCTTCATGACCGAGAAGGGCTTCGCCTACAAGATGAGCGCGGAGAAGGCCTATTCGACCGACTCCAACATGCTGGGCGCCACCCACGAGGCCAAGGACCTGGAGCACCTCAACAGCGGCATCCGCATCGTCAACCCCATCATGGGCGTCGCCTTCTGGCGCGAGGACGTGGCCATCAAGGCCGAAGAGGTGTCGGTGCGCTTCGAGGAAGGCGTGCCTGTCGCGCTGAACGGCATCGAATACCGCGATCCCGTCGCCCTGCTGGCCGAGGCCAACAAGATCGGCGGCCGCCACGGCCTGGGCATGAGCGACCAGATCGAGAACCGCATCATCGAAGCCAAGAGCCGCGGCATCTACGAGGCCCCGGGGCTGGCCCTGCTGCACATCGCCTACGAACGCCTGGTCACCGGCATCCACAACGAGGACACCATCGAGCAGTACCGCGACAACGGCCGCAAGCTGGGCCGCCTGCTCTACCAGGGCCGCTGGTTCGATCCCCAGGCCATCATGCTGCGCGAGGCCGCCCAGCGCTGGATCGCCCGCGCCGTCACCGGCGAGGTGGCCGTCGAACTGCGCCGCGGCAACGACTATTCGCTGCTGGACACCAAGAGCCCCAACCTGACCTATGCCCCGGAACGCCTGAGCATGGAGAAGGTGGAAGACGCGCCCTTCAGCCCCGCCGACCGCATCGGCCAGCTGACCATGCGCAACCTCGACATCACCGACACGCGCGCCAAGCTGGGCATCTACACCGGCACCGGGTTGCTGGCGGGCGGCGGACTGCCCCAGATCGAGCAGTAATTTCCCGGAGCACTACTGGCGGGGCCGGATCGAATACTGTATAAATCGACAGTATTCGATCTGAGGAGCCCTGCCATGTACAGCCAATACCGCCAGAACTACGTCCCCGGCCGCCCCCTGCCCCTGTGGCTGCAGAAGCTGCTGAGCTGGCTGTAAGACCGGACCGAGGACAAGCCCTGCGGCTTGTCCGACGCCGGACGAACGCCTGGCCGCCTGCGAGCGGCCAGGCCTGAGCGCCGTCAGAACGCCTCCGCCACGCGCAGAAAGCTCGCGAAACGCGGCTTGCCGCCCGACGTCAGGTCACGATAGCGGTAGGTGACCGTGGCGCCGACGGGCGGCGGGTCCCGCCGCTGGGCCTCGCTGAAGCCGGTGCCGAGCTTGAAGCGAACCCCTTCAGCCGTCTGCACCTCCAGGGCGCCGAGCTGGCCAGCGAAGCGCCCGGTGCCGGGTTCATGGCCGACGACGATGGCCTCGGCATCCGCCTGCGGCTTGAGCTTGAGCAGCAGGTCGCTGCGTCCCGAGGCCAGCGCTGCGTCGGCACGATGCAGCATCAGGCCTTCACCACCCGCGTCGACCACCTGCCTGAGCATCGCCCGAAGTTCGGCGTTGGAATCAAGGCGCTGCTGCTTCACTGGCATGACGACGCCACCCGCCAGGGTCGCCAGTCTCGCGGCGCGCCTTTCGAAATCGCCATCGCCCGCCGGCAACTCGAAGACCCGATAGCTGATGAGGCGCCATTCGGCATTGACCGGCTCGGTGCGCCGAACGGCCGCCGACAGCGGATCGAAGCTGCGCCGCCCCATCCACAGCTCGCCATCCAAGGGTTGGGAGGGCAGCTCGGCCAGGAACCAGGCCGGCGCCGCCACGCTGCGGCCGCTGCGGAACTTCAACACCTTGCCATCCCACAGCGCTCTCACGCCGTCGAATTTTTCGCTGACGAGATAGGGGCGCGGGTCAATGCCCGGCGGCGCGCTCCTCGCCAGCAGCGGCTCCAGCGCCAGGGCCGGCGCGCTCAAGCTGCCCAGCCAGGCCAGCCACATGCGCCGGTTCAGGGTCATCCCATCCATGGCCATCCTCCGTTGACTGCGGAAGCGCCATGATCGATCCGGCCAGCCGCTCGCGGGCGGCAGGATTCACGTGCAGGGCCTGTTAACGCCACGGCAATGGGCCGCGCAGGCCCGCCGCAAGGGGCCAATCTAGACGCGGCGCGCCGCCCGCACTCATGCGCGGGCCAGGGCTGCAACAACGAGTGGCCCCTTGCGGCGGGCCTGCCCGAAGGGTTGTGGCCAGAAAGGCCGCAGGCCTTGCAGGCCGCGCCAAGCCAAGGGCTTGGCCCTTCGCCAGGCACGGTCAGGCCTCAGGCCTGCCCGTGTCCGGGCTCAGCCTCGCTGGGTCGAACCCCGCTTGCGGTCTGCTGTCGTGCCTGCGGCCTTTCTGGCCACAACGCGACCCGTTGCCGTGGCGTTAACAGGCCCTAGACGACCACCGGCTCCGGCTCCAGCCGGATGCCGAAGCGACCGTAGACGCTCTCCTGGATGGCGCGCGCCAGCGTCACGACCTCAGCGCCGCGTGCGTCCGCCTTGTTGACCAGCACCAGGGCCTGCTTCTCGTAGACCGCCGCTCCGCCCACCGTCTTCCCCTTCCAGCCGCAGGCATCGATCATCCAGCCGGCGGCCAGCTTCACGCTGCCATCAGGCATGGGGTAGTGAACGATGCCGGGGTCGCGGCCGATGATGTCGCGGCACTGCTCGGCCGTGACGACCGGGTTCTTGAAGAAGCTGCCGGCATTGCCGATGACGGCCGGGTCGGGCAGCTTGGCGCGGCGCACGGCACAGATCCAGTCGTAGATCTGGCGCGCGTCTGGTGCCGTGATGCCGGTCTCGGCCATCTTGCGCTCGATCTCGAGGTAACCCAGCACCGGCTGCCAGGGCTTGGGCAGGCGAAACCGCACCCGCGTGATGACGCTCTTGCCCGCCAGGCCGCCGAAGTCGCTGTGTTTGAAGACGCTGTCGCGGTAGCCGAAGCGGCAGACTTCGGCCGGCAGCAGGGCCGGCCGGCCGGTGACCAGGTCCATGACCTCGACCGCTTCCAGCCTGTCCTTGACCTCGATGCCATAGGCGCCGATGTTCTGCACCGGCGACGCGCCGACGGTACCGGGGATCAGCGCCATGTTCTCCAGGCCGGGGTAACCGTGGTCCAGCGTCCAGGTGACGAAGTCATGCCAGACGACGCCGGCGCCGGCCTCGACGATCCAGGCGTCGTCGCGCTCCTCCAACAGCCGGATGCCGGTAATTTCCACCTTGAGCACGACGGCATCGACATCCTTGGTCAGCACCAGGTTGCTGCCGCCACCCAGCACGAACTTCGGCGCCCGGCCCAGGTCCGGGTGGTCGACCACCCGGCGCACGTCGGCCGCCTCACGGATGCGCACCAGGCGCCTGGCCACGGCAGGCAGGCCGAAGGTGTTGTAGGGCTTGAGATTGACGTCGGTCTCGACGTAAAGGGGAGCCGGCACTCCGTTCGAGGGGGTCTGCAAGGGCGTGGACATGGGAAAATTTTCGCCGATTCCATCCACCGGCCCTGCAAATGCCCAGCTTCGACACCGTTCTCGAGCCCGATCACGTCAAGATCCGCAATGGCGTGGACAACGCCATCAAGGAAATCGGCACCCGTTTCGACTTCAAGGGCACCGGCGCCAAGGTCGAGCTCAAGGACAAGGAAATCCAGGCCACCGGCGACAGCGACTTCCAGCTCGAGCAGATCGAGGCCGTGCTCTACGGCAAGTTGACCAAGCAGGACGTCGTCATCAGCTTCCTGGACAAGCAGGACAAGATCGAGAAGCTTGGTGGCGACAAGGTGCGCCAGGTCTACAAGATCAAGGAAGGCATCGAGGCCACGCTGGCCAAGAAGATCGTGAACTCGCTCAAGGAGAGCAAGCTCAAGGTCCAGGCCAGCATCCAGGGCGATGCCGTGCGCGTGACCGGCAAGAACCGCGACGACCTTCAAACGGCGATAGCCCACCTGAAGAAGAACTTCAGCGACACGCCGCTCACCTACAACAACTTCCGCGACTGAACATGGACGGCCTTGCGGGGCGCCTGGCGCCCCTGTCCCTGCTGCTGGCCTTGGGTCAAGCCCTGGCGCTGCCGCCCGGCCAGGTGCAGCTGAACGGCATGCTGGGCTCACGCGCGGCGCTGTTGATCATCGACGGCCAGCCGCGCACCGTCGAAATCGGCGCGGCCGTGCAGGGCGTCCGCCTGATTGCCATCGAGGACGGCCGGGCCGTCATCGAATACGGCGGCCGGCGTGAAACGCTGACCCTGGGCGCGGCACCGGGACGGGTGCTTTCGCAGGGCGCCGCCCCATCGCGCCAGATCGTGTTGCCGGCCGGCCCCGGTGGCCACTTCACGACGCTGGGCACGATCAATGACCACGTCACGAGCTTCCTCGTCGACACCGGGGCCACCAGCATCTCCATCGGCCAGATCGAAGCCGACAAACTGGGCCTGCGCTATCTGTACGGCAGGCGCATCGTCACGCAGACCGCCAATGGCGTCGTGCCGGCCTACCAGATTCAAGTTGCCAGCGTGCGCATCGGCACCGTCGAAGTCCGCGACGTCGAGGCCATCGTGGTGCCCGGCCAGATGAGTCATGTGCTGCTCGGCAACAGCTTCCTGAACCGTTTCCAGATGCGGCGCGAGAACGATGTCATGACGCTGGAGCTGCGCTACTGATCGCATCGGACGGGGTTCTGCAAGAATCCGGCGCCCACTTTCCGCCGGCCCGCCTCGATGACCCCTCCACGCGCCCTGTTGCCCGCCTCGCTTCCCGGCCTGCTCGCCGCCCTGCTGATCGCCGGCACGCCTGCCGCGCAGGCGCAGGACGCTGCCAAGGCCTCGCGTTTCTACGAGGACGCGCTGCAGCGCTACGAAAAGCGCGACATCCCCGGCGCCATCCTCCAGCTGAAGAACGCGTTGCAGGCTGACAAGAGCCAGCTCCCCGTCCACGTGCTGCTGGGCAAGGCCTTGCTGGACGACAGCCAGCCCGCCGCGGCCGAGGTCGAACTCAGCGAAGCCATCCGCCTCGGCGTCAACCGTGCCGAAGTTGCCGTGCCGCTCGCCATGGCCATGAACGCGCAGGGCAAGCAGCCGCAGATGCTGGCGGACCCGCGCCTGCAGCCAGCCGGCCTGCCGACGGGCATCCAGCAGCAGCTGATGCTCGAACGGGCGCTGGCCCAATCGGACATGGGCGACAGCAAGGCGGCGCTTGCCACCATCCTGGAAGGGCGGTCGCTCAACGCCAACGATGTGAACGCCTGGCTGGCGGAAGTGCCGCTGCGTGTGCGCAGCCGCCAGTTCACGGAGGCCCACGCCGCGGCGGACCAGGCCCTGAAGCTGGGGCCCGACAACGCCGAAGCCCTCTACCAGAAGGCCTCGATCTTCCACGCCAGCGGCCAGGTGACCCAGGCGCTGGACGGCTACGAACGGGCCCTCAAGGCACAGCCCAAGCACGCCGAGTCCCATCTCGCCCGCGCCGGCCTGCTGGTCGACCTGAACCGCGACGCCGACGCCCTGGCCGAGGTCAATGAACTGCAGGCCATCAAGCCCAACGACCCACGCGGCGCCTACCTGCGTGCCGTGCTGGCCGATCGGGCCCATGACGCGGCGACCTCGCGCGCATCCCTGAAGCGCATCACGGACCTGCTCGACCCCGTGCCCATCGAGTACATCCGCTACCGCACCCAGTTGCTGATGCTCAACGGCCTGGCGCACTACAGCCTGGGCGAACTGGAGAAGGCCAAGCCTTTCCTGGAACTGGCCTCCCGGCAGCAGCCCGGCAGCCCTCTCGTCAAGCTGCTGGCCCAGGTTGCCTTGAAGGAACCCAATGTCAACCGCGCCATCGAATTGCTCGATGGCTACGTCAAGGTGCGCCCCGGCGACGGCCAGGCCCTGCTGATGCTGGCTTCGGCCCACATGAGCCAGGGGCGGCATGCACGCGCCGTTGCGCTGATGCAGGAGGCCATCCGGGCCAAGGACGCGCCCGAATACCGCACCGCCCTGGGACTTTCGCTGCTGCAGAGCGGCAAGACGGCCCCCGCCGCCGAGGAGCTCGCCAAGGCCTACAAGGCCGATCCCAGGCAGACCTACGCCGGCCTGGCGCTGATCACGCTGCACCTGCGCGAGAACCAGCCCGCCAAGGCCCTGGCCGTCGCCGAGTCCCTCGCCCGCGCCAACCCGAACATCGCGACCGTCCTCATGGTCCAGGCCTATGCCAAGACGCAGGCCGGCGACTATCCAGGCGGGCGGGCGGGCTACGAAAAAGCCCTCAAGCTCGATCCGCAGTTGATGGAAGCCCGTCTGGGCCTGGCGCGCATCGACACCGTCACCGGCAATTTCGAGGCCGCCAACAAGCGGCTGCGCGAGGCCCTGAAGACGAACGAGCGCAACGGCGACATCCTGTTCGAACTGGCCCTGCTGCACGAACGCTGGGGCAAGGACGACGAGGCGCTCAAGTGGCTGGAAAGCGCCGCGGCCGCCAGCGGTGCGCGGGAAACCCGCGCCAACTTCGCGCTGGTGGCCTGGCATCTCCGCAAGGGCCAGCCAGCCCGCGCCGTCGACGCCGCCAAGGCCTTGCTGGCCAAATTGCCCGAAGACGTCGAGGCCCTGCAGGCCTATGCCGGCGCCCAGGCGGCCAATGGCGATACGACTGGCGCCAAGAGCACCCTGACCAATGCCGCGCGCCGCGCCGCCTTCGATGCGCCGCGCCTGCTCGAGGTCGCGCGCCAGCAGGTCGGCATCAAGGACTACAGCGGTGCTTCCTACAGCCTGGACAAGGCCCTCAGCGGCAGTCCCGACTTCATGCCTGCGCAGGCGATGCTCTCCAGCATCGATCTGGTCCAGGGCGACGCTGCCAAGGCCGAGCAGCGGGCCCGGCAAGTCATCCAGGCGGCGCCGAAATCCGCCATGGGCTACAACCTGCTGGCCGAAGTGGCCACCTTCCGCGGCCAGGCCGCGGCGGCCATCGACGCCCTGCGCAAGGCGCACGACATCGAGAAGTCCCAGGCCAGTCTCGCCCGCCTGATGCGCGCCGTGGGTAAACAAAGCGGCCCCAAGGCCGCCGTCGAACTCGGCGAGAACTGGCTCAAGCGCAATCCCGGCGACCTCGCCGTGCGCAGCGCCATCGCCGAGCAGGACATCCGCGCTCGCGACTACGGCGCCGCGCGCAAGCAGTACGAGGCCATCCTGAAGCAGCGTCCCAACCACGCGGAAACCCTGAACAGCCTTGCCAACGTGTTGATGCAGACCCGCGATCCGGGCGCCGTCGACATGGCGGAGCGCGCCTACAAGGTCGACACGCGCAATCCCATGCTGATGGACACGGCCGGCTGGGCCAACCATCTGGCCGGCAAAGACGAGCGTGCCCTGCAACTGCTGCGGGAGGCACGGCTGCGGGCGCCCGATGAGCCGGAGATCCGCTACCACCTCGCCGCAGTGCTGGCCAAGGCCGGGCGCAAGGCCGAGGCCAGGGACGAACTTGCTGCCGCCCTGAAGCCCAATGTGAGCTTTGCCTCGGTCGAAGACGCCAGAAAACTGCTCGCCACCCTTAACTGAGGGGGCTACCCCCCCAGTTTCGTTGTCGATTGTCCTTACAATTTTTATCAGCCCGGACAAAGCAGTTTGCCAAGTGCTTGAACGGCAAAGGGAAATTCCCGCTGGCATTGAGTTTGCTTGTAATTGCTCGTAATTTGACCGCCGGCTGGCGACCACCAAGGAAAATTCCAATGAACGTCCTTTCCATTCGCAAGACCGCGCTGATTGCGCTCGTCGCCGGCCTGGCTTGGAGCAGCGCCGCCCAGGCGTACTGGAGTCTGGATACCACCTCGGCCACCGTGAGCGACAGCAGCAGCGCGACCTACACGGCGACCATGTCCGGCTTCTATGTCGCCAACACGCTCAATGCCTCGAACAAGCTGTCGGGCACCTGGGCCTCGGGCACCCTGACCGACTACTCCGGCAACGGTCAGGGCATGACGACGGGCACCGACAGCGGTTCGCCCTACCACGCGCTCGACAACAACGGCAACACGGAAGGCGTGCTGCTTCAGTTCAGCGCCTCCACCGTTCTGACCAGCATCGGCCTGGGCTACACGTCGGACGGCACCAACACCAACTGCGCCAGCGGCTGCACCGGCACGTCGGGTGTCACGGTCGACCTCTCGGTGTTCCGCTGGACCGGCGCCGGCGCGCCGACCGCCCTGACCAGCACGGCCGCGGGCACCATGGCAGGCTGGGAACTGGTCGGCAACTACGGCGATGCTGCCTACGACAAGGTCAACCCGTACAACGCGGTCAATGCCCTCGGCAAGACCTCCAGCTGGTGGCTGATCACGGCCTACAACAGCGGCTTTACCCAAAGCGCGCAGACCGAGAACATCGGCACGACGAACGTCGGCGACGATTACTTCAAGCTCTACGCCGTGGCCGGCACCAAGTGCACGGGCAACGTTGACGCCAATGGCGTCTGTGGCGGCCAAACCGTCAAGGTTCCGGAGCCGGCCACCCTGGCCCTGACCAGCGTCGCCCTCGTCGGCGTGGCCGGCCTGCGTCGTCGCAAGGCCAAGCTCGCCGCCTGATCCGGGTCATCTCGACTGAAAAGCCGCCTCCGGGCGGCTTTTTTGTTTTCCGCGCCCGCTCGCTTTCTGTCCCTGGCCGGACAGCCAGCATGCGAACGACCGTGCTAAAAAGCCTGGCATTCCCATCACGACAACGCAGCGACGCGAGAGACAAATGGACCTCAACTTCACCGATGCGGAACTGGCCTTCCGCGCCGAGGTGCGCGACTGGGTGCGCGCCAACCTGCCGGCCGACATCGCCCACAAGGTGCGCAACGCACTGCGCCTGAACAAGGACGATCTGCAGCGCTGGGCCAAGATCCTGGGCGCCAAGGGCTGGCATGGCTGGGCCTGGCCCAAGCAGTTCGGCGGCCCGGGCTGGAACGCGGTGCAGCGCCATCTCTTCGAAGAGGAATGCGCCCTCGCCTGCGCGCCGCGCATCGTGCCCTTCGGCCCCGTCATGGTCGCGCCCGTCATCATGGCCTTCGGCTCGCCCGAGCAGCAGCAGCGCTTTCTGCCCGGCATCATGAGCGGCGAGGTGTGGTGGAGCCAGGGCTACAGCGAACCGGGCTCGGGCTCGGACCTGGCGTCGCTGAAGTGCCGCGCCGAGCGCAAGGGTGACAAATACATCGTCAACGGCCAGAAGACCTGGACGACGCTGGGCCAATTCGGCGACTGGATATTCTGCCTGGTGCGCACCTCCAATGAAGGCAAGCCCCAGACGGGCATCAGCTTCCTGCTGATCGACATGAAGACGCCAGGCGTCAGCGTCAAGCCCATCATCATGCTGGACGGCGAGCACGAGGTGAACGAGGTCTGGTTCGACAACGTCGAGGTACCGGCCGAAAACCTGATCGGCGAAGAGAACAAGGGCTGGACCTATGCCAAGCACCTGCTCTCCCACGAGCGCACCAACATCGCCGACGTGAACCGCGCCAAGCGCGAGCTGGAGCGCCTCAAGCGCATCGCCAAGGCCGAAGGCCTGATGGAAGACCAGCGCTTCCGCGACCAGATCGCGCTCTGCGAGGTCGACGTGGTGGCACTGGAGATGATGGTGCTGCGCGTGCTGTCCGGCGAACGCACCGGCAAGCAGCCGCTGGACGTCGCCGGCCTCTTGAAGATCCGCGGCAGCGAGCTGCAGCAGCGCTACACCGAGCTGATGATGCTGGCCGGGGGCCCGCTGGCCCTCCCCTATGTCCACGAGGCCATGGAGGCCGGCTGGCAGGGCGACCAGTGGCTGGGCGGCGCCTGGATCGGCGGCGCCTCGCACGCCATTCCGCTGACCGGCAATTACCTGAACGTCCGCAAGACGACCATCTACGGCGGCTCGAACGAAGTGCAACGCAATATCGTCGCGCAGACGGTGCTCGGCTGAGAGCAGGGAGACAAGACATGGATTTCGATTTCTCTGAAGACCAGCAAGCCCTGCGCGACGCCGTCCGCCGCTTCGTCGACAAGGACTACGGATTCGAGCGCCGCACGCAGATCGAACGCGCCGGTGGCTTCGACCGCGCCGCCTGGGAAGGCCTGGCCGGCCTGGGCCTGACCGCGCTGGCCGTCCCTGAGGCCCACGGCGGCCTGGGCTTCGGCGCCGTCGAGGCGATGGTGGTCATGGAAGAACTCGGCCGCGGCCTCGTCATGGAGCCGGTGGCCCAGGGCGCGCTGATCGCGCCGGCATTGCTGAGCAAGGCCCCGGACGAACTTCAGGCCGCCTGGCTGCCTCGCATTGCCGGCGGCGAAGCCCTCGTCGTGCTGGCTCACCAGGAAGCCAAGTCGCGCTACCGCCTGAGCCGCGTCACTACGCGCGCTGTCGACGGCAAGCTGACGGGCGTGAAGAGCCTGGTGCCGGCCGGCGACGTGGCCGACGCCTTCATCGTGCCGGCCCGCGTATCGGGCGCCGATGACGCAGCGGAGGGCATCGCCCTCTACCTCGTCGAGGGTTCGGCCGCCGGCTTGCACACGCGTCCCTACTCGGTGTACGACGGCTCGCGCGCCGCCGAGGTCCATCTCGACAACACGCCCGCCCAGCTCATCGCCGGCCCCGACCAGGGCCTGGCCCTGCTGGAACTGGCGGCCGACATCGGCATCGCCGCACAAGCCGCCGAGGCCGTCGGCGTCATGGAGAAATACCTCGCGCTGACCGTCGAGTACCTCAACACCCGCAAGCAGTTCGGCGTCGTCATCAGCAGCTTCCAGGCCCTGCGCCACCGCACGGCCGATGTGAAGATGCAGCTCGAACTGGCCCGCTCCATGAGTTACTTCGCGACGCTGCGCCTGGGCGACGCTCCGGCGGTACGCCGCCGCGCCGTGTCCCAGGCCAAGGTGCAGCTGGGCAATTCGATGCGCTTTGTCGGCCAGGCCTGCACGCAGATGCATGGCGGCATCGGCGTCACCGACGAGTACGCCGGCAGCCACTACTTCAAGCGCCTGACGGTCATGGAGATGCAATGGGGCGACACCCTGCATCACCTGGGTGAAGTCAGCGCTCGGATGCAGGACACTGCGGGGGTGTTTGCATAGGCAGCGCTTGTCGGCGCTGCCCTCTCAGCCTGCTTGGAGGTCATCCGATGAAGCTCACCGCCGCCTTGTTGCTCGCCGGCCTTGCCGCTGGCGCTGCCCACGCCCAGACGATGAAACCTGGGCTGTGGGAGTTCAAGCAGACGCCCCAGCTCGACCCGGCCCGCCAGGCCCAGATGGCGCAAGCCCAGAAGGCCATGGAGAGCATGCCCGCCGAGCAGCGCCAGATGATGGAAAAGATGATGGCCAGCCGCGGCGTCAACGTCAGCATGGCGGGAGGCGCCATCACCATCAAGACTTGCGTCACCAAGGAGCAGGCCGAGCGCAACATGGCGCCGGTCAACCATCAGGGCAACTGCACCCAGGACATCAAGCGCAGCGGCAACACCATCCAGACCCACTTCGTCTGCACCGACCCGGCTTCCGAGGGCGACGCCACCGTCACCCTGCGCGGCAACGAGGGCTTCACCAACGACGTCACGGTGCGCCACCAGCGCCAGGGCAAGACCGAGGTCACCAAGGTCAGTGGTGAAGGCCGTTGGCTGGGCGCCGACTGCGGCGACGTGCAGCCGATGAAGTCCGCGGCCCAGGCCAAGTGAAGCAAAGGCTGTCGCAGATCCTGTTCAGCCAGGGTTTCGGAACGCGCCGCCTCTGCGCGGGGCTGGTGTGGCACGGCGAGGTCAGCGTCAACGGCGAAGTCGTCGAAGAGCCCGATACCGAGTTCGAGACCGAGGGGCTGCGCTTCACGGTCAACGGGCAGGAGTGGCCCTTCTTCGACAAGGCCCTGGTCCTGCTGAACAAGCCGGCCGGCTATGAGTGCTCGCAGAAGCCCAAGCACCACCCCAGTGTGCTGAGCCTGCTGCCGGCGCCGCTGCGCGAGCGCGGCTTGCAGCCCATCGGCCGGCTCGACGAAGACACGACCGGCCTGCTGCTGCTGACCGATGACGGCACGCTGATCCACAAGCTGACATCGCCCAAGCACCACGTGCCCAAGGTCTACGAGGCGCGGTGCAAGCATCCGCTGACGACCGCCATGGTCGAGCAGCTGCTGGCCGGCGTCGAGCTCAAGGAGCCCGAGAGCAAGCTAGCAGGCAAGTTCCAGCGCCCGCCCGAGATCAGCAAGGCCGAAGGCGCCGAAATCGTCGACGAGACCCTGCTGCGGCTGACCCTGGTCGAAGGCAAATACCACCAGGTCAAGCGCATGGTGGCGGCCGTCGGCAACCGGGTGGAGGCCCTGCACCGCCCACAGTTCGGCGCACTGACCTTGTCGCCCGACCTGAAGCCGGGTGAATGGCGTTGGGTCGGCAGCCCCACCGAGGTCTGGGGACAATAGGGGCGATGCGAGTTTTCAGAGGCTTCCACCACCCCGGCATTGCGCCCGCCTGCGCGCTGACGATTGGCAACTTCGACGGCGTGCACCGCGGCCACCAGGCCATGCTGGCCCTGCTGCAGTCCGAGGCCCGCCACCGCGGCCTGCCGACCTGCGTGATGAGCTTCGAGCCGCATCCGCGCGACTTCTTCGCCGCCAAGGCCGGCAAACCCGAACTCGCGCCGGCCCGGATCGCGCCGCTGCGCGACAAGCTGGGCGAACTGGAGCGCTGCGGCATCGACCAGGTCGTCATCCTGCGTTTCGACGAGACCCTGGCTTCGCTGCCGGCCCAGGACTTCATCCGCCGGGTGCTGGTCGATGGCCTGGGCGCCCGCTATGTCCTCGTCGGCGACGACTTCCGCTTCGGCGCCAAGCGCCAGGGCGACTACGCCACGCTGGACGCCGCCGGCCGGGCCCAGAGCTTCGACGTGGCCCGCATGATGAGCTACGAGGTGCACGGCCTGCGCGTCAGCTCCTCGGCCGTGCGCGAGGCGCTGGCGGCGGGCGACATGGCTGCAGCGGCGTCACTGCTAGGCCGGCCCTATGCCATCTCGGGTCATGTGACGCATGGCCGCAAGCTGGGCCGCCAGCTCGGCGAATCCAGACCCGGCGCCGCCGACGGCTTTCGCACGCTGAACCTGCGCTTTCCCCACGACAAGCCCGCCGCGCACGGCATCTTTGCCGTCCTCGTCCACGGCCTGGCGCCTGAGCCCCTGCCCGGCGTCGCCAGCCTGGGCAACCGCCCGACGGTGGAAGACGCCGGCCGGGTGCTGCTGGAAGTCCATTGCCTGGATTGGCCTGAATCCGAACTGGGTCCCGAGGGGGGCTACGGTAAACTGGCCCGCGTGGAACTGCTGCACAAACTTCGCGACGAAGCCAAGTACGACGGGCTGGATGCGCTCACGGCTGCCATCGCGGCCGACACGGCTGCAGCGCGCGCCTTCCTGGCCACCCACGCCGCCCAGCGTCGCCAGACCACGCGCGACCGAATTTGAAGCGGCTCCCCGCCGCTCTCATTCCGCCCTCCCCGCTTCTCGACTGCCAGACCCGCCAGACTTTTCGTCTGGCCGCATGCCATGACCACCCCGGACTATCGTTCCACGCTCAACCTGCCCGACACGCCCTTCCCCATGCGCGGCGACCTGCCCAAGCGCGAGCCGGGCTGGGTCAAGGCCTGGGATGAGCAAGGCCTGTACAAGCGCTTGCGCGACGCCCGCTGCGGCAAGCCCAAATTCGTGCTTCACGACGGCCCGCCGTACGCCAACGGCCAGATCCACATCGGCCACGCCGCCAACAAGATCCTGAAGGACATGATCGTCAAGGCGCGCCAGCTGGCGGGCTTCGACGCGGCCTACATCCCCGGCTGGGACTGCCATGGCCTGCCCATCGAGAACCAGATCGAGAAGACCTTCGGCCGCGGCCTGCCGCGCGACGAGGTGCAGGCCAAGAGCCGCGCCTACGCCACCGAGCAGATCGACGGCCAGCGCACCGACTTCAAGCGCCTGGGCGTGCTGGGCGAATGGGACAACCCGTACAAGACCATGAACTTCGCCAACGAGGCCGGCGAGATCCGCGTCTTGAAGCGCCTGTTCGAACGCGGCTTCGTCTATCGCGGCCTCAAGCCCGTCTACTGGTGCTTCGACTGCGGCTCGTCCCTGGCCGAGTTCGAGATCGAATACGCCGACAAGCAGAGCCCGGCAGTCGACGTGGCCTTCCTGTCCGCCGAGCCCGAGAAGCTGGCCGCCGCCTTCGGCGTGGCGCCGCTGACCAAGGACGCCTTCACCGTCATCTGGACGACCACCCCCTGGACCATCCCGGCCAACCAGGCGCTCAACCTCAACCCCGAGCTGCCCTATGCCCTGGTCGACACGCCCAAGGGATTCTTCGTCGTCGCCGAGGCGCTGGTGGAGAAGTGCCTGGCGCGCTGGCAGCTGGAAGGCCAGGCCGTGGCCACGGTGCCCGGCCGCAAGCTGGAACTGCTGAAGT
This sequence comes from Roseateles sp. FW305-36, assembly GCF_058787015.1. Lineage (NCBI taxonomy): Bacteria > Pseudomonadati > Pseudomonadota > Betaproteobacteria > Burkholderiales > Sphaerotilaceae > Roseateles > Roseateles sp. FW305-36. The sequence goes on along the minus strand of NZ_JBYSZK010000010.1, from coordinate 58,457 downwards.
TCAAGCACCCGCTGGCGCACGTCCATCCCGGCTATGACCGCGAAAGCCCCGTCTACCTGGCCGACTACGCCACCGCCGAAGACGGCACCGGCGTCGTCCACTCCGCGCCCGCCTACGGCCTGGACGACTTCCAGTCCTGCGTCGCCCACGGCCTGAAGTTCGACGACATCCTGAACCCGGTGCAGGGCAACGGCGCCTACGCGGCCGAGCTGCCGCTGTTCGGCGGCCAGCACATCTGGAAGGCCAACCCCGTCATCGCCCAGGCCCTGCTGGACGCCGGCCGGCTGATGGCGCAAAGCAAGCTCACCCACAGCTACCCGCACTGCTGGCGCCACAAGTCGCCCGTCATCTACCGCGCCGCGGCCCAGTGGTTCGTGCGCATGGACGAAGGTGACGGCCTGTTCACGACGAACAAGGCCCCCGACAGCCTGCGCAAGACCGCCCTGGCCGCCATCGAGGCGACGAGCTTCTATCCCGAGAACGGCCGTGCCCGCCTGCACGACATGATCGCCGGCCGGCCCGACTGGTGCATCTCGCGCCAGCGCAGCTGGGGCGTGCCCCTGCCCATCTTCCTGCACAAGGACACGGGCGAGGCGCACCCGAACACGCTGGAATTCATCGAACGAGCCGCGCAGTTGGTGGAGCAGAACGGCATCGAAGCCTGGTCCAAGCTCGACGCCGCCGAGTGGCTGGGCGCCGAAGCGGCCTACTACACCAAGGGCAACGACATCCTCGACGTCTGGTTCGACTCCGGCTCCACCTTCGAGCACGTGCTCAAGGGCAGCCACAAGGGTGCCGGCCACGAGAGCGGCCCCGAGGCCGACCTCTACCTGGAAGGCCATGACCAGCATCGTGGCTGGTTCCACTCCTCGCTGCTGATTGCCTGCGCCCTCTATGGCCGCGCGCCCTACAAGGGCCTGCTGACCCATGGCTTCGTCGTCGACGGCCAGGGCCGCAAGATGAGCAAGTCCATGGGCAATGTGGTCGCACCGCAGGCCGTGTCGGACAAGTTCGGCGCCGAGATCCTGCGCCTGTGGACGGCTGCCACCGACTACTCGGGCGACCTCGGCCTGGACGAGAAGATCCTGGCCCGCGTGGTGGACAGCTACCGCCGCATCCGCAACACGCTGCGCTTCCTGCTCGCCAACGTCAGCGACTTCGATCCGGCGACGGACGCCGTTGCACCGGCCGATCTGCTGGAAGTCGACCGCTACGCCCTGGCCCGCGCGGCCGAGCTGCAGACCGACATCCTGGCCCACTTCGAGCGCTACGAGTTCCACCCCGTCGTCGCCAAGCTGCAGGTCTACTGCTCCGAAGACCTCGGCGCCTTCTACCTCGACGTGCTGAAGGACCGCCTCTACACGACAGCGCCCAAGAGCCTGGCGCGCCGCTCGGCCCAGACGGCGCTGTGGCAGATCACGCATGCCATGCTGCGCTGGATGGCCCCCTTCCTCAGCTTCACGGCTGAAGAAGCTTGGGCCCTGTTCGCCAAGGGCGAGAGCATCTTCACCGAGACCTATTGGGACTTCGGAAAGACGGACGCCTCGCTGCTGGCCAAGTGGAATCGCATCCACGAGATCCGCGACGAGGTCAACAAGGCCATCGAGGCGGTGCGCACGACGGGCGCCGTCGGCGCCTCGCTGCAGGCCGAGCTGGTGCTCAAGGTCAACGAGCAGGACCAGATGCTGCTGGACAGCCTGGGCGACGACCTGCGCTTCGTCTTCATCACCTCGGCGGTCAAGCTGATGTCCGCGGCCGAACTCGGCGTGACGGTGACGCCCAGCAGCCACGCCAAGTGCGAGCGCTGCTGGCACTACCGCGCCGACGTCGGCAGCAATGCCGAGCACCCGACGCTGTGCGGGCGCTGCGACAGCAATCTCTACGGCGCAGGAGAAACCCGCACCATCGCGTAAAGCGGTTTTGCGTTTCTGGGCGGACGGACGCAGGGCCGCCCCAAGTCGGCCCGCAGGCGATGTGCATGCGGCTCAATGCCGCATGCATCGCTGCCACACGCGAGACGCGTGTGGCGCTCGAGCTGTCCAAGCTCGCGCAGGCGAGCTTGGAGCCACGGCTCTCGCTCCCCTCGGGGGCTACGGAAACGCGGGCACGTTGGGTTCGACCCCCTCGAAGTGCGCTTCGGGGTGGGTGCGTTCCAGCAGTTGCTCGATCTCGGTGATGCGGGTGCGCGGCACGTCGACGATGAGCAGGTACTGCCCCTCCTCGATGGCTTGCTCGAAGCGTTTCAGGCGCCGGCTCGGCGTCGAACTGCCGATCATGCTGGACGACCAGGTGCCCAGCATGGCACCCACGGCCGCCAGACCGATGACGACGGCAGCCGGCGAGGCCGCGCTGATCGCCAGCGCCGCCGCCACGCCGCCCGCGGCCCCCAGGCCGGAACCGATCAGGGCGCCGCTCTGGGCCGCTTCGACCAGGTCCGAGGTCTGCAGCACATTGGCCACATGCAGGCCGTCCATCGCCGCGCCCTCGGCGGCCACGAAATGGATGTGGTGCTCGGTGATGCGGGCGAGCAACAACTCGTCCATCGTCCGCCGCGCGCTGCTCAGATGGGGCAGCAGCCAGTAGATGCGCTTTCGCATGGCGTCGTTCTCCAGCGTGTTGGGAGTTCTTTCCTTCTACGCCGCTTCTCTTGCGCCTACAAGCCCCGCCTCGGCGGCAAGTTACATTGGCGGCCCTCGCCTCGCGACCCTCACCATGCCTTCTCGCTCGTCGTCCTCGTCTTCCGGCCTGACCACCTGGCTGCTGATCGCCGCCCTCATCATCCTGGCCGACCAGCTCACCAAGGTGCTCATCCTGCGCACCTTCCAGCTCGGTGACGTCCACCCGGTCACCAGCTTCTTCGACGTGGTGCGCGCCCACAACTTCGGCGCGGCCTTCAGCTTCCTGCACGGCGCCTCGGGCTGGCAGCGCTGGTTCTTCCTGGGCCTGGGCCTGGCGGCGGCCGCCTTCATCGTCTGGATGCTGCGCCGCCACGGCCACCAGAAGCTGTTCGGCTGGGCGCTGACGCTGATCCTGGGCGGGGCCCTGGGCAATGTCATCGACCGCGCCATTCATGGCTATGTGGTCGACTTCATCCAGGTCCACGCCGGCGGCTGGTACTTTCCGGCCTTCAACGTGGCCGACAGCGCCATCACCGTCGGCGCCATCCTGCTGATCCTGGACGAACTGCGGCGCGTACGCCGCGGCTGAACCTCAGGCGTAACGCCACAGCGGGGTGAAGGCCGGGCGCAGATGCCAGGCCAGGACCAGCAGCCACAGCAGATGGGCCGTGCCCCAGGGCCAGCTCGGGCTGAGCAACAGGTTGAACAGGAAGATCACCAGCACCAGCGGTGCCAGCAGCACCACGCCCAGCGGTGCCGTGCGCAGCCGCAGCAGGCAGAAGCCGCCGATCTCATAGCCCAGCGCGATGCTGGGGTCCAGGAAGCCCGTGGCCGTCATCGCCCGGTGGAAGGCCGCGCCGGCCTCGGTGTGGTGGAAGTCCGGCATCGGCAGCAGGCCGGCCTTGACGGCCCCCATGTGCAGGCCGCTGGCCAGGTAGAAGAAGCCATAGGCCCAGCGCGCCAGGCGCCAGCCGAGGTGCTCGTGATCACGGCTCATCGCGGTTCTCCTTGTTCACCATTGACGGAAGAGATGGGCGTAGTCCGGCCCGACGGCCAGGGTCTCGTCGCGCTCGCGCAGATGCAGGCGCAGCCGCCCGCCCAGGCCGCGGTGGATGCTGCGCACCGCGGTGATGTTGACGACGGTGCCGCGGTGCACGCGCCAGAAGATCTCCGGGTCCAGGCGCTGCTGCAGCTCCTTCAGCGAACTGCTGACCAGGGCCTCGCGCTCGGCCGTCACGACGGCCACGTATTTGTTGTCGGCCTGCAGGTAGAGGATGTCGTCGACCGTCACCAGCAGCAGATCCCGCCCCTGCTGCACCGTCAGCCAGCGCAGCGGCGCCTGCTGCGCCGGCGCCGGCATGGCGGCCTCCAGCCGGCTCAACCGTGCAAGCAATTGCTCCAGGTCGGCCGGCGGCTGCGCCTGGCGCTGCTTGAGCCGCTGCACGCACAGCGCCAGCCGGGCTGCATCCAGAGGCTTGAGCAGATAGTCCACCGCGCCCTCATCAAACGCGCTGACGGCGAAATGCGCGAAGGCGGTGATGAAGACCCGGTGCGCCTGGGCGCCGATCAGTCGCGCCAGCTCCAGCCCCGACAGACCGGGCATCTGCACGTCGAGGAAGACGATGTCGGGCTTCAGCCGCTCGAACTCGCGCCAGGCGGTCTGGCCGTCATGCGCGATGGCGCAGATCTCCAGCTCGGGCCAGGCCCGCGCCAGAGCGTCGCGGATGCCGTTCGCCAGCAGCGGTTCGTCCTCGGCGATCAGGGCTCTCATCGTGCTTCGGCGCCCTGCGCCAGTCGGGTGCGCAACTGCGCGATCAAGTCGACCAGCGCGCCGTCCGCCGCAGCGGCGTCCTGACCAGCCAGCGTCGTGACGGCGCGCAGGCGCTGCAGCAATTCCTCCGGCTCGACCCGCGCCTGCAAGGCCTGCAGCCGCGCGGCCTGCAACTCGCCGCGGGCCTGCTGGCCGGCCAGTTGCCAGGCCCGCAGCCGCGCGGCCGACAGCTGCGCGCGTCGCCATTGCGCGTAGGCGCCCAGGCCCAAGGCCAGCGGAAGGAACAGCTTCATGGTCTCACCCCAGCGGCGTGCCAGATCCAGTTTGACCTGGCCCTGGCTGATCAGCTCCTGAAACGGAACTACGAGGGCCTGGCCCCACAGCAGCACCAGCAGCAGCACGATGCCATAGGCCGGCAGCAGGGCTGCGCCGCGCGCCAGGGCCCGGTCGGCGAGGCGCGTCAACAGCAGCACAGGCAGGCCGATCTGCAGCAGATGGCTGGCCCAGGTGGTCGCCAGCAATGCGAAGCTGGAAGGTGCGTAGGGATTCAGCGGCATGCCGGCGTAGACCGTGCTGCAAAGCGCCATCAACGCCGCCAGTCCGAGGTGGCGCCAGCCCAGCGGCGCAGGCTCGATGTCGAGGGAGGGATCGGGTCTCATGAGATGGCAGCGGGCGCCGCAGGCGCGGCCGGCCGCAGCGGCAGCAGCAGTTCCGCGACGACGCCGCGCGGCTGGTTCAGGCGCAGCTCCAGCCGGCCGGCCTCACCATAGGCCGCCTTGAGTCGCGCACGGATATTGGCCAGCCCCATGCCGCTGCCGCTGCCGCTGCCCATGCCGTGGCCGTTGTCGGCCACGGCCAGCTTCAAGCGGCCATCGCCGGCCTGCTCGGCGCGAAGGGTGATGCAGCCCCCCTCGGGCAGCGGCGCCAGGCCGTGCTTGAGGGCGTTCTCCACCAGCGTCAGCAGCAGCATGGGTGGCAGCTCGGCGTCGAGCAGCTTGTCGTCGGCCACATCCACCCGCCATTGCAACCGCCTCGCGCCCATGCGCACCTGGTGGATGGCGAGCAAGGCCTGCACCAGCTCGACCTCCTGGCCCAGGCTGGCGGCCCCTTCGCGCAGCCGCGGCAGCGCCGCCTGCAGATAGCGGCCCAGGTCGTCCAGCAGGCTGCAGGCGCTCGCCGGGTCGTCGGCCAGCAGCTCGCGCACATTGGCCAGGGTGTTGAACAGGAAATGCGGCTCGATCTGGGCCTGCAGCAGCTGCGTGCGGGCGGCGTCGAGCTCGCCCCGCAGTGCGGCCTGCTGCACGGTCGCACCATGCAGGGATTCGTCGGCCCGCCGCCGCTGCCAGCTGAACTCGTACAGCCCCGTCAGCAGCAGGCCCCAGGTCAGGCAGTAGACGGCCATCTGCGGCAGATAGACCGCCGGCACCTGCCAGCCGTTCATGCGCCAGGCGGAGGCCTGGCAGAAGGCCAGCAGGCCCAGGCCGCCGGTGGCCAGGCCCAGGACCAGCAGGCCGCCCCAGCGATGCGGACCCGCCGTCGGCAGGCGGGGATGCAAAAGCGCCACGCCCAGCACCAGCACGCTCCAGAACAGCAGGTCCCAGCTGAAGGTGTGCAGCAGGTCGGCGCCCAGGGTCTCGCTGTGATCAAGCGAAACGCGCCGGTGCAGGTAGTACAGCGTCGTGAAGCTGGCCAGCAGCAGGGCCAGGCGCAGGTCGCTGAAATGGCGGTGATGCCAGGTGGAAGCGGACATGGTGGGATGTGAATGCATGGCAACGCTAGCCCAGGCCCTGGCGCCCGGCGAGCGCCAGCCGACGAAACCATCGAACGGGCACGACAAAACCCGTCATATGGCACACCTGGACCGCCGCGGCGGCTCCGGGCGCGTCCCTGGCTAAGGTGACAATCGCGCGCCTTCACGCCGCCGCCGATGCTCCTCGACTTCGCCAGCTTGAGCCATTACGACTGGCTCGACGTCCCCCTGTGGGTCTTCGACCCCGACCAACAGCGCAACCTCTGGGCCAATGCCGCGGCCCTGCGCTTCTGGCATGCCGACAGCGCCGAGGAATTCCTGTCGCGCGACTTCTCTGAACATGGCGACGCCGTGCGCGAGCGCCTGGCCGTCACGGCGGCCGACCATGCCCAGGGCAAGATCGTCCGCGAGCAATGGACCCTCTACCCCAAGGGCGAACCGACGACGGTCATGCTGGTCTCGCGCGGCATGCGCACACCGGAACGCCGCCAGGTCATGCTGTTCGCGGCCGACTCGCTGGGCGGTGGCGCCGACCTTTCCATGCTGCGCGGCGTCGAGGCCCTGCAGCACACCTCGGTGCGCATCGCGGTCTTCGGCATCGCTGATGGGGAGCTGCTGATGCGCAACCCTGCCGCGGCCCTGACCTTCGGCGACACGCCGCCCGGCCCCGGCCAGAGCGAGTTCACCCGCCTGTTCGCCCACACCGGCGACGCCGCCAGCATCCTCGGCCGCGTGCAGCGTGGCGAGACCTGCCGCCAGGACGTCGAGCTGCAGACCCTGTCCGGCCCGTGCTGGCATGCCCTGGATGCGCGCCCCATGCGCGACCCCGTCACCGGCGACACCGTCATGCTCTTCAACGCCCGCGACATCGCCGACCTCAAGGCCAGCCAGGCGGCCCTCGTCGCCGCGCGCGAGGCCGCCGAGCAGGCCAGCCAGGCCAAGAGCAGCTTCCTGGCCAATATGAGCCACGAGATCCGCACGCCCATGAACGGCGTGCTCGGCCTGACCGAACTCGTACTGCAGACCAGCGAGCTCAACGAGCGCCAGCGCCGCTTCATCGGCATGGCCCACCAGTCCGCCAAGGGCTTGATGACCATCATCAACGACCTGCTGGACGTGGCCAAGATCGAGGCCGGCCGCATCGTCATCGACGAGCAGCCCTTCAGCCTGCACGACTGCCTGGGCGAGTCGCTTCAACCCCTGCTGCTGCAGGCCCACGACAAGGGCATCCAGCTGCATGCCCGCGTGCAGCCCGGCGTACCGTCCTGGCTGATCGGCGACGCGCTGCGGCTGCGCCAGGTGCTGATCAACCTGATCGGCAATGCGCTGAAGTTCACCGAGCACGGCGAGGTGCGCATCGAGATCGCCCTGGCCGACGCCCACGAGGGCGATGGCCCCGGTCGGCTGCGCCTGCGCGTGGCCGTGACGGACACCGGCATCGGCATGACGCGCGACCAGATCGGCCAGATCTTCGACCCCTTCACCCAGGCCGATGGCAGCATCACGCGCCGCTATGGCGGCACCGGCCTGGGCCTGACCATCGTGCAACGCCTGGTCGGGCTGATGGACGGCGAGATCAGCGTCGAAAGCGAGCCTGGCGTCGGCTCCAGCTTCAGCTTCGAACTGCTGCTGGGCCGCGTGACGACCTGACGCCTTCTCTCAGGGCAGCAGCACCGCGCTGCCGAGCAGCTTGCGGGCTTCCAGGTCGACATGGGCCTGGGTCGCTTCGGCGAGGGCATAGCGCTTGTCGACGCGGATCTTGACCTGGCCGCTGGCCACCATGTCGAACAGCTCGTCGCCCATGGCCTGGGTGGCCTCGCGCGTGGCGATGTGGGTGAACAGCGTCGGCCGCGTCACATAGAGGGAGCCCCTGGCCGCCAGCGTGCCCACGCTGAAGGCCGGCACCGGGCCCGAGGCCCCGCCAAAGCTGGCCAGCAGGCCGAAGGGCGCGAGGCTGTTCAACGAGCCTTCCCAGGTGTCGGCACCGACCGAGTCGTAGACCACCTTCACGCCGCGCCCCCCGGTGATCTCGCGCACCTTGGCCGCGAAATCGGTGTCGCGGCGGTAGTTGATGGCGTGCGTCGCGCCGTGATCGAGGGCCAGCTGGCACTTCTCGTCGCTGCCCGCCGTGGCGATCAGTTGCAGGCCCAGGGCTCGCGCCCACTGGCAGGCGATCAGCCCGACGCCGCCGGCCGCGGCGTGGAAGAGCACAAAGTCCCCCGCCTGCAAGCCGCCCTGCGGCAGGGTCCTGCGCAACAGGTATTGCACCGTCAGGCCCTTGAGCATCATGGCCGCGCCGGTCTCGAAGCTGATGGCGTCGGGCAGCTTCAGCACACACTTGGCCGGCATCACCCGCGCCGTTGCATAGGCACCCGGCGGGTTGCTGGCGTAGGCGGCGCGGTCACCCGCGCGCAGATGCGTGACCCCCTCGCCGACCGCCTCCACAACACCCGCGCCCTCCATGCCCAGGCGAGCCGGCAGAGACAGCGGATAGGTGCCGTTGCGGTGGTAGACGTCGATGTAGTTCAGCCCGCAGGCCTGGTGGCGGATGCGGATCTCGCCCGGCCCGGGCGCGCCGACCTCCACGTCCACCAGCTTCATTTGCTCCGGGCCACCCGGGGCCTCGATGACGATGGCTTTTTCACTCATGCGAAGTCTCCAGTTGCGAGTCCGGTATCGTGCCAGCCCTTTGCTGTCCACGCTGCCGGTGATGAAGCTGACCCCACGCCTTGCTGTGCTGCTGAGCGTGCCGCCCCTGCTCTGGGCCGGCAATGCCGTCATCGGCCGCATGGTGCGCCACGACATCCCGCCGATGGCGCTGAACGCGCTGCGCTGGCTGATCGCCTTCGCCCTGCTGGCTCCGCTGGCCCGTCGCCTGCTCGCCGACCCGCGCGAGGCATTGAAGCGCTGGCGCGGCCTGGCCTGGCTGGGCTTCCTCGGCATGGGTTGCTACAACTCGCTGCAATACCTGGCCCTGCACACCTCGTCGCCGCTGAACGTCACGCTGATCACGGCCAGCATGCCGGTCTGGATGCTGGGGGTCGGCGCCCTCTTCTACGGCGTGAAGCCGACGCCGCGCCAACTGGCCGGCGCGCTTCTGTCGCTGCTCGGCGTCGCCGTCGTCATCGCGCGTGGCGACCCCGCGGCCCTGCTGGCCGTGCGCTTCGTGCCGGGCGACCTGCTGATGCTGGTGGCCCTCTTCACCTGGGCCATCTACTCCTGGATGCTGGCGCGGCCAGCGCAAGGCCTGCGACCCGGCGAGCGGCCGGGCTGGAACTGGGCTGAATGGCTGATGGCCCAGCTGATGTTCGGCGTGGTCTTCTCGGGCGTGGCGGCCGGTGTGGAGCAGGTCGTCGCACCAGCCGACATCCACTGGAGCCCGACCCTGATCGCCGTGCTGGCCTATGTCGCCATCTGCCCCTCGCTGATCGCCTACCGCTGCTGGGGCCTGGGCGTGGCCGAGGCGGGGCCGGCCCTGGCGGGCTTCTTCGTCAACCTGACACCGGTCTTCGCGGCCCTCATCTCGGCGGCCCTGCTCGGTGTCGCGCCCGCCTGGTATCACGGCCTGGCCTTTGTGCTGATCGCCGCGGGCATCCTCGTGTCGTCGCGTTGATGCGAGTGCTGCACGCCGACGACCGCCTGGTCGTCATAGCCAAGCCGGCCGGCCTGCTCAGCGTGCCGGGCCGCACGGAGCCGGACTGCGCCAGCGCGCGCGTGCAGGCCCTCTACCCGGACGCTCTCATCGTGCATCGCCTCGACCAGGCGACGTCCGGGCTGCTGCTGTTCGCACGCGGCATCGAGGCCCAGCGCGAACTCAGTGCCGATTTCGCCGCGCGCCGCGTCGGCAAGCTCTATGTCGCCGTCGCCGCAGGCCATCTCGAGGGCGAAGGTCTCATCGACCTGCCGCTGGGTGCCGACTGGCCCAACCGGCCGCGCCAGCAGGTCGACCTGAAAGGTGGCAAGCCCTCCCAGACGCGCTGGCATGTGCTGGGCCATGAAGGCGCCCATACCCGCGTCGCTCTCGAGCCACTGACGGGACGCAGCCATCAGCTGCGCGTGCACCTCGCCCACCTTGGCCATGCCATCCTGGGCGACGCGGTCTACGCCACGCCCGACATTGCCGCGGCGAGCCCACGCCTGCTGCTGCACGCCAGCGAGCTGCGCATCGCCGGCCATCACTTCATCTGCCCTCCGGAGTTCTGAACCATGCATCTCTACATCGTCACCGGCAGCTCCCGCGGCCTGGGCGCCGCTCTCGTGCAGCAGCTGGCCCAGCCGGGCAACACCGTCATCGGCGTGGCCCGCAAGCGCAACCCCGCCCTGAAGGCGGAGCAATGGACGCTGGATCTCGCCGACCCGCTGCCCGCCGCGGAACGCCTGCAGGCCTGGCTGCGTGCCAACACCGGCTGGAATAGCGCGACCTTGATCAACAACGCGGCGCTGCTGAGCGAACCCGGCCCGCTGGCGGACAGCGATCTCGCACAGCTGTCCGCCGCCCTGCGCGTCGGCTTGGAAGCGCCGGCGCTGCTGAGCCGCGTCTTCCTTGCTGAAACGTCGGGAGTGGCCCAGCGCCGCATCCTCAACATCTCCTCGGGCCTGGGCCGTCGCGCCATGGCCGGCAGCGCGTCCTATTGCGCCGTCAAGGCCGGGCTGGATCATTTGAGCCGCGCCCTCGCGCTGGAGGAGCCCGAAGTCGCCATCGTGTCCCTGGCGCCTGGCGTCATCGACACCGACATGCAGATCCAGCTGCGCGGCGCCGACCCGGCGCGCTTCCCCGAGCAGACGCGCTTCCAGGGCCTGAAGGACGGCGGCCAGTTGCAGACGGCAGCGGCCACGGCCGCCTCCATCGTCAGCTTTTTCATGCGGCCAGACTTCGGAAAAACCGTCGTTGCCGACATCCGTGACGCTTGAAAATCCTGAGCCGAGCCTGCAGTTTCAGGCTCGTTCTTCAGGAGATCCGCTTGAACCGCATCCTCGCCGTGACCCTGGCCGCTCTGCTGGCCCTTGCACTGCCTACCCATGACGCTGAAGCCAAGCGCCTGGGCGGCGGGGGCATCAAGCGCAGCGTGCCCACCCAGACCGCGCCGCAGACGCCGCCGGCCCAGCAGCCGGCGCCCCAGCAGGCCGCGCCCAACAAGCAGGCCACCGCGACACCCGCTGCCGCCGCCGCGCCCAAGCGCTCCTGGCTCGGCCCCATTGCCGGCCTCGCCGCAGGCCTGGGCCTGGCGGCCTTGGCCAGCCACTTCGGCTTCGGCGGTGAACTTGCCAGCCTGATGACCCTGGCGCTGCTCGGCATCGTGGCCGTCGTCGTGATCCGATTCCTGGTGCGCCGCTTCGCGGCCCCCAAGCCGCAACTGGCCGGTGCAAACGGCGCCAGCTTTCGCGACGCCGAACCGGCGTGGAACCCCACTCCCATGGCGACGGCCAACGCGGCCAGCGTGGCGCCCGCCGACTTCGACACCGAAGGCTTCGAGAAGCTCGCCAAGCAGGTCTTCATCCGCCTGCAGGCCGCCAACGATGCCGGCGACCAGGACGACCTGCGCCGCTTCACGACGCCGCAGATGTACGCCAGCATCCAGCAGGAACTGCTGGAGCGCGGCAGCCAGCCGCAACGCACCGAAGTGCTGCGGCTCGATGCCCGCGTCGTCGACGTCGCGCTCGAGGCCGGCCAGCAGATCGTCTCGGTGCGCTTCTCGGGCCTGGTGCGCGAGAAGAGTGAGCAGGCTGGCGAGGATTTCGACGAGATCTGGCACCTGGTGAAGGCCGGTGAAGGCTGGCTGATCGCCGGCATCCAGCAGACCGCATGACCGTCGTCATAGCGGGTTAGACCCGAGTCCGACCGGACCGAGAATGGGCGCTTCGAGCGCCCATTTCCCTTTGAGCCCCCCCATGATTCGTCTGCGTCTTTCCCTTTGCGCGCTGGTGCCGGCACTGCTGGCGGCCTGCGCCTCTTCACCGGCCCCGACGACGGCTGTCGTGGCGCCCAACGCCAATCTGCTGGCCCAGGGCATTCCGCCCGTGCCGCAGAGCCTGGCCGACGCCATCGGCCGCTACAACGACTTCCGCGGCCACGCCTTCGCCGACTGGCATCCGACCCAGCGCGAGATGCTGGTCAGCCACCGCAAGGCCGGCGCCAACACCGCGCAGATCTTCCGCGTGACGACACCGCTGACCGAAGGCCAGCAGCTCACCGACGGCATCGATCCCGTCACCCGCGCCACCTACGAGCCGCGCACCGGCCAGTACATCGTCTTCGAGCGCGCCACCGGCGGCAACGAGGTCGCCCAGCTCTATCGCCTGGCGCTGAACCAGCCCGCCGCCCAGCCCGTGCTGCTGACCAACCCCGATGAGCGCCACGCCATCAACACCTGGCTGCGCAAGAGCGGCCGCCTTGTCTATTCCTCCGTGCCCATCGACCGCACGGCCGAGGGCGGCAAGCGCAGCAAGATCACGACGACGCTGTGGCTGATGGATCCCGAGAAGCCCGAAGGCCGCCGCAAGCTGGCTGAGCTCGACGGTGGCGGCTGGGCCGCCAGCCGCCCCTCGCCCGACGAGAAGCTGATCTCCCTGACGCACTATCTGTCGGCCAATGAATCGCAGATCTGGATGCTGGACCTGGACAGCGGCGTGGCCAAGCAGGTCGCCCCCGCCGTCGGCAGCCAGGAAGCCAAGGCGACTTATTTGCCGGCCGGCTGGTCGCCCGACGGCCGCTCGCTGTGGATCGCCAGCGACCGCGCCGGCGAGTTCCGCGAACTGATGAAGCTGGACCTGGCCGCGGGCCGCATCGCCCGCGTCAGCGGCCACATCCCCTGGGACGTCAGCGGCGTCACGCTGACCGAGGACCGCAGCCGGCTGGCCGCCCAGTTCAATGTCGACGGCCGCGACGAGCTGCATTTCTTCGACGCCGAGACCGCCAAGGAAGTGCCCGCCCCCACCGCATTGCCCAACGGCAACATCGGCACGGCGTCCTATCACCACGGCAGCGGCGACCTGGCCTTCTCGATCAGCAACGCCCAGGGTCCCAGCCAGATCTACTCGCTGGGCGCTGACGGCAAGGTGCAACAGTGGACGCGCGCCTCGGGCGCCGTCGATACCTCGGGCTTCAGCGAGCAGAAGATCGTGCGCTGGAAGAGCTTTGACGGCACGACCATCTCGGGCCTGCTGACCCAGCCGCCCAGGAAGTTCGCCGGCAAGCGCCCGGTGCTGATCTCCATCCACGGCGGGCCGGAGTCGCAGGCCAGCTTCGGCTTCCTGGGCCGCAACGCCTACTACGTGCAGGAACTGGGCATGGCCCTGATCCAGCCCAATGTGCGCGGCTCCAGCGGCTACGGCAAGAGCTTCCTGGCGATGGACAACGGTTTCAAGCGCGAGGACTCGGTCAAGGACATCGGCGCCCTGCTCGACTGGATCGCCACCCAGCCCGACCTGGACGCGTCGCGCGTCCTCGTCACCGGCGGCAGCTATGGCGGCTACATGACGCTGGCCGTGTCGACCCACTACGCCGACCGCATCGCCGGCTCCATCGACGTCGTCGGCATCTCGCACTTCGTGACCTTTCTGAACAACACCGAGAGCTACCGCCGCGACCTGCGCCGCGTCGAGTACGGCGACGAACGCGATCCCAGCATGCGCGCCCACCTGGAGAAGATCTCGCCGCTGACCAATGCGGCCAGGATCAAGAAGCGCCTCTTCGTCATCCAGGGCAAGAACGACCCGCGCGTGCCCTACACCGAGGCCGAGCAGATCGTCGCGACGGTGCGCCAGGGCGGCACGCCGGTCTGGTATCTGCGCGCCGAGAACGAAGGCCATGGCTTCCAGAAGAAGGACAACCAGGACTACCAGTTCTACGCCACCGTGCTGTTCATGCAGCAGACGGTGCTGAAGTAGGCCGCGCTTGGACCTGCTCGACCCGGTCAGCCCGCTGTTCGCGCTCGCGGGCCTGCTGCTCGCGTTCGCCACGGCGGTGCTGCTGCGCCGCCACGGCGCGCCGCCGCCTGCCGGCCGCTACGCCGGCATCGACGGCCTGCGCGGCTACCTGGCCTTCGGCGTCTTCCTGCACCACGCCAGCATCTGGTACTTCTATCAGCACACCGGCGAGTGGAAGCTGCCGCCCTCACAGCTCTACACCCATCTGGGCCACAGCAGCGTGGCGGTGTTCTTCATGATCACCGGCTTGCTGTTCTTCTCGAAGCTGATCGGCGCGCGGCAGCGTCCGCTGGACTGGCTGAAGTTGTTCGTGTCGCGGCTGCTGCGGCTGGTGCCGCTCTACCTCGTCGTCATGGCGTTGCTGTTCACCGCGGTTGCCGTGCTGTCCGGTGGCGAACTGCACGAACCGGTCCGCACCGTCACCAAGCAGGCCCTGCGCTGGCTGGGCTTCACGATGTATGGCAACCCGCCCATCAACCAGGTGGAGGCGACCAAGATCGTCGTCGCGGGCGTGACCTGGTCCCTGCCCTATGAATGGTTCTTCTACGGCGTGCTGCCGCTGTTGGCGCTGGCCGTCGGCCTGAGGCCTCGTTGGCCCTATCTGCTGCTGGGGGTCATCTCGCTGCTGGCACTGCTGGACTGGCATGCCCTGCCCGTACACCTGTGGGCGTTTGCCGGTGGCATCGTGGCCGCCTGGGCGGTGCGCTGGCCCGCCCTGTGCGGCTTTGCCCGCGGCCGCCTTGCCAGCCTGCTCGTCCTCGCCTGTGGCGCCGCGGCGGTGGGCCTGTTCCCCCTGGCCACCGACTACGGCGTGCTGGCCCTGCTGGCTTGCGCCTTCGTCCTGGTCGCCTGCGGCAACACGCTGTTCGGGCTGCTGCTGCATCCCGCCTCACGGCTGCTGGGCGAGATGGCTTACAGCATCTATCTGCTGCATGGCTTGCTGCTGTTCAGCCTCTTCCATTTCGTGCTGGGCGCCGACCGGCCCGGCGCAGCCCTGGACGCCGGTGCCCACTGGGCCTGGGTGCTGGCGCTGGCCCCCTGCCTCGTGGTCGTCAGCCACGTCAGTTTCCGCTGCATCGAGGCCCCCGCCATGCAGGCCACCCCCGCGCTGACCGCCGCCCTGCGCCGCCGGCTTCAGCGATCGACGAAAAGGCAGCCGGCGTAGGCCAGGGGTTGAGGCCAACTGGCCGGCGTCGGCGGGTCGCCGCGCCAACGGCGGGCATTGATCCAACCGCCGTGCCCCACCACCAGCGCGCAGGCTGGCTGCCAGGCAGCGGCACGCGCCAGCAGCGCGTTCAGCGACTCGCCGCCGTCGAAATCGAAGCCGCAGAAGTCGGCCATCCAGCGCTCGAACTCGGTTTGCGGAATCTCGCTCCAGGGCTTGCCATCCCAGCGGCCGAAGTCCGCCTCCAACAGCGCCGCATCGACTCGCCAGCGAAAGCCCCAACGCTGCAGCCAACGGCCCACGTCTGCCGCTCGGGCCAGCGGCGACGTGACGACTTCGCGCGGCAACCCATGGCGGCGCGCGTGGGCGCGGATGCGATGCGCCAGGCGCTTGGCCTTGCGGGGGTCGACCGGCAGATCGGTGCGCCCGCCGATACAGCGTCCCTCGGCGCCAAGCGGCTTGGGGTGGCGCCAGACCGTGAACCCAGGCATCAAACCGACGCAGTGAAGGCCAGCAACACGGCAATCTCGGCCAGTTGCTCCGTGGCGCCGAGGCCGTCCCCCGTGTAGCCACCGAGGCGGCGGCGCAGCCAGTCGCGCATCAGCAGCGCCACGGCGATGGCCGCCACAAGCGCAGCAAGCAGCCGCAGCGCGGCAATGCCCGCGGCCGCCAGCGCGAGGCCCAGCAGCAAGCACCAGCCGAGGGCGACGGCGAAATTGCGTGGCGCGACCGCCAGGGCCAGTGGCTTGGCCTTGGCATGCTCGATATCGCCGCCGTAGGGCAGGCTGACCATGACGCCCACGGCCGCGGCACGCGCCAGGCTGTGGCTGGCCAGCAGCGCCGCGACGGCGCCCAGCAGCGGTCGCTGGGCGAGCACCGCCAGCAAGGCCGCGCGCAGCAGCAGCGACAGGCCCAGGGCCAGCGCGCCGTAGCTGCCGATGCGCGAGTCCTTCATGATGGTCAACGCCTTGTCGCGACTGACGACACCGCCCAGCGCGTCGAAGCTGTCGGCCAGGCCGTCCTCGTGGAAGCCACCGGTCAGGGCCACCGTCGCGGCCAAGGCCAGCAAGGCCGCAATCCAGGCCGGCCAGACCTGCGCCGCGCCGACCAGCACGGCCGCACCCACCGCGCCGATCAGCGCGCCCACCAGCGGGAAGTGCCGCACGCAATCGTTCAGCCAGGCCGGCTCGAAGCGGCTCAGCCGCACCGGCAGCCGGGTCAGGAATTGCAGGGCGACGAGGAAGAGCCGCATGGCTAGTCCTTGTTGCTGACCCCGGCGCTCTCGAAGCTCGCCATGTCGGCCAGCAGCGCGCAGGCCGCCGTCAGCAGCGGCCAGGCCAGGGCGGCACCACTGCCCTCGCCCAGGCGCAGGTCAAGGTCGAGCAGCGGGCGCACGCCCAGATGCTGCAGCCAGCGCGCGTGCGGGCCTTCGGCCGAGCGGTGCGCGAACACGCAGGCGGCCAGCACGCCGGGGTGCAGCGCCTCCGCCAGAGCGACAGCGGCCGTCGTGATGAAGCCGTCGACAACGACAACGCGGCGCTGGGCCGCGGCGGCAATGACGCTGCCGGCCATGGTGACGATCTCGAAGCCACCGAGGGCCGCCGCAAGCTGCAGTGGCGTCTGCGCGCCGGCATTGGCGGCCAGGGCCTCGCCCAGGACGCTCAGCTTGCGGGCCACACCCGCGTCATCCAGCCCGGTACCACGGCCGACGCAATCGGCCAGCGGCAGGACCGTCAGACGCTGCATCAGCAGGCTGGCCGACGAGGTGTTGCCTATGCCCATTTCACCCAGCAGCAGCGCGTTGCCCGGCAGGCGCTCGACCAAGGCCATGCCGTTGCACAGCGCGCGCTCGGCCTGCTCCATCGTCATGGCCGGACCCACACTGGCGTCGGCCGTGCCGGCGCCAAGGCGCAGGTCGACGGCGCCATCGGCGAGCGGTGCATCGACGCCGCAATCGGCGATGGTCAAGGCCAGGCCCTGCTGGCGCGCCAGCACGGACACCGCCGCACCGCCGGCCAGCATGTTCGCCACCATCTGCGGCGTGACTTCGCGCGGATAGGCCGACACGCCGCGCCGCGACAGGCCATGGTCGGCCGCGTAGACGACAAGTTGGGGCCGGCTCAATGCAGGCTTCTCGACGCCCTGGATCAACGCAAGTTGCAGGGCCAGGGCCTCGATACGGCCGAGGGCGCCGAGAGGCTTGGTCTTGTGGTCGAGGGCGTGCTGGACGCGCGCGGCCAAGCTGGGCTCGGCAAGCGCCGGCAGTTCGGAGAAGTTCATGGGGTCAGCCGACGAGGTTCGCCAGGGTCAACAGCGCGAGAAGAAGCATCCACAGTACGACCGAGCGCCAGACGAGGCCGACGACGCTTTGCAGATGGCCGAGCTGGGGCGGTTCACCGGCCGTGGAGCCGGCAGCACCGGTGGACTCGGGCTCGGAGCCGGCATCGAAGGTCTTGCTGCGGTCGGGTGTGACGCCCGGCGCAGCGGCGCCGCCCAGTTGCAGGCCGACGGCTCCCGCCGCCGACGCGAGGATGATGCCCTCGTTGGGATGCAGCCAGAGACTGGCATCACGACGCCAGCCGTTCACGGCTTCCTCGAAATTGCCGACGATGGCGAAGCCTGTCGCCGTCAGCCGGGCCGGCACGTGGTCGATGAGGACGAAGGCCTGGCGCGACAGGGCCAGCAGGCGCGGGTTGGTCGGTGCGTCCAGCGTGCGGCTCTTGAAGGCCCAGTAGCGGCCGGCGAATTCGGCCATGCGGTAGAGCACGGCGCCGGCCGGGCCCAGGCCGATGGTCGAGCAGACGATGAACCAGAAGAACACGCCGAAGACATGGCGATGCGCCGCGAGCAGGGAGTGCTCGATGACGTGACGGATCAGCTCGGTGCGCGGCAGCTCGCTGGCGTCCAGGTGGCGCCATTCGGCCAGCAGCTGGCGCGCCGTGGCGTCGTCGCCGCGCTCCAAGGCATCGCGGATGTCGGTGTAGTAGTGGCTGAACTGCCGGAAGCCCAGCGTCAGATAGAGGATGAGGACGTTCAGCGCCAGCGCCAGCAGCACGCTGAAATGGCGCAGCGCCCAGTAGATGACGGCGACGGCCAGGCCCGGGACGAGGACCGTGATGGCCCAGACGATGGCGGCGTGGTGCTCGTCACCGGCGTCGAAATTGCGGCCCGTCCAGCGCACCCAGCCGATGACGGACTGGTGCACGCGGTTGCCGTGCCTCAAGGGCTTGAGTTGCTCACAGAGCAGGGCCAACAGCACCGCGAAGAAATTCATGGGCCGGGATGATAGTGGCGCGCTCAGGCGCCGCTGAGCAGTCGGTAGAGGTTGCGCAACATCGCCGCGGTTGCCCCCCAGATGAAGTACTCGCGTTCCCCGCCCTGCCAGGGCATGGAGAGGAAGCGTCGCTCAGATCCGGCGAACTCGAAACGGTGGTGGCGGTGGTGGGCCGGATTCATCAGGAAGGCCAGCGGCACCTCGAAAGCCTCGGCGACCTCGAAGTCGTCGAGCTGGAGCGTGAACTCCGCCTCGACCAGGCCGACGACGGGCGTCACCTGGAAGGCCGTCACCGTCGAATAGACGGGCAGCTGGCCGATGATTTCGATGTGCTGGCGGGACAGGCCGATTTCTTCCTCGGTCTCGCGCAGTGCCGTGGCGACGGGGCCGTCATCCTCGGGCTCGACGCGGCCACCGGGGAAGCTGATCTGACCCGCGTGGTCGCGCAGATGGTCGGTGCGGCGCGTCAACAGCAGGTTCAAACCCGTTTCCCGCTGCACCAGGGGCACCAGCACGGCCGCACCGGCCGGCTCGCGGTCGGCGAACAGGCCGCCGTCACCGGCGAACTCGGGCGTCCAGGCCGCCACCGCAGCCAGGCGGGCGCGGATGGCCGAGGCCGTCAGCGCCAGGTCGGGCACCGCGGGAAGATGATCGTCGACGCTCGTGACCGGCACGAGCTGGGGCTGGGTGATGGCAGGACGTTTCATGCGCAGAAAAGACAAAAGCCGCCGAGAGCGTAGCTCTGGCGGCTTTGGCGGTGGGGAACCGGCTGATTAAGCCAGCTTCTCCTTGATTCGAGCCGACTTGCCCGAACGCTGGCGGAGGTAGTACAGCTTGGCACGGCGGACGTCGCCGCGGCGCTTGACTTCGATGGTCGCGATCAGCGGGCTGTAGAGCTGGAAAGTACGCTCGACGCCTTCGCCGCTGGAGATCTTGCGGACGATGAAGCTGCTGTTCAGGCCGCGATTGCGCTTGGCAATGACGACGCCTTCGTAAGCCTGCACGCGCTTGCGGGTGCCTTCAACGACGTTGACGCTGACGATCACGGTGTCGCCGGGGGCGAAGGCCGGGATGGTCTTGTTCAGGCGAGCAATTTCTTCTTGCTCGAGGGTTTGGATCAGGTCCATCTGTACTCCTAGGGATCTTGGCGGCTCGCTATTTATCGGGATGTTTGCAGCTCTGAAATCAGAACCACTCGACCCGCCAGAGGATCGGACAGCCCGCAAGTATAGCCCGTAGATGCGGGTTTTGCCTAGAGCTTGGCCAGGAAGACCTCGTCGGCCTTGCTCAGGCGGCCGGCGGCGCGGGCGGCGGCGATCAGGTCGGGGCGACGCGCCGCCGTCAGCGCCAGGGATTGCTGGCGGCGCCAGCGGCGGATGTCGGCATGATGGCCGGACAGCAGCACGGGCGGAACCTCGCGGCCATCGGGCAACACTTCGGGACGGCTGTAGTGCGGGCAGTCCAGCAGGCCGTCCGAGAAGCTGTCCTGCTGGTGGGATTTCGCATCGCCCAGCACGCCGTCCTGCAGGCGCGCGACGGCGTCCAGCAGCGTGATGGCCGGCAGTTCGCCACCCGACAGCACGAAGTCGCCCAGGCTGAGCTCCAGCGTCACATGGCGGTCCAGCACGCGCTGGTCTATGCCCTCGTAGCGACCGCAGAGCAGGACGGCGCCGGGGCCGGCGGCCAGTTCTTGCACGCGGGCCTGATCGATGCGGGCACCGGTCGGCGTGAAGTGGATGACAGCCGGAGCCGCCTCGCCGCGATCGGCTTTGACGGCTGCCAGGGCCTTTTCCAGCGGTTCGGCCAGCATGACCATGCCGGGACCACCGCCATAGGTGCGGTCGTCGACGCGGCGGTAGTTGTCCTCGGCGAAATCCCGCAGCGGCCAGAGGCGCACGTCGACCTGGCGGCTCTCGAAGGCGCGCCGCGTGACGCCATGCGTCAGATGCGGCGCGAACAGCTCCGGGAAGATCGTCAGGACGTCGAAGCGCATGGCTTCAGCTCAGAAGTCGAGGCCCCAGTCGACCGTGATCCGCTTCGCTTCGAGATTCACGTCGTCGATGAAGTTGCCGACGAAGGGGATCAGGCGCTCCTGGTCGGGCTTGGCGGGCTCTTCCACGCCGGGCGGCAGGATGCGCAGCACGGCATGCGGGCCGGTGTCGATGAGGCCGATGACGCGCCCCAGGGCCTGCGACTCGCGGTTGACGACGTCCAGGCCGATCAGGTCGATCCAGTAGTACTCACCGTCCGGCGTGCGCGGGAAGGCGCTGCGGGGGATGTGGATCTCGTGGCCGCGCAGGGCCTCGGCCGCATTGCGGTCGTCCACGCCTTCGGCCGTGGCAACGATGCCCTCGCCCTGCTCGCGCACCGAACGCACCGCCAGCACCAGCTGACCGGGCTTGGGGCCGGTGGACTTCAGGTACCAGCACTTGGCACTGAACAACGCGTCCGCATCAGCCGAATAGGCCTGCACCTTGAGGCCGCCCTTGATGCCCCAGGCATCGAGGATGCGGCCCACCGGCACGAGATCGTCGGGCCAGGAAGCAAAAGACGGCGCCGAGGCGCCGTCTTGCTGAGGCTTGTTGCCTGCCACGCGCTTTAGGCGGCGGCGACAGCAGCCGTCTTGGCTTCGCCAACCAGGCGGGCCACGGTGGGCGACAGCTGGGCGCCGACGCCGAGCCAGTAGCTCACGCGGTCCTGCTCGACGCGCAGCTTCTCGGCAGCGCCGGAAGCGACGGGGTTGTAGAAGCCGACGCGCTCGATGAAGCGGCCGTCACGACGCTGGCGGCTGTTGGCCACGACGATGTTGTAGAAGGGGCGCTTCTTGGAGCCGCCGCGAGCCAGACGAATCACAACCATGATGTTTCCTAAAATTTGGGTGACTACCGCACGAGGAGACACTCAGGGCGAGCAAGTCGAAAAGCAGGAACCCCCTGCAGGGCCAGCCACTGTAGATACGCCGCAGCCCTTCTGAACGGTACAGACAGGACAGCGACCAGCGCCGAAAACCGAGCATTATAAACTCGACTGCACCCGTGTTGAGTAGTTCTCGAATCCGACAGATGTCACAGCCAGCCGCCGCCAATTCGCCCCTGACCCTGCGCCCCAGCACCGACGCCGATCTGCCCGCCATCCAGGCCATCTACGCCCAGGCCGTACTCGAGGGCACCGGCACCTTCGAGACCGAAGTGCCTGGCGTCGAGGAGATGGGCCGACGCCGCGCCGAGGTGCTGGGCCGCCACCTGCCCTGGCTGGTGGCCGAGCGCGCTGGCGAAGTGCTGGGCTACGCCTATGCCAACTATTTCCGCCCTCGCCTCGCCTACCGCTTCTGCGTCGAGGACTCCATCTATCTGTCTCCCGCGGCCCAGGGCCAGGGCGTCGGCCGGCTGCTGCTGGCCGAGCTGATGGCCCGCTGCGAGGCTGCCGGTGCGCGCCAGATGCTGGCCGTCATCGGCGATGCGAACAACGCCGGCTCGGTTGGCGTGCACACCGCATTGGGCTTCCAGCACACCGGTGTGCTGAAGAGCGCCGGCTGGAAGTTCGGCCGCTGGCTGGACGTGGTGCTGATGCAGCGCCCACTGGGCCTGGGCGACAGCGTGGCCGCCGAATGAACGGCACCAAGCACAAGGCCGTGGCGACCTGGCTGGCCCTGACCGTCGGCGTGTTCGGCCTGCATCGCTTCTATCTGCACGGCTTCAAGGACCGCTGGGCCTGGGCTTTCCCGTTGCCGACCCTGGTGGGCCTGATGGGCCTGCAGCGCATGGATCATCTGGGCCAGGACGACCGCCTGGCCTGGCTGCTGATTCCCTTCCTGGGCGTCAGCCTGGTCGCCGCGCTGTTGGGCGGCATCATCTACGGCCTGATGCCCGACGAGCGCTGGAACGAGCGGTTCAACCGGGGCCAAGCGGCCGCCACGGGCGGCTGGGCTGCCGTCATCGGCGTGGTGCTCTGCCTCCTCATCGGCGGCACCACGCTGATGGCGACCATCGCCTTCAGCGCCCAGCGCTATTTCGAATCCCAGGTGAATCAGTAGAGTGCGAAGCTGATCCAGTAGCAGACGCCGGCCATCAGCGCCGCGGCCGGGATCGTGAAGATCCACGCCCAGACGATGCTGCCGGCCACCCCCCAGCGCACGGCCGACGGACGCTGCACCGAGCCCACGCCGACGATGGCGCCGGTGATGGTGTGCGTGGTCGACACCGGCACGCCCAGGGCCGTGGCCAGGAACAGCGTGATGGCGCCGCCGGTTTCGGCGCAGAAGCCGCCCACCGGCTTGAGCTTGGTGATGCGCTGACCCATGGTCTGCACGATGCGCCAGCCACCGAACATCGTGCCCAGGCCGATGGCGATGTAGCAAGCCACGATGACCCAGGTCGGCGGTGCCTTGTCGCCGACGCTGACCATGCCGGCCGCGATCAGCAGCATCCAGATCAGGCCGATGGTCTTCTGCGCATCGTTGCCGCCGTGGCCCAGGCTGTACAGGCCGGCCGAGACCAGCTGCAGCCGCCGGAACCAACGGTCGATGCGGATGGGTGATTTGTGCCGGCAGATCCAGGCGACCAGAACCATCATCAGCGAGCCCAGCAGATAGCCCAGCAGCGGCGACACGATGATGAAGGCCACCGTCTTCCAGATGCCGCCGGCGACCAGGGCCGACGGACCGGCCTTGGCAACGACAGCGCCCGCAATGCCACCGATCAGCGCATGCGATGAGCTCGACGGAATGCCCCACCACCAGGTGACGAAGTTCCAGGCGATGGCGCCGATCAGCGCACCGAAGACGACGTGATGGTCCACCACGCCGGGCTCGACGATGCCCTTGCCGACAGTGGCGGCCACCTTGAGCTGGAAGATGGCAATGGCGACGACGTTGAAGAAGGCGGCGAACAGCACGGCCTGCTGGGGCTTCAGCACGCCGGTGGAAACGACGGTGGCGATGGAGTTGGCCGCGTCGTGAAAGCCGTTCATGAAATCGAACAGCAGGGCCAGCACGACCAGCAGGGCCACCACCCAGAAGGCGATCTCAGCGGATGCCATGTCAGTGCCGCCCGGCCGCCCGAAGGCGCTGACGCGCCCCCGCGGGGGGCAGCGAACGAAGTGAGCGTGGGGGTTGAATCATGGCGCCGATCAGGAGTTCTCGAGGACGATGCCCTCGATCAGATTGGCCACATCCTCGCAGCGGTCGGAAATGGATTCGAGCTGTTCGTAGATGGCTTTGAGCTTGATCAGCTCGCGCACATCCTCCTGCTCACGGAACAGGCGCGACATGGCGGCGCGCATGACGCGGTCGGCATCGGACTCCAGGCGGTCGATCTCTTCGCAGGTCTTCAGCGCGGCCTCGGTCGTGGCCGGCTTGCTGAGGTGGGGCAGCAGCGTCACGGCATGCTGCACGCGCTCGCAACAGCGCACCGACAGCGTGCACAACTGCAGCACCTGCTCGGGCACAGCACGCACGTCGTACAGCGACAGCGTCTCGGACGAGTCCTGCAGCAGGTCGAGGATGTCATCCATCGCATTGATCAGGCCGTGGATCTGCTCACGGTCGATGGGCGTGATGAAGGTGCGGTGCAGCAGCCGGTTCACTTCGGCCGTGACGCGGTCGGCGGCATGCTCGGCTTTGTCGACCTCGTCCGCGTACTGCTGGCGCAGCGCCGGGTCGGCATAGTTCTCGATCATTTTCTGGAAAGCGCGCGCACCTTCCAGGATGAAGCCGCCATGCTCGTTGAACAGCTCAAAAAAATTGCCCTCGCGGGGCAGCAGCTTGCCAAACAACATGGCCATCCTTGGATTTCTGGAAGGCGCGGAGTTTACCGGGCGCCGTCACGGAATCGTCATCGGAATGACACGAGGCTGCGGCAGCCGCGCTTTCGAGCGGGTCCAACGCCCGCGTCAGCGCAGCCCGCCCAAGAAGAGCAAGCCGTAGCCCAGGGCCGCCGCAGCCAGCAGCGCCGGGACCGCATAGGCGTGAAAGCTCAGCCAGGCCCTGCGGTCGCCCGACAGCCTCAGCGCGATCAGGTTGGCGAGCGACCCGACCATCCACCCGAAGCCGCCGACGTTCACGCCGTAGGCCAGCACACGCCAGTCCTGCGAAAACTCAGCCAGCGCGATGGCCGCCGGCACGTTGCTGATGAGCTGGCTCGCGCCGATGGAAACCGCATACAAGTTCGTCGCCCGATCCAGCTGGAGGCCCAGCATCGCCTCGTGCACCACCAGCAGCCCGGCCAGCAGGCGCAGGTCGATGAACATCAACACGAAGACCAGCAACAAGCCCCAGTCGAGCTGCGCGAGCACGGCCGGACGGGTGAGCAGGAACACAGCGAGCACCGCCGCGACCGCCCAGCCGGCGTGATGCATGTCCGTCGCGACCAGGAAGGGCAGGTACAAGGCCAGCGACACGGCGAGAAGCCGCCGATCCAATGGCGCGGGGCCGACCTCGTCGTGGGCGTGGATGGCCCTGCCGCTGAAGGTGAAGGCCGTCAACGCGAGCAGGGCCACCATCAGCGCCGCGACCAGCGGCAGCAGATGCCAGACAAACGCGCCGAAGGACACCTTCGCCAGCTGCCAGAGGAAAAGATTCTGCGGGTTGCCGATGGGCGTCAGCGCTGAACCAACATTGACGGCCAGGGCCTCGAACACGATGAGCTGGGTCGCCGGCATCCGCGTGAGGCGGCACACGTCCAGGGTCAGCGGCACGACGACGAACAAGGCCACGTCGTTGGTCAGCACCGTGGACAGCAGCGCGGCCGCCGACACCAGCGCGAGGGCCGCGGCACGCTCGGTGGCCATGGCGTCAACCAGTGCATGGCCCAGACGATTCAGCGCACCGCTGAGCTCCAGTCCCTTGGTGAGGGCCAGCAGCCCGGCCAGCGCGGCGAGGGTCGGCCAGTCGACCAGCGAGCCATACGCCGTGATGCGCCCGGGTGCGTAGAGGCTGAGCAGCAGCAACCCGGCCAGCAGAACAAGGAAGAACCGGTCCTTGCGCAGGCCCTGCAACACCCTGACAAGCGGGTTCATCGGCTGGATCTCGGTTTCAAGGCGACAACGGCGAAAAACGCTCGATGCGCTGGGATTGCCAGGCGTCACCGGCGGCAAGGCCTGACAGCTCGGGGGCGATCTCCAGCAAGGGGCGCAGCACGAAGGCGCGCTCACCCAGGCGGGGGTGGGGCAGCGTCAGTCGCGGCGTGTCGAGGACCTGATCGCCATGCAGCAGCAGATCCAGGTCAAGGGTGCGCGGCGCATTGCGGTAGGGCCGCTCGCGCCCATGGGCCAGCTCGATGGCCTGCAGGGCGTCCAGCAGCTCGAGGGGCGGCAGTTCGGTGTCCAGCGCCGCAACGGCATTCAGGAAGTCCGGCCCCCCGGCGTCCACCGGCGCGCTGCGCCAGGCGCTGGACAGTGCAACGAGACGAGTGTCGGGAAGCGTCGCCAGCGCGCGGGCGGCCCGGGTCAAGCTGTCCAGCAGGTCGGCGCCCAGGTTGGCGCCGAGGCCGACATAGGCACGCGAGCTCACTCGGCAGCAGATGCGGGCGCCGCGGCGCCCTCCCCGCCCCCGGGCTTGCGGCGACGACGGCGGCGCTTCTTGGCAGGAGCGTCAAAGGCGGCCGGCTCGCCGCTCTCGCCCGCCGGTGCTTCGGGCCGAGGCGCGCGGATGACGCGCGGCTGCTTTTGCTGGGTGGTGCGAGCGTCAGCCAGCAGGGCCTGGCGGTCATCGTCGCTGCCCAGGGCGAAGTCCTCCCACCAGTCGGCCAGCGCCGGATCGATTTCGCCGACGTCGGCGCGCAGGCGCAGGAAGTCGAAGCCGGCACGGTAGCGCGGCTGCTCGATGAGGCTGAAGACGCCGGAACCGCTGCGGCGCTCGAAGCGCGTCTGCATCATCCAGATCTCGCGCATGTCGGCGGCCAGCTTGCCGCGACCGGAGATGTCGCCGATGCGGGCATCGAAGACGGCGTCGATGGCCTGGGCCAGGGCCGGCACGGGCGGCTCGCCGCCGTCGCGGGTCCTGGTCCAGCGGTCCAGCACCTCGTGCCAGAGCATGCAAGCCAGCATGAAACTCGGGCTGACGCCGCGGCCTTCGTTGACCCGACGGTCGGTATCCTCGAAGGCCTGGCGCACGAAGTTGCCGCGGATGCCTTCATGCAGGTCACCGGTCTCGGTCAGCATGGCGTCCAGCACGGCGAACACGCCGCGCCCGAGGCCCAGCTTCTTCAGCTGCGCGATGCTGGCCAGGGAATGGCCGGTCTGCAGCAGCTTGATCATCTCGTCGAAGAGGCGCGAAGCCGGCACATTGGCCAGCAGGGCCGACGAGGCCTTGACCGGGGCCAGCGTCTTCTTCTCCAGCTCGAAGCCCAGCTTGGCCGCGAAGCGCACGGCGCGGATGATGCGGACCGGGTCCTCGCGGTAGCGGGTCTCGGGATCGCCGATCATGCGCAGCAGCTTGGCCTTGGCGTCAGCCAGGCCGCCGTGGTAGTCGACGACGAGGCGGCGCTGCGGGTCGTAATACATCGCGTTGACCGTGAAGTCGCGGCGGGCGGCATCCTCGATCTGCGGGCCCCAGACGTTGTCGCGCAGCACGCGGCCGCTGGCGTCGACAGCGTGGTGCTTGCCGTCGAGCTCGGCCTTGGCCGTCTTCTCGTTGCCAGCCACGGCTTCAGATTCGGTCGGCAGGGCGCGGAAGGTCGAGACCTCGATGACCTCATGCTCGCGGCCGCGGCCGTAGACGACGTGGACGATGCGGAAGCGCCGGCCAATGATGAAGGCGCGGCGGAACAGGCCCTTGACCTGCTCCGGCGTGGCGTTGGTGGCGACGTCGAAGTCCTTGGGGCGCATGCCCAGCAGCAGATCGCGCACGGCGCCGCCGACGATATAGGCCTCGAAGCCGGCGTCGGTCAGCGTCTTGACGACCTTGACGGCGCGCTCGTCGAGCAGGTCCGGGTTGATGCCGTGGACGTCGGCGGGAACCTCGACCCGCTTGCCCAGCGGGCTGGTCTTCTTGGGCGCCGCGGCAGGCTTGCCGAGCAGCTTGTCGATGAACTTTTTGATCATGCGAAGAGGTGCAACTGGGGCCAGCCCCGCTCGGCGGCGATGGCGGCGAGCGTCGGGCTGGGATTGGTCGCCACCGGGTGGCTGACGCGTTCGAGCAGCGGGAGGTCGTTGGTCGAGTCGCTGTAGAAGGTCACGCGCTCGAAATCGCGCCATTGTGCCCCCAGCCCCTGCAACCAGCCTTCAACACGCGCGATCTTGCCTTCCCGGAAGCTCGGAATGCCGCGAATGGCGCCGGTGTAGCGCTGCTCGGCGTCGCGCTCCAGCTGGACGGCGATCAGGTGCTCGATGCCGAAGGCTTCGGCAAACGGCCTGGTGACGAATTCATTGGTGGCCGTCACCAGGGCCATCAGGTCGCCCGCCGCACGGTGTTTCTCGACCAGGGCCATGGCCTCGGGCCGCAGCGCCGGCTTGCCGATCTGGGCCATGAAGCGCTCGCGGATCGCCAGCGCCTCTTGCAGGGGCCGGCTGCGAAAAGCCGACGTGGCGAAGTCCACATAGGCCGGCAGATCCAGCGTGCCGGCGTTGTACTGCGCGAAGAACTCGTCGTTCCTGGCTCCCCAGGCCGCGCCATCGACCCAACCCACCTCGACCATGAAGGCGCCGAAGGAATGATCGGAATCCACCGGGATCAGCGTCCCGTCGAGGTCAAACAGCGTCAGATTCATAAATTGGGGTCGGAGTCAATTTTCTCTTGATCGGCCAACATGGCCTTCAGCAGCGGCAGCGTCAGCGCGCGTTTGCTGGCCATGGCGAATTCGTCCAGGCGCTCGAGCAAGGCCATCAGGCCCTTGAGATTGCGCTCGAAGCGTGTCAGCAGATAGCTCAGCACATCGTCGCCGAGCAGCAGGCCGCGGCGGTCGGCCTCGCGGCGCAGCACGGCGCGCATCTCGGCCTCGCGCAGGGGCTCGAGCGCAAAGCTCGGGCCCCAGCCCAGGCGTGTGCGCAGATCCTCGCGCACGGCCAGGTCGACGGCGGGCGCATCGGCCGTGGCGACGACGGTGTAGCCCTGCCCTGCCGATTCGACGAAGAGGGCGAAGGCCGCATGTTGCTGGCCGGCGTCGAAGCGTTGGCAGTCGTCCAGCAGCAGCAGGCTCTCGTGAGCCGGCAGTTCCCAGGGCAAGGTGGTGTCGGCGTCATACCAGGCGACGCGCTGGCCGGCCGCCTGCCAGCGCTCGGCCAGGGCCTGCAGCAGGTGGGTCTTGCCGGCGCCGGTTGGGCCCCAGAGCAGCACGGGCGGGTCGCCCGGCATCAGGCCGGCAAGATAGGCCAGGGCCTCGGCATTGGCGCCGGGCAGGAAGTTGTCGAAGCTGTGCGCGGGCGGTGCCAGCAGCGCAAGGGGAATCTGCCTCATCGTCAGTGCCGCGCGGCCGCCCGAAGGCACTGACACGCCCCCTCGGGGGGCAGTGAACGGAGTGAGCGTGGGGGCATTCTTTGATCAGCGGAACAAGGAACTCGCGAGATAGGCCTTGTGCAGGCGCTTGACCGCCACGGCGGCCACGGCGGACAGCGGCAGCGCGATCAGCACGCCGACAAAACCCAGCAGATGGCCGAAAGCCAGCAGTGCGAAGATGACCATCAGCGGGCTCATGCCGATGCGCTCGCCGACGAAGCGCGGCGTCAGCACGAAGCTTTCCAACAGCTGGCCGACGCCGAAGACGATGGCGACGGAGACGACGCCGTAGAAGCTGGCGAACTGCAGCAGGCCGGCCAGCAGCGCCAGCACCAGGCCCAGGCCGAAGCCCAGATAGGGAATGAAGACCGCCAAGCCGGTGAAGACGCCGATGGGCAGGGCCAGGTCGAAGCGCGCCACCGCCAGCCCGACGCTGTAGAAGATGGCCAGGGCGCCCATGACGAGCAACTGCCCGCGCAGGTACTGGCCCAGGGTCTCGTCGCATTCGTCCAGGAAGCTGCCGACCGAATCGCGCGCCGCCGGCGGCACCAGGGCGCGGACGCGCTCGACCAGGCCTGGCCAGTCGTCCAGCAGATAGAACAGCACGACGGGCAGCAGCACCGCATTGCCGATGAAGGCGAGCAGGAAGCTGCCACCGATGCGGGCCGAGCTCAGCGCCGTGGCCAGCCACTCCTCGAAATTGGCGTCCAGATACTTCAGCACGAACGCCTTGATGCTGGCCGGGTCGAGCTGCAGCTGGAAGCCATACTGGGCCAGCCAGGGCGCCACCTTCTCGTTGGCGACCTTGGCCAGGGCCGGGATCTGCTCGCGCAGCGCCGGGATCTCCTTGCTGAGGATGGGCAGCACCAGCAGCAGCAGAGCCAGCAATGCCATGGCGAACAGCATCTCGACCATCAGCACCGCGAGCGAACGCGGCATGCGCTTGTTCACCAGGGCCTGCACCGCCGGTGCCAGCGCATAGGCCAGCACCAGGGCAGCGATGAAGGGGGCCAGCACGGGCGACAGCAGCCACAGCAGCAGGATGAGGGCGAGCGCGACTCCACCCCAGACCAGGGCGGTGCGTTGGTACTTGCTGAGCTTCATCATGGGGTTGAGCGGGCGGGCGCGGATTGTCACTGAAGCGGCGGCCGGGCCTGATCGAGCAGCACGGCCAGGCGGGCACGCAGATCGGGGGCATCGGGCGCATCGGCCCTCTCGGCAAGATAGAAGCTCAGGTCCTCGGCCGCAGCGGCAAAGGCGCCCAGCGATGCCAGCACCAGGCCACGATCGCGGCGCTCCGACGGGTCGCCGGGCAGCAGGATGACGAGGCGCTGCTGCACGGCCAGCAGACGCGGCCAGTCTTCGGCGGCGCGGTGCACTTCCTTCAGGTTGCGCAGCATGCGGGCCAGGATCTGGCGCGGCGCCGCAGCACGCAGGAAGAATTCGAGCGGCAGTTCCAGGTCGTCCGGCAGCCCGCTGCCCTGGCGGTAGAGGGCCAGGCGCTCGTCCAGGCGCGAGGGCGACAGGGATTCGCCGGTGAAGGGGTCGATGATGGCCTCGCCCAGGCCGATCTTGCACTTGACGAGGAAGTGGCCGGGAAAGGCGACGCCGGATGCACGCAAGCCGGCCTGCTCGGCCAGCTCCAGCAGCAGCACGGCGAGCGTGATGGGCAGGCCGCGGCGGGTGTCCAGCACGCGATGGACGTAGCTGTTGTCCGCGGCGTAGTAGTTGTTCAGATTGCCGGCAAAACCCAGATCGCGATGGAAGAAGTGGGTCAGCTGGCGCAGGCGCTGGGCGGGTGCGGCGTCACGGGGGATGCGCTCGCGCAGGCGGCGCGCCAGGCCGTCCACGTCGGCCAGGACGGCCTGGACGTCGAGCCTGGGATGCTCGTCCTGGGCCAGGCTGACGGCGGCTTCGAGCAGGTTCAGCCCCTGGTCCTCCGCCACCAGCGCGGCGAAGTAGTCCAGCGGGGTCGGCGCCGCGTATTTCATCGTCAGCTCGGACGGCCCAGGGCCTTGGGCCGCATGCCGACCAGCAGCAGCACCACGAAATAGACGACCGCACTGCCCGCCAGACTGGCGGCCATGGCCAAGGCACGATGGAGCTCATGGGCGCCCAGCGCAATCCAGTCCAGCCGCGACGACAAGCCCCACTGCAGCAGTCCCATGGCGGCACAGCCTGTCGCCACGCGCAGCGAGAAGCCCATCCAGCCCGGTTCGGGGCGGTAGCTGCCCAGCTTCTTCAACCCCCACAGCAGCCAGCTCGCGTTGACGAGGGCGCCCAGGCCGATGGACAGGGCCAGGCCGGCGACGCCGACCCAGGGCACGAAGACGAGGTTGAAGCACTGGGTCAGAACCAGCACGCCGACGGCGATCTTGGCCGGCGTACCGGTGTCCTGGCGGGCATAGAAGCCCGGCGCCAGCACCTTGACGGCAATCAGGCCCATCAGGCCGATGCCCCAGCCCATCACCGACTGGGCCGTGTGGGCCACATCGGTCGCCGTGAAGGCGCCACGGTGGTAGAGCACGGCCGTCAGCGGCTGCGCAAACACCAGCAGCGCGACGGCACAGGGCAAGGCGAACAGCATCACCATGCGCAGGCCCCAGTCGAGCAGGCGGCTGTAGCGCTCGGTTTCGCCCGAAGCCTGAGCGGCCGAGAGCTGGGGAGTCAGCACGGCGCTGAGGGCCACGCCGAGCAGGCCGATGGGGAATTCCATCAGGCGGTCGGCATAGTTCAACCAGGAGGTCGCGCCCTCGGCCAGCCGGCTGGAGATCTGCGTATTGATCATCAGCGACAACTGGGACACGCCTACGCCCAACAGCGCCGGGCCCATGTTGATCAACATGCGCTTGACGCCCGGATGGGCCTGCGACTGGCGAAATCCGCGCCAGCTCCACCGCATGCGCGGCCGCATGCCGATGCGGCTCAACGCCGGCCACTGCACCGCCAGCTGCAGCAACCCGCCCAGCATGACGCCGGCCGCCATGCCATAGATGCCGGGATAGCCGGCACGCTCCAGCGGCCCCACCAGGGCCCAGCCGCAGGCGATCATGCTCAGGTTCAGCAGCACCGGCGACGCCGCCGGCACGACGAAACGCCGCCAGGTGTTCAGGATGCCGGCCGACAGTGCGACCAGGGACATGCAGCCGATGTAGGGGAACATGAAGCGCGTCATGACCACCGAAGCGTCAAACGCCGGCGCCGCCAGCCCGCCGCCGAGCAGCCATACGAGCAGGGGCGCGGCCACGATGCCCAGCAATGACGTCGCTGCCAATGCCCACAGCAGCACCGTTGCCACGGCGTCGATCAGGTCGTGCGTGGCCTCGTCCCCCTGCGTGGCGCGGGAAGCGGCCAGCAGCGGCACGAAGGCCTGGGAAAATGCGCCCTCGGCGAACAGCCGGCGCAGCAGATTGGGGATCCGGAAGGCCACCAGGAAGGCGTCGGTCATCGCCGAGGCGCCAAACAGGCCAGCCGTCATCTGCTCGCGAACAAGGCCGGTGATGCGCGAGGTCAGGGTCAGAAGGGAGATGGTCGACGCAGCGCGCAGCAGATTCATGGCGGCGGATTATCTGTGTCGCCCATGACGTCCTTTGCGATACTGCGGCCAGGCACTTGGCTTTAACCCTGATTCCAGGCTATACTCGCTGTCTTTGCACCAACTGGGTATAGATACAGCATGGCAACCAGCTCCAAAGCCAAGAAGAAGACGGTTCGCCTGGCATCGGGCCGCAAGCGCGCCCGCCAGGACGTCAAGCTCAACGCCGCGAACACCGCGCTGCGCTCCAAATTCCGCACTGTCATCAAGAACGTGCAAAAGGCCGTGACGGCCGGCGACAAGCCCAAGGCCGCCGACCTGTTCAAGGCCGCCCAGGCCGTCATCGACTCCGTCGCCGACAAGGGCATCTTCCACAAGAACAAGGCTGCTCGCCACAAGAGCCGCCTGTCCGCCAAGATCAAGGCGCTCGCCGCCTGATAACCAAATCCAGCTCTGGTGCAAGCAGAAGGCCCGCGAAAGCGGGCCTTCTGCATTTCAGCGTCCATAGCTCCAGTTCTCACCCCTGCATTTGCATTGCGGGCCGAGCGCCGGGCCTGCCTTGGGCCAGAGGCCCATGGCCTTGCGTAGGCACAAGCAGTCCGCAGGGACTGCTTGTGTCCGACTCCAGTTCGCCTAGCCGGCCCGCCAGGGCGATGTGCAAGCGGCTCAACGCCGCTTGCATCGCCGTCCCCGCGGGGGGACCGACTGAACTCGCTCGCGTTCAGCGACGCGAGGCCAGGCGAGGGGTCAACAATCTAGTGCCACTCCCCCGCCACGACGCCCTGGATGCTGCGGTCCCGCAGCCACTCGGCCACGGCACGGGCGACCCATTGCGGATCGTCCAGCGGCAGGTCATGGCCGGCCTTGGTGTGCAGGCGCAGCGGCGCGCCCCACGCCCGGCTGATGGCTTGTGAGCAGCGCCAGTCGACCAGGTTGTCGGCCTTGCTGCACAGCAGCAGCATGGGCGCGCCGGGGCGGGTCCGGCTGGCGCGGTAGCGCATGCTGGCCAGCAACTGGCGCGCCGTGTTGCGCACACCCAGCGGATGCTGGCGCTGCAGTTCCACCCAGCGGTCGATGACGGCCTGCGGCGGCGTCAGGCGCGTCGTCAGGCTGAGCACCCTTTCCTCGCGCATGCGGGCGCTGAATCGACTCAGGGACAGCAGCAGCAGGCCCAGATAGTTCAGGGGCCGCGGCTTGCGGAAGAGTTCGCTGAAAGGCCGCAGGCTGGGATTGATCAGCACGCCGGCCTCGATCTCCTTGGGGTAGCGGCTTGCCCATTCACTCAGCACGGCCGCGCCCAGCGACATGCCGACCAGGGATACCGGCCCACTCACGCCCTGGCGCTCCAGTTGCGCCCGGCAGGCATCGACGATGACAGGGACCTGGGTGGGACTGGCCTGGCGGCGCAGCGCGCCCGTACCGGGCAGATCCAGCATCACCAGCTTCGAGGTCGGTTGCAGCACGCGCAGTTCCCGCAGCAGGTGCTCGGGAAAGACGCCCCAATGCCCGCTTTCACGAGACAGCCCGCGCAGCAGCACCCAGACGGGCGCCGTCGCCTCGGCCACGACGGGTTCGATGCCCATGGGCTGGGTGGCGGCGCCGACGGCGCTGGGGTTCATCGACGGGTGTCCAGGCATTGCCAGCGAGGATAACGGCGCCACGCCGGCGCGCGCCTCGGGAGTCTCGCTAGGAGACAGTCGTTCAGGTGCCCGGTTTGCCGCCCGGCCCGTCGGGCAGCAGGCAGGCATCGGCGACTTGCAGGTTGTTGTCGCGGGCGAAGTTCATGACGAAATCCCAGGCCATGGGCTCGAGTCGCTTGAGCTCCTCGTTGACGATGACGCATTTCACGCCATTGATGACGGTGGGCACGCACAAGGGGGAATAGCCGATGTAGGCGCCGATGCCACCACGCGCGCCGCCGGGGCGAAAACAGGACATCGCCCCGGCCAGCCGCTCGGCCCAATCGCTCGGGCGGAAGGTGCGTCCATCCAGAGTGACACCTTGGATGAAGACTTCGCGCGGCGGGGGGGCAACGGTCATGAAACGGGGGCTTCGCGGCTACAGCGGAGGGGCCGCTGCCAAAGACCGCTATTGTGCCTCGGCGCGGCCTCATCTGCTGCGGCGCAGCAAAAGCCGGAACATCGACTCTAGAATCAAAAGTCCACTTTTTTCTCAACTCAATCGGAGACCCGATGAACGCTGTCCCTGCCTCGTCCGAGCCCCATGTGATGCCGACCTACGGCCGCCTGCCCGTTGCGCTTTCGCACGGCCAGGGCTGCTGGGTCTGGGACACGCAGGGCCGACGACTGCTGGACGCATTGGGCGGCATCGCGGTCAACACGCTGGGGCACAACCATCCCCGCCTCGTGCCCGCCCTGCAGGATCAGGTCGCCAAACTGATCCACACCAGCAACTACTACGTGGTGCCGCTGCAGGAAAAGCTCGCCGCCAAGCTCTGCGAGCTTTCGGGTCTGGCCAATGTCTTCTTCTGCAATAGCGGACTGGAGGCCAACGAGGCGGCTTTGAAGATCGCCCGCAAGTTCGGCCACGACCGCGGCAACGACTCGCCCGAAGTGCTGGTCTTCGAAGGTGCCTTCCATGGTCGCTCGATCGCCACCCTGTCGGCCACGGCCAATCCCAAGATCCAGGCCGGCTTCGCGCCGCTGGTGCCGGGCTTCGTGCGCGTCAAGCTCAACGACACCGCCGCCGTCGAGGCCGCGATCGCCGCCAATCCCAACATCACGGCCATCTTCCTGGAGACCATCCAGGGCGAAGGCGGCATCAACCCGGCCCGCATCGAGTTCCTGCAGGCCCTGCGCCGCATCTGCGACCAGCACGACCTGCTGCTGATGCTGGACGAGGTGCAATGCGGCATCGGCCGCACCGGCAAGTGGTTCGCCCATCAGTGGGCCGGCATCAAGCCGGACGTGATGCCCCTGGCCAAGGGCCTGGGTTCGGGCGTGCCCATCGGCGCCGTCGTCTGCGGCCCGCGCGCCGCCGGCGTGCTGAAGGCCGGCAACCATGGCACCACCTTCGGCGGCAATCCGCTGGCCATGCGCGCCGGCGTCGAGACGCTGACCATCATGGAAGAGGACGGCCTGCTGGCCAACGCCGAAGCGGTCGGCACCACGCTGCGCGGCGCATTGGCCGAAGGCCTGGCCGGCGAGCCCGGCTTGGTCGAGATCCGCGGCCAGGGCCTGATGCTGGGCATCGAACTCGACCGACCGGCCGGCGCGCTGCTGACCCAGGCCCTGGACGCCGGCCTGCTCATCAGCGTCACGGCCGACCGCGTCGTGCGCCTGCTGCCGCCGCTGATCCTGACCCACGACGAGGCGCGCGAGATCGCCGCCCGCCTGGTGCCACTGATCAAGACGCTGCTCGCGCAGCCCAAGCCATGAAGCCGGGGGACGCACTGATGCGCCATTACCTGCAGTTCAAGGACTTCCGCGCCGAGGAATACGCCCACCTGTTCGACCGCGCCGCCATCATCAAGCGCCGCTTCAAGAACTACGAGAAATACCAGCCGCTGCAGGACCGCACGCTGGCCATGATCTTCGAGAAGGCGTCCACCCGCACCCGCGTCAGCTTCGAGGCCGGCATGTACCAGATGGGCGGCTCGGTCGTGCACCTGACGACGGGCGACAGCCAGCTGGGCCGCGCCGAGCCGGTGGAAGACTCGGCGCGCGTCATCAGCCGCATGGTCGACATCGTCATGATCCGCACCTTCGAGCAGGACAAGATCGAGCGTTTCGCGGCGCACTCGCGCGTGCCGGTCATCAACGGCCTGACCAACGAGTACCACCCCTGCCAGATCCTGGCCGACCTGTTCACCTTCATCGAGAACCGCGGCATGGACCGCCGTGGCGCCATCGACATGGACTGCCTGAAGGGCCGTGTCGTGGCCTGGGTGGGTGACGGCAACAACATGGCCAACACCTGGCTGCAGGCGGCCGAGATCCTCGGCTTCAAGGTGCATGTCAGCACGCCCAGCGGCTATGGCGTCGACCCCGCCGTGGCCGGCATCAAGGACGACAGCTGCTACCGTGTCTTCAAGGACCCGCGCGAAGCCTGCGAAGGCGCCGACCTGGTGACGACCGACGTCTGGACCAGCATGGGCTACGAGGCCGAGAACGAGGCCCGCAAGGCGGCGTTCGCGGACTGGTGCGTGGATGCCGGCATGATGGCCCGCGCCAAGCCGGATGCCCTCTTCATGCACTGCCTGCCGGCGCATCGCGGTGAGGAAGTGGCGGCAGAGGTGATCGACGGGCCGCAGTCAGTCGTCTGGGATGAGGCTGAGAATCGCATGCACGTGCAAAAGGCACTCATGGAGTACCTTTTGCTCGGCCGCATCGGCTGAAAGCCGAGGTGGCGGCCCTCCCAGGGCCGGCATGCGATTCGGGGGGCACTCACTTTGCGCAGCCAAGTGAAGCCGCGAAAGCGGCGGGTGCACACCAGAACAGCATGCACGTGCAGAAGGCACTCATGGAGTACCTGCTGCTCGGCCGCATCGGCTGAAGCTCGCCAGGAAGCAAAAAGCCGGCTGTTCGCACAGCCGGCTTTTCCTTTGGCTGAAGGAACTCAGCCGCGACGGTTGCGGCGGCTCGCGACCAGCATGCCGCCGCCGGCGGCCAGCAGCAGCGCCAGCTGGCCGGGTTCCGGCACGGCCGAGATGTTGTCGAAGGCCGCCACGTTGGCTGCACCGGTGAAGTCGAAGGACAGCGCACGGCCGCTGAACTGGAAGCTCGCGGCGGTCCAGCTGTCATAGGCGTCGCCGGTGTTGGCGGCCAGGTCGAAGACGCCCAGCAGCGTGCCGGTGCCGTTCAGGCCGGAGTAGGCCTTGATGGCGCCGGTGATGGCGCTCGGGCTGGCATAGAAGAAGTCGAGCTCGCCGCCCACGCCGGCAGCGACGTTCATGTAGGCCGCGGTGTTGACCACACCGTCCAGCTGCGCAAAGCCCACGCCCAGCGGCGACGGCGCGTTGCCGTAGTAGCTGAAGCTGGGGTCGTTGGACAGACCCACCATGTTGCTGAACACGACGCCGGAGGCGGCGTAGGCGTTGTCCACGGCCTCGCCGTAGCTCCAGGTCTTCTCGAAGTCGACGAGGAACTGCGTCGCTGCAAAAGCGGGCGCCGACAGCGACAGGGACAGGCCCAGGGCAGAGACGAAGGCGGAAAGTTTCATGAAGGCACTCCAGGCAGCAGGGGTTGGCTGAAAACGTCGGGGCGCAGTGTGGTTGTCGTTCACGACAGCCGCGTGAAGATTTGCCCGCCTGAAGACACACCCTTCATTCGCGGGGGTTTCACGGCCGCTTCATCGACCGCTGCGATGGTCCCGGCCCATGTCTGCCGTCGCCCTGCCCCGCCGCCATCTGCTGCTCTCCGCCAGCGCCGCCTATTTCGGACTCGCCCGCCCGGCCCGGGCCTGCGAGTTCTTCAGCAGCCATCTGCGCATCTGGCACCCCTGGACCCGCTCCACCCGGGTCGATGCCGACACGGCGAAGCTGTGCATGCGCTTCGACGAGGTGCAGCGTGCTGACCGGCTGATCGGCGTCGAGACCCCGGTGGCCGCGGGCGTTCGACTGGCCGGCCCCGGTGCGCCCGCGACGGCGCAAGGCCTGTCCCTGCCCATCCGCGAAGGCGAGACGCTGACGCTGACAGAGGACGGCCTGCACCTGGAGCTGCTCGACCTGCAGCAACCCCTGCAGATCGGCCGCAGCTACCCGCTGCGCCTGCTGTTCGAGTTCGCCGAGCCGGTCAACGCCACGCTCAACGTCGACTTCTCCGGCCTGCGCTGAAGGGCTGGAAAACGTCGCGATGCCGTCACGGCAGGGTCACGACCACTTCCTAGCATCCGCCCCGTTTTAGCCCTCCCCCATTTCCTCCTGGAGCCGCTTCCATGACCCACTTCTTCACCAAGAGCCAGATCGCCTTGGCCGCCCTCGCGGCCCTCGGCAGCGCCGTCGTCATCGCCCCGACCGTGGCCTCGGCCGCCGGCAAGGCCGCCGGCAAATACGTGTCCGGCGACTTCCACAACCACACCACCTGCTCGGACGGCTCGATCTCCATGCAGAAGCTGGTGAAGAAGGTCACCGACAAGACCGACACGCCCTGGGGTCTGGACTGGTTCGTGCAGGCCGGCCACGGCGGCAACGGCAACCGCAATTGCACGCTGGTCGAGGACGCCACGCTGTCCACGCCGGCCTACCCCTATGTGGCCGGCCAGGGCCCGACGACGACCTGGTCCAACAGCATCGGCGCCGCCAACCTGAAGGGCAACGGCGGTGGCGTCGGCGGCAACGGCAATATGTGGCGCTGGCAGTCCATCCAGGAGTACCAGTACCCGGTGCTCGAATACCTGTCGGTGCAGAAGAACCTGCCGCTCTTCATCGGCCTGGAGTCCGTCGTCGCCGGCCACGAGCACTCGTCCATGTCCGTCATCACCGGCCAGATGCCCACGGCCATCGACACCATCACGCTGCCCAACACGCCCGGCTACACCGCCACCGGCAATGCCACGGCACTGGCCAAGTGGTCCTACTGCTTCGACCGCGGCGACACCGATCTGAGCCGCGGCAACGTGACCGGCTCCAACGTCGGCAACAACTGGGATTGCAGCAACCCCGACAGCGCCGACTCCACCTCCGCCACGCTGGGCTGGAACGCCACGGGCCAGAAACTGCTGCAACCCGGCGGCGCCGGCACCGGCACCAAGGGCCATCTGAAGACCGTCGAGGCGCTGAAGTGGATGGCCAAGTTCCATCCCACCGGCAGCTACTACGTGCCCGCCCACCTGGAGCGCGCCGGCCCCTTCAATGCCGATGGCAACAACGGCTACAACATCGAGCATCTGCGCAACTTCAACAACGCCGCGCCCAACGTCGCCTTCGGCTTCGAGTCGCAGCCGGGCCACGGCGCGGCCAACAACCGCGGCGAATACCAGGTCAAGCGCAACAACATCGCCGGCGTGCTGACGGACTCCGTCGGCGGCACCACCTTCGGCGGCACCGGCGTCTATGCCGGCCAGGTCGGCGGTGTCTGGGACGCCCTGCTCGGCGAAGGCCGCAACTGGTGGTTCTTCGCCAGTTCCGACTGGCACAACCGCGGCAGCTTCGGTCCGGACGACCGCCGCTCCAGCCAGGACTTCTACCCCGGCGAATACCAGCGCACCCATGTGATGGTGCGCAACGGCGCCGACAAGCTGCGCCCGCAGACCATCGTCGACGGCCTGCGCACGGGCAACGTCTGGTCGTCCACCGGCCAGTTGATCGACCGCCTGGCCTTCGTCGCCTGCGCCTCCTACGCCGGCCCGGGCGCCCGCTCCAACGCGGCCGTCGAAGCCCTGGCCGTGGCCGCCGCCACCAAGGCCACCGACATCGACACCGCCGGCTGCGCCACCATGGGCGAAAAGCTCGTCGTCCGCCCGGGCGCCGAGATCGTCGTCGCCGTCGTGCTGCGCGACCCGGACGGCACCAACTTCGCGCCCTACAGCTTCCCCAACCCGTCACTGGCCCAGGTCGGCATCAACCAGCCGATCAACCAGCCGGTGCTGGACCATGTCGACGTGATCCGCGGCATGGTGACGGGCTACAAGACGCCGGGCGCCGCCGACTACGCCGGTGAATGGCCGCGCAACACCAACTGGCTGAAGACCGACGGCACGACGACGGGCCTGGCCTCGGTGCCGGCCGCCGCCAAGAACACCTCGGCCGCCATCCTGAAGACCTTCAGCGGCAACGGCGGCACGGCGTGGACGACGGTGCAGTCGGGCGTGGACAACACGACCTTCCTGAAGATGAGCTTCCGCATCCCCGCGGTGCAGGCTTCGCAATACGTGCGTCTGCGCGGCAGCAACCTGCCGGCCTCGGTGCCCTACGAGACCGATGCCAGCGGCAACCCGCTGTCGGACGTCTACACCAACGCCAACGACACGACGATGCTGCGCATCCCCTGCACGACGGTGGGCAGCAATGTCCCCGCCAACGGCGCCAACTGGACTCAGGCCAACGGCACCATCGACGGCTGCCCGGCCCACCTGGCCACGGCCACCGGCGCCACGAACCCGATCGCCGGCCAGAAGGCGGTGTCCTATGACATCGCGGCCTGGTCCGACCTCTG
The DNA here is from genome assembly GCF_058787015.1 of Roseateles sp. FW305-36. Taxonomy (NCBI): domain Bacteria; kingdom Pseudomonadati; phylum Pseudomonadota; class Betaproteobacteria; order Burkholderiales; family Sphaerotilaceae; genus Roseateles; species Roseateles sp. FW305-36. Next base: position 17,875 of record NZ_JBYSZK010000010.1, on the reverse strand, counting down.
GTTCTACAGCAACCCGATCTACGTCGAAGTGACCGGCTCGACCCTGGTCGCCGGCGTCAAGTAAGCGCAGCAGCGCTCCCCAAGACAGCGGCGTGGGCCTCGCGGCCCGAGCCGCTGTCGTCGTTCTGTCTTGTTCGCTGCCTAGCATGGCAGGCTATGTCCAGCGTCCTGCCCCCCCTAGCCCTCAAGTCGACCTCACGCCAGCCTCTGCCGGCCTGGACCCGTGAGCCGCTGCTGCACTTCCTGCTGATGGGCGCCCTGCTCTTCGGCGTCGACCATCTGATCAACCGCCGCGCCGGCGATGCCAACGAGATCGTCGTCGGCGCCGAAGTCGACGAGGAAGCCCGCCAGCTCTTCAAGGCCACGCGCAACCGCGAGCCCAACGCCGAGGAAATGGCCGCCCTGCGCAAGGTCTGGCTGGACAACGAGGTGCTCTATCGCGAGGGCCTCGCCCTGCAGCTCGACAAGGGTGACACCGCCATCCGCGAACGCGTCATCTTCAAGGCCCTGTCGGTCGTCGACAGCGGCACCCAACTGCCGCCGGCCGAAGAGAAGACCCTGCGCAACTGGTTCGAGGCCCACCGCGCCAAATACGACGAGCCGGCCCGCTTCGACTTCCAGGAAGCCGTGCTGCCCGGAGAGGCCAGCGAGGCCACCGTGCGCGCCTTCGTCGACACGCTGAACAACGGCGCCCCCGGCGATGCCAAGGCCGGCCTGCGCGTCTTCAAGGGTCGGCCGCACGGCAATCTGCTGCAGAGCTATGGCGAAGGCTTCGCCAAGGCGCTGGAGGCCGCGACACCCGGCCAATGGCTGGCCCTGCAAAGCCGCGAGGGTTGGCGTGCCGTGCGCCTGGATGCCGCCAATGGCGCCAAGCCCGCCGGCTTCGAAGCGTTGCGCAATGTCGTGCAGCAGGACTGGACCGACGCGACCCTGTCCGAGCAGCGCAGCGCCGCTGTTGCGGCGTTGGCCAAGAAGTACTCGATCAAGGTCGAGGCTTCCTCGAAATGAAGCGCCTGCTGATCTGGCTGCTTGCGGTGGCCGCAAGCTTGCCTGCCATGGCCCACGAGATGAGCATGGCCGAGATGCAGTTGCGCGAGACCCGGCGCGGCGAATTCCTGTGGCAGTGGATGGCCGGCGAGAAGCGCCCCATCGCCCAGGACCTGACGCCCGTCTGGCCCGAGGGCTGCATCGCCGACGCCACCGTGCTGCGTTGCGGTGCCCAGGGCTTGTCGGGCAGCCTGACGGTGCAGGGCGTGGGCGAGCGCTATTCGGCGGCCCTGGTCAAGGTCTTCTGGCTGGACGGCGAGAGCCGCGTCTACACGCTCACCAAGGCCCAGCCGACGGTGCAGCTCTACGGCGCCGCCAACGACCCGCGCGGCATGGGCGAGATCGCCAGCGCCTACACGCTGCTGGGCGTCGAGCACATTCTCGGCGGCATCGACCACCTGCTCTTCGTCATCAGCCTGCTCTTTCTGGTCGGCTTCCAGCGTCGCCTGGTGTGGACCATCACTGCCTTCACGGCCGCCCACAGCCTGACGCTGGCCTGCAGCGCGCTGGGCTGGCTGACGCTGCGCTCGGCGCCGGTGGAGGCCAGCATCGCCCTGTCCATCGTGCTGGTGGCCGGCGAGGCCCTGCACAAGCGCGAAACCCTGGCGCGCCGCTGGCCCGCTCTCGTTGCCTTCCTGTTCGGCCTGGTGCACGGCCTGGGCTTTGCCGGCGCGCTGAAGGAAATCGGCCTGCCCGAGAACCACCTGCTGGTCGCCCTGCTGACCTTCAACGTCGGCGTCGAACTCGGCCAGCTGATGACGGTGGCGGCCTGCTGGTGCCTGTGGCAGCTCACCAGCCGCTGGCCGGCCCTGCAGCGCGCCCGTGCCGTGCTGCTCTACATGATCGGCGCCGTCGCGGCCTACTGGTCCTGGCTGCGCGTGGCCGCGCTCATCGCATGACAGACGAAGTCATCGGCCTGTTCCCGACACCGGTGCAGCGCTCGACCGGTGTGCTGCCGCTACCTTTGGTCAGCGCCCTGATCGACCACTTCCTGACCCGCGCCCTCGAGGCCAACAACAGCTCCGACGCGCTGTCCCACACGCGCATGCTGCAGCCTTCGGACAGCCCACTGCTGGTGCAGGCCGCCGCCCTCATCACGCCCAGGATCGCCGAGTTCGGCCGTCATCTCTTCGGTGAGAACCTGGGCTGGGCCATCAAGGAGATGTGGGTCAATGTGCTGGACACCGGCGGCCGCCAGGCCATGCACAACCATGCCAACAGCTTTGCCTCCGGCGTGGTCTACCTGACCGAGACGCACGACTCCGCGCGCACCGTCTTCATGAAGTCGCCGGGCGGCCATGACTTCGCGCTGAAGAACGACCACGCCGGCGTCGTCACCGGCCCCTACAACGCCGAGAAATGGATCAGCCCGTCGCCGGCGCCGGGCGACATGGTGTTGTTCCCCAGCTACCTGATGCACGCCGTACCGCCCAATGCCGGCGGGCGGCGCATCAGCCTGGCCTTCAACGCCATTCCGACGAAGTTGGAAAGCTGGGGCTACACGCTGAGCTTCTCCGGTTGAAAGCCCTTGCCCTGCTGTTGATGGCCGCGTCCGGCTTTGCCGGTCTGGGCTATCAGATCGTCTGGACCCAACAGTTCGGCCTCGTCCTCGGCCATGAATCCGCGGCCGTGCTGGCCGTCGTCGCGGCCTTCTTCGGCGGGTTGTCGCTGGGCGCCCTGCTGCTTGGCAAGCGCATCGAGGCGAGCGCCAAGCCGCTGCGCTGGTACGCCGGCTGTGAAACGCTGATCGGCCTGTGGGGCGCTGTGCTCATGCTGGCGATGCCGATCGCCGGCAACGCAGCCCTGCAGTTGATCGGACCCGACGCCACGCCGCTCTGGCATTGGTACATCGCCTTCAGTGCGAGCTTCCTGCTGCTGCTGCCGGCCACGGTCGCCATGGGTGCAACGCTGCCGGCCATGGCGCGCCTGAGCACGGCCAGCGTCGCGCCGCTCTATGCCGCCAACACCCTGGGCGCCGTCGTCGGTGTGCTGGCCACGGCCTTCTGGCTGATCCCGGCCTGGGGGCTGACGGCGAGCGCCGGTCTTTGCGTCGTGCTCAACCTCGGCTGTGCGTTGCTGGCCGGCATCGCGCTGCAGGCCCGCGCCATGCCGGCTCTCGGTCCCTGGCGGTCGAATCGCCCGCTGTGGATGCTCGCGGCCACCGGCCTGCTCGGCATCGCCTATGAAGTGCTGGCCGTACGCGTGCTCAGCCAGGTCGCCGAGGACACGGTCTACACCTTCGCCCTGCTGCTGGCCGTCTACCTCGCCGGCAGTGCCCTGGGCGCCACGGCCTTTGCGCGCTGGGCCTGGCTGCGCAACACGCCGCGCCTGCTGCAGGCGCTGGCCTTCAGCTGCCTGTTGGGCATGGCCGCGCTGTGGGGCGCCGATGCCATCAAGCAAGCCCTGCAACCCGAGACCTTCACCACCGCCCTGGCCACCGAAGCCTTGCTGGCGGTCGCGGTCTTCGCGCTGCCGACGCTGCTGATGGGCGCCCTCTTCTGTCAGCTCAGCGCCGACGCGGCCGAAGCCGGCCTTCCCTTCAGCCTTGCCCTGGGCGTCAACACCCTGGGCGCGATGGCAGCCGCGCCGGTCTTCGGCGTCATGCTGGCCTCGGCTCTCGGCCCCAAGCTGGCGCTGCTGCTCGTCGCCGCCGGGTACCTGTTGCTGATGCCGGCCTGGCGCCGCGCGACCTGGTGGCTGCCCGCGGGGACAACGGCCGCGCTCGCCCTGTTCGCCCCGCCCCTGGCCTTCGTCGACCTGCCCGAGGGCGCCCGCCTGCTGAGCTACCGCGACGGCACCATGGCCGCCGTCAGCGTCGTCGAGGACGAGGCCGGCGTCGCGCGCCTGCGCATCAACAACCGCCAGCAGGAAGGCAGCAGCGCCACGGTTCTCGTCGATGGCCGCCAGGCCCTGCTGCCGCTGCTGCTGCACCCGGCGCCCCGGCGCGCTCTCTTCCTCGGCGTCGGCTCCGGCATCACTTCGGGCGTGGCCGCGCGCCTGCCGGGCGTGACGGTGCATGCCGTCGAACTGCTGCCCGAGGTCATCGAGGCCTCGGCCCTGTTCCGCTCCGCGCTCGGCGAGGGCCCACGCCCCCATCTGCTGGCCGCGGACGCACGCCGCTATGTACGCACGACCTCGCAGCGCTACGACGTCATCGTCTCCGACAACTTCCATCCCGCGCGCAGCGGCTCGGGCGCCCTCTACACGGTCGAGCATTTCCGCGCCGTGCGCGAGCGCCTCGCGGCCGACGGCCTGTTCTGCCAGTGGCTGCCGCTGCACCAGCTCGACCTCGACACGCTGCGCAGCATCACCGCTGCCTTTCTGCAGGCCTTTCCCGATGGCACCGCCATCCTTGCCAGCAACAGCCTGGACACGCCGACCCTCGGTCTCGTCGGCCGTGCCGGCGCCACACGCTTCCAGCCCCACACCCTGCCCGGACTGGCGGCGCAGTTCGGCCTGGCGGACGACTTCTCCGTGCTCGGCAGCTTCATCGCCGACGCCACCGCCCTCAGGCATTTCGCCGCCGACGCGCCGCTCAACACCGACGACCGCCCCTGGGTGGCCTACCGCGCACCGCGCATCACCTACGCGCCCGACTCGGCGCCGCGCGACCGGCTGCTGGATCTGCTGGGCCAGCTGAATGTCGACGCCAGCACCCTGCTCGCCCAGCCCGACGCTGCCGTCGCCTCACGCCTGACCGCCTACGCCCACGCCCGCAACGCCTATCTGGACCTGGGCCGGCGCACGACGCCCAGCGCCGACCCCGCCGTCATGCTGGCCCGCGTCGGCCCGCCGCTGCTGGCCGTGCTGCGCCTGAGCCCCGACTTCCAGCCCGCCGCGGAACCCCTGCGCCGCATTGCGCAAGCCCTGGCACAGCGCGACCCGGCCGCGGCCCGCCAACTGCTCGACGCGCTTGCGCGCATCCGGCCCGACCTGGCAAGCCTCTGAACGCGTGTCGGCCCGGCGTCAGCGCTTCGTGGCAAGCTGCGCCCCATGCGCTGGGCTTTCATCACCGACATTCACGCCAACCGGCAGGCCTTCGAGGCCGTCCTGGCGGACGCCCGCGCCCAAGGCGCCACGCGCTACGCACTGCTGGGCGACTTCGTCGGCTACGGCCCCGACCCGGCCTGGGTGATCGACCAGGTCATGGCCCTGGCCGCCGACGGCGCCATCGCCGTGCAGGGCAACCACGACGAGGCGGTGGCCAACGGCAGCAACCCGGGCATGCACCCCGACGCCCGCGCCGTCATCGACTGGACACGCGCCCAGCTGAACGAGGACCAGTTGCGCTTCCTGGCCCGTCTGCCGCTGCAGGCCCATGGCGAGCCGGGACATTGCCTGTTCGTGCATGCCAATGCCTTCGATCCCAAGGGTTGGGAGTACGTCCAGGGCCGCGCCGAAGCGGTGAAGAGCCTGCATGCCAGCCCGGCGCGCGTCCAGGTCTGCGGCCATATGCACGAGCCCATGCTCTTCCACCTGTCGGGCACCGGCAAGGCGGGCGACTTCCGGCCGGTGGCCGGCGTGCCCATGCCGCTGCCGGCCCACCGCCAGTGGCTGGTCATCCCCGGCTCCTGCGGGCAGCCGCGCGATGGCAACCCGGCGGCCTGCTACGCGCTGCTGGACCCGGGCAAGTCCGACCTGGACGATTCCCGCATCACCTTCCAGCGCGTGGCCTATGACGTCGACGCGGCCGTCGCGGCGCTGCGCGCGACCGAGTTGCCGCCGCTGATCGCCGAGCGCCTGGCCAAGCGCCTCACCCGCGGCGAGTGATGACGACCCCCTCGCCCGCCGCTCCGCCCGCCCCCCTCGAGGCCGGCCAGGTGCTGGACGGCTTCCGGCTGGAAGCGCGGCTGCACCAGGGTGGCATGGCCAATCTCTGGCAGGTCAGCCGGGCCGATGGCAGTGACGACGGCTTCGAGCTGCTGATGAAGGTGCCGCGCATCAAGGGTGGCGAGGACCCCGCGACCATCGTCGGCTTCGAGGTCGAGCAGATGCTGATGCCGCAACTGAGCGGCCCCCATGTGCCGCGCTATATCGCCCGTGGTGACTGGACGCGCCAGGCCTTCATCGTCATGGAGCGCATTCCCGGCGACACGCTGCGGCCGCTGCTGGACGAAGCCCCGCTGGCGGTCGAGCAGGTGGCCGACATCGGCGCCCGCGTCGCCACGGCCTTGGCGGCCTTGCACCGCCAGCATGTGGTGCACCTGGACATCAAGCCCAGCAACATCATGTTCCGCCCCGACGGCACGGCCGTGCTCGTCGACTTCGGCCTGAGCCGCCACGAACTGCTGCCCGACCTGCTGGAAGAGGAGTTCACCCTGCCCATGGGCACGGGCCCTTACATGAGCCCGGAGCAGGTGCAGTTCGTTCGCAACGATCCGCGCAGCGACCTGTTCGCGCTGGGCGTCATGCTCTACCACCTGGCCACCGGCGAGCGCCCCTTCGGTCAGCCGAACTCGGTGCGCGGCCTGCGCCGCCGCCTCTTCGTCGAGCCCATGCCGCCACGCGCCATCCGGCCGGAGCTGCCGGCCTGGCTGCAGGAAATCATCCTGCACTGCCTGGAAGTCAAGCCCGAACGCCGCTACCAGAGCGCTGCCCAGCTGGCCCTGGACCTGCGCGAGCCGGGCGGCGTGGCGCTGACAGCGCGCGCCGAAAAGCTGCAGGTCAGCGGCGGCATGCGGCGGCTCAAGCGCTGGTTCTTTGCGCTCGGCGCCGAACCCGCGCCCGCTGCGCCGGCCGGCCAGCAGCTGGCGCGCAGCCCCATCGTCATGGCGGCCGTCGACGTCGACAACGCGACCCCGGAACTGCTGGCTCAGCTCTGCGAGACCGTGCGCCGCATCGTGCAGACCGAGGCCGGCGCGCGCCTGGCCTGCGTGTCCGTCATGCGCGTGAACCGCATCGGCATCGACGAGCTGACCGACCAGCATGGCCAGAGCCTGCATGTGAAGCAGCTCATCGCGCTCAAGCACTGGGCGCGCCCCATCAGCAAGGCGCTGGACCTGGACGACGGCCGGCTCACCTTCCACGTGCTGGAGGCGCCCGATCCGGCCGGCGCCATCATCGACTTCGCCCACCGCAACGGCGTGGACCACATCGTCATGGGCGCGCGGGGCGCATCGGCCCTGCGGCGCTATCTGGGCAGCGTGTCGGGCCAGGTGGTGGCCGAGTCGGATTGCACCGTCACCGTGGTGCGAGAACCGGCTGCGAGTTAGCGCGGAAAGAAGCCTCCAGTTGACCTGAAACGGTCGCTGAACTCAATGACGTCCGAGGTCATCGACGCGCCGCCATGACGCGGCCAGACTCCCTGTTGCCAACACACAAGGAGTACTCAAGATGCCTGCCTTCGACGTCCTGCCCCTCGCCGTCGCCCTGCTGATCGGCATTCCCGCTTTCGGCTCCTGCCTGGGCATCGGCCTGGCCAGCATGAAGCTGCTCGAAGGCATGGCGCGCCAGCCCGAGCTGGCGCCCGCGCTGCAGACCAAGTTCTTCCTGGCGGTGGGCGTCACCGACGGCGCCTTCATCATCGCCACCGGTGTCGGGCTGTGGTTCGCGACCGCGAACCCCTTCGCCCACTAGCCCCCAAAGTAAGGATCACCCGCCGGCCGCTTCTTGCGCGCCGGGGCGATCTGCGTGGTGATCGTGACGGCATTGCCGGTGGCCGCGATCTTCACCTCCGTCGGCGCACCGTCGACGAGCTGGTCCGGGTGCCAGATGCGCACCTTGGCCGGACCTTCCGGCAGGCCCTGCATGACGGTTTTGCCATCCTCGCCACCGAGCTTGGCCCAGGGCGTGTCGGCCACGTAGATGTGGCCACGCATCGAGCCGTGGATATGGCAGCCCAGCAGATAGGCGCCGGGCTGGTTCAGCACCTTGCTGTCGCTGGCCGGCGGCTTGGTGCCGACACGGCCGGCGAGGCGGAACTGGGTGTTCTGGCCCGGATCGACGTAGACACCGCCCGCGCCCATCAGGCCGAGGATGACGTGATGGTCCCAGGTGTCGAGATTGCTGAAGCTCACCTTGGCGCCCAGGCCGACGACGCTGACCGTGGGTACGAAGCGCAGCTTCTCCTGCGTGATCGTCGCCTCCATGACCATGGCGGGCCGCGGCCCCTGCACGGCGCTGTCGACCAGCACGACGGCATCGGCCAGCGGCTTGCCGTTGCGGTCCAGCACGGTGACGGTCAGATCGCCAGCGTGGGCCGCGGCCGCAGCCAGCATCAGGAGAGTGCCTAGAAATGCGCGCATGGTGGGCAGGGATGAGCCGGGATCGGCCCAGTGTCTCACCGCTGCCTACACTGGCTGGATGAGTGACAACCCCTGTTTGAGCTGCGGCGCCTGCTGTGCAAGTTTCCGAGTCGATTTCGACCGCAGCGAGCTGGACAGTGAAGGCGGCCGCGTGCCCGACGGACTGGCGGTGGAACTGACCGGCCGCCTGGTGCGCATGCGCGGCACCGACCACGCCCAGCCGCGCTGCGCCGCCTTCACCGGCCAGGTGGGCGTGAAGGCCAGCTGCGGCATCCACGAATGGCGGCCCTCGCCCTGCCGCGAGTTCGGCGAACGCGCGCCCATGGGCATTGGCGACGAGGCCTGCGCGCGGGCCCGAGCCCGGCACGGGCTCCCGCCGATCTGACCCGGCACGGGCCGGGCCGATCTGACCCGGCAGGGGCCGGGCCTAGGACCCCGCTGCTCCGCGCAGCGGAATCCGCTGCTGGCGCTGCTGCTCGCGCATCTCGTTGAGCCAGGCCAGCTTGGCGCCATACATCTCGCGGTCCCTGACGGTGGCGCTGTTCTCCAGCGCCTTCGCGATCTCGCCGCGCGCCCCCGACACATCGCCCATGCCGTAGTTGGCCAGGCCCAGCCAGAAGTGGAACTCGGGCACATAGGCCGCACGCGCCACCTCCTTGCGGAAGAGCTGCTTGGCGACGGCGTACTCGCCCACCCGCATGGCCGCCAGCCCCTCGTCGAAGAACTTGTACGGCGGCACCGGCTGGATCTGGGCGAGCTGGTTGGCGTAGACCTCGGCCTCCTGGCGGCGACCGGTGTCGCTGAGCACCAGGATCAGGTTGGACATGGCCTGGGTATTGAGCGGCTCGCGCTCCAGCACCAGGCGCAACGTGGCTTCGGCGCGGTCCATCAGCCCCTTGCGGCGGTAGAGCACGGCCAGGGTGTTGTAGGCCGACAGCCAGCGCGCATCGGTCTGGATGGCGGCGCGCGCCCACCAGTAGGCATCGTCCACCTGGCCCACCGTCAGCGCCTCGGCGGCGCGGTTGTTCAGGAACATCGCGAGGATGGTGGACTCGTCGATGACGCGGCCGCGGTGGCCGCGCACCTCGTCGGGCGGCAGGAAGTCGATGGTCAGCAACTCGGGATCACCGAAGACGGTGGCCCGCCCGACGGCCAGCGGTCGGGCCAGGCTGATGTTGACGTGGCCGGCGACGAAGAAGATGTTGTGGGAGCGGGTCCAGCTTTCCTCGAGAAAGACGCTGTTGAAGCGCACCGGCATGTTCAGGTGCCGGGCAAAGGCGGCCGTCATCAGCACCAGCGACATGCAGTTGCCGCGCCGGGCCTCGAAGGCCTCGGCAGCGGTCCGCGTCACCTCGGCGTCGTAGTCGAGCTGCAGCCGGCCCTTGGTGTAGAGGGCGTCGATGAGGCCGTCGCGCAGGCCCTTGTTGCGGATCTCGCTGGCCATCTCGGTCTCGGCGAATCGCTTCATCGCCGGGCTCAGGGCCAGGGCCTCCTGCGGATCGATCTTCACGCTGGGCGGCTTGAAGGCCGTGTCGACGAAGACGTCGGTGCTCGGCGGCGCCTTGGTCTCGACGGCGCAGCCGCTCAGGCCGGCCGCCACGGCCATGGCGGCGCACAGGACGCGGATCTTGTTCATGGCAGTGTCTCCTGCTCTGGTTGCGGTCTCCTGTCTGAAGCTTAGTCCTGCGCTGCACTGATGTCGTGAGTCATCCTCACGAAATTGGCAGCAGTCACAACGCCCGTCGATCCAGGCAGTGTCTAAATCAAGAATGAAATAAAACTACGAACCAGTCAAATCCGCAGCCAAATATCCCAGAGAGATCGCGAACGGCGAGAGACAATTCGTGAACTTCTCCTCGGGATTCCACCAGCTTCCTGATGTAGTTTTACTTCAATAGCATCCACACACTTCAAAGGAGTGCACGGACATGAAGGCATGGGCAGGCTGGACGCGGCAGATGCGTCGGGCGATCACGGGCTTGGCAATCGGCGCGATGGCGCTGCTCGGCGGCTGCGGAGGCGGCAGCGCCGCAGCCCCCGCCGCCATGAGCAGCGTCAGCAGCGCCGCGGTGGACGACAGCGGCACCGAACTGCTGGCCGCCGTGCCGGGTGCGGCCCCGACACTGCGCGCCAAGATTGCCGCGGCGGCCACTCCGGGGACGCCGGCCACCTCGCTGCGCGTGCACTACCGCCGCTCGGCCGGCGACTACGCCGGTTGGCAGATCCACACCTGGAATGCCGCCCAGAGCCCGAACTGGAACGGCGGCTGGAACAGCGGCGGCAGCGATGACTTCGGCGCCTACTACGACGTGCCGCTGGCCTCGGGCACCGGCACGGTCGGCTTCCTGTTCCACAACGGCGACAACAAGGACAACGGCGGCGCCGACCAAAGCTACGCCTTGCAGTCCGGCGCCAACGAGATCTGGCGCCTGCAGGGCGACAGCACCAACTACGCCAGCAACCCCACACTGCTGCCGGCGCCGGACATCAAGACCCTGCGCGTGCACTACAAGCGCTTCGACGGCGGCTACAGCGCCTGGGGCCTGCACCTGTGGAACGGCAGCGGCCTGAACGCCCCGGCCCTGCCCGCCGGCGTGAACATCGAGAACTGGGGCCAGCCCGTGCCGCTGAGTGCCATGGCCGGCTACACGGTCGGTGACGGCGAGGTGGTGTTCGACATCCCCGTGCTGAACCCGCAGGGCGACGTCAATCGCAAGAGCCTGGAATTCATCATCCACGGCATGCCGCCCAACGAGAACGACAAGGACGGCCGCAACGACAACATCCATGTCGAATACGCCGCGCTGAACATCCAGAACCAGGTCGGCCAGATCTGGCTGGTGGAGCGCGATGCCACCGTCTACAACGCGCCGCCCGACCTGCGCTCGGTCTCCAGCACCGACGCCCGCGCCGTGTGGCTGAACAAGAGCCTGGTCAAGTGGCCGCGCATCGCGACGAGCAGCCCGGTGCGCCTCTACTACTCGGCCACCGGCCAGATCAGCGTCGGCCTGGACGCCTCCGTGCAGGGCGCCGACGGCTACATCACGCTCGACGCCTTCACGGGCAATGTGCCGCCCGCCGATGCGCTGCGCTTCAAGTACGTGGCCAGCGGCACCGTCTTCAATGTGCGCACCGCCGACATCGCCCGCCTGCCCACCCTGCACCAGCAGCAGCTCGTGCTCGTGCAGGAAGACGCCAACGGCAAGGTGCAGAACGCGACGACGGCCCAGATCGCCGGCGCGCTGGACGACCTCTACGCCGCCGCCACCAACGTGCCCGACCTCGGCGCCGTCGCCAGCAACGGCAACACCAGCTTCAAGCTGTGGGCGCCGACCGCCCAGGCCGTGTCCCTGGTGCTGACCCAGTCCCTGGGCAACTCGGGCCTGACCCGCACGACGACCGACGCGATGACCCGCGACGCCGCCACCGGCGTCTGGAGCCTGAGCAAGCAGGGCCATCTGCAGGGCGCCAGCTACCGCTACCAGGTGCAGGTCTTCGTCAAGGGCACGGGCCTGGTCAAGAACCTCGTCACCGACCCCTATTCCCTGGGCCTCACCCTGGGCAGCCAGCAGAGCGTCGTCATGGACCTGCAGGCCCAGGCCACCAAGCCCAATGGCTGGGACCAGAGCGCGCCGCCCGCCACGGTGAACGCACCGTCGGACCTCAGCATCTACGAGCTGCACGTCCGCGATTTCTCCATCAACGACATGACGGTGCCCGCCGCCGAGCGTGGCAAATACCTGGCCTTCACCGAGCGCCAGTCCAACGGCATGAAGCACCTCGCCGGCCTGGCCGCCGCCGGCCTGACCGACGTGCATCTGCTGCCGGTCTTCGACATCGCCAGCGTCAACGAGAAGAGCTGCACGACGCCGTCGCCCAGCGGCGCGCCGGACAGCGACTCCCAGCAAGCGACGGTGGCCGCCACCGCCGGCACCGACTGCTTCAACTGGGGCTACGACCCGCTGCAGTTCAGCACGCCCGAAGGCAGCTACTCCAGCAATGCCAACGACCCGCTGGCCCGCGTCCTCGAGTTCCGCCGCATGGTGCAGTCGCTGAATGCGGCGGGCCTGCGCGTCGGCATGGACGTGGTGTTCAACCACACCACCTCGTCGGGACAGAACACCAACTCGGTGCTCGACAAGGTCGTGCCCGGCTACTACTACCGCCTCAACGCCACCGGCGGCATCGAGCGCTCGACCTGCTGCGAGAACACCGCGGCCGAGAACCTGATGATGGGCAAGCTGATGATCGACTCGGCCGTCACCTGGACGCGCGACTACCGCATCAGCTCGCTGCGCTTCGACATCATGGGCCACCATCCGCGCTCGGTCATCGAGGCGCTGAAGGCCCGCGTCGAGGCCGCCGCCGGCCGCAAGGTGCAGATCCTCGGCGAGGGCTGGAACTTCGGCGAAGTGGCCAATGGCGCGCGCTTCGTGCAGGCCGAGATGCTGTCGCTGAACGGCTCCGGCATCGGCAGCTTCAACCCCATCATCCGCGACGCCGTGCGCGGCGGTGGCTGCTGCGATTCCGGGAATGCCGTCGTCGCCAACCAGGGCTATGTGAACGGCTTCTTCTACGACCCCAATGCCAACGCCAACGGCCAGAGCCGCGGCGAGCTGATGTGGCAGGCCGACCGCATCAAGGCTTCGCTGGCGGGCTCCATCCGCAGCTTCCAGATGCAGACCAGCTGGGACGCCAACCTGCGCCTGGACCAGATCGACGTCGGCGGCATCCCGGCCGGCTGGGTACTGGAGCCGGGCGAGGTCGTCAACTACGTGGAGAACCACGACAACCTGACCCTGTTCGACAACAACGCCTTCCGCCTGCCCACCGGCACCAGCAAGGAAGACCGCGCCCGCGTGCAGATCCTGGCCAGCGCCATCAATGCCTTCAGCCAGGGCGTGGCCTACTTCCACGCCGGCGTGGACACGCTGCGCAGCAAATCGCTCGACAAGAACAGCTACGACAGCGGCGACTGGTTCAACCGCCTGGACTGGAGCTACCAGGACAACAACTTCGGCGTCGGCCTGCCGCCCTCGCGCGACAACGGCGACAACTGGAACTACGCCCGCCCGCTGTTGACCAACCCGCTGATCAAGCCCCACCCCAACGACATCGCCTGGACGCGCGACGCCTTCCGTGACCTGCTGCGCATCCGCAAGAGCAGCACCCTGCTGCGCCTGCGCACGGCCGAGGACATCAAGGCGCGCCTGAGCTTCCTGAACACCGGCTCCAACCAGGAAGCCACGGTGCTGGTCGGCCGCCTGAACGGCGTCGGCTACCCGGGCGCCAACTTCGATGAACTCGTCTACCTGATCAACGTCGACAAGAACGCCAAGCAGCTGACCCTGCCCACCCTGGCCGGCCACGCGCTGGAACTGCACCCGGTGCACCAGGCCGCCGGCGCTGTCGACTCGCGCGCCAGGCAGGCCAGCTTCGACAGCACGACCGGCAGCTTCAATGTGCCGGCCCGCACCGCCGTCGTCTTCGTCGCCCGCCCCGCCGCCGCCCAATGAAAGCAACAGCCATGAAGATGAAGAAGTTCCACCAACTGGCCGCAGCGGCCGCCCTCGCCTTCGCCAGCCTCACGGCCATCGCCAACCCGGTCGCCGTCGACGTCAGCGGCGCCCAGAGCATCAATCTGCAGGGCGAGGCGGGCAATGTCGTCTGGCTCATCGACGTCGGCGCCAACGCGCTGTTGACTTCGCTGGACTGGGCCCTGGAACTGGATGCCTTCTCGCCCAGCGCGCTGGCCGAGATGCAGGTCAGCTTCGGCGACTCCAGCGGCAGCAATCTGCTGACCTTCACACCCGGCGGCACCGACTTCTTCAGCGGTGACGGCAGCTACAGCGGCTCCCTGGACCTGTCGGCCTATGGCGTCGCCGTCGGCGCCGATGGCCTGCTGCGCATCGAGTTCAGCGAGGCCTTCAAGGACTTCGCCGCCGGCGTGGCCGAAGGGCAATGGGTCAGCGGCACTCTGACGTTTGGCATCGGGGCGCTGCCCGAGCCGGCAAGCGTCACGCTGACGCTGCTAGGCCTGGGTCTGGCCGCCGGCACAAAGCGCATGCGCCGCGCCGAGACCCCGCAGTCCTGCTGACAAACCGTTGCTGTCCGCCCGGCCATCATGGCGACCTCACCCGAGGAGCATGAGCATGGCAGCAGCAAACGCCCTGGCGCAGGCCAGCCTGTGGGCAGAACCGGCACTCCCCATCACGACCGCGCCGCGGCGCGGCAACTGGATTGCCGTGGCCAGCGCCACCCATGCGCGCCGCGGCTGTGCGCAGGCCGACGCCGGCTATATGCAGGTCTGCCACGGCAAGGTCGCCCCGCTGCGCCGCGTCAAGCCCGGCGACCGCGTTGCCTACTACTCGCCCACCCTCACCATGGGCGGTAGCGACAAGCTGCAGTCCTTCGTGTCGATCGGCCTGGTCAGGCCCGGCGATCCCTACGCCTTCGACATGGGCGACGGCTTCGTGCCCTTCCGCAAGGACGTGGACTACCTTCCCGCCCACGAAGCCCCGATCGTGCCGCTACTCGACCACTTCGAGTTCATCCAGGACCGCGCTCGCTGGGGTTATTCCTTCCGCTTCGGGCTGTTTGCCATCGGCGACCACGACATGCGGCTGATTGCCGATGCCATGGGGGCCGACGCCGCCGGCCTGCATTTCTGAGCGCGCGACGGCGAGCGGCGGCATCCTGGACATGGGCATGTCGGCGGCGTGGCAGAGGGGCAGTGGAATGCTAGCGTGCGCGCCGGTAGTGCATGGCGACCGCGCCGTTGCCCAGCGACTTCGCCGAAATCAACTCAAGGCGCCGCGTGACGGGCAAGCCACTCTCGTACAGCGTCGGGCCGTGACCGGCGATACGAGGGTGGACGAGGAACCGGTACTCGTCGATCAGATCCAACCGGTCCAGTTCGGTCGCCAGCCTGCCGCTGCCCAGGAGCACGCCGTCGGGGGTCGCATCCTTGAGCCTCTGGACGCCCGAGCGCAGGTCGCCGGCGATGGAGTGGCTGTTCGTCCACGGGAAGTCCTTGCGCGTCGAGGACACCACATATTTCGGCTTGGCCTCCAGCTTGGCCGCCCACTCGTGCATCGCCGGTGGCGCCTCCACCTCGCCGCGCGCGACGGCCGGCCAGTAGCTCTCCATCATCTCGTAAGTGACGCGGCCCCACAGCATCGCGCCGCTCTCGTCCATGAGGCGGGTGAAGAAGGCATGCGTCTCGTCGTCGGCGATGCCTTCCTGGTGATCGACGCAGCCGTCCAGGGTGAGGTTGAGGCTGAAGGTCAGAAGTCCCATGGCAAAGAATCGACTCCGGGTTGGCGGGCTGCTGGACTGGCCTCGCGGCGATTGACGTTTGACATCGGGCGCGCCTCGGAGACCGATGCAGGGGGCTCAGGCTCTCAAAAAGTAGGGAATCGCTGCAATGGCGACGCCCAGGCCCACCAGCAGCCATGAGCTCGACACGAAGTACGGCACCACCATGAGCGCCATGCCGCAGAGAAGCGGGACCACGGCACGTTGCTTCTTTCCGTAGACGAAGTAGCCCAGGCCCACCGACCCAAAGACGATGCCCCAGATCAGCAGCGATTCGCTCACTTGGCCCCCCATGCAAGCTGACATTGGAGGTGAGGGGCGTACAACGGCGAGGCACCCTGGGGCCCACGATTGACCACACCCGTCGCCGAACCTTGCCGTTGGGTGTCGGTTTCAACCGACTTGTCAGAGCTCGTCCTCAATGCCGACCTCGGTAAGTGAAGTTTGGCCCTTTGAACTCCAGCAGCACATCCGGACAACGCTCCTCATTGGCTTTCCCATCGGTGAGCTCGACTACCTTGAATCCGTGCCGCTCGTAGAACCGGCGTGCGCCGCTATTGGCCTGAAATGTGTACAAACGAATTGGAAGCGGCAATGTGCACATGGCATGCGCCAAGAGCACGGAGCCGATGCCTTGACCAACAAGTGTTGGTTCGACTGCCATTTGCGTGATCCACGACAGCGCTTCAGCTTTCTCGGCGGCCATTGCGGCCACTACCTTGCCCCCGATTTCAGCTACTGTGACACCACCCGATGGGACCAAGTGTGCTCCGACCCAATCGCGTACTTCTGAGTCCGTATGGGCGGACGGGGCATAGGGCATGAAGGCGGAGCGCGTATCGATCAGCAGGCTCGCCACCCGTGGTGCATCTGCAGCAGTGGCCGGGCGCAGCGTAACGTTCATTGAGGTCTAACGTGCAAGCTCAGCGGACGGCGAAGCCGTCCGCTGCAGCGTAGGGTTGAACAGCAGCGCTTCATTCATACGAGACCACAACCCCGTTTGCGAGTTTCTCTTGCTTGAAGATCTTTGCGCCTTGCACGCCGGCGACTACAAGCTGGGACTCAGAAACCCATCGAACTTTTAGCGCCAGCGAGCCGTCGGCAATGAAAGTGTTCCCCGCTTCTTTGGGCACTGCGTCACCTTTCGCCAGAACCGAGAGTTGCGTGTTAAAGCCAGTCGTCGCGCCGCAATTGCGATTGAAGATCACGGCAACGTGACCGCCGCGAGGCGATTCAATGGTTGATGCGACGTCGTTGCCGCAGCCGGCATCACAGCCGCCGAGCGCAACCAGAATTCCTGTACCGATGGCAACTGTGCCTAGCCGCATTGCTGCTGTTCAACGTTGGAGTTCAGCCGACCGGACGGCGCAGCCGGCCAGGGTCGGCTGCAATGACGGGTTAGACAGCACTTGCCGCATGGGCTGCCCAATACGCTGAGAGTGCTTCGACAGCAGTGCCTGCGATGTCATCAGAGTCTTTGCGCCACACATAGTCAGTGTCGCCACGCGTGACGACAACAGTGCAGCGCCTGACATTGCGCTCGCTATCCCATTTGAGCAATACAAGCGCCCCGTCAGCCCGGACACGTTCGATCTCGGAGAAAAGGGATTGCAACTCGGTGGTCATTTAGTGCTGTCTAACGTTCGCGGTAAGCGGACCAGCCAGCGTAGCTGGCGCAGGTCCGCTTGACCAAATGGTTATGGCTTGTATTCATCGCATTGAAGAATTCCGCCACGCTTGGCGGTGCATTTCTTGACGTTCGCTGGAAGCGCTCTGGTGAACTGGAATCGAGTTTCGAAATAGTGGCACGCCATGTATAGCGGCGGAGTTCCGGGAGGCGCCTTTGTAAAGCTCCAACTTGGATCGCGTGCCGATTCGCTGTCAGGCTTCAACTCAATGATCTTCTTTGGATCGTCGGAATAGATGGAGATGCCAGACGCATACGAATACGTAGCGATCCGCCCGTCGCCATCCGGTCTCACGAAATCCTGCCATCCTGCCTCCTGCTTATCCAGCCTCTGCGTGGTCAGAATCTTTTCGGGGCAGACGATCTCAAGCGCCTTACTTGACGACGCAACAAAAATGGAAATAGCAAAGACAGCTGCGACGCGATTCATCCTTGAGCCATAACGTTTGACATGAGAGGCGGCTTGCGGATGGCGAAGCCAGCCGTAAGACGTCCTCTCGATGGAATACGAAGGGACTTCCCACCTTCTGGCCCCGGCGCCGAGGCGCCAAGATTGATGGTGCGAATCGTCAATCTGCAG
>NZ_JBYSZK010000009.1:259521-283626 GCF_058787015.1 Roseateles sp. FW305-36 | reverse complement strand
CTGCAGATTGACGATTCGCACCATCAATCTTGGCGCCTCGGCGCCGGGGCCAGAAGGTGGGAAGTCCCTTCGTATTCGCTAAAAGTCGCGCAGGTTGGCCGGAGGCTTGCGGAATCACTGCTGAATCGCTATCAAGCAAAGCACTCAAATCTCACGGAAGTACTGGATCCGGAGGTGGTGGAAGCAGCCTGCCTTGGCCATGATCTAGGTCATCCGCCATTTGGACACGTAGCGGATCATCGGCTTTGTGAGCTGGCTGAGCAGCATGGCCTAGATGATGGATTTGAAGGGAATGCACAGACCTTTCGCATCATTAGCAGACTAGCTACTCGACGCGATCATCGAGGCTTAGGCCTGGATTTAACCAGAGCCACGCTTGCTGCATTGGCAAAATATCCGTGGGAGCGCTCAAAGAAAAATACTTCCGGCGCCAAGAGTAGAAAACGTCGCCAGAAGTTCTCTTTTTACGCCGATGACCGAGATGCGGCGGAGTTCGTGCTTGCAGGACTATCAGACGGCGATCGCTCTCTAGAATGCGCTGTGATGGACCTTGCCGACTCCATCACATATTCTGTACATGACCTTGAGGACTTTTACCGTGCCGGCTTAATTCCGGTGGAACGACTTTTACGCAACAAGCAATACCGCCGAAGTTTCTTGGATCGATGGAAGGCGGATGAGCCAGACAAGGAAAGCCAGATTTACGCTCAGTCTGACGATGTCTGGGACATGGACGAAGGGACATTCGGCGGCTTGCTATATATGCTTGTTGCTGACGGAGCAGAGCCGGGATCGCGTCGAGAGTTAATGCTGATGGACGGCTTTAGATCAGCCGCCATCACTCAATACATAAATGGCATAACTCTAGAGGTGGACAAAGGCGTTTTCATCGTGAAGATGAAACATGAGCTTGAGCACCAGTGCAGATTGATGCAGAGACTCATCTGGCACTATGTGATATTGACGCCCAGACTTGCCACCCAACAAGCCGGCCAAATCAAGATCATTGACGACCTATTTGAATACTTCCGCAAGAGCCTTGCTGGAAAACAACCTCGCCTTGATCGAATACCCAATAGATTTCGAGAGCAAGCGGAAGAGGCGGCAAATATAGCCAAGGCACAACATGCCGACGACGAACATCCTGCCTGCTGTATCCGGCTAGCCATTGATATCGTGGCTTCCTTGACCGAGGCGGAAGCAATGGTTCTGCACAGGAAGATCTCCGGATATAACGGAGGCTCGGTTCTGGACGTAATAAACCGCTAGTTTGCGGGCAGCGAACGTCGCCTCGAGTATCTTGCGCACCGAGCGCCGGCAAGCCTAGCCCTATAGTGCGCCGCCATGGCGCCTGCTTCGGCGCCTCGCTCTGCGAGGAGGCCGTTTGATCCGACGTCTGCTGACTGCCGCGCT
Source organism: Roseateles sp. FW305-36 (assembly GCF_058787015.1). Taxonomy (NCBI): domain Bacteria; kingdom Pseudomonadati; phylum Pseudomonadota; class Betaproteobacteria; order Burkholderiales; family Sphaerotilaceae; genus Roseateles; species Roseateles sp. FW305-36. Next base: position 282,213 of record NZ_JBYSZK010000009.1, on the reverse strand, counting down.
GCTGCTTGTGCAGCTTGCGAGCCATGCCGCCCAGCCCCTGAACCCCGCCTGCGCCGCGCAAGCCCGTGACCGCAGCGTCCGCGAGCAGGGCTTCGTGGCCATCAACGGCATCCCGCAATGGCTGACCATCACCGGCCGGGACTGCCGCAAGCCGGTGCTGCTCTTCATCCACGGCGGCCCGGGCAATCCGATCAGCCCGTTTGCCGACGCCCTCTATGGCGCCTGGGCCCAGGACTTCACCCTGGTGCAATGGGACCAGCGCGGCGCCGGCCGCACCTATGGCCGCAACCTGCCGGTGCGCGAGCTCGAGCCGCGCGAGTTCGAGAACACGCCGCTGACGCTGTCCCTGATGGCGGCTGACGGCATCGCCGTGGCCGAATACCTGGAGCAGCGACTGGGGCACACCAAGCTCATCCTGACCGGCAGCTCCTGGGGCTCGGCCCTGGCCGTGGAGATGGCCCACCTCAGGCCCGAGCTCTTCCATGCCTATGTCGGTGTGTCGCAGCTGGTCGGGCCGCCGGACCTTACGGCCAGCCATGCGCTCGCGCTGCAGCGCGCCAGGGAACTCGGCGATCAGGCCGCCATCGAAACGCTGCGATCCCTCGGCGCGCCGCCTTGGCAGAACCCGCGCAACTTCGGCCAGCTGCGCCGCATCGTGCGCCGCTACGAAGCCCTGCGCACCGATCCCGGCCCTGACTGGCGCCCCGCGGCGGGCTACGCCGGCGCGCAAGACCAGACCGCCTACGAGGCCGGCGAGGATTTCTCCTTCCTGAAGTTCGTCGGCTTCAAGGGTGACGGCATGCTGTGGCAGCTGGCGCTGCAGGAACAGCGCACGCGGCTGCGGCTGCCGGTCTTCCTCATCCAGGGCGAGGAAGACCTGCTGACGCCGCCGGCGGTGACGCGGGCCTGGTTCGACAGCCTCCAGGCACCGCGCAAGAAGCTGGTGACGGTGCCCCGGGCCGGCCACGATCCGAACGGGCCGCTGCTGGATGCGCAGTACCGCCTGCTGCGGGATGAGGTCATCCCGCTGGCGCGCTGAACTCAGCCCTCGCGCCTGACGCACCAGGCCTGCACCACCGCCCAGCTCAGCTCGGGCACGATGAACAGCAGCAGCACCGGCGCGCCGGTCTGCATCCAGGCCCAGGCCATCCAGGTACCGAACAGGATCCGTCCCGCCGCGTCGTAGCGGCCGAGCTGCACCGTCGGCCCGCGCAGCCGCAGCACCGCCCAGACCAGCACGATGCTGCCCATCAGCAGCGCGAACAGGGTCTGCACGGCATCGAAGGCCGGCAGCGGCTGACCGCCCAGGGCCTGGTTGAGGGCGCTGAGCTGGGCGCGATTCAAGTCGAAGGTCCAGGGCGTGGCGAAGGGCGCGGTGACGACGAGGTCGTAGAGGGCGCTGAACCAGACGACGCGCAGGAAACCCGAGTTGCTGAAGGCAGGCATGGACAGACACGAAATGAGAAAGTGCCGCCATGCTCGACCCTGGACCACACTCCAGGGTCAAGCTCTTTCTCTCCCCATCGCTCATGAAGATCGGCGCCCTTTCCGAACTGACCGGCCTGAGCCGCGACAGCCTGCGCTTCTACGAAAAGCGCGGCCTGCTGCAAGCCCGCCGCAGCGAGAACGGCTACCGCGACTACCCCGAGGAAGCCGTGCAATGGCTGGGCTATGTGCGTACGGCCCAGCAGCTCGGCTTCACGCTCGCCGAGATCGCAGCCGACCTGCCGCTGCTGGCCCAAGGTGAGGACACCGGCCCGGCGCTGCGGGCGACACTGGCGCGCAAGCTGGCGGACATCGACGAGCGCATTGCCGCCTTGCAGGGGCTGCGTACCGAATTGGCGACCCGGTTGGCTGACACCCCCGAGGCCGGCGCGAGTTGCCCGCTGCGGCCTGAGCGGCGTTAAGCGGCCGGGGGACGCATGCCGCCCCGCGCGAAGATTTCGCGCAGCACGGCAGCGCCGTAATGGTGGTTCATGTGGAAGAAGTCGTCGCGCGGCGACACCTCGAACTTCTCGTTCTGCAACCAGACCGAGTCCTTGCAGAACTCCGGGGGCGTGAACAGTTCATCGACGATCAGCGGCGCCGGGCCGTCGACGATCGAGACCCCCTGCTGGCGCACGGCCTGCAAGGCCGTCAGGTAGTAGCGCGCTTCCGGCACATGGTCGCCACCGGCGTGCATGCGCTGGATCAGCCGGATATAGAACTCCCAGGCCTCCGAGTCGCTGCCTTCGGACGCGAGCAGGCCCGCGCTGGGCCGCGGGTCGGCCACCAGGAACACCGGCTTGCGCGTCAGTTGGTACAAGGCTGTGGTCAGCCGGTAGGCATAGCTGGTACGGAACAGTTCCGTCAGCGACTCGACCAGGCAGTCCACGCTGATGAGCACATTCTCGTCGTCGTGGGCCTGCTCGTCGGTGCGGAACAGCGTGTAGAGATTGATGGCCTGGGTGATGCTGACGCCGCCCTGGACGATGAAGCCGTCATGGGCGTCGATGTCGATGTGGGTCTGGCCGCCGGAGGTCAGGCGGTAGTAGTAGCTGACATCCCGGCTGGTCGGCACGATGCTGCGGCCCTGCAGGGCCAGGTGCTTGATGCTTTCCTCGTTGGCATTCAGGTTGGGAGCACCGAAGAAGGCCAGCTGGACACCCGGCCATTGCGCGGCCATGGCTTCCCAGCCACTCTTCAGCGCCCCGATGTGGGAGGTTCCGATGCAACAGAGCTTCGTCATTTGGCGAATGCCTCAAGCAGGGCGTCTTCGCAGGCCGGATCGAACTGGACTGCCGGTACCGCGGCTACCGGCGCGGCAGCCTGTCCTATGGGGGGGCGGTGGGCTTGGAAGAAGGTCTTCATGACGAAATCGACACCGGCGGCGGCGACGGTCCTGAGGTTGGGGTCGAAGAAATAGCCCTTGAACACCGGCGAGGAAATCAGTTCGTAGGACGGGAAATAGTCGACATCGTCCAGCGTGCTCGCCAGCTCGCCGGCTGCCGCCCGCAAGACGGACTTGGAATAGCTGGTGGCGACCAGCACATGCTGAGAACTGGCCGTGGCCGTCAGCGGCACGGGCGATACCGTGAGCAGAAAGCGGCAGGCGGGGTTGAAGGCCTGCACCAGTGCGCGAAACGCCAGGAAGTCGGCCAGCGTCTGCGAGGCGGTGAAGTTGCGGAACTCGAGTTCGGCCTCGCCCGGGGGCTGCGCCACGGTGCCGGCCGCCGTGGGGTAGACCACGCCGTCGACCGGGTCCACCCAGGCTTCGGTCAGGCCCAGCGTGAAGACCAGCAGGTCCATCTGCTGCAGCATGGCCTTCACCTTGACCAGGTGGCTGCGCCGGTGGATCAGGACCTGCTCCGGCGTCGCGAATCCGTTGGGCTCGATCGCCGGGCGCAAGCCGTCGACATAAATCTCACCCCGCTTCCACACGCCGTTGATGGGGCTGAGCAGGCCCAGCGACTCCTGGGCCAGCTGCAACAGCTGCCGCGCCGTGTAGATGTTGCCGTAGCGGGCGGAGAACTGGCCAAACCCATAGGCGGTGTAGCGCTCCCGCTTCAGCCCCAGCGGCGGCGGCTCCATGTCCAGCACCTTGAAGCCATGCTGCGTCATGCGCTTCTGGATGTGCTGGGCGAAGCAGCTGCCCGCCGTGGCGATGCGGGTCTCGGCGGAGATGTCGAACTTCTTGACGTAGAGGTCGCGGATCTCCAGGGCGTGCGACTGCGCCACGCCGGTCTTCCAATAGCTTCGCTGGGGCAGGTTTTCGTAGGGAGAAGAAGACATAACAGCGCTCGGGCCTGAATGGCCGGCATTGTCCGCCGCGGCGCAAGGGTCGCGGGTCAGGCCCGGCGCCGACTAGTTCGATGCCGGCGGCTCCAGCATGAGCTCCAGGCCAAGGACGCGGCGTCCCGGCGCTTCCCAACGCTTCAGCGCCGCGCGCAAGCCCGCCTCATCGACGGCGGCTGCGCCCAGCACGCGCCGCGTGGCCCAGCTGTCGTCCGTGCCACCCTCTTGGTCATGGTGCTCGTGCGGCGTGCCTTCGCTGCAGGCTTTGCAGAGTATTCGAACGTTGGAAGTCCAATCCTCTACATGCCCCGCCGTCATCGCCAAGGCCTCATTGAGGGCATCGATACCAGTGGATGAATCGACATCGACTTCCAGCTCGAAGGTCGTCATGCGCGACGGCATATGCAGCTGCAGCACGTTGAACACGTTGTACTCACGGCCGCGCGAAGTCCGCGTCCCGGTCGGAGCGCCGTCGTGCAGCACGATGTCCTCGGCGCGATAGCCCGAAGAGGGATAGGGAATGTTTCCGATGCGCACGCGAACCGGATCGACACGCCGTCCCCAGACGACCTCGGCGTCTCCCTCGGGATTCAGACGCACCGGTGTGATGCCGAAGTCGTCCTCGATAGGCCCTTCGCCATCCATGACCTGGATGCCCAGGCGCTGCCAAGTAGCCCGAGCAGTGACCCAATCGCACAAAGCGGTGGCGGCGATGGCGAGATTCCAGTTGACCGCCTCGTCGTCCGGCGACAACTCGACGGCGCGTCGGTTGAACTCGAGCGACTGGGTCCACTCGCCGCGATATTTGTGGATGAGCCCGATGTTGTAGAGCGTGTCTGACCGCTTCGGATCGAGGGCCAATGCCTCGTGGTACAGGCGCAGAGCCTGGTCCTTGTCGTCAAGCGAGCTGGCCTTGCTGTGAAGCTTGCGCGCCCGCAGTCCGTCGATCAAACCCATCATGGGTTCCGCCGTGGAGTGCCCAACGAAGCTAGCCTCTGCGTCGCCAGCTCCAAGGTCTCGTCCCGCTTCGCGAAGCAGAACCTGACATGCCGCCTCTCCTGCGGCTGCTGGTAGAAGACCGACAGCGGGATGGCCGCGACACCGATCTCGGTGGTCAGCCATCGCGCGAAGTCCAACTCTGTCTTGTCCGAGACCGCGCTGTAGTCCACCGTCTGGAAATAGGTGCCTTCGCAGGGCAGCAGCTTCAGCGGCGTGGCGGCCAGGGCCGCACGGAAGCTGTCGCGCTTGGCCTGGTAGAAATCGCTCAGGCCCTGCCAAGGTGCCGGGTCGGCGAGATAGGCCGCAATCGCGTGCTGGGTCGGCGTGTGCACCGTGAACACCGTGTACTGGTGCAGACGGCGGAAGGCCGCGCTCAGGGCGGGCGGCGCGGCGACGAAGCCGACCTTCCAGCCCGTCACATGGAAGGTCTTGCCGAAGCTGCTGACCAGGAAGCTGCGCTCGCGCAGGGCCGGGTAGCGGGCCACGCTCTGGTGCGCCGCGCCGTCGAAGACCATGTGCTCGTAGACCTCGTCGCTGATGACGAAGAGGTCGTGCTGTTCGGCGATGCGTTCGAGTTCACGCAAGTCGTCCGCCGTGGCGACGCGGCCGCTGGGGTTGTGCGGCGTGTTCAGCACCAGGGCGCGCGTGCGTGGCGTGATGGCGGCCTGCACCGCCGCCCAGTCGATGCGGTAGTCCAGCGTCATCGGCACGCCCACCGGCACGGCGCCCGCCAGGCGGATGGCGGGGTCGTAGCTGTCGTAGGCCGGCTCGATGATGATGACCTCCTCGCCCGCGCCCACACAGCTGTGCAGGGCCGTGATCAGGCCTTGCGTGCCGCCCGCGGTGATGGTGATGTCGCGGTCCGCGTCGTAGGCCGAGCCGTAGAGGGCGTTGAGCTTGGTCGCAATGGCTTGACGCAGGGCCGGCACGCCCGTCATCGGTGGGTACTGGTTGTGGCCGGCGGCCATGGCGTCCGTAACGGCCTGCAGCAGGGCCGGGTCGGCCCCGAAGTCCGGGAAGCCCTGGCCGAGGTTGACGGCGCCATGCTTGGCGGCCAGGGCCGACATGACGGTGAAGATGGTGGTGCCGGTGTTGGGCAGCTTGGTGGGCAAGGCGGGCATGGTGCCCGCCATTTTGCAGGGCCGGCTCAGGCGGCCCGGACGGCCTCGGTGCGCGGCGTGTGGTCGCCGCCGCACTGCTCGAAGGCGTCCAGTGCGCGGGCCGCATACATCAGCGACGGACCACCGCCCATGTAGACGCTGACGGCCAGCATCTCCTCGAACTCGGCGCGCCTGCAGCCGAGCTTGACCAGGGCTTCCGCGTGGAAGGCCAGGCAGGCATCGCAGCGCGCCGCGATGCCCACGGCCATCGCGATCAGCTCCTTGGTCTTGCGGTCCAGCGCGCCGTCGCGCAGGGCCGCCTGGGAGAGCTGCGCGAAGCCGCGCATGGTGTCCGGGATGTCGGCACGCAGCTGGGACAGCGTGCCCGAGATGTCGTTGGCGAGGGCGCGGAAGTTGGTGCTCATCAAGGCCTCCTCAGGTCAGTCGGCCCTCATGCTGCGCCCGGCGACAGCGCGGCGCCTTGACCTGACTCAAACCCCGCGCACCGGCCCGCCGAGCAGGCAACGCCGCGCCGCCAGGCCGATAGGGAAGCCGAACAGGAAGCAATGCGCCGCGATGGCCGCGGCATCGATGCGCGGCGGCCAGAACGGCGTGTGCAGGGCCGACAGCGGCAGCACGACGTTGTTCATGCCGAAATAGACGACGAAGCCAAGCCCCAAGCCGGCGGCCGTCGCGTTGCGCAGCAGGGCGGGCAGGCGCAGGGCGACGATGCAGAAGAGGGCCGCCCAGATCAGCGCGATACCGTAGTGCAGGGCGACGCCCAGCGCAAAGGTGGCTGGCCCGCCGGCAAAGGCGGCCTCGCGGCCGATGAGCCCGCCCGCCACGCCCTGGAAGACCTTGAGCTGCATGCCGTAGTAGCTCAGCGCGAAGACGAGGTCGCCCGTGCCGGCCAGCAGGCCACCCCAGACGATGGCACGGGTCAAGGGTTTCATGCGGGCGGGCCTTTCAGTTCGACGACGTTGGCTTCGGGGTCGCTGAGGTAGATGGAAGGGCCTTCGCCCTCGGCGCCATAGCGGCTCTCGGTCTTGCCGGCATCGACGCCATGCGCCGCCAGGTGGGCGCGGATGGCGCCGGCGTCGAAGGGCTCGACGCGCAGGCAGAAGTGATCCATGTTGCGGCCCTCGGCCCCGGGCGCGGCCCCACCCATGCGGCCGAGCTTGCCGTCCACCGGCACGAGGTCGATCAGCGAGCGCCCGGCGCGCAGTTGCACCAGGCCGATCTCGTCCTGGCGGCGCTCCACCGAGCAACCGAGCACGTCGACATAGAAACGGGTCATCGCATCGCGATCGATGACGCGCAGCACGAGGTGATCAAGGCCTTGCAGCTTCAACATGGGCAACCGTCTCCTTCGGGTTGCGCAGCATCATGCCGCGGCGGCCCCATGCCGAAAGTGACGACGGGTTTGTCCCGAGTAACGAAAGCGCCTGCCCACGCTCAATAGCGACATGCAAGCCCCGCAGGCCCTTTCACCATGCTGCCCGACATGAGCTGGCTCACGCGCCTCGGCTTTGTCGCCCCGGCCGCCTCAGCAGCGGGCGACGAGGCCCTGCTGATGGCCCGCCTGGCCGACGGCGACGCCGAGGCCCTGGCCCTGGTCTACCGGCGCGAGAGCGGCTCGGTCTACCGCTACGCCCTGGCCCTGGCCGGCGACGAGGCCGCCGCGCTGGACGCGGTGCAGGAGGCCTTCGCCCAGCTGCTGCGCGGATCGCAGGGCTTCAATGCAAGCCGCGGCTCGCTGGGCGCCTATCTCGCCGGCATGGCCCGGCACCAGTTGCTGAACCAATGGCGCGACGCGCGCCGCCACATCCCGCTGGACGAGTCCATGGACGCCGACGAAGCGGCCGAGGCCATGCCGGCCAGTGACGCGCGGCTGAGCCGGTCGCAGCAGCAGGACGGCCTCTGGGCCGCCATCCGACGCCTCAGCTGGCCGCAGCGTGAGGCCATCGTGCTGGTGGACCTGCAGGAGCGCAGCTACGAAGACGCCGCCGCGATTGCGGGCGTGAGCGTCGACACGCTGCGGACCCGCCTGCACCGCGCCCGCCAGCGCCTGGCCGACCTGCTGGCCGTGGGAGAACGATCATGAGCCTCGACAACGACACCCCCGACTGGCTGCGGCCGGCCCGCGACGAGTTCGCCCGCCTGCAGCCGGGCGCCGAGCAGGACGCCGCCCTGCTGGCCCGGCTGACCGAGCAGCAGCATCTGCAGCGCGCCCGCCGCATCGCCGCCGAGAGGGCCGAAGCCCATGAGCCACGCTGGCTGCGCCGCCTGGCCCGGGGCAGCGGCGCCCTGGGCGCCGCCGCCGCCGCGCTGCTGACCGCCATGCTGCTGCTGGACCCGCCCGGCACCCAGACCGCCCAGGCGGCGCCCGCCAGCAGCGGCTTCATCCCGCTGGTGCCCGAAGGCGAGTTCCGCGCTGCGCTGTCGGCGCCCCGCAGCGCCGCCGTCTGGCTGCAGCCCACCGAACTGCCGCGCGAGCGCCTGGCCCTGCTGGGCCTGCCTTTCGACGCCGCCCGCGCCGACGAGACGGTGCGCGCCGAGCTGATGCTGAACCCGAGCGGCCAGGTGCTGGCCGTGCGCATCCTGAATTGATCTGGAGAACGACATGAAGAGACCTCTCACTGCCCTGACACTGGTCGCCGTCGCCGCCTCGGCCACCGCGCTGGAGGCCGACCGCGTGATCGAGCGCGACATCGAACGTGAGGTCGAACGCAGCGTGCAGCTGGCCCTGTCCGACATGCCGGTGCGCATGGCCATGGGCGACCAGGCCCTGGCCTTCGCCGGCCGCGAGCTGGAGAGCGAACGCGTCGTCAAGGGAGCGCCCTATTGCGCCACGGCCGTGCACGAGAACGTGCAGACCCTGGCCGACGGCAACCGCATCGTGCGCAAGCAGCAGAGCCAGCTCTGCCGCGACGGCGAGGGCCGCACGCGGCGCGAGGTGCAGCGCGAGGGCGGGCCCAAGGTCGTCTACCTGAACGATCCGGTCGCCAAGGAGGCCTGGGTCATCTACCCCGACCAGAAGCGCGTGCAGCGGCTGCGCACGTCGGCGACCTGGGCACCCGGCGCCGATGCCGTCGCCCATGACGCCTGGGAGGCCTCGATGCGGGACTGGGGCGAACGCATGAAGGAGCAGGCCGCGCGCTGGAAGGAGTGGGGCGGCCGCGTGGCCGAGCAGGCCCGCAGCGCGGATGCGGAGCGCGTGCGTGCCCGCGCGCTGGCGGGTGAGCCGGGCATCGTCATCGAGCGTGAAGTCGTCGTGCCGCCGCTGCCGCCCGCGCCCGGCGCCAGCGCCGTCGTGGAGCGCCGCCGCGAGCTGCGCGTCATCCGCGCCAGCGAACTGCCCGCCCCGCCGGCCATGCCCGCCCCGCCAACGCCCATGACGGCACCCACGCCGCCGCTGCCACCCGTGCCCCTGCTGCTGCAGGCTCCCCTGCTGCCGCGCGAGGGCGGCACGACGACGGTGCTGCCCGCCAAGGAGATCGAGGGCATCAAGGTGACGGGCGAGCGCACGACCTGGACCATTGAAGCCGGCAAGATCGGCAACGAGAAGCCCATCGTCAGCAGCCGCGAGGTCTGGCGCAGTCCCGAGCTGATGCTGACTCTCATGAGCCGCGACGCCGACCCGCGCATGGGCGAGCAGAACTACCGCCTGGAGAAGGTCAAGCGCGGCGAGCCCGACCCGGCGCTGATGAAGCCGCCGGCGGAGTACACCGAAAGCCCGCGGCGCAGCGCCAAGCCTCCGGCGAGTGCGCCCAAGGCATCCTGAACGCTCAAGCGGCGTTCAGCACCCCAGTGAAGAACTTCTCGCCGCTGACGCGCGGCTTGTAGGCCGACACGGCCTTGGCAATGGCCGCGATGTGGTCGGGCGTGGTGCCGCAGCAGCCGCCGGCGATGTTCAGGAAGCCGGCCTGGGCGAACTCGCCCACCAGGCGCGCCGTCACGTCCGGCGTCTCGTCGAAGCCGGTGTCGCTCATCGGGTTGGGCAGGCCGGCATTGGGATAGCAGCTGACCGCGACCTCGCCGGCGACCTTGGACAGTTCCTCGATATAGGGCCGCATCAGCGTCGCCCCGAGGGCGCAATTCAGGCCGATGGCGATGGGACGCGCATGGCGCACCGAGTGCCAGAACGCCGTCACCGTCTGGCCCGACAGGATGCGGCCGGATGCGTCGGTCACCGTGCCGGAGATGATGACGGGCAGGCGCTCGCCGCTGTCCTCCATCAGCTCGTCCAGCGCAAAGATGGCGGCCTTGGCGTTCAGCGTGTCGAAGATGGTCTCGACGAGGAAGAGGTCGCAGCCACCGTCCATCAAGCCCTTGGCCTGCTCGTAGTAGGCGGCGCGCAAGGTGTCGAAGTCGATGTTGCGGGCACCAGGGTCGTTCACGTCCGGGGAGATGGAAGCGGTGCGCGGCGTGGGGCCGAGGGCGCCGGCGACATAGCGGGGCTTGTCGGGCGTCGAGTATTTGTCGCAGGCGGCGCGGGCGATCTGGGCGGCGACGAGGTTCATCTCGTAGGCCAGCTCGGGCAGGTCGTAGTCTTCCTGGGCGACCGAGGTGGCGCCGAAGGTGTTGGTCTCGATGAGGTCGGCGCCGGCGGCCAGGTATTGCTCGTGGATCTCGCGGATGACGTCGGGGCGCGTGAACAGCAGCAACTCGTTGTTGCCCTTGAGGTCCTTGCCATGGTCCTTGAAGCGCTCGCCGCGGTAGTCGGCCTCGCCGAGCTTGTAGCGCTGGATCATGGTGCCCATCGCGCCGTCGAGCACGGCAATGCGGTTCTGCAGCAGGGCAGGCAGGTCTTGGGCGCGGGTGTAGGCAATGGACTTCATGATTGGCCTATTTTCGCAGCCTCCGCAATGGCCTCGCCCAGCTGGGCGCATGAAGCCTTGCCGCCCAGATCGGGAGTTCTCGGCGCGGCGGGGTCGGCGAGCACGCTTTCGATGGCTGCCATGACGGCGTCATGGGCGGCGCGGTGGCCGAGGAAGTCCAGCATCATGGCGCCGGCCCAGATCTGGCCGATGGGGTTGGCGATGCCTTTGCCCGCGATGTCCGGCGCCGAACCGTGCACCGGCTCGAAGAGGCTGGGCCATTCCCGCGTCGGGTTCAGGTTGGCCGAGGGCGCGACGGCGATGGTGCCGGTGCAGGCGGGGCCGAGGTCGGACAGGATGTCGCCGAAGAGGTTGCTGGCCACCACCACGTCGAAATGCTGCGGTCGCTGGACGAAATGGGCGCAGAGGATGTCGATGTGGAACTTGTCGACGGCCACGCCCGGGAACTGCGCGGCCATGGCTTCGACGCGCTCGTCCCAGTAGGGCATGGTGATGGCGATGCCGTTGCTCTTGGTGGCCGACGTGAGCCTGGCGCGCGGCCGTGAAGCCGCCAACTCGAAGGCGAAGCGCAGCACGCGGTCGATGCCGATGCGGCTCATGACCGTCTCCTGCAGCACGATCTCGCGCTCGGTGCCGGCATACATGCGGCCGCCGACGCTGGAGTACTCGCCCTCGGTGTTCTCGCGGACTATCCACATGTCGATGTCGCCGGGGGCACGCCCCGCCAGCGGCGAGCGCACGCCGGGCAACAGGCGGGCCGGGCGCAGGTTCACGTACTGGTCGAATTCGCGGCGGAACTTCAGCAGCGAGCCCCACAGGCTGACATGGTCGGGCACGGTGGCCGGCCAGCCGACCGCACCGAAGAAGATGGCGTCATGACCGCCGATCTGGGCCTTCCAGTCGTCCGGCATCATCTGGCCATGCTGCTCGTAGTAGCGGCAGTCGGCGAAATGGAATTCGTCGAACTGCAGGGCCAGGCCGAAGCGCTCGGCCACGGCGCGCAGCACGCGCAGGCCTTCGGGCATGACCTCCTGGCCAATGCCGTCGCCGGCGATCACGGCAATCTTCTGCATCACGCGTCCTTGAAGAAATCTGCCGCCTCGGCCAGCACCACCTCGGGCACCTCCTCGGCGATGTAGTGGCCGCTGTCCACGGCTCGGCCGCTGCAGTGCTCGGCCGCGGCCTGCCAAAGCGCGAGAGGCTCGAAGCAGTGACCGACCACGCCGTTGGCGCCCCAGAGCACGCGCAGCGGCTGAGTGAGGCGACGGCCCGCTGAGCGGTCGGTGCGGTCATGCGCCAGGTCGATGCCGGCGCCGGCGCGGTAGTCGGCGCAGACGGCCGCCGCCGTACCCGGGCGGGCGAAGCAGCGCTCGTACTCGGCCCAGGCCGCGGGGTCGAAGAAGCCACCGCGCCGGCCCATGCCGTCGCGCAGATAGGCCCGCGGGTCGGCCTCGATGAGGCGCTCAGGCAGAGGCGCCGGCTGGATCAGGAAGAACCAGTGCCAGTAGGCGCGGGCAAAGGCTTCGGTCGTGCCTTCGTACATGGCCAGCGTGGGCGCGATGTCCAGCAGCATCAGCCGCGTGACGGCCCGCGGATGGTCCAGGGCCATGCGGTGGGCGACGCGCGCGCCGCGGTCATGGGCCAGCACGGCGAAGCGCTCGTGGCCGAGAGACTGCATCAGCGCGACCGCGTCCTTGGCCATCTCGCGTTTGGCATAGGCGGCACTGCCATCGCCGGCCGGCGGGCGGTCGCTGTCGCCGTAGCCGCGCAGGTCCATCAGCACCACGCGGCGGTCCTGGGCCAGCGCCGGCGCGACGCGATGCCACATCGCCATGGTCTGCGGGTGGCCGTGCAGAAGCAGCAAGGGCGGCCTGCCGGACTCCGACGGGCCGCCCTGGCGGGCGAACAGCGTGACGCCGTCACGCTGAAACGTTAGCGGTTGGAAGTCGGTCCACATGTTGACCGATTCTGCCGCGCCCTTCATTCTCGCAGGCCGAGCGCTGGGCCTGCCATGGGCCAGAGGCCCATGGCCTTCCGTAGGCACAAGCAGTCCGCAGGGACTGCTTGTGTCCGACTCCAGTTCACCGAGCCGGCCCGCTATGGCGATGTGCTTGCGGCTCAATGCAGCAAGCATCGCCGTCCCCTCGGGGGCTGAGGCCGGACATGGTGAGCCCTGCGGGCTCGCCATGCCTGCCGAAGCGCTGCGGCCTGTGGCCGCGGCGTGGTCCCGGCCAGCCGCACCGCGTTCAGCGGCGTGCGGCTGGACGAGGGGCTTCATCTCACGCCGTGCGCAGGAAGTAGAGGTTGCTGCTGCCACGCGCCAGCAGCACGAAGCCGCGCAGGGCGGGGATGTAGCGAAGGCGGTTGTGCACGCCGCTGCCGTTGTCGGGCGTGGGCGCGATCTTCAGGCTGCCGCCATTGAGCAGGCTCATGTCCCAGACGTTGCTGTCGTTCGGCGTGATGACGTAGACGCGACCCGCCGCTTCACCCTGGCCGCTGTAGAACAGGAAGCGGTCACCGTCGGGGTCGTAGTCCAGCGCGGCATAGCTGGGCTTCTCGTTCTGCCATTGCGTCAGCGCGCTGCTGGCGTTGAAGCTGACGGCGATCTGCTGGCTGCTGCCCAGCGGGATGCGGCTGGCCACGAGGCGCTGCGGATCGAAACTCTGGCCGTCGCCCCATTGCAGGCAGAACATCTGGTTGCGGCGGGCGTCGAAGGCCATGGGCCAGCGCACCGCGTCACCGAGGGGGTTGGAGACGAGGTCCGTCCACTTCTTGTCAACGGGCGACCATTTCTTCAGGCCGGTGCTGATGACCTCGCCGGTGGCACGGATCTGCGCGGCGCCGTAGTAGCCCGAGGGCATGTCGGCCCAGGTGCCGGCCTTGTCCCAGGTGTTGGTGTCCAGGTTGAAGGCATCGACCTTGGCGAAGTCATAGGACGCACCGTAGGCACCGCGCGCGCCAAACAGCATCAGGCGATTGACCTGCGGAATGAAATGGGAGGAGCTGTAGAGGTGGCGCGACGAGGGCATGCCATCGGCGTAGTAGGCGACGTTCTGCGCCACGGTCTTGCTCGGTGCGAGGCGCTGCTTCCAGGTCGGCGTATCCGATGCAAGGCCGATGGAGACGACGCGGTTGTCGAAGGAGTCGGTATGGCCACCGGCCGCCGCGATGATGATTTCGCTGGTGCGGTCGTTGACGGCGAAGCCGCTGTAGGCGTCGATCGCCGCGCCGCCGGCGCCGGCCGTGCCGGGGATCTCGAACCAGGTGTTCAAGGGCTTGCCGGCCAGCCAGGCTGGCATGACCCGCGCCGGCGCCACCGCCCAGACCGGCGCGGTGTTGAAGGCGTCGCGCAGGGCCGGGTAGTTGCTGGCCGAAATGAGGCGCTGGTAGGCGGTGGCGGCACCGTCGACGCCATGCCGGACTGCGTAGGCCATGGCCGTCGTCAGATTGCCCCAGGCCGCGCGGTCGCCCGGCATGATCTCGCCGGCGAGCTTGCCTTCGACGGTGCCGAACCAGGACGGCACGCTGGCATAGCTGGCGAGGTAGACGGCCGCATCGTTGGGCAACCAGGGACCCTTGCCGGTCTTGAAGTCGGGCACCGCGACGGGCGTGATGCTCATCGTGTAGACGGCCGCATTGATGTACCAGAAGCCGGTGGATGGCCCCAGGCGCATGACGGCGCTGCGCGCCTTCCAGCGGAAGAAGGCGTCATGCTTGGCCTCCACGGCGGCGGACACCGGCAGGCCCATGGCCAGTGAATAGCCGAAGGCGGCGGTGACGAAGTCCTGCTGCCAGACCGCGCCGAACTGCATGATGTTCTCGTAGCCCTCGCCCGGCTGGACCCAGCCATAGGGGTTGTTGGGCTGAGCGACGTAGACGGCGTGGAAATCCTCGATGTTGGACTGCACGCAGTTGATGAACTCCTGGCGCAGCACGGTGTCGTCGTCCGGCGTCACGGTCAGCGCCTGCGTCAGCGCGCGCCACTGCCAGGCCGCGGAACGGGTCTGCCAGCCGCCGAAGCAGGACTGCACCAGGCCTAGCGAGCCGCGGCGCATATTGGGCTCGTCGGCCTTGCTCAGGTAGTTCAGCGTGGCGGCGAACTGCACCTGCTCCATGAAGTACCAGCGCCCCGTGACCAGATAGGCCATATAGCCCACCGACGGGCTGTGGGCGCAGTCCCAGCGCGGTGACTGCGTGCCGGCAGGCTGAGGCGTGAACTGGCTGCGCGTTGAACTGCCGAGGTCACTGACGCGGCTGTCCTTGTGCAACACCAGGTTGGGGTACTGGGAAAAGCGGATCGGGCGCTGCGTCTTCTCGTCGCGGTAGAACAGCGGATAGCGGCCGGCCGCGAAGCCGTTGCGGACGACGGCCGCGTAGGTGTTGCTGCTTTCGCAGGTCAGATAGAGCGCGTCATGCATCGGCAGCAGGCCGATGGGCTCCTGGTAGCCCGTGGCCGCCATCGAGTCGCCCGCGTAGGTGAAGTTGGCCTTGTCCAGCGGCGTGTAGCTGGTCACCAGCCACTGGGCCTGAGCGCCATTGGCATCGACCCGCGCGCTGTAGGTCGGCACCTGCTCGGTCGCCTGCAGATAGGCCAGGTCGTGGCGCGGCGTCACGTCGGGGTCGGTACCCAGCCAGTAAGACAGGACCGTGCCGCTGATCAGCGGCGTGCGGCAGTGGTGGGGCAGGTCGATGGCGGCCGAGAAGCGCTGCGTGCCGTTGATCTTGAAGGTATAGGTCGCGGCCTTGTTGGTCGGGCCGGCCACCATCAGATAGCCGTTCTCGATCCAGGGCAGCACCTCGACGGCACCACCGGCGAACAGGCGCACCTCCAGCCAGGCCGTCAGATGGGCGTCGCTGCCCACCGGCTTGCGGAAGATCCAGGACGACATCTGCGCGCCGCTGACCCAGGTCTGGAAGGGCGCATCCCATTCGGCGGCGCCAAAGCTGGCGCTGCCCAGGGTGCCGGCACCGACCTCGGCCGTGATGCCGGTCTTCTTCAGGTCGGCCAGGCCCAACGGCGTCCCCGTGGCGGCAGCCGTGGCGCGCCGCAGGCGCACCGTTTGCAGCGTGTTGGCCGTCAGGTCGGCAAAGCCGGCCAGGTGCGCGAATTTCAACGAGCCGTCGGGCCAGGTCGTGCGTGAGATGACCTGCAGGGCGCTCAGATTCGAGGCCACGGTGCTGCCAGCGGGAATGTCGCCACGCTTGAAGACGAAGCCCAGGCTGAAGGGCGCCTTGACCTGGGTCTTGCTGCTGAGCAGACTGAACTGCATGGCGCCGGTGAACAGGCCCAGCGTGGGGGTTGCCACCGGGGCGGGCACGGGCGCCGGGGCGGGAGCAGGCGCCGGGGCGGGCGCCGGCGGGGGAGGGGGAGGGGGCGTGCTGGGCAGGGGGCGCAGCACGCCGGCTGCTTCCGCGGTCGGGGCATCGGCGGCCTGTGCCACGGCCTCGCCCCCACCACCCCCGCAACCGACCAAGGGAATGGAGCCACTCAGGGCGGCGGAATACTGGAGGAACTTACGGCGTTGGGGGGCATTCATGGCAAAGCGATCCTTTGCAGCGCGGGTCGCTGCACTTCGGTACTACGGGGCGGCCTAGGGAGCGGGGCGGATTCTGAGGTCAAGCGTTGACCGGACCGTGGCGAAACGTTACGGGCTGGGGAGGCTGCAAGGTATAAGTTTGGGTTATGTGATTCGACCTTCGCTGCCCTTGCCGCGGCGGGTTGGGCTCCAAACAATTCCCGCCCGTTCTTCCTCTGAAAAACCCCCTGTCATGAAGCTCTCGTACGTCGCCCTGCTGACCGCTTTCGCATTGGCCGGAGCGCCCGCCGCACAGGCCCAGGGCAAGCCCCTGATCTACTGTGCTGACGCCAGTCCGGAAGGCTTTGACCCAGGAATGTGGGACAGCGCTAGCACCAACATCGTCGGCGCCCAGATGTTCGACGGCCTGCTCGGCTTCAAACGCCCCACGACGGAACTCGTTCCCAAGCTCGCCACCAGCTGGGAAATCTCGCCCGACGCGAGGAGCGTCATTTTCAAATTGCGGGAAGGCGTCAAGTTCCACAGCACCCCCTGGTTCAAGCCATCCCGCGACCTCAATGCAGATGATGTGCTGTTCACTTTTCAACGCTTCATCGACCCCAACCACCCGTTCAACAAGGCGTTTCCGGCAAATTTCATCTACCCGCAGAACCTCGGCCTGGCCAAGTTGATCGAGGGCATCGACAAGATCGATGACCGCACAATTCGTTTCCGCCTTCGTCAGCCCAATGTGACATTCGTCGCAAACTTCGCCTTCGCCTGGGCAGGCATCCAGTCGGCCGAGTACGCGGCCCAGTTGCTGAAGGACGGCAAGGCCTCGCAGATCAATGTGCAGCCGGTCGGCACGGGCCCCTTCAAGTTCAAAAGCTATGCCAAGGACGATGTGCTGCGCATGGAGGCCCATCCCGACTACTGGGGCGGCAGGCAGCCCACGCCGATGCTGGTCTTCAGCATCAGCCGCGAACCCAATGTGCGGGTGCAGAAGATCGCCGCCGGCGAATGCCATGTGACGGCCGCTCTGCGCGACGTCGACATCGCCGGGCTGGCCAACAACCCCAATGTCAGCATCGAGAAGATCCAGGCCCTCAACATCTCCTACCTGAGCTTCAACCTGAAGAAGCCGCCCACCGACAAGCGCGAGGTGCGCGAGGCCCTGGACATCGCCGTCGACCGTGACGCCATCTTCAAGGCGCTGTTCCCGCGCGGCGACGCCATGCAGGCCGTCAGCGCCTTCCCGCCCGCCATCCCCGGCTACAACAAGAAGCTGAAGAACGAGTTCGACCCGGCCAAGGCCAAGGCCCTGCTGGCCAAGGCCGGCTATCCGAGCGGCTTCGAGATCGACCTCTGGGCCCTGCCGGTGCAGCGCCCCACCAACCCCAACGGCCAGCTGATGGCCCAGCTCATTCAGCAGGACTGGGCCAAGATCGGCGTCAAGGTCCACATCAAGACCTATGAGTGGGGCGAGTACCTCAAGCGCGCCAACAACGGCGAGCACAACGTCTACATGAGCGGCTGGAGCGGCGAGACCGGCGACGCCGACGACTTCCTGACGCCCAACCTCAGCTGCGCGGCCAACAAGAACGGCATCAAGTTCTGCAATGCCGAGTTCGAGAAGCTCATCGACGAAGCCCGTGCAACGCCGGATCAGAAGAAGCGCATCGCCATGTATGAGAAGGCCCAGGAGATCTTCAAGCACGAGCGGCCCTGGATCACGATGGCGCACTCCACCGTCTACATCCCCATCCGCAAGGACGTCGTCGGCTTCAAGATGGCGCCCAACGGCTCGGTGGACTTCGAAGGCGTCTACCGGAAATGAGACTCAGACACATCGAGGTCTTCCACGCCATCATGCAGGCCGGCACCATCAGCGGTGCCGCCCAGCTGCTGCACATCTCCCAGCCGGCCGTCACCAAGGTGCTGCAGCACTGCGAGCTGCAGCTCGGCATGCCGCTGTTCGACCGCGTGCGCGGCAAGCTCTATCCGACGCCCGAGGCCCAGCGCCTCTTCGTCGAGATCGACAAGCTCAACCGCGACCTCGTCGGCATCCGGCGCCTGGCGGCCAACCTGAAGAGCGGCGAGAGCGAGCAGGTGCGCCTCGTCGCCACGCCGGCCCTGGCCATGGCCATCGTGCCCGCGGCCATGACGCCCTGGTGCAAGGCTTATCCCAACGCCAACTGCTCGCTGGCCACCCATCACACGCGCGAGATCGTGACGGCCCTGCTGCTGGGCGAGGCCGACCTGGCCCTTTCGCTGCAGGACCCGCGCCATCCGGGCATCAAGGCCGAAGCCATCGCCGGCGGCATGATGGTGGCCCTGTGCCCGCTGGGCAGCCCCGAGGCCAGGGGCGAAGGGCCGCTGGGCCTGGCCGACATCCGCACCGAGATCGTCGGCCTGCAGAGCGACGACCCGCTGGCCGGCCTGCTCCACCATGCCGGCGAGGCTCTCGGCCAGCCGCTGGCCAGCCGCATCACGGTGCAGACCTACCAGCTGGCCCGCGCCCTCGTCGAGGCCGGTGTCGGCATGACGCTGGTGGACCCCTTTACCGCTGCCAGCGCGGATGCCAGCAAGCTGCGCGTGCGTCCACTGTCGCCGGCCGTGCCCGTGCAGCTCTATCTGCTCAGCGCCGCCAGCGCGCCGCTGGGCCAGGCCTCGCGCCGCCTCGTCAAGTTCATCACCGCGGCCGCCCACGAACATCTCGCTCGCCTGCCGTGATCCAGATCGAAGACATTGCCTCGCATCCGGACTTCCGTCCGCTGGCCTCGCTGCAGCATGGCATCGCCGTCGACCTGCGCTATGCCACGGCCGACAACTTCGTCGGCCATTCGGTCTATGCCGGCATCGACTGCGCCTGGCTGCGCCGCGAGGCCGCCGACGCCCTCGAGCACGCCGCCGCCTGGCTGGCCGAACGCCGTCCCGGCTACCGCCTGCTGGTGCTGGACGCGCTGCGCCCGCAACGCGTGCAGCAGCGTCTGTGGGACGAACTGCAGGGCACGCCGCTGACGATGTACCTCGCCAACCCTGAGCGCGGCTCCATCCACAGCTTCGGCATGGCCGTCGACCTGACCCTGCTGGACCCCCAAGGCCGCGAGGTCGACATGGGCAGCGGCTTCGACGAGATGACGCTGACCTCCCACCCCGACCACGAGGCCGAGCATCTGGCCCTGGGTGCCCTCCAGTCCGAACACCTGGTCGAGCGCGGCTGGCTGCGGGTGGCCATGCGCGAGGCCGGCTTTCACGGCATCACCACCGAGTGGTGGCATTTCGATTTCGGCGACCGCGTGGCGGTGCGCAGGGACCTGCCCAGGGTTCTCTAAAGCGCCTTCTGCATGAAGACGCTCAGCGGATGGTCGGCGTAGTCGCCGTAGGGACCGCAGCGTCGATAGCCGCAAGCGGCGTACAGGCCCAGGGCCTCGGGCTGATAGGGGCCGGTCTCGAGCGCGACGGTCCGGCAGCCCCTGGCAGCCGCCTCGGACTCCAGCAAATTCAGCAGACGCCGGCCCAAGCCATGACCGCGGGCGCGCGGGCTGACGAACATGCGCTTGAGTTCGCCGAACTGCTCTTCCAGCACGATGGCCCCGCAAGCGACCGCCTGGCTTGCCTCGTCGCGCGCCACCGCAAACAGCACCTGAGGCTGCTTCAGCGAGGCCAGGTCCAGCGCATAGCGGGCCTCGGGCGGGTAGAGCGAGTCCTGATAGGCATCCAGCTCGGTGATGAGGGCAATGACGTCGGGTTGGTCGGGGGATTCGAGGGCGATACGCATGGCTGGACTATGCCCGGTGCCGCCTCGCCAGCTGGCTCGCCCAGGCGACGATGCGCTCGCGCAGCGCCGGCGGCTCCAGGGCCTCCACCTCGGGCGCCAGCGACATCACCAGCCGCGCGGCCTGCTCCAGGCTTTCGATGGGCAGGCGAAGCGTGGCCCAGGCCTGGGCGCCCTCCGGTTTCTCCACCACCGCCGCTGCCACCGCCTGGGCGGCATAGCGGCCCTTTTCGGCCAGCCGCCGCCGCCCCTCGGCGGTGACGCGCAGCACGGCCACCTCGGGCCGCAGCTCGCGCTCGAAGCGCTGCAACGAGGCCTGCCACCAGTTCGCCAGTTCGAAGTCCGCGGGCCGCTCGAAGACCTCTTCGCCCACCGACAAGGACAGCACATTGGCGACCTTCAGGGTCATCGTGCGCACACCGGAACGCATGACGGCATACCAGCCGCCGCCCTTGAGCACCAGGCCCAGGGGATCGGCCTTCCAATGGCGCTCGCCCTTCCAGCTCAGATAGTCCAGCTCGACGCGGCGGCATTCCAGCACCGCCTGGGCCAGGGTCGGCAGATGGGCGGCCGGTTCGCCGCCCTGGTACCAATCCATCGGGTCCACATGCAGACGCGCCTGGAGTCGCCCCGCCAGCGCGGCCGACTCACCCGGCAAAGCCGACTGCAGCTTGAGCCTCAGCCGCTGCGACGCGCCACCCAGCCCCAGCTCGCTGGCCGCACCCGGCAGCCCGAGCAGCGGCAAGGCCTGGGCCTCGTCGCCGAGCAGGCCGTTGAGCCGCGTCGCGAATGAACCCTCGCGCAGCTTGAAGCCGCCGCCGCGGCCGCGCTCGGCATAGACGGGCACGCCGGCAGCCGACAGCTCGTCGATGTCGCGCAGGATGGTGCGCACCGACACCTCGAACTCGCGCGCCAGCGCCGGCGCCGTGATCTGCGGGCGCAGCTGCAGCAGGATCAGGATGGACAGCAGTCGGCTGGCGCGCATGCCGTGGATGATGCTTTGCAATACATGACGCCGATTGTCATGTCATGCCCGGCGGCATGCGCCATCCCGCGGCCTAGGCAGCCCCGAGACGCTGCCGCAACCGCGGTGCCGCGTAGTCCAGGAAGGCGCGGCATTTCATCGGCAGCCGCCCCTGGCCCGGGTAGACCAGGCTCGCCGGCACCGGCGCCGGCTCGTGGGCCCGCAGCAGCCGTTCCAGCGTGCCGGCCTGCACGGCGTCGGCCACCTGGTAAGACAGCACGCGGGCCACGCCCAGCCCCATCTGCGCGGCCGAGACGGCGGCTTCGGCCGTGGTGGCCGTCAGGCGCGAGCGGATCTCGACGGTCTCCTCCGGGAACACCCAGCGGCTGGCCGACATCAGGCCCTCGAAGCTGATGCAGGCATGCCGGGCCAGGTCGGCTGGCACCTCCGGCCGACCATAGGCGGCGAGGTAGGCGGGGCTGGCGCAGACGACGCGGCGGATCTCGCCGACCTTGGTGGCGACCAGGCTGCCATCGGCCAGCTCGCCGATGCGCAGGGCCAGATCCACATGCTCCTCCAGCAGGTTGACGACGCGGTCGGCCTGGATGAGGCGCACGTCCACGTCCGGGAACTCGCGCAGGAATTCGACGATGACGGGCAGCAGATGCAGCCGCCCGAATACGATGGGCGCCGAGATGACAAGGCGGCCGTGGGGCCGGGTGTAGGCGCCGGCCGCGGCGCGTTCGGCCTCGTCCACCTGCTCCAGGATCTGCCGGCTGGCCTCCAGGTAGTCGCGTCCGGCGTCGGTCAACTCCAGGCGGCGCGTGGAGCGGGCGATCAGGCGGGTCTTGAGCTGGGCCTCCAGCAGCGCGAGCTTGCGGCTGACGGTCGCCAGCGGCTGCTCCAGGCGCCGCGCGGCGGCCGAGAGGCTGCCTGCTTCGGCAATCGCCACGAACACCGACATCGCTTCGAAGCGGTCCATCGACTAACTATTCCAAATTTCGGTAGAAATATTCCGAATCCTGCCGTCTAGTGCGATTTGATGCAAGTTTCTACATTCTCGTCACCGGCAGGCCACCGGCCCGAAACACCACCCACCCCATACCCAGGACCCCACCATGACCCGCATCACCACCCCCGCCTCCATCGACGCCGCCCCTGAGGCCGCCCGCCCCCTGCTGGAAGCCGTCAACAAGCAGATCGGCTCCGTGCCCAATCTGTTCCGCCTGGTGGCCAACAGCCCGGCCGCCCTGGAAGGCTATCTCGGCATGTCCGGCGCGCTGGCCAAGGGCCGGCTGCCGGCCCAGACCCGCGAGCGCATCGCGCTGGCCGTGGCCCAGATCAACGCCTGCGGCTACTGCCTGGCGGCCCACACCTTCATGGGCAGCAACCTGGCCAAGCTGAGCGACGCCGAGATCGCCGCCAACCGCGCCGGCCGCTCCAACGACGCCAAGGCCGACGCCGCCGTGCGCTTCGCCGCCAGCGTGGCCACCCAGCGCGGCCATGTGTCGGACGCCGAGGTCGCCGCCGTGCGCGCCGCCGGCTATGACGACGCGCAGATCGTCGAGATCGTCCAGCACGTCGCGCTGAACACCTGGACCAACTACATCAACGAGGTCGCCAAGACGGTGATCGACTTCCCCGAGGCGCTGCCGCTGGCCGCCTGACCCACCGGCTGTCTCTTATACACATCACCGAGCCCACGAGACTAAGGCGAATC
>NZ_JBYSZK010000009.1:174126-259512 GCF_058787015.1 Roseateles sp. FW305-36 | reverse complement strand
TTCCTTCCTTTGGTCGGCAGGGTCGGGTGGGGAGAAGAGACAGCCGCGGCCCTGCCCGCGGCCCGCGCCCTTGTGCATCTCCTGGAGCCGCCATGTCCCGCCCACCCTTCCCCCCGTTCTCGCTGACCACCGCCGTGCAGAAGGTGCGCATGGCCGAAGACGCCTGGAACAGCCGCGACCCGGCTCGCGTCGCCCTGGCCTACACGCCGGACAGCCGCTGGCGCAACCGCTCGCAGTTCGTCAACGGCCGGGCACAGATCGAGGCCTTCCTGACCGCCAAGTGGGCCCGCGAGCTGGACTACCGTCTCATCAAGGAGATCTGGGCCCATGGCGAAGACCGTATCGCGGTGCGCTTCGTCTACGAGTGGCACGATGCCGACGGCCAGTGGTGGCGCAGCCACGGCAACGAGAACTGGGCCTTCGATGACCAGGGCCTGATGCACACGCGGCACGCCAGCATCAACGACGTGGCCATCACGGCGCAGCAGCGGCTGTTCCACTGGTCCCGCGACGACTTGGGCCGCCGCCCGGACGACCACCCCTCCCTGACCGCGTTGGGGCTCTAGCCATGCGCCCGGCCAGCGACATCGCCTTCACACCAAGCGTCAAGGCCTTGCAGACCCGCAAGGGCTCGCGCCACGCCTACGCCCGCATGGAACAGGGCGGTGGCTGGGAGAGCCGCATCACGCCGGACCTCAAGGCCGAGATCGAGGCGCAGATCAGCGTCATGCTGGCCACGGCCAATGCCGAGGGCCAGCCCTATGTGCAGCACCGCGGCGGCCCGCCGGGATTTCTTCGCGTGCTGGACGAGCACACCCTGGCCTTCGCCGACTTCGCCGGCAACCGCCAGTACATCACCCAGGGCAACCTGGCCGAGAACCCGCGCGCCTTCCTCTTCCTGATGGACTACGCCGAGCGCCGACGCATCAAGATCTGGGGCCGCGCCCGCGTCGTCGAGGGCGATGCCGCGCTGATGGCGCGGCTGATGCCGGCCGGCTACCCGGCTCGACCCGAGCAGGTGGTGCTGTTCGACGTGCAGGCCTGGGACGTGAACTGCCCCAAGCACATCCCGCAGCGCTTCGAAGCGGCGGATGTGCTGGCGGCAATCAAGGAGAGGGACGAGCGCATTGCGGCGCTGGAGCGGCGTGTGGCGGCGCTGACGGCGGCCGGCTGATCTGCGGGTCAGCCGGGCACCGGCTCCGCCACCTTGCGCCACTTGAAATGACTCTGCAGCTGCTGAACGGCCGGGTTGGCGGCGAGCAGCTTCAGTGGCGCATTGAGCACCAGTGGCAGCAGTCCACAGCGCGCGCTGAAGGCGGCGTCGATGAGGCGCGCGGCGCGCTCCACATGGCCCAGCACGGCCAGCGCGGGCGCGAACATCACGTTGCTGGCCGCGTTGCACTGCGCGCCGGCCAGCGCCGCGTCGATGAGCGCCAGCGCCTTGGCCGTCTCGCCGCAGCGCGCCAGCACATAGGGTTGCGTGGCGCGCACGTAGGACGGCGCGTCGACGCGCGCCAGCAACTGCAGCGCCGGCGCGATCAGCTCGGGGCCGGGGTGAAGGCTGGCACGCCAAAGCAGGTGCTGGCTGATGGCGATGGCGCTGTCGGGGTGGTCCAGCTCGGCGCGCTCGGCCTCGCGCAGCGCGGCATCGGCCTGGCCGTCGTAGCCCAGCGCGCGCGCCAGCATCACGCGCGGATAGACGGCGAACGGCCGCTGCGCCACGGCGCGCCTGAGCACCTCCACGGCCTCGCCGCTGCGGCCGGTGGCCAGCAGGTGCCAGCCGAACAGCGGCAGCAGCTCGGCATCGTCGGGCTGCTCGCGGTAGGCGGCGCGGAACAGCGCCTCGGCGTCATCGAAGCGCCAGTCCATGTCGGCCAGCCAGGCACGGGCGACGCGCACGCCGGCGGCGCGGGGGTCGTGCAGTTCGGCAGCGTCCAGCTCGGCCTGGCCATCGGCCACGGTTACGCCCAACTCGGCGGCCATGCCCCAGCCCGCCGCCGCACCGATGGTGACGGCCAGCGACACGCGAGCGGGCGCGTAGTCGGGGTATTCGGCGACGATGGCGCGCAGCACGGTCAGCGCCCGGCCCATCGCGCGCGGCGTGCCCTGCTGGGCCAGCTCCCAGGCGTGCAGGTAGGCCTCGACGACGTCGGGCGGCGCCTTCACGACAGCCAGCATGCGGTTGTGAACGGCCGGCTCGGGCTGCACCAGCCGGTAGCCGAAGCCGTAGACGGCCTCGATCTTCACATCGGGCAGTGCGCGGCGCAGCTGGCTGATGCAGCGCGTGAGGCTGTCGTCGGACACCGCCGACCCGCCCCAGGCGTGTTCGACGATATCGGCCTTGCTGACGGCCTGCGGCTGCGCGCGGATCATCAGCGCCAGCACGGCGCTTTCCTTGGGCGGCAGGAACAGCAGCGAGTCCTGCCAGGTGGGCAGGCCGTCCGAAGTCAGGTCCAGGGCCATGCGCGTCTACTTCCAGAGTCTCGGTGACCCCTCAACGGCGGGGGCCTGCCCCGACTCTAGTGACCCACCCGAGCGACGCGCGGCAGGACTTTCCCGGCCGTCAAACCCCGGGAGACGGCGCGCCCGCCAGCCCGAGTGCCGGGTTGTCGAGCAGGCGTGCGATGTCCATCAGGATCAGCATGCGCTGCTGCACCGTCGCGATGCCGCTCACGAAACTGGTGTCGAAGCCCGGCGCGTGCAGCTGCGGCGCGGGGCGGACGTGTTCGGGGCCCAGCTCCAGCACGTCGGAGACGGAGTCCACGACGACGCCCACCACGCGTCGCCCCAGGTTCAGCACGATGACGCCGGTCTGCGTCGTGCAGGGCGCCGCCTGGCCGAACGCGAGCCGCAGGTCCACGATGGGCGTGATGACGCCGCGCAGGTCGATGACGCCGCGCAGCGCGGCCGGCGCGTTGGCGATGGCCGTCGGCGGCTCGTAGGAGCGGATCTCCTGCACCTGCAGGATGCTGATGCCGTACTCCTCGTCGCCGAGGCGGAAGCTCAGGTATTCGGCCGGCTCGGCCATGGCAGAAGCCGGTGCGGGCGCGAGCGCCAGAGTCAGTTCATCCATGGCAACCTCAGGTGGCGAGGGCGTGGTCGATGCGGAACACCGACACCGCTTCGGTCAGCAGCTGCGCCTGCTGGTTCAGGCTTTCGGCCGCAGCGGCGCTTTCCTCGACGAGGGCGGCGTTCTGCTGCGTGACCTGGTCCAGCTGCTGGACGGCGTCGCCGACCTGGCCGATGCCCTGCGACTGTTCGTGGCTGGCCGCGCCGATCTCGCCCATCAGGTCGGAGACGCGACGCACCTGCGCCTGGATCTCGGCCATCGTGCGGCCGGCGCTGTCGACGAGGCTGCTGCCCTGCTCGACGGTCTCGACGCTCTGGCTGATCAGCACCTTGATCTCCTTGGCCGCGTCGGCCGAGCGGCTGGCCAGCGCACGCACCTCGGAGGCGACGACCGCGAAGCCGCGGCCCTGCTCGCCGGCGCGCGCCGCTTCCACCGCGGCGTTCAGCGCCAGGATGTTGGTCTGGAAGGCGATGCCGTCGATGGTGCCGATGATGTCGGCGATCTTCTTCGAGCTGGCCGAAATTCGGCCCATCATCTCGACGACCTGGCCCACCACCTCCCCGCCTCGCGACGCGACGGCCGACGCGGTGACCGACAGCTGCGTGGCCTGGCGGGCCGTGTCGGCGTTCTGCTGCACGGTGACGGTCAGCTGCTCCATCGACGCGGCCGTCTGCTGCAGGTTGGATGCCTGCTCCTCGGTGCGCTGCGACAGGTCGGCGTTGCCGGTGGAGATCTGCGACGAGCCGGTGGCGATGGAGTCGGAACTGTTGCGCACACGGTCGATGAGGCGGGTCAGGCTGCCGTTCATGTCCTGCAGCGCCTGCATGAGCTGGCCGGTCTCGTCGCTGCTGCGCACGGTGATGCGATGCGTCAGGTCGCCGGCGGCGACGCTGCGCGCCACGGCCACGGCGGCTCGCAGCGAACCCGAGATCAGGCGGGCCACGCCCAGGGCCAGGGCCAGGCCCAACGCCACGCAGGCCACGATGACGCCGATCACCCAGCTGCGCGCATTGGCATACAGCGTGTCGCCCAGGCGGTTGGCCTCGTCGGCGCCAGTCTCGTTGACCTGGATGATCTCGTTGATGCGAGCCTCCATCGCCCGGAAGCTGTCCTTTCCGGTGCTACGCATCAACGCCATGGCTTCGTCGTTCTTGTGCTCGCGGGACAGGGCCACGATCTGCTGGTGCACGTCCAGGTAGGTGGCGAGCAGCGCGGAGAACTCGGCATACGCCTTTTTCTCCTCGGCCTCGGACAGCACCGCCTCGTAGGCCTTGCGATCCTTGTCCAGCCTGGTGATCAGGCCGGCCATCGTGTCTTCGTAGCCCTTCTTGAGTTCGGCCGTATCGGCCAATACATGCTGCTGCGAGAAGGAGCGCAGGCGGGCCAGCCCATAGCGGATGTCGCCGGCCGACTTGATGGCCGGCATCCAGTTCGTCGCCAGGTCGGTGGCGGTCTGATTCACGCGCGCCAGCTCCACGATGGCGAACACGCCGAGGCCGGCGGTCAGCAGCAGCACGGCAATGAACGACACCACGAGCTTGGTGGCGATCTTCAGGTCATAGAACCATTTCATGAATCAGGTCTCCGATGTTGGTCTGGCCTCCCGCCCAACCCCGCATTCAGGGGGGTGGAAGCAACGCCAGCATCGTAGAAACCCTGATGCCTCGGAATCCTGATGAAAAGCCGATGAACTTCGATGTCAATGCAGCGGCTCGTGACTTTGTGCCGGCGAGCCCGCCGAAGTCCCTGTCGCGTCGGCGTCAGGCGACGCGCTCGAAGCGCGGCCTCAAGGCGCCGTCCACTTCCAGCGCACCGGTGAACATGTCGAAGGGCCGCACCCACCAGCCGCTGTCGTTGTAGAGCGGCCGGTAGACCACGACGATCTCCAGCGTCTCGCTGTGGCGGGCGACGGCGAGGACTTCGTACTCGCCGCCCTTGTAGTGGCGGTAGCGGCCGGGGGCCAGATGGGGGAGCGGAGGCAGGTCTGGACTCATGCCCCCGATTTCACCTCAGGGCTGCTTGAACGCGGGATCGGCTTCGGCGCCCTGCCTCGGCTGCCAGCCCAGGCCGTAGTACTCGCCGCGGTCACGCGCCCAGGGGTCGAAGGCGTTGACGACATGGCTGAGCTCGGGCGCCAGTTCCGGCACCGTGCGCAGCAGCACGCGCTTGAAGGGCGAGACCTCGACGCGATGGCCGTTGCTTTCTTTCGCCTCGAACTGCTTGCCGGTGGGGCCGTTGTTCATCAGCCACTCGATGCCCAGCTGGCCGTAGAACTCGGGGCGGAAGCTGCTGGTGAAGAAGCGGTCGCTGAAGAGGCGGCGCGAGGCGTTCAGGATGAAGACCTGGAACTGCGTCTCCGAGATCGCATAGCCATGCGGCCGCGTGAACTCGGACAGCCAGCCCACCACGGTGTCCACGTCCTCGATGTTGTCCACGACGCTGCCGTCGGGCTTGCCCAGGCAGTCGTTGATGGGGCTGCCATCGGGGTTCTTCTGGGCGGCCGTGATGACCTTGCCGGCATCGCATTTGTGCTGGCCGTAGACGCTGCGCAGGTCGGCAATGACCTGCTGCTGACGGGCGCGCTCGGGGGAGTTGGCCGGCAGGCGGGCATCGATGAAGTCGTCATAGCTGGTCAGCTGGCGCAGGCCGTACTGGCGGCGGAACTCGTTGAAGCGCGGCACGCCGTGCTCGCGGTCGCGGATGATGTCCAGGGCCGCGACGTCGATCTTGCCGGTGCTGGACTGCAGCCGCGGGATGGCCAGGTTCTGCAGGAAGGCCGGCGTGTTGCCCAGGGTCAGCAGGCCCAGGCGCTGGCGGCCCATGGACAGGGCCCAGTCGGCCGCGCCTTCGTTGTTCAGGGCTGGCGTGGCCTTGGCGCGGAAGGTCTCGATGACGGGCACCTTGGCGGCGATCCGATTCGGATCGTTGTCCCAGTGGCGCAGCTCGATGAGATCGGGCACCAGGGCGTGCAGGCGGTAGACGCTGACGAACTCCTCCGGGAAGTTGAAGGGCGAGCCGAAGTGGTTGACGCCACCGTTCACATGGTCGGGATTGGCGAGGTTCCAGACGTCGTCCTTCTTGGCGTCGTGGCGGGCGAAGAAGCTGTCGTCCTTGTAGACCCGCGCACCCAGGCCGAAGATGCCCGGGCCTGAGGCCAGGGCCGAGTACCACTGGCCGGCCTTCTTGGCATCGGTGCTCTTGCCGTAGTTCTGCACGACGATGGCCTCGAGGGCGTTCTCGACGAGGGGATGGCCTTCGAACAGCCCGCCCCAGTTGGCGTTCATGCCGAGGTAGAGGGGCTCGTCGTAGAGCAGCTGCGTCGTCCACTCGATGGTGTGGATCTTGGCGATCTCGGCGGCAACGACGAGGCGCCCCACCTCGAACAGCACGTCGGGCGTCACGTCGCGGTAGCGGATGACGGCGGTGGGCTTGGCCGGGTCGCGCAGGCCCGAATCGGCATCGGGCGTGGCCGCGGCACGGCGGCGGAACTCGGCGACGAAGGCGTTGTGCTCGCGCGAGAACACGGTCTGGTAGAAGCCGACGCCGATGCTCCAGTTGTCCGGGAAGGCCGCGGCGCCCTGGCCCGCCCATTGCGGCAGGATGGGATCGCCGGCCGCGAAGACGGGCAGCTGGCCCAGGGCCTCGCCGGCGCCGCCACGCGCGCCGGGCAGCATCAGCAGCCGGGCCGGGTCGGCCGGATCGCGCTTGACGCGCTGGCGCGAGACCTCGTTGTAGCCATAGATCTGCGAGGCGTCCCACCACGCGGTGTTGTTGTTGGCATGGGTGCGGAAGGCGCGCGCCAGCGGCTTCGTGCCGTCGGCGGCCGTGTAGCGCGGCGGCGCACCGGCTTCGGCCACGAAGGCGCGGTCGATGCGGTCGTCGGGCCGGCAGCCCAGCTTGGCGGCGTCACCGCTGCAACCGACGGCCATCCACTGCGGCTGGTTGCGCCCCTCCTCCATGTGGGAGAACCAGTCGTGCGTCATGAACTGGATCCAGAAGGCCGCCAGCACGTTGAAGAAGGGCGCCTTCTGGTAGTCGCAGTTGGCGTCCACCGAGTTGCCCGGCAGGCCCTGGCCGTCGCGACACTTGGACGGGTCGCTCTGGGCGCGGGTGAAGAGCTTGCGGCTGATCAGTTGCGGGTCGGGCTGCAGCAGGGTCAGTCGGTCGCCATGGCGGTTGCGGGCGAGCTGGTCGTCGCTGATGTCGGGATAGGTGGCCTCGAACTGCACATTGCGCGCGAACGGCGTGCCGGCCGAGCCCATCCTGGGGTTGCGGATATCGTTGCAGATGCCGCTGAGCTGGCGCCAGCGGATCAGCTCGCCCTGGCAGAGCTGGGCACCGTCGCCGCCCACCGCCGCGTAGAAAGGCGAATCCTTGCCCAGCCGCATCGAGGGCCAGGTCTTGATGGCGGCCCCCGCCACACCGTCGCGACCCAGCGCGTAGTCGGAGAAGCTGCCGGAGTTGTCGAACAGGTTGAACTTGATCAGCTCCATGCGCTGGTACTCGAGGTCCAGCAGGGCGCCGTCGACGCCACGGCCGTTGGCGCTGAAATGACTATCGACGCCGGTCGTGCCAGGCATCAGCGTGGACTTGTCGCCGGTGGCCCAGTAGTTGGACCAGTCGACATAAGGCGTGTTGCGGAACGCCGCGGCCTTGTCGCTGCCGCGGCAGCGGGCGACCTCTTCGCCGACCTTGCCGTTGAAGCGCTCGCCGCGCTCGTCGGCCACCTTGCGGAAGCCGCCTGCCAGCATGGCTGTGCAGTTCTTGGTGTCCTCCACGCTGGCCACGGGCGAGGTGCCGGCGCAGCCGGTCAGCAGGATCAAGGGGGCCAGCAGCAGGCCGATGAGGGAGTGCTTCATGAGGTGCTCCTCTGTTGTTCTTCGCGAGATCGCGCAACATAGCGAGGCCGCCGCTGCAGCGTCAATCCTGAGAAGAACGAAAAGATTCACCTTGAGGACGGTGCCGATGCTCCCGTACGACAGCCGCCCGATGGGGCTCAGAGCTTGAACTCGGCGTTGAGCTGGGCGCTCATCGCACTGCGCGTCTCGGCAGCGCGGGTGGTGAATCCGGCGCCCTGTTCAAACTCGTCGACGCGGGTTCGGTCACGAGGCATCAGGTTGCGAAGTGCCAGCCGCCACTTGAAGCGCGCGTTCGGGGTCCAGCTCGATTCGGCACTGAGGTCGTGGCGCCGACTCTCGAAGTAGCGCTGGTTCAATGCGCTGCGCACCCAACCGGCTGGTGAGGCGTTGGCGTTCAGGCTGCAATCCCAACTCGCCCCCGCGGGCACGTAATCCAGACCCAGCTTGGCGCTCCAGGGGTTTTGGCCCGCGAAGCGGTTGTCCGGGCCGGGCACTTCGGCCAGACGGGATCGCGCCCATTGCAGACCGGTGCGCAACTTGAATCTCGGCCAGCCGGGCTCCAACTCGTCCAGGCGCAGGCTGGACTCCAGCCCAAGCCCGCGCACCTCCGCCCTTCCGCGGTTTTCAGGGCGGCTCACATAGCGGGCGGTCGAAGCCCAGGGGACAGTTTGCAGCTGCGTCTCGGTCACGAAAACGTCCCGGATCGAACGGCTGAATGCTTCCACCCTGATGCGGCTGTCGCTGCCCCACTGCTGCTCAAGGGACAGGTTGAAGCCCAGGGAGCGCTCGGGACGGAGGTCCGGATTGCCGGTTGCATCGGCCCGTTCGGCGCTGTTGGGGCCGCAGAGCTGCGCCGGCGGGCAACTGGCCAGCGCGTTGACCTGGGAGGGGCGCTGTCGAAGCTGATCGTAGAAGGGTGCATTGAAGGTACGCGCAACGCTGGCAAGGACCTGACTCTTACCGGCCTCGTCGACTTTGTAGGTGGCATGCAGGGAGGGTGCGAACAGCGAGTAGCCGCCCCGTGACTGGATGAATCCATCGTTCACCCTGACCTTCTGGTGCTCGTGGCGAAGCCCGGCATTCATCGCGAACGCCTTGGAGATCTGGCCGTCGTATTCCACAAAGCCGCTGTAACGCCGGCTGTGTTCACCCTGTGTGGTGCCGAAGGCCAGCAGGCTCAGGTCGGGCAGGTCATTCACCTCGGCACGCAGTTCGCTCTGGCCGTCCCAGGAGCTGACTTCAGCTCCGGCCTTGAGGTCATGGCCGCGCCGGAGTTCGCCATCCGCGTGCAGCCTGAGGTGCTGCAGATGCGTGGTGCGCGCGTACCGTTCGGCGTAGCGGGACAGCATCGAGCCCGTCATCACATCCTGGGCGGCTTGCGCCTGCTCGTGCATGAGCGTGGGCGCCCAACGCAATTCAAGCTTCGGCCCCAGCTCGGTCTCATGCGCCCACAGCAGCTCGCCGGAATAGGAGCCCAGCAGACTGCGCCCGCCCTCCAGCAAAGCATCGACCGGCGGCGCTGCGCCGGCAGAGCCGGCGTAGTGCGTCGCCGCGGCACTGCTGTTGCGCAGCCAGAGGGCGGAGGGACTGACCTCGAGCCTGTTGCGTTCCGGCAGCACCCAGCGCAGCGTCGACGACGCATTGAGATGCTCTTTCACGGTATCGGAGGCGCCGCCTCCGCCCCAGAGAGGCCGCAGGCTCGCCGGATCCGCGCCGGCAGCGACGGTCTCCTGCTTGGTTTCGCGCTGTTGGCGTCGACTCGCCGACACCGTGGCCCGGTAGCCAAATCCATCCGCACCGGCAGGACGGTTCAGCGTCCAGGCGCCGCGCGCACTGGAATCCAGTGCTCCCCCACCCAGATTCAGCCGAAGCTGTTGCTCAGCGCGCGGGTCGATACGGCGGGACACGATATTGATCGTGCCGGCGATGCCGAAGGCCCCGGTTTCGGCCGTGGCGGACTTGATGATCTCGATGCGCTCCACCTGCGACAGATCCAGGTCGAGGACAGCTTTGCCATTGGGGGGTGGTGCACCATCCAGCAAGATCTGGGTGTAGCCCGGCAAGCCCATCAATCCGAGACGGCCATCGGCGGCAATGGTGATCGCCGGCTCGTTGCGAAGCATCTGCTCGACGGTGCTGCTGCCGCTGGCGTCGATGTCGCGCCGATCGATGACGATGCGCCCGGCACCCGAGGTTCGGCGCGCGGCGTTCTCGTTTCTCGCGCCTTCAACGGATACGCCGGGTAGCGTGTTCGGCGCCTGCTTCTCGGCGGGTCCATCGGGCGAGCAGGTCGATGTGGCAGCCATGACTGGCGCGTGGGCTGCCAGCACGTTGCAGCAAAGTACAAGGGTCCGACGGATTCCACAGGCGTGGCGCGCAGGTTTTGGCATCGGCCGCGATCTTAGGAATCACCCAAGCCTCCCGGCTTCGTGCCTATTCACACTAGCTCGGCGGCAAGCGACAGGCCCCGTCCGCCTTGGACGCCGCCGACTCCTTGCACAAGGCCCGCCAGAGCCGCATCGTGAAGTCCTTGCTGTTCTGCGCCAGCGCCGGCGCCACGCCCACGAAGAGGTGACGCCGCTCCACCGCGGGCGAGAGCCGCTCGATCTGTTGGGCCAGCTGCGGATCGCGGCGCAACCTGTCGTCGACGAAATAGCTGTGCATCAGCAGCACCGGCGTGCGGCCGGCCGCGATCTTGAGCAGGGCACTCTCATGACTGGGCGCCGGGTCGGCCAGCCAGCCGCGCTCCCGCGCCAGCATCTCGGTGCGCGTGCTGGCCGTGACGCCGACACGCGCATCCGCCGACAGGCCTGAGAGGGCCTGCCCATCCCAAGCGATGCCACTGCCGCGGCGCGCATACAGCACGTACTCGACCGCGCCCAGGCTGTAGTCGAACTCGCCGCGCCGCCCTTCGTGGGGCGGCAGGGCCAGCAGGGCCGCGATGGGTCCGCCCTCGCCCACGCCGGCCACGATGTCGATCTGGCTGGCTTCGATCATGGCGCGCAGGCGGCGCACCGGCAGGCGCAGCATCTCGGCCTTCTCCAGGCAGCCCTGCTCGCGCAGCGCGTTGCGCATCCAATCCACCAGCAGCCCGGGTGGCCGCAGGAAATCCTCGCCCTGGCCGCGCATGAAGGGCTCGGCCGGCCCTTCGGGGAAGGCAATACGCAAGCGCCCGGGACAGGGTTCCGCCAGCACCGCGCTGGTTATGAGGGCCGCAGCAATAGTCAGCACATGACGCCGCACGACCGTCGCGACGACGGACACAATGCCGCGCGAGGTCGACGAGTCCACGCAACCGAGTATGCGGTTGCCCCCTCATTTCTGACTGTTTGCAAACGATATGAACCCGTCACGCCGTCAACTACTGCACTTCAGCGCCGCCGCGGCCGGTTTGCTGGCCGCCGCCCGGCCCAGCCAGGCCGCCGATGGAGGGCTGCGGGCGCCGCGGCTGCGCCCGGGCGACACCCTCGGCCTCGTCAGCCCGGCCAATGCCACCTTCGAGCGCGAACCGCTGAAGATGGCTGTCGAGGTGGTCCAGGCCCTGGGCTTCAAGGTCAAGCTGGGCGAATTCGTCGCCGCGCGCCGCGGGCCCTTCGCGGGCAGCGACGCCCAGCGCGCCGCCGACATCAACGCGATGTTTGCCGAGGACTCGGTGGCCGGCATCCTGGCCGTGACCGGCGGCTCGGGCTGCAACCGCATCGTCGACAAGCTGGACTACGAGCTGATGCGCCGCAAACCGAAATTCTTCGGCGGCTTCAGCGACCTGACCTGCCTGGTCAATGCCATCCACCGCCAGACCGGCCTCGTCACCTTCCACAGCCCCGTGGCCGTGTCGGAGTGGAACGACTACTCGGTGCAGAGCTTCCGATCCGTCGTCATGAACGCCGACGCCGCCATGCTGCGCAACCCGGTGGTCAAGCCCGTGGACGACCTCATCGCCCGCGAGGAACGCATCACCACCTTGCGCGCCGGCAAGGCCCAGGGCCGGCTGGTGGGCGGCAACCTGACCGTTCTGGCCTCCATGGCCGGTTCGGCCTATTTCCCCGATTGCCGCGGCGCCCTGCTCTTCCTCGAAGACATCAACGAATACATCTACCGCATCGACCGCTGCCTGTCGACGCTGCGCCTGGCCGGCGCGCTGTCGTCGCTCAGCGGCGTCGTGCTCGGCCGCTTCACCAAGTGCGAGCCGGGCGAAGGCTATGGCAGCCTGACGCTGGACGAGGTCTTCGACGACTACCTGCTGCCGCTCAACATCCCCGTCTACCGCGGCGCGGCCATCGGCCACATCAAGCGCAAGCTGACGCTGCCGGTGGGCGCAATGGCGGAGATGGACGCAGAGGCAGGAACGATCCGGCTGCTGCAACCGGCCGTCATTTGACGCAGGCCGACGCGCTCAGGCCATAGGGCTTGAGCAACTCGGCCGTGCGCCCGCTGCGGCACAGCTCCAGCAGCGCCTTGGCGAAGACGGCCGCCGTCGCGGCATCGACGCGCTCCTTGTTCAGGCCGAAGGCATAGCCGAAGGTCTTGACCTGGCCCGCCGGTCGCAGGCCGCTCATGCCGTCCTCGCGCATCAACTGCTGGGCGACCGCCTCGTTGGCCAGGGCCAGGCCGTCCTCGCCATAGCGGCCGGCGGCGAGCTTGCGCAGCACCGCGCGGTTGTCGGTCTCGATCTCGGTCCGGGCGCCCGGCACCGCGTGGATGAGGGCGGTCGCCGCGTCCTGTGCGCCCGAGGGGCCGTAGACGCCGATCACGCGGCCGGCCAGGACACGGTTGTCGCCGTCAAAGTTCAAGGTGCTCGCGCTGCGTGCAAACAGCAGATAGCGCGCATCGATGACGGGCGGCGAGACATGGAACTTGGGGCGAGTCGTCGGCGGCGTGACGACGGCGAACACGCCCTCGACCTCGCCCGCCTGGCCCATGCGCAGGGCACGCCGCCAGGGCAGCACCTCGACGCTGCAGCGCCAGTCCAGCTTCGCGCAGACGGCCTGCATCACGTCGACCAGGGGCCCGGCTGGCCGGCCTTCGATCTCGTAGCTGTAGGGCGGCAAAGGCTCGGCGACGAAGCGCAACTCCGTCGCCGAGGCCAGCGTGGCCATGCCCGCCAGGACGGCCGCCACCCATCGCTTGCCCATGCTCACCCTCATGGGCGCCGAGGATAGGCGATCAACGCTGCGCCGCCACCCAGTTCACGAGGGCATCCAGCACCGGCCGGCCCTTGCGTGCGGCCTCGGGATGGTTGAGCAGGGCGACGAAGACCCAGGGCCTGCCGCCGGCATCCGGCACGAAGCCCGCCAGGCCGACAGCGTCGCGCAGGGTGCCGGTCTTGAGCCGCGCCTGGCCACTGGCCGGGCTGTCCTTGAGCCGCCGCGACAGCGTGCCGTCCAGGCCTGCGATGGGCAGCGTGCCGAGCAGCTCGGGCGCCTGGGCACCGCGCTGGCCCGCACGCAGCACGCCGGCCAGCAGGGCCGGGCTGACGCGCTCGCTGCGCGACAGGCCCGAGCCGTTGTCCAGCACCAGGGCCGCCGCATCGACCCCATGTTCCGCCAGCCAGCCGCGCACGACGCGCTCAGCCGCCACCAGCGTCGGCTCATCGCCCTTGGCCGCCTGGGCGCCCAACTGCAGATAGATGAGGCGGATCAATGCGTTATCGCTGCGCTTCATGACGCCGCGCAGCACCTCGGCCAGAGGCCGGCCGCGGTGGGTCGCCAGCACGACGGCGTCGGCCGGTGCGGCAGCCTCCACGTCGCCCGCGCCCAGGGTTCCGCCAAGCTCGGCCCAGAGCTGGCGCACGGCATGCGTGACCAGCCATTGCCGGTCGACGATCTGCAGCGGCGCGCGCTGGTGGCAGCCGGCCGGGAAGGCCCCTTGCAGCTTCAGCGCCCAGCCGTCCCCCGCGGGCTGCACGGCGGCGGGTTTCCAGTCCTCGTCCCAGTCCTTGCACAGGCGGTCGGACAGCGTCATGGCGCTGGCGTCCACGCTGAGCCCGGGCAGGGCCGGCAGCGCGCGCGCCGTGACGCCACCGGCCGTGGCCTGCAGCTCGAAGTCCAGCAGGCTGCCGTTCAGGTGCAGGGCGTCGGGAATGACGTTGTAGTCGAACTCGGGCGCGTCATCAAAGGGCGGCAGTCCGATGTCGAAGCGCGTCGGCTTGAACAGCGTGCGGTCGACAAGGAGGCCGCCGCGGATCTCGCGCACGCCACTCTCGCGCAGCTGGCGCAGCAGCCACCACAGGGCCGGCCAGTCGAGGTCGGGGTCGGCGCCGCCGCGCAGGATCAGTGGGCCCTCGATGACGCCGTCGACGGGTGCCGAAGCGGCCAGCAACTCGGTGCGGCCGCGCTGGTTGATGCCCAGCTTGTCCAGCGCCACGGTGGCCGTCACCAGCTTCATCGTCGAAGCCGGTGCCATCGCCGCATCGGCGCGCCGGCTCAGGGCCGGTCGCGAGCCGTCCAGGGGCTGCAGCACGAAGCCCAGGCTGTCGGCGGGCAGACCGGCCTTGTCGAGGGCGGCCTGCACGGGGTCGGGAACGGGGGTCGTCGCGCAGCCGCTGAGAAGCAGCGCCGCGGCCAGCAGCAAGCAAAGGCGCATCAACAGGCTCCGAGCCGATGCGCCACGAGGCGGGCCAGGGCCACGTCTTCCAGGCCGATGCCGACGCTCTTGTAGACGACGATGTCCTGGGCGCCGCGCGGCCGCGGGCTGACGATCAGCTCGCCGAGTTCGACGACGCGCTCGGTGACGACTCCGGGCCCGGCCTGGACGAGGTCGCCGGCTTCCTGCTGGGCAGCGGTGTGCCACTCCACGGCGATGAGGGCGGCGCGCGCCAGCAAGGCATCGTCCAGTTCGCGCGCCGAGGCCGTGCTGGAGCCCACCGCGGCCACGAAGGCCCCGGGCTTCACCAGCGCGCCGTCGAACAGCGGCGTGGCCGCGCGCGTGGCCGTCACGATGACGTCGGCCTCGCTGGCGGCGGTGGCCGCATCGACGGCCCGCACCGGCAGTCCCAGGGACGACTGCAGTTCGGCGGCGAAAGCCTCGGCGCCCGAGCGAGCGCAGACCAGCACACGCTCGAAGCGGCGCACGCGCGTCAACGCCTCGGCATGGGCCCGGCCCTGGATGCCGGCACCGAACACGGCCAGCGTCCTCGCACCGGGCAGCGCCAGCAGGTCGGCCGCGACGGCCGTGGCCGCCGCCGTGCGCAACCGCGTGAACTCGTTAGCCTCCAGCGTCGCGAGAGCCGCGCCGGTCCCGGCCGAGAACAGGCTGACGAGGAAGTTGTACTTCCCGTTGCGCGCCGAATAGACCTTGGTGCCGAGCACCGCGGGCAGTTCACCGTCGGCCCCGAGGATGGCGCCCATGGCGCTGATGGCCACGGCCGCACCTTCATGGCTGGCGGTGGCGCGATGCCGGGCCAGCACCTGGGCCTGACCGCGGCCATGCTGGGCAAAGGCCGCACGCAGGGCCGCAACGGCACTGTCGGGGTCGAGCACGGCCGCGACTTCGGCCTCGGTGATCAATCGCATCGAAAAAACCTCCACCGGCACTGTAGAGGGGCTGCCGCGCACCGCGGGCGTGCTTGTCGGCGTACACGCATTCCCGCAGGTTATGTGCGCCGCACAAGCATTCATTGAAAACCGCGCAACACCTGGGGTGCCGCCCCCTGGGCGGCCCCGCGCGCGACGGCGAACATAGTCCGCAATCGAATCACATTGAGGAGCCCTTGAGATGAAGTTGAATCGTCTGGTCGCCCAGCTTGCCGTCGTCGGCCTCGCCGTCCATACAGGCGCCGTGCTGGCGCAGAACGAAGGCGCCAAGCTCGAGCGCGTCGAGATCACGGGCTCCAGCATCAAGCGCCTGTCGGACGAAGGCGCCCTGCCGCTGGAAGTCATCAGCGCCGAGGAAGTCCGCCAGAAGGGCCTGACCAGCGCCGAGGACGTGTTGCGCTCGCTGTCCGTGAACGCCGCCAACGCGAACAATGCGGTGTCCAGCAACAGCGTCTTCGGCCAGGAAGGCGACCGCCTTGCCGGTGGCGGCGCCTACGCCAATCTGCGCGGCCTGGGACCCACCGGCACGCTGGTGCTGCTGAACGGCCGGCGCCTGTCCAACCAGGGCACCTCGGGCGGCTCGGTGGACCTGAACGCCATCCCGCTGGACATGATCGACCGCATCGAGGTGCTGAAGGACGGTGCCTCGGCCGTCTACGGTACCGACGCCATCGGCGGCGTCATCAACTTCATCCTCAAGCGCGACTTCCAGGGCGTGCGCGGCAGCGCCAGCTACAGCTCGCCCTTCGACGGCGCCGGTGGCCAGCAGCGCAAGCTCAACCTGACCGCGGGCTGGGGCAATCTGGCGACGCAGAACTTCAACATCGTCGGCAGCCTCACGCACGGCAGCAACCTCATCCTGCGCGGCGTGAGCCGTCCCTGGGCCCTGGGCTACCAGCCCGACCGCGGCCTGGCGCCCGACACCACGAGCTCGCCCTGGTTCGCCAACATCATCGGCCAGGCCAACAGCGCCCTGCCGACGGCCGGCACCACCGTCGGCGCCACCGACCCGACCAAGTACACCATCCTGAACGGCCTGGCCCTGACCAACCAGTGCTCGGCCGCGCCCTTCGGCGTCAGCCAGCTGGCCAACCCGACGGTGCTGTCGGGCCTGGGCTACACCAAGGCCAACAGCACGTTCCGCTGCGGCACCGACTACGGCCGCCAGTACATGCTGTCGGCGCCCAGCACGACGACCAGCGGCGTCGTGCGCGCCAACTTCAACGTCGGCAACGACGCGACGGCCTTCGTCGAGTTCGTCGGCTCGCGCTACTACTCCCTCGGCGAGTTCACGCCCTACCAGTTCAGCACGACTTCGCTGGGCCTGGGCGCCGTCGTCAACGGCGTGACCTATGCCAATGGCGCCGACTATCCGGTCAACGGCCCCTACTACGCCAACATGAAGGCGCTGTATGGCGCCAACCAGTTCGACCCCACCAAGCCCATCGCCTACCGGCTGCGCATGTGGGACTGGGGCTATCGCACCCTGGGCAACGAGTCGATCAACGACCGCCTGACCGTCGGCATCGAAGGCTCGCTGGGTCGCTACGACTACAAGATGTCGCTGGCCCGCGGCAAGGCCTCGGGCTACCAGGAGATGGTGGATGGCTATGCCGACACCAACAAGCTCGTCGCCCTGCTGACGAGCGGCATCTACAACCCCTTCCTGATGCCCGGCCAGACCCAGACCAAGGAGGCCATGGCCGCCGTCGAGGCCACCAAGGTCCACGACCGCCTGGCCGGCGGCCGCACCCAGGTCGACCAGTTCCTCGCCAGCATCACCGGCCCGCTGATGAAGCTGCCCGCCGGCGACCTGTCCTTCGCCGTCGGCACCGACCTGCGCCGCGAGTTCTACGGCTACACCGGCACGCAGAAATACAACTGCGTCTCGTCCTTCTCGCCGGCCAATATGCTGCTGGCCAACTCGGTGATGGGCTGCCCCGGCAACGCCACCGCGCCCGACATGAGTCGCAACGTCAGCGCGGTCTATGGCGAGCTGCTGATCCCGGCGCTGAAGAGCCTGGAGTTCAACCTCGCCCTGCGCCACGACCGCTACCAGCAGGTCGGCGGCACCACCAACCCCAAGATCGGTTTCAAGTTCACGCCGATGCCGGATCTGCTGATGCGCGGCTCCTACAACACAGGCTTCCGCGCGCCGACGCCGCAGCAGCTCAACCTGGGCACCGTGCAGCTGGCGACGACGGGCACCTTCCCCGACCCCGTGAAGTGCCCCAACCCGACGGGCAACAACGACCCGTCCTGCCAGCTCAACAGCATCGCCTACCTGTCCGGCGGCAACCCCAACCTCAAGCCCGAGAAGTCGCACCAGGGCTCGCTGGGCGTGGTGTTCTCGCCGGTCAAGGACATGACGGCCTCGGTGGACTACTGGCAGATCAAGATGATCGACCGCATCCACAACCTGACGCCGACGCAGGAGCTGCAGAACTACTCCATCTTCGCCAACAACTTCATCCGCGACGCCAGCGGCAACATCGTGCTGATCCAGGCCGGCTGGATCAACGCCGGCGGCAGCATGACCAAGGGCGTGGACTTCACCGGCAACTGGACGACGCCGCTGCTGGGCAACAAGCTGACGACGACGCTGTCGGCCACCAAGATGATCAGCGCCCGGGAGCAGCTCATCGAAGGCACGCCGATGATCCAGTACGTCGGCCAGTGGACCAACACCACCCTCTACCTGCCCTGGAAGGCCGCGCTGACGAGCAGCTACAAGACGCCGACGCTGACCACGACACTGTCGGCCAACTACTCGTCGGGCTACTGGGACGAAGACCACACGACAGCCTCGGCCACGCCCGAGTTCCAGCGCCGCAAGATCTCCAAATACGTGACCTTCAACCTGGTCGGCACCTACACACCGACCAAGGACCTGTCGCTCAGCGTCGGCGTGATCAACCTGTTCGACCGCGAGCCGCCCTTCACCTGGCACAACGTCGACAACGCGGTGGGCACGGGCTGGGACCCGCGCGTGGCCGACCCGCGCGGCCGCACGCTGACGATGTCGGCCAGCTACAAGTTCTTCTGATCTCTTTCCGAGACTCCCTGCCGGCTCCTGAAGCCGGCTTTGCAGCCCCGCTTCGGCGGGGCTTTTTTGTTGAACCTCAGGCTAGGGTCAGCGTGCAGGTCGTGACGTCCATCTCGGCCATCACGCCAAGCGGCAGCGGCCGGTTGGGCTGGCCGTGGCCCGAGGGCCAGCCGGCCAGCACCGGGCAGCGCAGGCGAGGCAGATGGTCGGCCAGCACGGCGTCGGGGCTCTCGGCACCGCTGAAGCTGCCCACCAGCAGACCGGCGATGCGATCCAGCACGCCGGAGAGGCGCAGCTGGCTCAACATGCGGTCGACGCGGTAGGGTTCCTCGCTGATGTCCTCGATGAAGAGCAGGGCACCGTCGACGTCGGGCAGATGGGGCGTGCCGAGCAGCGCACAGAACATGGCGAGATTGCCGCCGATGAGTCGGCCTCGTGCGCGGCCTCCATGGCTGAGCGGGTGCGGCGTGGCTTGGCCGACGAGATCACCTCGCTTCCAGCCGCCGGCCAGGCGCGCGAACAGCGCGTCGGTATCCGCCTCGGAACCCGGCAGCCCCCAGTCGCTGGCCGGCATGGGCGCATGCAGGGACGGGATGCCGGCCTGGGTGCGCAGCGCATGCAGCACGGTCAGGTCGCTGTAGCCGATCAGCAGCTTGCGCGTGTGCGCCAGCAGGCCGAGGTCGATGCCATCCATCAGCCGGATGCAGCCTGCCCCCCCGCGCAGCGCCAGCACGGCGTCGAAGCACGGATCGCCGAAGGCCGTGTGAACATCGGCCAGCCGCACCGCATCGGGCGCGGCGAGGAAGTCCAGCGGTGGCGACCCGAAGCAGCTCGGCAGCAGATGCGGCTCGTAGCCACGCTCGCCCAGCCAGCCTGCGACGGGATCGAGCCGCCCGGGCTTGGGCGGACCGGCCGGCGCGATGACGGCGATGCTCGCGCCCGCGCGCAGCGGCGGGATCAGGAATTCGCCTTCAGCCATGCGTGCACCGCCGCGCCCAGGGCCGGCACCTTCCAGGTCGTCGAGGCTTCGGGATGCGGCGCGTAGCGCATGCCGAGGCTGGTGGTCAGCGCGATCAGATAGTGCAGCTCACCGTCATGCACGATGCCGGCGTCGCTGGTGTAGTTCTGGGTATTGCCGGTCTTGTGGGCGAAGCGCGCGGGGATGCCTTGCACCCAGCCCGGCAGGGCGCGCAGCGACTCGCTGCTGAGGTTGTGATGCAGCTTCTGAGCGTCCAGCGCGCGGCGGATGACGTCGCGGCTGGCGGGGCTGACCAGTTGGGGCACGGCCGGCGCGTCGGCATCCAGGCGCCACATCAGCCGCAGCGCATCCCAGGCCGTCATCTGGATCTGGCCGACGCCCGAGCCGGCGCCGTTGCCCCAGCCGCCGTCGGCCTGGGTGTTGGCGATCATCAGCCCAGGCAGGCCCGCCGCCCTGAAGACGTCGTGGATCTCGTTGT
The DNA here is from genome assembly GCF_058787015.1 of Roseateles sp. FW305-36. NCBI lineage: Bacteria > Pseudomonadati > Pseudomonadota > Betaproteobacteria > Burkholderiales > Sphaerotilaceae > Roseateles > Roseateles sp. FW305-36. The sequence goes on along the minus strand of NZ_JBYSZK010000009.1, from coordinate 239,548 downwards.
GCACCTCGCGGCCTGATTCCCGACGAATGGCGCCGCGCTCGTGCAGGTGGGCGACCAGGGCCGAGGTCGCCTCGTTGCTGCTGACGGTGATCATGTCGAACAGCCAGTCGGCGGTGGGTCGGGTCTTGCCCGCGAAGCTCAATGGCAGAGCCCAGTCGCTGCGGCCGGCGTCGACGAGGCGGCCGATGCCGACGGCCACCATCATTTTCAGCAGCGAGGCCGGATAGGGCGCCACGAAACGCGGGCCGCTGCCGAACCAGGCGGGAAATTCGATGCGGCTCCAGTCCGCACCGGGCAGCCAGGCGTAGGAGTCGCCCGTGGCATCGCGCACGTCGGCCTTGAAGGCGATGTTGTTGACCGCACCGAAGTCGGCGTTGAATTGCGCCACCAGGCCTTGGCGGTGCTCACGCGAGAACAGCACATCGGCACAGACCGGCGCTCCACCACTTCGCTGGAAGACGACCACGGCGAGGTCGATGCTGGGGAATGCATCCACCGGCTCGCCGCCGCGCAGGCTGTCGGCCGTCTGCTCGAAATGCTGGGCGCGCACGGCCGCCAGCAGGGCCTGGGCGAGGTCGTCGTTGTTCACAGACTCAGGCCTTCCAGCGGCAGCGGACTGCCGCGACCCGAGACCAGCTCGGCCACGATATTGGCCGTCGCGAAGGAGAACGTAAAACCCAGGGCGCCATGGCCGACATTGAGCCACAGCCCGGGCACGCCGCTGGCGCCGAGGATGGGCGCGCCACTGGGCGTGGCCGGGCGCAGGCCGGCCCAGGGCGTGGCGCGGTCGTAGTCGGCGGCATGCGGGAAAGTGGCGCGCACCGAACGCTGCAGGGAAGCCAGGCGGCCGCCATCCAGGCTGAGGTCATCCCCGACGAGATCAACCATGGCCGCCACGCGCAGCTCCTGGCCGATGCGGGCGTAGAGGATCTTCTTCTCGAAGTCGGTCACGCTGACCTCGGGCGGGCGGTGACCGGGCTGGATGGGGGCGGTCAGGCTGTAGCCCTTGAGCGGGTAGATCGGCAGCTCGACGCCCACCGTGGCCGCCAGCGCCCGGCTGTGCAGGCCGGCCGCCAGCACGACGGCATCCGCGCCGATGCCGCCCATGCGGGTCTGCACGCCCAGCACGGCGCCCTGGGCGTCGCGCTGCAGGCCGTCGACGGGTGCACCGACGCGGCCGCGGAAGCGCTCGTGCTGGCCCAGCCTTTCGTACAAGGCCGCGCAGAAGGCGTGGCAGTCGGCCACCGCTTCGCCGGGCGTGAAGATGCCGCCGGCCAGCGTGGCTTCGGTGTCGGCGAGGGCCGGCTCCAGCGCCACGCAGTCGTCATGCGACAGGGCCTGCTCGGCGCCGCTGCCCTTCACGCGAGCCGCCACGCGGGCGAACTCCGCCGGCTTGCGGTAGACCACCAGCTTGCCCGGCGTGCGCAGCGCGATGTTGTCGCCGAGCTGCGCCTCGGCCTGCAGGCGGGCGAAGGAGGCCTGGCTGTAGGCACCCAGGGCCAGCAGCCTCTCGGTGGTGCGCCGATTCACCGGCCCGCGGCAGTTGCGCAGGAAGGCGATCAACCACGACCACTGCGCCCAGCTCGCCTCGGGCTTGAAGCGCAGCGGGCCGTCGGGGTCGAGCAACCAGCGCAGCGCCTTCAGCGGCACGCCGGCGTCGGCCAGCGGCGACACATAGCGATAGCTGAGCTGCCCGCCGTTGGCGCGGCTGGCGCCCTGGGCCACCTCGCCGTCGCGTTCGATCAGGGTCACGCCGTGCCCCCGTTCCAGCAGCGCCCAGGCGGTGGTCAGGCCCACCACGCCGCCGCCGATCACCACGCAATGCTTCATCCTGCCCTTGGAGCCTTGTCTTGGCCGGCAGCGTAAAGACGGCCGGCCTCAGGGACCAATGAAAGCGACGGCTGCGGCCATCACCGGGCGTTATGGTCAAAGCCCCGGCGTGGGCTTGGCGCGGCGCTGGAAATGCGCATCGAAGGCCTCGCGGTAGGCGCGCTGGGTGTCGGGCGGCAACGTCATCTGCAGGGTCTCGCGCAGCATGGCGGCACCGGCCGGCGTGCCCACGGTCCTGTCGATGAGGCGGATGGCGGCATGGCCCCAGGGCGTGCGCGGGCAAGCGACGCCGCTGGGCACGGGTTCGTTGAGGCCACGCAGCGGCAGCGCCACCAGAGGCAGCTCGGCACCGCGCTGGCTGCCCAGGGCGACAAGGACGTTGGGGTATTCGAAGGTGTAGTCGGCACGATCCTGCGCCAGCATGGGCAGCAGATTGCTGCCGAAGTCGGCGCCCATCACATGGTCCAGCAGCTTGCCGCTGGCGAGCTGGGCATCCAGGGCCGCGCCATAGCTGCGACCCTGAGCGACCACGCCGCGCAGCGATGCGTCGGCCAGCAGGGCCGGCAGGATGACGGCGCCCTGGGCGTCCAGCGGCAGCGCGTCGCGACGCTCGCGGCGCACGACGAGCTGGGGCGGCGGCATCAGCCACAGCGTGCTGAAGTAGGCCAGGCGCTCGCGCTCGGGCAGGCGCACCGCGCTGGCGATGCAGGCCTTCTCGCCCTGGCGGATCAGCGCCCAGCTGCGCTCGGCGTTGGCCGTGGCGCGCTTGAGCTCGACGCGGCCCAGATGGTCCTGCAGCCAGTTCGCGATCATGTCGGAGGGGCGCACGAGGTTGTCACCCTCGCGCTTCGCGAGGGTGTCGCTGTTCAGCCAGACGATGCTGTCCACGACCGGCTCGGCCGCGACGGCAGAACCGGCGATCAGCAGCAGGCCGCCCAGGGTGGCGGCGCTCCGACGCATGGCGCGACTCAGCCCGCCAGCACGGCGGCCATGGCTTGCGCCGTGGCCTCGACGTTGCGCGTGTTCAGGCCGGCCACGCACATGCGGCCGGAGCGCAGGATGTAGACGCCGAACTCGGTCTTGAGCCGTTCCGCCTGGTCGGCGGTCAGACCGGTATAGCTGAACATGCCGCGCTGGGTCAGGAAGTAGCTGAAGTCGCGACCCGGCAGCTTGGCAACGAGGACGTCGTGCAGCTGGCGGCGCATGGCCTGGATGCGCTCGCGCATCTCCTTGACCTCGGCCTCCCACATGGCGCGCAGCTTGGGATCGGTCAGCACCTTGGCGACGATCTGGCCGCCATGCATGGGCGGGTTGGAGTAGTTGCGGCGGATCATGAACTTCATCTGGCCGAGCACGCGCGCCGCCTGGTCGGCGTCGGGGCAGACCACGCTCAGCCCTCCGCAGCGCTCGCCGTACAGGCTCATGCTCTTGGAGAAGCTGTTGGCGATCAGGAAGGAGAGGCCCTCGTCGGCCAGCAGGCGCGGCGCGAAGGCGTCTTCACTGATGCCGTCGCCATAGCCCTGGTAGGCCAGGTCCAGGAAGGGCAGCAGCTGGCGCTCGCGGATGACGGGCACCAGGGCGCGCCACTGGTCCTGCGTCAGGTCGACGCCGGTGGGGTTGTGGCAGCAGGCGTGCATCAGCACGACGCTGCGGGTCGGCAGCTGCTTGAAGAACGCCAGCAGATCGTCGAAGCGCACGCCCCCGGTGGCGGGGTCGTAGTAGGGATAGGTCTCGCAGCTGTGGCCCGAGCCCTCGAAGACGGCGCGGTGGTTGTCCCAGGTCGGGTCGGACAGGTAGATCTTGCTGTCGGGGAAATAGCGCTTGAGCAGGTCGGCGCCGACCTTGAGGCCGCCGCTGGAACCCACGCCCTGGATGGTGGCGATGCGGCCGGCAGCGATGGCCGGATGCTCAGCGCCGAACAGCAGGGCCTGCACGGCGCTGCGGAAGTTGGCGGCGCCTTCCATGGGCAGATAGGGCCGGGCACCGGCAGCCTCGACGACGGCCAGCTCGGCGGCGCGCACCGACGGCAGCATGGGGATGCGGCCGTCGTTGTCGAAATAGATGCCGATGGACAGGTTGATCTTGCCGGCGCGGGGATCCTTCTGGAAAGCCTCGTTGAGGCTCAGGATGGGATCGCCGGCATAGGCGTCGACGTGCTCGAACATGGGGCTGGCTCCGTTGGGGAGCCGCGATTATCCAGGGCGGCGCCGACCGCCTCCCCTCAGCGCGCCTTGCGCAGCTCCATCAGATGCTGGGAGTCGTTGATCCAGACGGCGCGCGCGGCTCCGGTGGAGCTCTTGGGCAGGTCCTTGTCGGCGGCAGGCGCCCTGGACGGCAGCTTGGCGGCGTCCTCCCAGATCCAGGCATTGCAGACCTGCCTGTCCTTGCAGGCCGCCACGCCGGCGGCCTTCAGGCCGGCCTGGTCGGTATTGGCGCTGCACAGCACCAGGGCGACCTGCTCGCTGCGGTCCTTGGTGCTGCAGTCGGCATGGGCGCCGGCGCTGATCAGGCCCAGCAGGCCGACGGCCAGCGTGCGCGAGACGGTGATTGGCATGGGGAACTTTCGGGTGCGGGAAAGGCGCGAGGCGCCAACGAAAAAGACCGGCCAGCGGCCGGTCTCGATCATCCGTTCAAACGTCGGAAGCGACGCGCTCAGGCCTTGCGGCTGCGGCGGCTGGCGCCCACCAGGCCCAGGGCCACGACCACCAGGGCGATGGAAGCGGGTTCCGGCACGGTGTTCACGATGATGGCCTGCACCTTGGCGTTGATGGCGACGGGGAAGTCGCTGAAGGTGTTGACGCGCAGGATCCAGGGCGCGTTGGTCATCGGGTTGTTCGGGTTGGTCACCTCGACGCCGCAGCCGGCGCAGGGGCCGGTCACGGGCGAGAACACCAGGTTCTTCAGGAAGTTGATGTCCAGGCTGGCACCCAGGGCTTCGGCGGTCATGGCGTCGATGCCGGCGGCCTTCGAGGCTTGTGCGGAAGCCAGGGCGGCGGCTTGCGAATCAGGCAGGCCGTCGGTGGCGATGTTGATGATGGAGTTCAGGCCAGCGCTGTAGTTGGACGAACCGATCATGGCGCGGGTGATGGCGTCGATGCCGGCGGACGTGTTGGTGCTGCTGCCGGGATAGGCCATGCCGTTGACGGCCGCGACGATGCCGGCCAGGCTGCCGCCGGTGACGATCGTCGGGGCCACGACTTGCGTGGTGCCGGAGGAGAAGGTGTAGATGGTGACTTCGATGCTGCCGTCGGTGGGCAGGCCGGCCAGCGCGGCGGCATAGCCTTGGCGCATGATCTGGAAGTTGCTCGAACCGATGCTGCCGGAGGCGTCGATCAGGAAGCCGAGCTGGGTGGTCGGGGCCGCCGAGGCGGAGAAGGTGGCGGTGGCCAGGGCCAGGGACGCCAGGGCGCCACGCATGAAGCGGGAAATGAGGGACATAGGCTGCTCGTGAGAGAGTTGAAGAGAGTTTTGGCGTGTTGCCGGCTTTGCTGGGATCCCCCCTGACGTTCTTGGAGCCGCCCATGACGATTCCGCAAATCCGACCGTCCGCAAAAGCAGGCATCGTGCCAAGACAAAAAACTCATTCAGGTCAAAGACTTGCAGTCCATTCCCGATCGCGTCTTTACAAACTGCAAAATATCCCGACATCCCTAACTTGTTAGTCCACCGCAAGCCTGGGGCTGCAAATCGGCTTGCAGCCAGGCCACCCAGCGGCCATGGGGATGCGACCAACCCAGCACCCGCTCCGCGGGGGCGCCGCGTGAGGCCTGGCGCAGCGTCCACAGCGTGGCCGACGCCGCCACCTCGCCGGGCGGCAGGGCCGGCAGTGCCGGCACCGGACCGGCGCTCCGGCTCAGGGCGGGCAGCTCGCCGCAGATCCAGGCCAGCCCCCGGCTGAGCGCGAGGCGATCGACCGTCGCCCGCAGGCGGGCCAGATCGGCGTCCGACAGGTAGTACAGCACCCAGCTCGTCAGCAGCACCGGCTGCACGCCGGCGGGCAGGCCGGCCAGCCAGGGTTCGATGGCGGCGATGCAGTCGTCCGCCCGCTTCACGCTGACCGGCAAGGCCGCGATCTGGGCCGCGGCACGCGCCAGGCGCTCACGGCGTGCCGCGTCGTGGGGCCACAGGCAGGCCTGCAACCAGCGCAGGTGGGCGGGATCGCGCGGATCGACCGGCGCAGGGTCCAGCCCATGGCGCAGCGACAGCCGCCAGCCGGCTTGCTCCGGAGGCGGCGCGGCACCCAGCCAGCGCGACTCGATCTCGGCACGCCGGCCATCACGGGCCGGGCCGCGATCGTGCAGGCCGCCCCGGTCGTCGCGATAGCGCAGCGCGTACTGATCGACGCCGAGATTCAGGCCGGCGCTGCAGCCGAAGTCCAGCAGCGCCAGATGACGGGCCCCGGTCGCGCGGGCGACGTCGCCCAGGGCGGGCCAGATGGCGGCGCCGCGGGCGATCTCGTTGGTCTGCGTGGCGCCCTCGCGCAGATGACGCAGCAGCGTGGGCCACTCGCGCTCGAGACAGGCTGACAGTGCCGCAGCCAGGCCGGCATCCGGCTCGCGGCTGCCGCCGGCGCTGCGGTAATAGGCGGCCAGTTCCGGCGCGGCGCCGGCCAGCACCCGCTCGTGCAGGGCGGCGAGCAGCAGATTGACCTTGCGCTGCTCTGGCGGCGCCTGCGCCAGCAAGGCCAGCGCGCGTTCGTCGGCCGCGGCCACGTCGCACAAAGCCGCATAAAGGGGTTCCTGGCTGCTTTCTTCGCGGCCGAAGCGGCTCAGCAGGGTTGCAAGGGCTTGTCGGTCCATGCAGCCAGCATAGGCAGGGCCTGCGCCGGCTTGTGTCGGCCAGCCGACAATGTGGCATGCCCCACGACTCTGCGCTGCAACGCGTCTTCGAGGCCCATTTCCCGGGCGTCGACCTGCCCGCCGACATCGCCGCGTGCATCGCGCGCCGGCGGCTGGGCGACGGGCGCTGCCTGTTCGTGCAGGGCCAGAAGACGGCGGCCTTCTACGCGGTGGCGGCCGGCGAGATCGAGACCCGCTTCACGGCGGCCGACGGCAGGGTCTCCGTCATCGAGAACGTCGGCCCGCCACGCCTCTTTGGCCTGGCCGCCTTTGCCGCCGGCCAGCCGTCGGAGTACGAGGCCATCGCCCGCGGCGCCAGCGAGGTGCTGGTCTTCGGCCGCGAGAGCTACGCGCGGCTGATGGACGAGGTGCCCGGCTTCGCCCGTGCCCTGCTGGCCGAGTTCGCGCGCCGCTACGACGGCACGCTGCGCCTGCTGCAGGCGGCCCGCCACCAGGGCGCGGCCGAGCGCTTCGCCCAGGCCCTGGCCCAGATGGCGCGCGAACGCGGCCGGCCGGCGGGCGCGGGATGGACCGAAGTGACGGCGACGCAGGCCGAACTGGCACGCCTGGCCCATCTGTCGCGCCAGACGGCCAATGAATTGCTGGGTGCCGCCGAAGCGGCCGGGCAGGTCAGGCGCGGTCGCGGCTGCTGGTTGTGGCGGCCTCGCTGAGGCCGTCAGGAAGCGGCCAGCGCCGCCTCGATGTCGCCGCGCAGCTTTTCCGGCGGGTCATTGGGTGCAAAGCGCTTGATGACCTGGCCGTCGCGGCCGATCAGGAACTTGGTGAAGTTCCACTTGATGGCCTCGGTGCCCAGGAAGCCGGGCTTTTCGCTCTTCAGGAACTTCCACAGCGGATGGGCTTCGCTGCCGTTGACCCGGGTCTTGGCCATCATCGGGAAGCTGACGCCGTAGTTCAGCTCGCAAAAAGACGCGATCTGGTCGTTGCTGCCCGGGTCCTGGCCGCCGAATTCATTGCTCGGGAAGCCGATGATGACCAGACCCTTGGGACCGTAGTCCTCCCAGAGCTGTTCCAGGCCCTTGAATTGAGGCGTGAAGCCGCATTCGCTGGCGGTGTTGACGATGAGCAGCACCTTGCCGCGCTGCGAGGCCAGGTCGGCCGGCTCGCCGCGGATGGAAACGGCCTGGAAGTCGAACACGCTCTCGCTCATGGGCTTCCTCCCTAGAAAGGCCGCCCATGCTAACCCCGGGCTGGCCCGAGGGTTTGTAGCATGGCGCCGCCCGCGCGGCAGGCCTTCCAATCGCGCGAACTTCGAGGCCCTCCCTCAGGGACAGGCTCCGGTCAGCAACTACGGACACCCGCGCATTCATGGATCACCTGGCTTGCTTTACCCCGGCCGACCTGGTCGGCCGCACCCCGCCCGACCTCGGCAGCTTCCGCTGGAAGCTGCTGGCGCAAGGGGACTCGTGGTTCTCGAATGCGCGTGCCAAGCTCAACGCCCACGCCAATCTGCTGCAGGAACTGGTCTTCAAGGCCAATACGGTGGCCGTCAATTGCGCCGGCACGGGCAATGCGCTGTCGCATATGGTGGACCTCGAGTCCAGCCCGGAGTTCGTGCGCCTGCTCACGGGTGCAGACGCGCCGACCTGGGACGGCATCCTGCTGTCCGTCGGTGGCAACGACCTGATCGCCGCCGCCCGCACACCGGCCCAGAACTGGAACGGCGAACCCATCCCGCTGGACCTGCGCCTGCTGCGCCGCCAGACCGAATGGGGCCCACCGTCGGCCGGCGTCGCACGCTATTTCTCCGAGCCCGGCTGGGCGACCTACTCCGAATACCTGCGCGCCAACGTCAAGCACCTGCTGAGCCTGCGCGACCAGGGCCCCTCGACCGGCAAGCCCGTCTTCATGCACTGCTACGCGGTGCCCATGCCGCGCCCGGCCGGCGCCGAAGGGGGTGACGACCTGGGCGCCAGCGGCCCCTGGCTCTACCCGGCCCTGAAGGCCTACGGCGTGCCCGCCGCCGACTGGGCGGCCGTCAGCCGGCTGATGGTCTTCCATCTGGCCCAGCTGCTGAAAGGCATGGCCGCCGACAAGGAGGCCTTCCCCGGCCTCTTCATCTTCGACTCCACGGCCGTGCCGCTGGCCCTGGCCGCGCCCGGCTCGACCGGCATCAGCGGCGACTGGCACAACGAGATCCATCTCAACCACAGCGGCTGCTTCAAGATTGCCCGCGCCTGGAGCGAGGCCATCGAGATGGTGCTGGAAGGCAAGCACCTGATCCCCGCCCCCACCGGCCGCAAGGGCCGGGGCAGCAGCTCCAGCACCTGAAGCCGGGCAGGGCCGGGCTACCGGTCCTGCGGCAGGTGGTCGGTGCGCGCCAGGTCGAGCAGGTGCTCGACCTCTTCCTTGTAGTCCACGACGTTGCGCTGATGCCAGCGCCTGATCCACCACATCGTGCCCGCGACGGCCACGCCGAAGATGGTGATGGCACCGAAGGCCGACAGGCCGAAGCGTGTCATCGCCGTGTAGAAGGCGCCCAGGCCCAGGATGCAGGCCTGCTCGTTGAAGTTCTGCACCGCAATGCTGCGCCCGGCGCCCATCAGGTTGTGGCCGCGGTGCTGCAGCAGCGCATTCATCGGCACCACCATATAGCCGCCAATGCCACCCAGCAGGATCAGGAAGGGGGCGGCCACCCACACGTTGTGGATGAGGTTCATGAAGATGACCAGCAGGCCCATCGCGATGCCCAGCGGGATGACCGAGGTGGCACGGTCGAGTCGGCAGTAGGCCGAGGCGATGACGGCGCCCACGGCCGTGCCGATGGCAACGACCCCCACCAGCGAAGACGCCTGAGTCGTGCCATAGCCCAGGGCCGCGGCGGCCCAGGCCAGCACGATGTAGCGCAGATTGCCGCTGACGCCCCAGAACAGGGTCGTCGTCGCCAGCGAGATCTGGCCCAGCTTGTCCTGCCAGAGCTTGCTGTTGCAGGCGGAGAAATCACGCACCAGGCCCAGGAAGCTGTGCGCGAAGGGCTGCAGCGGCGCCGAGGTGCGCGGGATGCGCAGATTGAACAGCGCCGCCAGCACGTACAGGCCGACCAGGCTGGCAATCGCCGCCTCGGGCGCCGTGTCGATGCCCGTGTCGACCATGGGCATGTCGATCGTCAGCAGCAGGTGGGAGACACGGTCGCCGATCAGCTGGCCGCCGAGCAGCACGCCCAGGATGATGGACGTGATGGTCAGCCCCTCGATCCAGCCATTGGCCTTGACGAGCTGGGACGGCGGAAGCAGTTCGGTCAGGATGCCGTATTTGGCCGGCGAGTAGGCGGCAGCGCCCAGGCCGACGACGGCATAGGCCGCCAGCGGGTGGGTGCCGAACAGCATCATCAGGCAGCCCACCACCTTGATGCTGTTGGAGAAGAACATGACCTTGCCCTTGGGCACCGCGTCGGCGAAGGCGCCGACGAAGGGCGCGAGCACGACGTAGAAGAGGGCGAACATCGGCACCAGGGCGGCACGCTGCCACTCGGCGGCGCCGGAGGAACGCAGCAACTCGACGGCGGCGACGAACAGGGCGTTATCAGCCAGCGAGCTGAAGAACTGCGCCGACATGATGGTGTAGAAACCGCGTTTCATCGGGCGAGGCGCAATCCTGAACTGTCTCTGAGTGGTCTGCCGATCGGGTGCGGCGCGGGTTTATAGCACGCCCCTAGTTTGGCCCGACCGCCGCGCGGGCGCGCGCAAAATGCTTGCATGCCCCGTCCCATCGAAGCCCTGATCCATACCGAAGCGCTGGCCCACAACCTGGGCCGCGCCCGTGCGCAGGCCCCCAATGCCCGAGTCTGGGCCGTCGTCAAGGCCAATGCCTATGGTCATGGCATCGAGCGCGCCTTCGAGGGCCTGCGCGCCGCCGACGGCTTCGCGCTGCTGGACCTGGCCGAGGCCGAGCGCCTGCGCGCCCTGGACTGGCGCGGCCCCATCCTGCTGTTGGAAGGCGTGTTCGAGCCGCGCGACCTGGAGCTGTGCTCGCGCCTGAAGCTCTGGCATGCCGTGCATTGCGAGCAGCAGATCGACTGGTTGGCGATGCACAAGACGCATGAGCCGCACCGCGTCTTCCTGAAGTTGAACTCGGGCATGAACCGCCTCGGTTTCACGCCGGCCGCCTTCCGCGCCGCCTACGCCCGCCTGGAAGCCCTGCCCCAGGTCGACGAGATCGGGCTGATGACCCACTTCTCCGACGCCGACAGCTTGCGGCAAGGCATAGACGGCATCGCCCATCAGCTCACCGCCTTCGAGGCCGTCACCGAGGGCCTGGCCGGTGAACGCACGATCGCCAACAGCGCCGCCACGCTGCGCCACCCCGGTCGCACGGCCCAGGACTGGGTGCGCGCCGGCATCATGAGCTACGGCGGCGTGCCCGACTTCCCCGAGCATGACGCCGCCTACTGGGACCTGAAGCCGGCCATGACGCTGCGCTCCAGGATCATCGGCGTGCAGCAGATGCAGCCCGGCGACACCATCGGCTATGGCAGCGCCTTCACGGCCGAGCGGCTCACCCGCGCCGGCATCGTCGCCTGCGGCTATGCCGATGGCTACCCGCGCCATGCGCCGACGGGCACACCCGTCCTGGTCGACGGCAAGCGCACGCGCACGCTGGGCCGGGTGTCGATGGACATGCTGGCCGTCGACCTCAGCGATCTGCCGGCCAGCGGCTTTGGCAGCGAAGTGACGCTGTGGGGCGAAGGCCCGCACGGATCGCGCCTGCCCATCGACGAGGTGGCCCAGGCGGCCGGCACCATAGGCTATGAGCTGATGTGCGCCATCACGCCCCGGGTCCCCATCCGCAATGCCTGACCTGAACTGGACGCCGCGCCCGGATGAGCTCGTCTTCGACGCCATCCGCGCCAGCGGCCCCGGCGGCCAGAACGTCAACAAGGTCTCCAACGCCGTCCACCTGCGCTTCGACATCCGCGCCTCCAGCCTGCCCGACGCCGTGAAGGCGCGGCTGCTGAACTGGGCCGACCAGCGCATCACGTCGGAGGGCGTTGTCGTCATCAAGGCCCAGGATTCGCGCAGCCTGGAGCGCAACCGCGCCGACGCCGTCGCCCGCCTCATCGAGCTGGTGCAGGCCGCTGCCCACGTGCCCAAGGCGCGGCGGGCGACCAAGCCAACCTATGGCTCGCAGCAGCGCCGGCTGGAGGGCAAGTCCAAGCGCAGCGACGTCAAGGCCGGGCGGCGCAGCAAAGACTACTGACTGGCGTACTTCATACCCAGCTGATCGAACAGAAAGCTGTAGATATCCGCCATCTGATTCATGCTGATGGACAGCGAGCTGCCGATGCCATGGCCGGCGTGGGCGTTGATGCTCAGCAGCACCGGCCGGCCCGAGCCCGTCGCGGCCTGCAGCCGGGCAATCATCTTGCGCGAGTGCATGGGATTCACGCGACCATCGGTTTCGCCGGTGCCCATGAAGATGGCCGGGTAATTCGCGCCGTCCTGCACGTGGTGGTAGGGCGAGTAGGCGTACAGCGCCTGCAGCTGCTCCGGGTTCTTGACGCTGCCGAACTCGGTGACGTTGAAGGCGCCGTTCGGGTCCAGCTCCACACGCAGCATGTCGTAGATGCCGACCATCGACACGACAGCACGGAACAGCTCCGGATGCTGGGTGAAGACCGCGCCCATCAGCAGGCCGCCGTTGCTGCCGCCAATCGCCGCCATGCGGGCGTTGCTGGTGTAGCCCTTGTCGACCAGGTACGCCGCCGAGGCGGCGAAGTCGTCGAAGACGTTCTGCTTCTTCGTCAGCGCGCCCTGGGCATGCCAGTCCTCGCCGAACTCGCCGCCACCGCGCAGGTTGGCGATGACGAAGACGCCGCCGGCGTCCAGCCACATGCGCGTGGCGGCGCCCAGGAACTTGGGCACCTGGCTGACGTTGTAGCCGCCGTAGCCGTTGAGCAGCAGCGGCGCGTTGCCGTCGAGCTTGAGGCCCTTCTTGCGCACGATGTTGAGGGGAATGCGCGTGCCGTCCCTGGAGGTGGCGAACTCGCGCACGACCTCCACGTCGGCGAAGGACACCGGGCTGGTCTGGCGCAGCGGGGTCGGCGTGATCTTGCCGTCCGCATCGACGCGCATGAACTGCGGCGGCTCCAGATAGCTCTTCACGGCGACGAGCAGGCTGCCGTCGTCCATCACCTCCACCTCGTCCACGGCCGCCACCTCGGGCAGAGGCAGCTGGCCGCGGGGCTTGCCGTCCAGGCCGTAGATGGCCACGCGCGACGGGCCGCCGGCGATCTGGCGCAGATAGATGGCGTTGCCGGTGATGGTGATGTTGCCGGCGCCGAACTCGCCGCTGGGCTCGATGGCCGCGTCGGACTCGGGCACGATGACCTGGGGACGCGACAGCGTCGGGTCGTCCAGGCCGAGCTTGAGCAGCTTGCCGCGCGGCGCACCCTGGCGGGAAACGAGGTAGAGGGCGTCCGGGCCCAAGGCGGCGGCAACGATCTTGTCCTCGAAGCGCGTGATCTGGCGCGTGCTGCCGTCCTTGGCGATCAGATAGTGGGCGAACTCACCGCCGTCGCCATTGGCCACCGTCGCCACCACGCCGGCCGTGCCGGGCCGCGCGTCCAGCGCGATCTCGGCGACGCGCGGGAAGTCCTTGCCCAGCACATAGACGTCCCTGGCCGGGTCGTCACCGACGCGGTGGTAATAGATCTGCTGATAGAAGTGCCGGCGCTCCGCGGGCGCCTTGGCGCCGGGGTAGCGCGTGTACCAGAAGCCCGTGCCATCCTCGCGCCAAGCCAGGCTGCCGCCGCCGGTCGGGTACTGCACATTGGGAATGACCTTGTCGACCTGCTTGCCGGTGGTCACGTCGATGAGATGCAGGGAGCCGTCCTCGCTGCCGTTCTCCGACATCGACACCGCTACCAGCTTGCCCGTCGGCGCGGGCACATACCAGTCGATGGCCGTCGTGCCCTTGGAGTTCAGCGTGTTGGGGTCCAGCACGATGCGCGCCTTGGTGGGGTCGGCGTCCTGGCCCATCACCGCCAGCATGGGCTGCTGCTTGGGCGGCTGGTTGTAGAGGGCGAACAGCTGGCCCGGCGTGGCGTGCAGGTTGTAGAAGGCGCTAGAGCTGGCCGCGGCCTGCTTCATCAGCCAGTCGAACATCGGCTGGCGCGCCGGCAGCTTGTCGAGATAGCCGCGGGTGCGCCTGTCCTGGGCGGCGCTCCATTGCCTGACCTTGGGGTCGCCGGTCTTCTCCAGCCAGCGGTAGGGGTCCGCGACCTTGAGCTCGCCATAGCTGTCAGCGACGGGCTTCGCCGCGGTCGGCGGTGCGCCCTTGTCGGCGGCTTGGGCCAGCAGGGTGGCGCTGGCGAGTGCGAAGGCGCCGCAAAGGCGCATCCAGGCAATGGGCATGTGTTCTCCCTTTTGAGGCGGGCGCAGGGTACGCCCTTCCCGGCAAGCAGAACGTGGCGCTTTGTTAAGCCTCGCGGGCGCGCCGGCTGAACAGCAGCGGCAGGGCCAGCAGATAGAGCACGGCCGCGATGATCCAGACGCTGCCCGGCCAGGACAGCTGCGTCGCCGCGAAGCCCGCGGTGACGACCAGCGGCCCACCGATGCCGATCAGGCTGGTGAGGCTGGCCAACAGGCCCTGCAGTTCGCCCTGGTGCTGCTCGTCGACCTGGCGCGCCAGCATGGCCTGCAGCGCGGGCAGGGCCAGCCCGCCGATGGCGAACAGCGGCAGCAGCGCAAACGGCATCCAGCCCGCCACGGCCACGCCCATGCCGACGAAGCCCAGGCCATCCGCCGTCATGCCGGCCAGCAAGGCGCGCTTCTCGCCCAGCCTGGCCACCATCGGACCGGTGACGAAGGCCTGCGAGACGGCATGCAGGCCGCCGTAGCAGGCCAGCGACAGACCGGCCACCCAGGCCGTCCAGCCGTAGCGGTCCTGGCCATAGAGGATCCACAACGACGCCGGCACCTGCGACACCAGGGCGACGACGGCGAACACGCCCACCAGCGGCAGCAGCGGCGGCGCGCCCTTGAGGCGATGCAGCGCCGAGAAGGCGTTGAACTTGGAGGCGTCCAGCCTGGCTGTGCGGTGCTGGTTGGACTCGGGCAGGGCGAACCAGGCCATGGCCAGGTTCAAGGCATTCATGACCGCCGCCGCGACGAAGGGCGCACGCAGCGACCACTCACCCAGGGCTCCGCCGATCAGCGGCCCGACGACAAAGCCCAGGCCCATGGCCGCCCCCATCTGGCCGTAGCGCTTGGCGCGATCTTCCTCGGGCGTCACGTCGGTGATGTAGGCCGTGCCGACGGCCATGCTGGCGCCGGTGATGCCGGACAGCACGCGGCCGACATAGAGCCAGGCGAGGTTGGGCGCCAGCGCCATCAGCACATAGTCGGCCGCGGCACCGGCCAGCGAAGCCAGCAACACGGGCCGGCGGCCGAAGCGGTCGCTGAGCGCGCCCAGCACCGGCGAAAACAGGAACTGCATGGCCGCGTAGACCGCCAGCAGGGCGCCGTAGTGGTGGGTGGTGGCGTCGGCGCCGGCCAGCTCGCGCAGCAGGCCGGGCAGGATGGGGAACACCAGGCTCATGCCCACGGCGTCCAGCAACAGCGTCATCAGGATGACGGTCAGGGCTCGATTCATGAATACGTCTCTATCGTTGATAGAGAAGATTCTGCCTGAAGTTCTCTATCATTGCTAGAGATGACTTCCGACCGCCCTGCCCGACTGAACCGCGACGATGTGCTGCGCGCGGCCCTGGAGTTGCTGAACGAGGTCGGCATCGACGCCTTGAGCACGCGCAAGCTGGCCGAGCGCCTGGGCGTGCAGTCGCCGACGCTGTACTGGCATTTCAAGAGCAAGGCGGCCCTGCTGGACGCGATGTCGGCGGCGGTCATGCAGGAGAGCCGCGCCATCGCCACGCCAGCGCCCGACGAGTCCTGGCAGGACTGGCTGATGGAAGACGGCCGCAGCTTTCGCCGTGCCCTGCTGGCGTATCGCGACGGCGCCCGCCTGCACGCCGGTACCCGCCCCGGCGAGGCGCAGCGCGGCTCCATCGAGGCGCGCCTGACCCTGCTCTGCGCAGCCGGCTTCGAGCCCGGCGCGGCCACGGTGCTGATGATGTCGGTGGGCCGCTTCGTCGTCGGCTGGGTGCTGGAGGAGCAGTCCGCCCAGGCGCCCGACGCACCGCCGTCGTCGACGCTGCAAGGGCCGGATGCGTCGCAATATCCCTTGCTGGCTGCCGGCTGGGCGCAGACGGTGGGTGGCGATGCCGACACGCTGTTCGAGCATGCCCTGCGCCTGCTGATCAATGGCGCTAGGCCGGGCGCCGCGTCGCCACGAACAGGCTGACGAGGCAGAGCGCCATGCCGCCGACGGCCAGCGGCGTGGCCTGCCAGCCCTCCAGCGCGGCCGACACGATCAGCGCGATGACCGGCACCAGCACGCCCACCAGGGCCGCCTGCGCCGGGCCGCGGCGCTCGGCCAGCTTGTAGTACAGCGTGAAGGCGACGACCGAGCCGAAGGCGGCGAGGTAGACCAGGCTGCCCACATAGGTCCAGGCCGGGTCGAAAGGCAGACCCTGGCCCAGGCCCACGGACATCGCCAGCAGGAAGACGGCGCCATAGCCCATGCTCCAGGCCAGCACCGGGATCAGCGGCAAGCCACGGCGCGTCAGCACCAGCGTGAAGAAGCCGCCGATGACGGCAACCACGACGGCGAAAAAACTCAGGCCCAGGCCAAGGGCTGCGTTGGGCCGCGCACCGGTGGCCGCGATCTCGGGCCAGAAGATCAGCGCCACGCCCAGCACGGCACCGCTGCTGGCCACCAGGAAGCGCCGGCTCACCGGTTGGCGCCACAGCAGCCAGCCGACCCCGGCGTTCATGAACACCATCAGGCAGAACAGCACCGCCACCAGGCCGCTGGGCACCAGGCGCTCGGCCTCGTAGACGGCCCAGTAGTTGCCGGCGTACTGGATGACGCCCGTGCCCAGCATGTAGAGATGCGAATAGCCGGGCAGTTTCATCGACACGCCCCGCCAGCGCGCCAGGCCGGCCAGCATCAGCGCGGCGATCAGGAAGCGCCAGCCCACCGAGGTCAGCGCTGGCACCGACGAGGCCAGCTGGTAGAGGATGACGTGCCAGGTGCTGGCCCAGATCAGCACCGGGGCCAGGAAGAGGAACCAGGTGGGCAGGCGGCTTGCGGCTTTAGCCTCGGTCATCAGGCCGCGCGCTTGAAGGTCGCGAGCAGGGCGCCGGCCGCCACGAACAGCGAGCCGAAGACGCGGTTCAACGTCTTGATGTGGCTCTCGCTCTTCAGTGCCGCCAGCACGCGCGCGGCCAGGGCCGTATAGCCGGCCATGACGACGAGGTCGGTGAAGGCCAGCGTGCAGCCGATGACCAGGTATTGGGGCGCCAGCGGGGCATGCAGGTCCAGGAACTGCGGCACCACGGCGAGCAGGAAGACCGTGCCCTTGGGGTTGACGGCATTGACGCCCCAGCCGCGCAGCACCAGCTGGCGGCGCGGGACCTGGACGGCGCCTTCATCGGCAGCCACCAGCGGCTTGGCCGGTGCCCGCCACTGCTGCACGCCGAGGAAGATGAGATAGACCACGCCCGCCCATTTGACGAGGGCAAAGCCGAGCGACGAGGCCGCGATCAGCGCGCCCAGGCCGGCGCCGACCAGGATGACCTGGGTCACGATGCCGAGGATGAGGCCGAAGGTCATGAAATAGCCGCGCTTGAAGCCGTGCGACAGGCCGGCGCTCATGGCGGCCACGGCGCCGGCGCCGGGCGACAGGCTGATGGCCCAGGACGCCGCAAAAAAGGCCAACCACACCGAGAAATCCATGACGACTCCAACTCCAGGACAGCGAGCGGCTCAGTGTCCCACGCAGCTACATTGCCCCGATGCTGAAGGCCCTTTTCTCATTGCCCCGAAGCGTCTGGCTGCTGGGCCTGATCAGCCTCGTCAACGACAGCGCCAGCGAGCTGGTCTACCCCCTGGTGCCGCTCTATCTGAGCAGCGTGCTGATGGCCGGCCCCCGGGTGCTCGGCCTCATCGAAGGCATCGCCGAGGCCCTGGCCAGCCTGCTCAAGCTCTGGGCCGGCGTCATGGTGGACGGCAGCGGGCGCAGCAAGCCCTGGGTCGTGGCCGGTTATGGCCTCGCCGGCCTGGCAAGGCCGCTGATCGCCTTCGTGACCGGCTGGCCCTCGCTGTTGGCCCTGCGCCTGGCTGACCGCATCGCCAAGGCCGTGCGCGCCGCACCGCGCGACGCGCTGCTGGCCGCCAACATCGGCGCCGGCCAGCGCGGCCTGGCCTTCGGCCTGCATCGCGCCATGGACAACGCCGGCGCCGTCATCGGCCCGCTGCTGGCCTGGGGCCTGCTGAGCGCCGGCGTGCCGCTCGGCAAGGTCTTCCTGTGGGCCCTCATCCCGGGCGCGCTGTGCATGGCGCTGACCCTGGCTGTGCAGGAAGCACCGCCAACCGCCGCCACGCCGCCACGCTTCAGCTGGACCCTGGCCGGCCTGCCCCAGCCGCTGCGCCGCTACCTCGTCGTCGTGGCGCTGTTCACGCTGGGCAATTCCAGCAATATGTTCCTGCTGCTGCGCGCCAAGGAACTGGGCGTGGCAGCGGCCCAGGTGCCGCTGCTGTGGGCGGCGGTGTCGGGCGTGGCGGCGCTGTTCGCCGTGCCGCTGGGCGGCCTGTCGGACCGCGTCGGCCGCGTGCGCCTCCTGGTGGCCGGCTACGTCGCCTATGCGGCCTTTTATATCGGCATGGCGGTCTGGGCCGAGCCAGGTTGGCGCCTGTATCTGCTGTTCGGTCTCTACGGCATCTTCATGGCCGCCACCGAAGGCGTGGAGCGCGCCTTGCTCGCCGACATCACGCCGCCCGAACAACGCGGCACGGGCTTCGGCTGGCTCAACCTGACCATGGGCGCCATGCTGCTGCCGGCGTCGCTGCTGTTCGGCTGGCTGTGGGAGAGCAGCTCGGCGACGCTGGCCTTCGGCTTCTCGGCGGGCTGCGCGCTGGCGGCGGCCCTGCTGCTGACAGCCTGGGTGCGCCCGGCCGTGACAATGCGTTGATGGCCACGAGCAAAAGCATCTACACCTGTACCGAGTGCGGCGGCACCAGCCCGCGATGGCTGGGCAAATGCCCGCACTGCAATGCCTGGAACACGCTGACGGAGACGGCCGCCGAGCCGGCGGGCGGTGGCAAGAACCGCTACCAGTCCCTGACCAGGAGCCAGCCGGTGGCGACCCTGTCCGAGATCGAGGCCAGCGACTTCGAGCGCACGCCCACCGGCCAGGAAGAACTGGACCGGGTGCTGGGCGGCGGCATCGTCGCCGGTGGCGTCGTGCTGATCGGCGGCGACCCCGGCATCGGCAAGTCGACGCTGCTGCTGCAGGCTGTCGAGTCGCTGTCGCAAACGGTCAAGGTCCTGTACGTGACGGGCGAGGAGAGCGGCGCCCAGGTCGCCATGCGTTCGCGGCGCCTGGGCCTGGCCGGCGACAAGGTGCGCGTGCTGGCCGAGATCGGCCTGGAGAAGATCCTCGCCACCATCGAGGCCGAGGAACCCGACTTCTGCGTCATCGACTCCATCCAGACCCTGTATTCGGAGCAGCTGTCGTCGGCGCCCGGCTCGGTCGCCCAGGTGCGCGAATGCGCGGCCCAGCTGACGCGCACGGCCAAGGCGCGCGGCTGCGCCATCGTGCTGGTGGGCCATGTGACCAAGGAAGGCGCCCTGGCCGGCCCGCGCGTGCTGGAACACATCGTCGACACGGTGCTGTATTTCGAGGGTGACACCCACAGCAGCTTCCGTCTGGTGCGCGCCATCAAGAACCGCTTCGGCGCCGTCAACGAGATCGGCGTGTTCGCCATGACGGAGAAGGGGCTGAAGGGCGTGGCCAACCCCAGCGCCATCTTTCTGTCCACCCACGCCGAACCGGTGCCGGGCAGCTGCGTGCTGGTCACGCTGGAAGGCACGCGGCCCCTGCTCGTCGAGCTGCAGGCCCTGGTGGACAGTGGTGGCGTCAGCCCGCGGCGGCTGTCGGTCGGCCTGGACCGCGACCGCCTGGCCATGCTGCTGGCCGTGCTGCACCGGCACGCCGGCGTGGCCACGGGCGACCAGGACGTCTTCGTCAACGCGGTGGGCGGCGTGCGCATCAGCGAACCGGCCGCCGACCTGGCCGTGCTGCTGGCCATCCAGAGTTCCTTGCGCGGCCGCGCCCTGCCCAAGGGCTTCATCGCCTTCGGCGAGATCGGCCTGGCCGGCGAGGTGCGCCCGGCACCGCGTGGCCAGGAGCGGCTGAAGGAAGCCGCCAAACTGGGCTTCAGCGTCGCCGTGGTCCCGAAGGCCAACGCCCCCAAGAAGGCCATCGAGGGGCTGACCATCCATGCCGTCGAGCGTGTCGAGCAGGCCATCGAAGTCCTGCGCGGCCTGAACTGAGGAAATTTGGGGAAGCCAAAGCTTCGCCTTCCAAGAATGACCCGGTCATCACTTCGACCGCAACCGGGGTATTCATGCGCTTCCTTCCTCTCGCCTGCCTGCTCTTGATCTCCGCCACCGCCGCCCGGGCCGAGGGCCTCTACGTCGAAGGCGGCAGCCTCGCGCGCCGCTACGACATGACGATTCCCGGCAGCACCGGCGACTCGGCCAAGGGTCATTCGCTGTCCGGCGCGCTGCGCCTGGGCTATGAACTGGGCGACCGCTGGGCCGTCGAGGCCGGCTATGTCAATCATGGCTCGCCGGGCTACAGCTACCGGCTCGGCACACAGGATGGCCGGCTGACCAGCCACGGCCACTCCTGGCTGCTGGCCGGCCGCGCCACGCTGGCGCTGAACGAGCGCTTCGCCCTGGTCGGCCGCCTGGGCCTGGCGCGCAACCAGAGCAACTTCACCGGCACCGGCGAGGCCGCGTCCCGCGCCACCAGCGGCTCGACAACCGCCCTCTACGGCGGCATCGGCCTGGAGACGACACTCGCGCCCGGCTGGCACCTCGGCCTGGCCTGGGAGCATCTGGGCATGAGCCGCGAGAAAGGCGGCTCGGTCCTCAACGGCATCTCCACCACCTTGCGCTATTCCTTCTGATGCATCTGCTGCTGATCGAAGACGACCTGGACCTCGGCCGCGCCCTGCTCGCGGCGCTGCAGCTGCATGGCTTCAGCGTCGAGTGGTGGCGGCGCGCGGCGGATGCGCCGACGCGTCTCGATCAGCTGCAGGCCGACGCGGTGCTGCTGGACCTGGGCTTGCCCGACGGCAGCGGCTTCGAGCTGCTGGCGCGCTGGCGCCGCCAGGGGGCCGGCATGCCCATCCTCGTCATCACGGCCCAGGGCGCGCTGCAGGACCGGCTGGCCGGCCTGGACGCCGGCGCTGACGACTACCTCGTCAAGCCCTTCGCCACCGAGGAGCTGGTGTCGAGGCTGCGCGCCGTGCTGCGCCGCTGCGCTGCCCAGGCCAGCGAGGTCTGGACCCTGGGCGAGCTGCGCATCCACCCCGGCGCCCGCACGGCCGAGCTGGCGGGCGAGGCGCTGGAGCTGTCCAGGCGCGAATTCCAGCTGCTGCTGGAGCTGGCGCGCGCCGCCGGCAAGGTCGTGCCCAAAAGCCAGATCGCGCAAAAACTCGAACCCCTGGGCGAGCCGCTGAACGCGGCGGCCATCGAGATGCATGTGTTCAACCTGCGCAAGAAGCTCGGCCCCGAGCGCATCCGCACGACGCGTGGCGTGGGCTACGCCCTCGTTGCATGATCGCCTGGCTGCGTGAACCCAGCCTGATGCGCCGCAGCGCCGCCGCGCTGGGCATCGCCTTCCTGCTGGTGCTGCTGGTGCTGCTGCTGCACGACTACCTCGAGACCCGCCAGTCCTATGTGCAGGACCTGGCCATCCACAACCGCGCCGAGCTGTGGGCACCCGAACTGGCCCCGCTGACCGACGCCGCCGAAGCCGGGCGGTTGATGACCTCGCTGGCGCGCATCAACGAGCGCTGGCGGGCCCGCACCGGCCAGCCGCCCGGCCCCGTCCTCCATCAGCTGCGCGATGCCTCGGGCGCCGTGCGCGCCGCCTACCCGCCCGAGCGCGTCGAGGCCTTCGCCGCCGGCCCCGCGCCGGTCACGCAGCAGCCGGTGGGTGGCGTGACGCATTGGGTCGTCACCCAACCCGCCGGCCCCTGGACCCTGGTCATCGCCGAACCTGCCGAGCCGCTGGCGCCGCTGCTGTGGCGGCTGGCGGACGACATCCTCGACAAGCTGTTGCTGGCCCTGCCCCTGGTGCTGCTGCCGCTGGGCATCGCGCTGTGGACCGGCCTGGCCCCGCTGCGCCGCCTCACCCGGGCGCTGGCCGCGCGCGAACCGCAAGACCTGGCGCCGCTGGGCGTACAGCCGCCCCACCGCGAACTGCGCCCGCTGGCCGAGGCCTTCGAGCGCCTGCTGGCTCAGTTGCGCCGGCGCGTCGAACGCGAGCGGCGCTTTGTGCAGGAGGCCGCCCACGAGCTGCGCACGCCGCTGGCCGCGGTGACCACCCAGGCCCATGTGCTGGCCCGCGCCGAAGCGCCTGAGGCCCGCCAGCGCGCCGAGGCGGCCATGGTGCAGATGCTGCAGCGCGCCTCCCACCTCAGCCAGCAGCTGCTCGACCTGGCCGTGCTGGACGATGCCAGCGGCGGCCCGGTGCAGGCCCAGGCCGTCGACCTGGTGCCGCTGCTGGAACAGGCCCTGGCCGCGGCCGGCGAAACGGCCGTGGCCCGCGGGCTGGAACTGTCGCTGGACGCCCCCGAGGCCCTGCACACCACGCTGGCGCTGCCGGCCTGGCAGTCGGTGCTGCACAACCTGCTGGACAACGCGCTGCGCTATGTGCCGGCCGGCGGGCGCATCGAAGTGGCGCTGCGACAGGGCGCCGACGGCCTGGAGCTGCAGGTCGCCGACGACGGCCCCGGCCTGCCGCCCGAATGGCGCGAGCGCGCCTTCGACCGTTTCTGGCGCGCACCGGGCCAGGCCGTCAGCGGCAGCGGCCTGGGCCTGGCCATCGTGCGCCAGGCTGCGCTGCGGCTCGGCGGGCGGCTGCGTGTCGAAGACGGCTTGGGGGGGCGCGGGATTGCCTTTGTTCTGTGCCTTCCAAAGTCTGCTTAGGATTGGGGCTACGCACAGGAGGAGCCCCATGTCCGATCCCGCCAACCTCAGGCAGCACGTTCGCACCGACTTTCTCGCCGCCCAGCACGACGCCGACTCCCTGCCCGGTTGGGTCTTCAAGCCGGTGCAGTTCAGCCGCGGGCCGGCCGGCCTGGTGTTGAACATGAGCGACGGCGGCCTGCAGGTGATGACCAGCGCCACCGAACCGCTGACCGATGACAAATACGAGGTCGTGCTGCTGCTGGGCCGCTCCGACGTGGATGACGACGACGAGCAGGTGTCCTGGTTCAACGGCGTCGTCGAGCGCAAATGGTCGCGCCCCGTGCCCCGCATGGGCATCCTGCACGGCATGTCCTTCACGGCGCGCAACTCGACGGCCGAGCAGTTCCTGAACGGCCACAAGGACGCCCTCGAATCCGGCCAGTGGGTGCGCTGCGTGCTCTTGAAGACCAGCAAGTAGGGCCGCCATGGACCACACCGGTCGCCTGCTCGACCACGTGCATCTGCGCGTGAGCGACTTGGCGGCCAGCCGGCGCTTCTATCGCGCGGCGCTTGAGGCCATCGGCCGGCTCGAGGCCTTCGGCGAGGCGCCTGGCTGCTTCTACGCCGACGAGTTCTATGTCGATGAGGCCCAGGGCCGGGTCTCGCATCTGCACCTGGCCTTCCAGGCCCGCAGCGAGGACGAGGTGAGGCGCTTTCACGCCATGACCCTGGCCGCCGGCGGCCGCGACCATGGCACCCCGGGGCCGCGCCACTACCACCCCGGCTACTACGCGGCCTTCGTGCTGGACCCGGACGGCAACAACATCGAGGCGGTCTATCACGGGCCGACCCAGCGCTCGGCGGACAGCGTCGAGATCACACGGCTCTAGGATGTGCGCCATGAGCGCACTGCCCCAGCCCCCCTACTACGCCGTCATCTTCACCAGCCAGCGCACGCCCGTGGACGGCGGCTACGGCGACATGGCCGACCGCATGGTGGCCCTGGCCTCCGAGCAGCCGGGTTATCTCGGCGTGGAAAGCGCCCGCGGCGAGGATGGCCTGGGCATCACGGTGTCCTACTGGCGCAGCCCCGAGGACATCGCCGCCTGGCGCCGTAACGCCGAACACAAGATCGCGCGCGACACCGGCCGCAGCGACTGGTATGCGCACTACACCCTGCGCGTGGCCAAGGTCGAACGGGCCTATGCCTGGGCGCGTGAGGACGGCAGCCAGGATCCGCAGGCATGAGCCGCGACGCGCTGGGCCGCCCCGAGCTAGCGGCCGTTCCCTCGGGGGACCGCCCGACGTACTCGTCGGGCGAGGGGTCGACATGACGCCGTGGATCGGTGTCGGCCTGGCGCTGGCCGGCCTCGTCCTTGGCGGCGTGCTGCTGGGCTGGCAGGGCGTCATCTTCGCGACGACCGGCATCGTCTTCTGGCTGCTGCTGCAGATCTCCCGGCTGATGCGGGTCATGAAGACGGCCGGCGCCGCGCCGCTGGGCTCGGTGGCGAACGCCGTCATGCTGGCAGCCAAGCTGCACGCCGGCATGAAGCTGGTGGACCTGATCACGCTGGCCGGCAGCCTGGGTGTGAAGCAGGCGCCCGAGACCTTTGTCTGGCGCGACGCCGGGGGCGACGCCGTCGAAGTCAAGCTCGCGAAAGGCAAGCTCCTTGAATGGCGGCTGATCCGGGCGGACGGCTCTTCGTAAAATCGCCGTTTTTCACCCAGCCCCTGGAGTACCCGATGGTTCCCGCCCCCCTGCATGACCGCGACGGCAAGATCTGGATGGACGGCGAGCTCGTCGACTGGCGCGACGCCAAGATCCACGTGCTGACCCACACCCTGCACTACGGCTGCGGCGCCTTCGAAGGCGTGCGCGCCTACGACACGGTCAACGGCACGGCCATCTTCCGCCTGCAGGAGCACACCCAGCGCCTCTTCAACAGCGCCAAGATCCTGCGCATGAAGATCCCCTTCTCGCAGGAGCAGGTCAACCAGGCCCAGCGCGAAGTGGTCAAGGCCAACGGCCTGAAGAGCGCCTATCTGCGCCCGCTGATCTGGATCGGCTCCGAGAAGCTGGGCGTCAGCCCCAAGGGCAACCAGGTGCACCTGATGGTGGCCGCCTGGAGCTGGGGCGCCTACCTGGGCGAGGACGGCATGAAGCGCGGCATCCGCGTCAAGACCAGCTCCTACACCCGCCACCACGTCAACATCACGATGACCCAGGCCAAGACGGTGTCCAACTACACCAACTCCATCCTGGCCAACATGGAAGCGACCGACGAGGGGTATGACGAGGCCCTGCTGCTGGACGCCTCGGGCTTCGTGTCGGAAGGCGCGGGCGAGAACCTCTTCGTCATCAAGGGCGGTGTCGTCTACACGCCCGACCTGTCGGCCGGCGCGCTGAACGGCATCACCCGCAACACCATCTTCTCGATCTGCCAGGACCTGGGCCTGAAGCTCGTGGAGAAGCGCATCACCCGCGACGAGGTCTACATCTGCGACGAGGCCTTCTTCACCGGCACGGCCGCCGAAGTGACGCCCATCCGCGAACTGGACCGTGTCGAGATCGGCTCGGGCTCGCGCGGCCCCATCACCGAGAAGATCCAGTCGGCCTTCTTTGACATCGTCAACGGCCGCAACCCCAAGTACGCCGAGTGGCTGACTTCAGTTTGAGCCCCTCGCCCAGCCTCGCCACGCTGAACGCGGGCGCGTCTGGTCGGTCCCCCGGGGGGACGGCGATGCTTGCCGGATCGACCGGCAAGCACATCGCCAGCGCGGGCCGGCTAGGGAGCGGCCCGGCGCTCGGCCCGCAAATTTCGCGCGCAGCGGAACGACAACTGATGAGAACACCATGAGCACCACCACCCAAACGCCCGCCGCCACCGTCGAAGTCACGGCCAAGGACTGCAACGACAACGGCACCGTCTTCTGCCCCAACCCCAAGATGGCGCTGTGGAGCAACCATCCCAAGGTCTTCATCGACCTGACCCACGGCGGCCAGGGCCAGTGCCCGTATTGCGGCACGGCCTACAAGCTGAAGGCCGGCGAAGTCCTGTCCGGCGGGCACTAACGCGCCAGAGCGGCGGCCTTGCGGCTGCCGCGGCGCTGGCTGTCCAGATCGGCCTCCAGCGCCCTTTCAGCCGCCGACAGCGGCTTCACCACCCCACTCGCCAGCGCGCCCTGGTCGAGGTTCTGACCCCAGGTCAGGCCGGCGCGCATCTGGATGGGCGCGGCCAGGCCGTTGGTGAAGCCGGCCGGCAGCCACGGCATGGTCTGGGCCAGCACCAGGGCCGCGCGCGGCTTGATGGCCGCATCGCCGATGCGGCCGCGCTGGCCCCAGCTGACGGTCTGGTCGGCACTCGAACCCGTCAGGAACTGCGGCGTCACGGCGACGTCGCGCAGCACGCCATGGCGCAGCTGCATCAGCGCCTCCTCGGCCAGCATGGCCGTGTCCTCGCGCGGCACGCTCTGGCCGGTCGGCCAGGAATAGCTGTAGTCGTCGGTGACGCGGTCGCTGCTGAAGAAGCGCACGATGTCGGCCGGCTGGTATGCGCGCTGCACCGCCGTCGACGCCGTGCCGAAGAACTGCACCCGGCCCAGGTCGACCATCTCCTGCGAATAGAAGGGCAGCTGCGCGCGCAACTGCTCGGACGCCGTGTTGGTCGGCACGGCCTCGTAGACGCGCAGGCTGGAGTTCAGCAGCAGATGGACGCGCGGCGGCAGGAAGTCGTTGGCATGGGTCAGCTCGTGATACAGCAGCCGGCCCAGGTTGGGGATCAGGGCGGCGCTGTCGCGTGAGGCGCGCTCCAGCACGCCAGGCCGCCCGCCGGCCGACTTGTTGCCCTGCACATAGCGCCACAGCATGGTGTAGGCCAGGTCGTTGCCGTAGTCGCTGCGCGGGTCCGGCGCCTCGCTGACCGTATCGCGCTCGGCGGCCGTCTGCCAGAGGTAATCGGCGTCCAGATAGATGGCGCCGGTGGCGCTCCAGTAGAAGGCCGGCCTCACCCGGCCGCCGATGACGATGGCCGTGGTGGCATTGAGCAAGCGGCGGAAGTCGCCATTGACGTCCTGCTCGCGCAAAAAGGCCTCGAAGCGCTGGCCCATCCAGTCGTTGGACACCAGCACCCGGGCCATCACCTGCTCCACGGTGGGCAGCTCGCCGCGCGTTTCGGTGCCCAGGATGGGCAGGCGGCCGAGGGTGCACAGATTGTTGTTGCTGAGGGCCGGCGTGTAGATGCAGTCGCGCAGGTCCGCCGCACGCGCGCCGCCGGCCAGATAGGGATAGACGCGCGAAGACAGGTTGCCGCTGCCGAACAGCGGCGAAGCCGCCGCCGTGGGCGAGGCTTGGACCAGCAGGCTGAAGTCCTGGCTCAGGCTGCGGCCGTCGGCCAGCGTGACCTCGGCACGCAGGCGCAGCAGACTGTCCTCGGTCACCGTGGGCGCCGTGAAGATGACGCGCCATTGGTTGCTGTCGCCGAGGTTGACCTCGGGGCCGTCGACGCGGCTCCAGTGCACATGGGCCAGCGGATAGTCGGCCGCGGCCAGGCCATCGACCCAGGCGCGCAGCGAGGTCTGGCCGCCGGCCCAGACCGAGGGCTCGCCGCGGATCAGCAGGGTGGACGCCTCCGGGGCGCTGGCATTGATCTCGGCCTGGCCGCTGTAGCTCGCGCCCTTGGCGTCGGTGAAGTCCACGCTGAAGGCATAGCGGCCCGCCGCGGCCGGCGCGACGCTGAGCGACTGCGAACGCGCCGAGCTCAGGGCCAGGGTGCTGCCGTCGGTCTGGCGCCATTGCAGCGTGTCCAGCCGCGACCCCGGGCAGGCGAGCACGGCCAGCTCCTGGTTGCGCCCCGCGGCGGCGGCCGTCGGCAGGGCCAGGCGGGCGACCGAGCCACTCAGGCATTGCGTGCCCAGGGGCGGCACGGTGACGGGGCCGGGCGCCGGCGTGGCGCCGCCGCCGCCCCCGCCGCAGGCCGTCATCAACAGGCAAAGCAACAGGGGCGCAGCGTTTTTCAGCAGGGACATCGGTGGGGGGTGAGCAGCGTGATGACGGACGCAATGTAGCGGTCGGCCGACTTCCTACAATCGCGCCATGCCCCGCTCCACCGCCCAGACCGCCGCACTGCTGGCCTCGCCCGACGACACCGAGGCCCAGTTCTACGAGGCCCTGCAGCATGCCGACCTCGACCACCTGATGGCCCTGTGGGCCGATGACGAGGAAGTCGCCTGTGTCCACCCGGGCGGCCCGCGCATCGTCGGCCTGCCGGCCATCCGCGCCGCCTTCGAAGCCGTCTTCCAGCGCGGCGCCGTCGGCGTCCACCCGGAGCGCGTGCGCCGCCTGCACAGCGGCGACTGCGCCATCCACCATGTGCTGGAGCGCGTGCAGCTGCACGGCGAGGCCCAGCAATCCTGGGTCATCGCGACCAATGTCTATCTGAAGACGGCCCTCGGCTGGCGCCTGGTGCTGCACCACGCCAGCCCCGGCAGCGCCGGCGACGTCCAGGAGCTCGTCGCCGACGCTGGCACGCTTCATTAGGACCCAAGGCGTCATGCAGTACCGCGCCCCCCGCTGGCTGCCCGGCGGCCATGCCCAGACCATCTGGCCGGCCCTTTTCAGCCGCCAGCACGACGGCCCCCTGCCCGCCTGGACGCGTGAGCGCTGGGAAACGCCTGACGGCGACTTCATCGACGTCGACTTCCTGGCCGATGCGCCGGCCGATGCGCCTTTGTTCGTCTTGTTCCACGGCCTGGAGGGCGACCGCACCAGCCATTCCAGCGTCGCCTTCGCCAGCGTGGCGCGAGCGCGTGGCTGGCAGATGGCCCTGCCTCACTTCCGCGGCTGCTCCGGCGAGCTGAACCGCGGCCCGCGCGCCTACCACTCGGGCGACTACGAGGAGGTGGGCTGGATCCTGCAGCGACTGCGCGAACGCCATGGCAGCAAGCTGCTCGTCGCCGGCGTGTCGCTCGGCGGCAATGCGCTGATGCGCTGGGCCGAGGAGGCGGGCACGCAGGCTGCCCAGGTCGCCCATGCCGTCTGCTCCATCTGCTCGCCCATCGACCTCGCCGCCGCCGGCGCCGCCATCGACCGCGGCTTCAACAGGCAGGTCTACGCGCGCCGCTTCCTGCGCACCATGATTCCCAAGGCCCTGCGCAAGCTGCAGCAGCACCCGGGCCTGTTCGACGGCGAGCGGCTCAAGCGCGCGTCGACCATCTACGAATTCGACAACCTCTTCACCGCGCCGCTGCACGGCTTCAGGAACACCGAGGATTACTGGACCCGCGCGGCGGCCAAGCCGCATCTGCATCGCATCCGCATCCCGGCCCTGGTGCTGAACGCGCGCAACGACCCCTTCGTGCCCGGGGACAGCCTGCCCCATGCCGCCGAGGTCGGCCCGCACGTGACGCTCTGGCAGCCCGGCCATGGCGGCCATGTCGGCTTCCCGGCCGGTCGCCTGCCGGGCCATCTGCTGACCATGCCGGAGCAGGTCTGCGACTGGTTATATGGCGCCCCCGGCCGTGGGTACACGGCCGCCCCCCGCGGGGGCCAAGCCGGCCTAGGGAGCGGCCCGGCGGCCGGCTTGTGACGCCATGGATGACATCGTCCGCGCCGCACTCAAGAAGTGGCCCAACGTCCCGCACTGCTACGGCTGGCTGGCCCTGGACGCACGCGGCGACTGGTATATGCGCGACGAGCGCATCCAGCACGCCGGGCCCTTCCCCCAAGTCAAGGGCAGCCGCATCACCCACGACAAGCTGCGCGCCTTCATCGAGCGCAACTACGCGGCCGACGAGGCTGGCTGCTGGTTCTTCCAGAACGGGCCGCAGCGCGTCTATGTGGAGTTGGAGTCGACGCCCTGGATCTGGCGCCTGCAACCCGACGGTCGCGTGCTGGGCCATACGGGCGCCGAAGCGGTCGTGCAATCAAGCTGGCTGGACGAGGATGGGCGGCTCTACCTGCTCACCGACCTCGGCATGGGCCTGGTGCACACGGCCGACATGAGCCTGGCGGCCGATGCGGTCGAGGCCGGGCTCTGGATGCCCGAGGCATTGCGCGCCGAAGAGCTGCCGCAGCGCTTCGGCTTCGTGCGCCAGCCTCACTCCTGAGGCAGAAACGGCAAGGGCTGCCTAAGCAGCCCCTGGATTCGTCGGCGTAACGCTTACTGCGCGGCCGACGCGGCCGCAGCGGCCATCTTGGGCTCGTCGAACTTGGCGCCGCCGTTGTTGGCCATGTAGACCACGGCGCGCGAGATTTCGAAATCGCTGAAATCGCCGCCACCCTGCGGGCCCATATTGCCCTTGCCCTTCAGCGCCGAGTGCACCAGCGCGTCGAAACCGCTCTTGATGCGCGGGCCCCAGGCGGCGGCATCGCCGAACTTGGGAGCGCCGGCGGCGCCAGTGGCGTGGCAGGCCGAGCACTGGGCCTGGAAGACCTGTTCGCCGGTCTTCATCGTGGCGGCGTCGTTGGCGTCCTTGACCTCCACATGGCCGACCGGCGCGATGCGCGCGGCGACGGCCTGGTTCTCGAGGGCGCCCGTACCGGCGGCCGGCTTGGTCGCGGTGCTGACGTAGTTGGCCAGCATGATGATGACCACGATGGGCACCACGAAGGCGAACAGCACGGCCCAGGCGAGCTGCTTGGGGGTCTTGATCGGGCCGGTGTGGGCTTCGTCGTGGTCGTGATCGTGGCTGGCGCTCATGGATTCCTCTTGTCGATCCTTGTCGGTCTGCTCTTCTTGTTCATGCCGGCTCGGCGCGCGACACGAAAAACCTCCGAATTATAGGCAGCCTCTCCACCCCTCCCGGGGCAGCAGATACCCCGCTGCTAGAATCCATGGCTTCGCGCCCGTAGCTCAATGGATAGAGTACTGCCCTCCGAAGGCAGGGGTTGTTGGTTCGATCCCAACCGGGCGCGCCAATTGGATCCCGCCGCTGTCATGTCGGCGGTGCTGCCGACCAGCCCCCCGGTTGGCCCGACGCGAACCTCGCGCGCAAGAACCTTCAGATAGCCCCTGGCAAGCTTGCTCTGCGGATTGGCCGCTTCGGCAGCAAATCAGGGGTGGTCGGTTAAACTTGCCGTCGTCACTGGGGAGTAGCCGCTCTTCGCCCGAAGAGGCTTACGTCAACACACTTGGCCCGCAGGCCATGGCGTAAGCGGTTTCTTGGCTTGGCAAGACCTTTGACCATGTCGCCTCCGCTGTGGCCGGGGACGCGACGTGGTCATTCGTCTTTGAACCGGCCAGGGAATATTTCATGGAAGCTCTCTTCGTCTCAACGGGCGTTGTCGCCCTCGCCGAGATCGGCGACAAGACGCAACTCCTCGCCTTCATCCT
The DNA here is from genome assembly GCF_058787015.1 of Roseateles sp. FW305-36. Taxonomy (NCBI): domain Bacteria; kingdom Pseudomonadati; phylum Pseudomonadota; class Betaproteobacteria; order Burkholderiales; family Sphaerotilaceae; genus Roseateles; species Roseateles sp. FW305-36. Next base: position 208,484 of record NZ_JBYSZK010000009.1, on the reverse strand, counting down.
CGCAGCACGGTTCAAGAAACCCTGGCCGATCATTGCCGGCATCCTGTGCGCGACCATCGTCAACCACGGCCTCGCTGGCGCCTTGGGTGCCTGGATCACGTCCGCCGTGAGCCCCGGCGTACTTCGCTGGGTGCTGGGCGCATCGTTCATCGGCATGGCCATTTGGACGCTGATTCCCGACAAGATCGAGGAGGAGGAAACTCAGGTCGCGAAGCGCTTCGGCGTCTTCGGCGCGACGCTGCTGACCTTCTTCCTCGCCGAGATGGGGGACAAGACGCAGATCGCCACGGTAGCCATGGCTGCCCACTACGCCAATCCATTGTGGGTCGTCATCGGGACCACGCTGGGAATGCTCTTGGCGGATGTGCCTGCGGTGTTCGTCGGTGACAAGCTGGCCAACAAGATTCCGATGCGGCTGGTTCACGCCATCGCTGCCGCGATCTTCGCCGTGCTGGGTGTGGCGACGCTGCTGGGCGCCGGCGCCGGCTTCGGCATCTGACCCAGGTCCAAGCCGAGAGCCCATATCGCCATCGCGAGACGACGGCGCCCCAGCGCCGCGTCACTCCACCTTGACGGTGCGCAAGCGCAGCGCGTTGCCGATGACGCTGACCGACGACAGCGCCATCGCCGCAGCGGCCACCACGGGTGACAGCAGCACGCCGGAGAACGGGTACAGCAGGCCCGCCGCGAGCGGCACCCCGGCGACGTTGTAGGCGAAGCTGAGGAAAAGGTTCTGGCGGATGTTGCGCATCGTTGCGCGCGACAAGGTTCGAGCCCGCACGATCCCCATCAGGTCGCCCTTGAGCAGCGTGATGCCCGCACTCTCCATGGCCACATCCGTGCCAGTTCCCATCGCGATGCCGACCGTGGCCTGCGCCAGGGCCGGCGCGTCGTTGACGCCGTCGCCGGCCATGGCCACGACGCCCCCTTCGGACTGCAGGCGCTTCACGACGGCAGCCTTGTCCTCGGGGAAGACCTCCGCCACGACCTCGTCGATGCCCAGCTCACGTCCTACCGCTTCGGCCGTGGTCTTGCCGTCGCCGGTCAACATCACGACGCGCACGCCAGCCGCCTGCAGGGCCTGCAGAGCCTGCCGGGTCGTCGGCTTGATGGGGTCGGCGATGGCCACGAACCCGGCCAGCGCACCGCCGATGGCGACGAAGATGACCGTGGCAGCCTTCTCGCGCTGCTGCTCGGCAAGGGCTGCAAGGCTGCCGGTGGCGATGCCCTGCTCGGCCAGGAACTTGGCGCTGCCCGACGCGACGACCAGTCCATCGACGGTCCCGACCACCCCCTTGCCGACGGGGGAATCGAAGTCGGCGACCTGGGACAGGGCCAGCTTGCGCTCCTGGGCATCCATGACGATGGCCATGGCCAGGGGGTGCTCGCTGGCCCTCTCGAGGCTGGCAAGCTTCTGCAGGACGTCCTCCGCCGAGAAGCCTCCCATCGCCTCGATGTGGACCACCTTCGGGCGCCCTTGGGTCAGGGTGCCGGTCTTGTCGACCACCAGCGTGTCGACCTTCTCCATCTTTTCCAGGGCTTCGGCATCGCGGATGAGCACGCCATGCTGGGCGCCCTTGCCGACGCCCACCATGATGGACATCGGCGTTGCCAGGCCCAGGGCACAGGGGCAGGCGATGATGAGGACGGACACCGCGGCGACGAGCGCGTAGCTGAAGGCCGGCGCGGGCCCCCAGGCGAGCCAGGCGACGAAGGTCAGCGCCGCCACGAGGATGACCGTCGGCACGAACCAGCCAGCGACCTGGTCGGCCATGCGCTGGATCGGCGCGCGGCTGCGCTGGGCCGCCGCCACCATGTGAACGATCTGCGAGAGCAGGGTGTCCGCGCCCACCTTCTCGGCCCGCATGACGAAGCCACCGGTCTGATTCAGCGTGCCCGCGGTGACCTTGGAACCGACAGCCTTTGCAACGGGCATGGGCTCGCCCGTCACCATGGCCTCGTCGACATTGCCCTTGCCTTCGGTGAGTTCGCCATCGACGGGCACCTTCTCGCCGGGCCGCACGCGCAGCAGGTCGCCGACCTGGATGGCGTCCACCTGCACGGTCTCGTCGGCGCCATCGGCCTTGACCTTCACGGCCGTCTTGGGTGCCAGGCCAAGCAAGGCCTTGATGGCGCCGGAGGTCTTCTCGCGTGCCCGCAGCTCCAGCACCTGACCCAGCAGCACCAGCACCGTGATGACCGCGGCCGCCTCGAAGTACACCGCGACAGCACCATCTTGACCGCGAAGGCTCTGCGGGAACAACGCCGGCATCAACGTCGCCACGATGCTGTAGAGCCACGCGGCTCCGGTGCCGAGCGCAATCAACGAGAACATGTTCAGGCTGCGGTTCTTCACCGACGCAACGGCGCGCGTGAAGAACGGCCAGCCGGCCCACAGCACGACCGGCGTGCCCAGCAGCAGCTGGATCCAGTTCGAGGTGTGCTGCGCGACGATGTGGTGGATGTTGAACAGGTGACCCCCCATCTCGAGGGCGAACACCGGCGCCGCCAGCGCCGCCCCGATCCAGAAGCGCCGCCTCATGTCCCTCAGCTCGGGGCTTTCGCCCTGTTCGACCGACGCGACCACGGGCTCCAGCGCCATGCCGCAGATGGGGCAGTGGCCCGGGCCCATCTGCCGCACCTGGGGGTGCATCGGGCAGGTGTATTCGAGCTGGCCCGGGCCGCCCTTCGGAGCAGGCGTGGCCGCGGCAGACGCCTGCGCCTGATGGCCGTGGCCGTGGTGCGCATGCGCGGCGTGACCGCAGGGCTCGCCCTTCATCACCGTGCCGTCGGGCATCACAGGGTCGCCGGCCTCGGGGCCCTGTCCGGCAGCGCCATGGGGGCGGTCAACGGCCATGGGCGAACCGTCCGACGGGAGGTGTGAAGGTGGTGTCATCTCACCCGCGCCCCGGTCCATCCTCCGGCCGGGCGCCGCCTTTCGGGCGCTCGTGACCGTGCCCATGGCCGTGGAACAGATGCATGAGAGGGCAGGCCAGCAGGAAGAGATAGGGTAGTGCCTGGCTCACATGGGCCAGGTGTTCGGTCAGGAGGTAATACACGCCGACGCCACCGGCGGTGAGCATGAAGATGCCCAGCGGAGAGCGCCAACGCGAGGGCGGGGTGATGTGCTCGTCCATGGTCTGCCCTTACTTGCTGGCCGCGGATGCGGCAGCCATGGCACCCATCATCCCGCCGTCCTTGCCGTGCTTCTGTTCATGCATGCCGCCCGGCTTGTGCATGTCGTCGTGCATCGCCTTCATGCCTGCGCCACCCATGCCCATTGCCTTCGGGCCGGATGCCGCAGACGCAGGCGGCGGGGTTGGTGCGTCGGATTTCTTTGCCGCAGGGAGAGGCGCGGAGGCGCCGTCGGGGTGATGGGCCGCGTGATCCTTGTCCGACTGGGCCACGGCCAAGGAAGCGCAAGCCGCCAGAGCGGCGACGGTCATCAGGGTGAAAACAGTGCGCATGCAGACCTCCTGTGGGGGTTGGCTAGAGCGTTGCACCGGCGGGCCGGACCAGGCTTGATGCGAATCAACTGAGACGCCACGGCACGGCGGGCCATCAGCCGCAGCACCCGCAGCAGGCCGGCCGCTGCTCGGCCAGCTGCCGTGAAGCCGCGGGGACTGCCACCGGCACCGGGGTGTAGCCGGCCTCGGTGATGGCTTCGGCCAGCTCGGCGGCGCCGGCGCGGGCCGGTTCTATGCGGACCAGCCGCTGCGCCAGATCCACGTCCACGCGGGCTTCGGCGTCAACCGCGCGGACTGCCTTCGTGATGCTGCCGGCGCAGTGGCCGCAGCTCATGTCGTCGACTCGGAAGACTTGCATCGTGTGCTCCTTTTGCAATCGTGCCGAACGACTGTGGACCTTCCCCCCGTGGGAAGGTCAAGCCCTCTTCGAGGCCGCTTGATGCAAGTCAAGCTCCGGCAAGTCCGCCGTCGGACGAGCTCGATCCCGCCAGCGCCACCGATACACTCGACCCGCCCATGCTGCGCCGTCGCATCCCTCGCCTGACCACCGCGTTCTTCGTGGTGCTCTCGCTGCTGTTCTCGCAGCTGGCATTGGCGAGCTACGTCTGCCCGCAACAGGCGGACCCGGCCGCGATGGCGGCCATGATGGAAGCTGGCGTGCCCTGCGAGGGCATGGACCCGCAGCAGCCGGCGCTGTGCCACCAGCATGCGGCTGACCCGGGCAAGACCTTCGAGGCGGCCAAGCTGCCGGCGGCATCTCTCCCTGCGGTCATCCAGGTGCTGGAGCTGCCTCTGGTGCTGGACGCCAAGGCCGTCCAGGCCTCGTTGCCTGCCGCATCACCCGAGGTCTTTCCGCCTCCGGAACCGCTGTTCCTTTCCACGCTCAGGCTCCGCGTCTGACCCCTGCCGTCGACTGACCGGCGCTGGTGCGGCCTGCCCGCTCGCCAGCAGCGTTCCCGCTCGTCCTCGGAGTTCCCATGTCCACGATGTTCCCGCGTGCGGCCACACTGGCTGCCGCCCTCCTGCCGCTGGTGGTCGCGGCACAGGCCCTGTCCTTCGACCAGGCGCTGAGCCTGGCCGCTCAACGATCCGAAGCCGCCCGCGCGGGCCGCGCCGCCGCCGCCAGTGCCAACGAGTCCGCTCGGGCCGCCGGCCAGCTTCCCGACCCGATGCTGCGGGCCGGCATCGACAACCTGCCGGTGACCGGCGCCGACCGCTTCAGCACGACCCGCGAGTCGATGACGATGAAGCGCATCGGCGTCAGCCAGGAGTGGCTCTCGGCCGACAAGCGCGCCGCCCGCGAGCGCGCTGCCCGGGCGATGGCCGAACGTGACGCCATCCAGGCCGGCGCCGCGGAGTCGGAGGCCCGGCTGCAGGTGGCGCTGGCCTATGTGGATGCCTGGTATGCCGCCGAAGCGCTGCAGATCACCACCCGGACCGAACACCATCTGAAGGAGGAAGTGGCCGCTGCCAAGGCGCGCCTGGCTGCCGCGACCGGCAGCAGCGCCGAAGTCCTGCAGCTCAGCGCCGCAAGCGGCGTCGCCGAGGACGACAGCGACGAGGTCCGCCAGCAGCAGTCGACGGCGCTGGCCGGCGTGAGGCGCTGGGTGGGCTTCCTGCCCGACGGCCTGACCACGCCACCGGTCTTCCGCGTGCCCGTGGAGCAGGACTACCTGGCGAAGAACCCGGCGATCCTGGCGCTGCAGCGAGAGGTCGAGGCCGCGCGTCTGAACGCCGCCGTCGCGGCGAAGGAGCGCACGCCGAACTGGACCTGGGAGGTGGCCTACGGCCAGCGCACCGGCTACTCGGACCTGGTCTCCGTGGGCGTCAGCATCCCGCTGCAGATTGCGCCGGGGCAACGTCAGGACCGCGAGACCGCGGCCAAGCTGGCGCTCGTGGACAAGGCGGAAGCCGAACTCGCTGAGGCGAGCCGTGCCGCCAGTGGCGAGTACCAGGCCCTCAGCAGCGACGCCACGCGGCTTCAGCAACGCATCGACCGCTACGCCACCTCCGTCATGGAGCCCGCCCGGCAGCGCACGGCGGCGGCACTGGCGGCCTACCGCTCCAACCAATTGCCGCTGCCGGCGCTGTTCGAGGCGCGCCATGCCGAGGTGGAGGCCCAACGCAAGCTGCTCGCGCTCCAGCGGGACCTGGCCCGGGCCCAGGCCCAACTGAGCTTCAGGCCGCTCGCCCAGGGAGGCGCCCAATGAACCGCACCGCACTCATCGCTTCGCTGGCTGCCGCCGGCCTCCTGCTCGCGGCTGGCGGCTTCTGGCTGGGCCGCTCAGCCGGCCCTGGCGAAGTCGGCGCTGCGGCGTCGGCTGCCGCCGCCTCTGCCAGCGAGCGCCGGCCGCTCTACTGGCACGACCCCATGACGCCCGGGCCGCGATTCGACAAGCCCGGCAAGTCGCCCTTCATGGACATGCAACTCGTGCCGGTCTATGCCGACGAGGCCGTCGACGGCGGCGTCAAGATCAGCCCCGCCGTGCAGCAGAACCTGGGCATCCGCACCGCAACGGTCAAGCGCGCGGACGCGAGCACCTCCTTCGATGCCGTCGGTGCGGTGCAGTTCGACGAGCGGCTTGGCGCGGCGGTGCAGTCCCGCGTGGCCGGCTACGTCGAACGCCTGGCCGTGCGCGCGCCCATGGAACAGGTGCGCAAGGGCCAGGCCCTGGCCATCATCTTCGCGCCGGAATGGCTGGCCCCGCAGAACGAGTGGCTGGCGCTCAAGCGAGCGGGCGTGTCGGCCGACATCGTGGCCGCAGCGCGTGACCGCATGCGCGCCATGAGCATCCCCGACGGCCTCATCCGCCAGAGCGAGGAGAGCGGGACCGCCCAGGCACGCTTCACGCTGACGGCGCCGGTCAGTGGCGTCGTCGCGGAACTCGGCGTCCGCGACGGCGCGCAGGTGTCGCCCGGCATGACGCTGTTCCGCATCGCCGGGCTGGAGAAGGTGTGGGCCATCGTGGAGGTGCCCGAGGCCCAGGCCGTTCGGCTGGCACATGGCCAGAAGGTCAAGGCCTCGCTGCAGGCCGATGCCTCGCAGACCTTCGCGGGCGAGTTGAAGGAAATCCTGCCCCAGGTCAGCGCCAACACGCGCACCTTGCAGGCCCGCTTCGAGGTGGACAACCGCGGCGGTCGGCTGATGCCCGGCATGCTGCTGCGCCTGCAGGTCACGGGTGCGGTGAGCGCCCGCCTGGTCGTGCCCGCAGAAGCCGTCATCCGCACGGGCACGCGCGCCGTGGCATTGGTGCGCAAGGGCGCTGGCATGTTCGAGCCGCGTGAGCTGACGTTGGGTACGGACCTGGGCGACCAGCTCGAGGTCGTGCAAGGCCTGGCCGAGGGCGAGGAGGTGGTGGTGAGCGGCCAGTTCCTCATCGACTCCGAGGCACGGCTGAAGTCGGTACTGAGTGCCATGGCCGCGACGCGGCCGGCCTCCGCGGCCATGGGAGGCGCCCAATGATCGCGGCCCTCATCCGCTGGTCCATCACCAACCGCTTCCTGGTGCTGATGGCCACTGCGTTCCTGGTGGCCGCTGGGCTGTGGTCCGCCTCCCGCACGCCAGTCGACGCGCTGCCCGACCTCAGCGACGTGCAGGTCATCGTGCGGACGACCTACCCGGGCAAGCCACCGCAGGTCGTCGAGGACCTGGTCACCTACCCGCTCACGACGACCCTGCTCAGCGTGCCCGGCGCCAAGACCGTGCGCGGCTACTCGTTCTTCGGCGACTCCTTCGTCTACATCCTGTTCGACGACAAGACCGACCCGTACTGGGCCAGGTCGCGGGTGGTCGAGTCCCTGAACCAGGTGCAGGGCCGCCTGCCCGCGGGCGCCATGGCGGCGCTGGGGCCCGACGCCACGGGCGTGGGCTGGGTCTACGAATACGCCCTGGTCGACCGGACCGGCAGCACCGACATCGGCCAGCTCCGCGCGCTGAACGACTGGTTCCTCAAGTTCGAACTCAAGACCGTGCCGGACGTGGCCGAGGTCGCCAGCATCGGCGGCATGGTGCGCCAGTACCAGGTCGTGCTGGACCCCGACCGCATGCGCGCGCTGGGCATCACGCTGGCCCAGGTGACCCAGGCGCTGCAGCAGGCCAACCAGTCGTCCGGCGGCTCGGTCGTCGAGATGGCGGAGACGGAATACATGGTGCGCTCGCGCGGCTTCCTGAAGACGCTGGACGACTTCCGCGCCATCCCGCTGGCTTTGAGCGGCGCGACGCCCGTGATGCTGCGGGACGTGGCCACGATACAGATGGGCCCCGAGATGCGCCGTGGCATCGCCGAGCTCGATGGCGAGGGCGAGGTCACGGGTGGTGTGGTCGTCATGCGCTCCGGCAAGAACGCCCGCACCGCCATCGCGGCCGTCAAGGCCAGGCTGGAAGCACTGCGGCCCAGCCTTCCCAACGGTGTCGAGGTCGTCGAGACCTATGACCGCTCCAGGCTCATCGACCGCGCCATCGACAACCTGCGCATCAAGCTGGTGGAAGAGTTCATCGTCGTCGCGGTGGTCTGCGCGGTCTTCCTGTTCCACCTGCGATCCGCCCTGGTGGCCGTGGTGACGCTGCCGATCGGCGTGCTGGCGGCCTTCATCGTGATGCACTGGCAGGGCGTCAGCGCCAACATCCTGTCGCTGGGCGGCGTGGCCATCGCGCTCGGGGCGATGGTCGATGCGTCGGTCGTGCTGGTCGAGGCCGCCCACAAGCACCTGGAGCACTTCGAGGCGGTGCAGGGGCGCCAGCCGGCGCCTGCCGAGCGCTGGGCGCTGATCGCGGGTGCGGCTGTCGAGGTCGGTCCGGCGCTGTTCTTCTCGCTGCTGGTCATCACGCTGTCCTTCCTGCCGGTCTTCACGCTGGAGGCCCAGGAGGGCCGCCTGTTCGCGCCGCTGGCCTTCACCAAGACCTATGCCATGGCCGCGGCCGCCGGACTCTCGGTCACGCTGGTACCCGTGCTGATGGGCTACCTGATCCGCGGGCGCATCCCCAGGGAGACCGCCAACCCCATCAACCGCCTCCTCATCGCCGTCTACCGGCCGGCGCTGGAGACCGTGCTGCGCTTCCCCAAGTTGACCCTGATGGCCGCCGCACTGGTGCTGGCCATCACGGCGATTCCGATGGCTCGCGTCGGCGGCGAGTTCATGCCGCCGCTGGACGAAGGCGACCTGCTGTACATGCCGTCGGCGCTGCCCGGAATTCCCGTGTCCAAGGCGGCCGAACTGCTGCAGCAGACGGACCGGCTCATCAAGACGCTGCCCGAGGTCGAGCGGGTGTTCGGCAAGGCCGGCCGGGCGGACACGGCCACGGACCCGGCACCGCTCGAGATGTCCGAGACCACCATCCAGTTCAAGCCTCGCGAGCAGTGGCGGCCCGGCATGACGCCGGAGAAGCTCATCGAGGAGCTGGACCGTGTCGTCAAGGTGCCTGGCCTCTCGAACGTGTGGGTGCCACCGATCCGCAACCGCATCGACATGCTGGCCACCGGCATCAAGAGCCCCGTGGGCATCAAGGTCGCCGGTGTCGACCTGGCCACCATCGACCGGCTGACGACGCAGATCGAAGCCGCCGTGCGAGGCGTCCCGGGCGTGTCGTCCGCGCTGGCCGAACGCCTCACGGGCGGGCGCTACATCGACGTGGACGTGGACCGCAGCGCGGCGGGCCGCTTCGGCCTGTCGGTGGCCGACGTCCAGGCGGTCGTCGCCACTGCCATCGGCGGCGACAACGTCGGCGAGGTCATCCAGGGGCGCGAGCGCTTCCCGGTGAACGTCCGCTACCCTCGCGAGGTGCGCGACTCGCTGGAGCGCCTGCGCCAGCTGCCCTTCGTGACCGGGAAGGGGGCCACCGTGCTGCTGCAGGACGTGGCCCGCATCGCCATCGCGGACGGGCCGCCCATGGTGCGCAGCGAGAACGCGCGCCTCTCGGGCTGGGTCTACGTGGACGTGCGTGGCCGTGACCTGCGCTCGGTCGTGCACGAGATGCAGGCGGTCGTCGCCAGACAGGTGGCGATGCCGGCTGGCTATGCGCTGTCCTGGTCCGGGCAGTTCGAATACCTGGAGCGGGCCACCGAGCGGCTGAAGCTGGTGGTCCCGATCACCTTGGCCGTCATCTTCGTCCTGCTCTACCTGCTGTTCCGTTCCGCGGGCGATGCCGCCCTGGTCATGGCGGCGGTACCCTTCTCGCTGGTGGGCGGCTTCTGGTTCGTGTGGGCGCTCGGCCATGCCATCTCGGTCGCCACGGCCGTCGGCTTCATCGCCCTGGCCGGCGTCGCTGCCGAGTTCGGCGTGGTGATGCTGGTCTACCTGCAGAACGCCTGGAAGCAGCGCCTTGCCAGTGGCGAGCCGGACAATGACGAGACGCTGCTGGCGGCCATCCGCGAGGGCGCGGTCATGCGCGTGCGACCGAAGGCGATGACCGTGGCCGTCGTGATGGCCGGCCTGCTGCCCATCCTGCTCGGCCACGGCACGGGCTCGGAGGTCATGACGCGCATCGCGGCGCCGATGGTCGGCGGCATGGTGACGGCGCCATTGCTCAGCATGCTGGTCATCCCGACGGCCTGGTATCTCATGCATCGGCGGCGCCATCGTCAACGCCGGTGACAACGACAAGTCTGACGAACGCTATGCCAAGCACTTCGGCGTCAAGGCCCACCAGGACAGGATCAAGCGGTTCGAGACGGCGTCCCGCGAAGCCAAGGATCCCGAGGTGAAGGCCCGGGCCGAAAAGACCCTGCCCGGCCTCAGGCGCCGATGTACTGCGTGAGCCCGTCGACCAGCGCATCGAAGACGAGCCGGCAGGCCGTGTTCTGGCGCAGGTCCTCGTGCATGGCCACCCAGGTCTCCAGCGGCCAGTTGAACTGGTCGGGCACCACGCGCTCCAGCAACGGTTCGCGGCGCGCCAGCGGCAGCTGGCAGACGCCGATGCCGGCGCCGGCGCGGATCAGCGCCAACTGGGCCAGGTCGGAATCGCTGCGCAGCGCGAAGCTCTGCCGGCTGATGCCGCCCAGCCGTCCAGCCCCGGCACGGATGAATGGCGTCACCGTGTCGAAGCCGATCAGCGTGTGGCCCGCCATGTCGGCCAGCGAGGCCGGGCGCCCATGGCGATCGAGATAGTCGGGCCGGGCATGCAGACCGATGCCGATGCTGCCGACACGGCGCGCGATCAGCTGGCCCTGCTCGGGCGGCGTCATGCGCACGGCGATGTCCGCCTCGCGACGCAGCAGGTCCTGCACGCGGTTGCTCAGCGCCAGTTCCAGCACCAGCCCGGGTTGGCGCTCACGCAGCGCCGCGAAGATGGGCGTCAGCACCTCGATGCCGACGACCTCGCTGGCCGTCACGCGCACCGTGCCGCCCGCTTCTGCGCCCCCGCGCGACGAGGCGGCCCGCTGCAAGGCAGCGGCAGCGGTCTCCATCTGTTCGGCATGACCCCGCAGGGCCAGCGCCGCTTCGGTCGGCAGCAGGCCGGTCGGCGAGCGGGTGAAGAGCACCTGCCCCAACGCGGCTTCCAGCGTCGCGATGTGGCGGCCGACTGTCGGCTGCGTCAGCCCCAGCACCCGCGCGGCCCCTGACAGCGAGCCCTCGCGCAGCACGCCGAGCAGGGTATGAAGCAGTTCCCAGGGCAAGGTTGAAGTCATACATAAATGTATAGCCGCACCCCCGTCTTCAACAATTCTCAAAGAGGCTCGTCGTTTCCAGAATGCCCTCCATCAACTTCAGGAGCGCAGACATGAACGGCAACGACAGCAAGACAGTCCTGGTCCTCGGCGCCAGCGGCGGCATCGGCGGCGAAGTGGCGCGCCAATTGCGCGACGCAGGCTGGACGGTGAAGGCCCTGCGGCGCGACCTCGCATCGCCCCACGAGATGCGCGACGGCATCCACTGGCTGCGCGGCGATGCGCTGAACGGCTCGGAGGTCGCCGGCGCGGCCAAGGGCTGCAGCGTCATCATCCATGCCGTCAACCCGCCCGGTTACCGCGACTGGGATCGCCTGGTGCTGCCCATGCTGGACAACAGCATCGCCGCCGCCACCGCCCAGCGGGCCACGCTGGTGCTGCCCGGCACGGTCTACAACTTCGGCCCGGACGCCTTCCCGCTGCTGCGCGAAGACTCGCCCCAGCGCCCCGTCACGCGCAAGGGTGGCATCCGCGTGGAGATGGAGGCGCGGCTGCGTGCGGCCAGCGAGCGAGGGATGCGCGCCCTCATCGTGCGGGCCGGCGACTTCTTCGGCCCGCAGGCCGGCAACAACTGGTTCTCCCAGGGCCTGATCAAGCCCGGCAAGGCGATCACGAGCATCAGCAACCCGGCGGCGCCCGGGGTCGGCCACCAATGGGCCTATCTGCCCGACGTGGCGCTCACCATGGTCGAACTGCTGGCACGGCGAGACAGCCTGCCTGCCTTCGCCAGCTTCCACATGGCCGGCCACTGGGATGCCAGCGGCCGCGACATGGCCGAGGCCATCCAGCGCGTCGCCGCCCGCCATGGCCGCAAGCCGCGCATCACCGGCCTGCCCTGGTGGCTGCTGGACCTGGCAGCGCCCTTCGTCGTCACCTTCAGGGAGATGCGCGAGATGCGCTATCTCTGGCAGCAGCCGGTGCGCATGGACAACACCCGCCTGCTGCAGGTGCTGAGCCGCGAGCCGCATACGCCCCTCGACGAGGCCGTCGAGACCGCGCTGCGCGGCCTGGGCTGCCTGCCCGGGCAGCCCAGCCGTAACATGACCGCCAGCTCATTCGCCGGAACGACCTCACCATGACCTATTGCGTCGCCATGCGCCTGCGTGCGGGCCTGCTGTTCGCCTCCGACACCCGCACCAATGCCGGCGTCGACCACATCGCCAGCTTCCGCAAGATGTACCAGTTCCAGATCCCGCACCAGCGCGAGATCGTGGTGCTGACCGCGGGCAACCTGGCGACGACCCAGTCCGTCATCTCCGTCCTGAACCAGCGCCTGCACGGCGACGGCGAGCACCTGCTCAACGTGCCGACGCTGTACGACGCCGCCGCGCTGCTGGGCCGCACGCTGAAGGAGATCATCAACCGCGACAGCGCCGACCAGCACAACGGCGTGGACTTCGGCGCCAACATGCTGATCGGTGGCCAGATCAAGGGCGAGGGCCCGCGCCTCTTCCATGTCTACCCGCAGGGCAATTTCATCGAAGCCACCGAGGACACGCCCTATTTCCAGATCGGCGAAAGCAAATACGGCAAGCCCATCATCGACCGCGTCATCCGCTACGACAGCACGCCGCTGGACGAGGCCGCCAAGTGCACCCTGGTCAGCTTCGACTCGACCATCCAGTCCAATCTGTCGGTCGGCCTGCCCATCGACATGCTGATGCTGCGCGCCAACCAGTTCGAGATGGCGATGAAGCCGCCGCACCGCATCGAGCGCGACGACCCCTATTTCCAGAAGCTGCGCGCCGGCTGGAGCGCCGGCCTGCGCAAGGTCTTCGACGACCTGCCCAACGAGCCCTGGTTCGACGTCGACGCCTGAAACCCGCGCCATCGCCGCATGCGAAGGTTGACAACGGTGTCCCACCCATTCAAGGCTGTCGAGCCCTTTGACACCGCTACAGGAGTCAAAAAGTCAACGGCGCCGAAATCAACAACTTAGGGGGTCTGGCCCGATAAATGCTCATTTCTCATTGCGAAGACATCACTTCGCGTGAGAGGTAGAACATGAAGAAGACGTCCTGGGGCACCCGTCCGCAGTGGCTTCTGGCCCTGCTCCTCCCGGCCGGCCTGGCCAGCGCAGCACCGCTGCCGGTCTACACACCCTCCTATCCGTCGCCCAACTCGGCGTGCGCGACCTACGGCAACTTCGTGTCCTGTTCCACCAAGGTGCTGGACAACCTGGCTTCCCGGGGCTACGCCGGCTTCACGGCGCCGTACGGATTCCCGTCCAGCCAGGGTGCCTTGCTCGACACCATCGTCGTCACGTCGAACAACGGCAACATCCTGAACAACGGTGACCAGCTGAACCCCTCGGAGAACGGCTTCTCGACCAACAACGGCGGCAACAAGAAGTACTTCTTCACCGGCGACGGCAATGACCCGTCGAACAACGGCGGCCTGGCGGGCGATACGCCGTTCAGCTGGGACACCAGCATCAGCGCCCTGAACCAGAAGCTGACCTTCGGTGGGGCCTACCACCAGATGGCCATCGCCTTCGACTTCAACAACCCGCAGAACGCCACCTCGAGCATCCCCATCTGGGCGCTGGTCACGGTGCGCGACACCGACGGCAACCTCGGCAACAAGTACTTCGAGACACAGGCTCTGGATCCGAACGACATCTTCAAGGATCCGGGCGCCTTCTCGTCGACCAAGACCTTCGACGGCAGCGCCATCACAACGCCCGGCGCCAGCGATTTCGCACTGACGGTCGGGGCCATCTGCGTCGTCGACGACAAGGTGTCGTATCCGTCGCCCGACGGCTCCAGCTGCCCGAACGGCGGACAGCTCGTCAACACCAACCAGGCGTCCAACACGACCGAGTTCATCAACTACCTGCCGACGCTCGACCTGCAGTCGCTGCAGAGCCAGGGCTATGACACGTTGTCGGTGCAGGTCTGGATGGGCTGCTTCAACACCGGCGTCAAGGGCGCCGGCCCCGCGCTGGCGGGCGGCGGCTCCGTCGGCCCCTGCGACACCGGCGGCTTCGGCGACATCTTCCTGGTGGCCGGCGCGGCCGTGCCGGGTCGCCTGCCCGAGCCTGGCACCCTGGGCCTCACCGGCCTGGCCCTGCTCGGCCTGCTGCGCCGCCGCAGCCGCCCGTAACCTCTAGACCGGCCCGAGCACCCGCATCGAATAGTCGACAGCCCTGACATCCTTGGTCAGGCGGCCGACCGAGATGCGGTCGACGCCGGTCGCGGCGATCCAGCGCAGCTGATCCAGGGCCACGCCGCCCGACACTTCGAGCAGGGCGCGGCCGGCCGTCTTTGCCACGTTCACCGCCACGGCCTCGCGCATCTGCGCTTCGCTGAAGTTGTCCAGCAGCACGCTGACGGCGCCGGCGTCCAGCGCCTCGTGCAGCTGGGCGATGGTCTCGACCTCGATCTGGATCTCCACGCCGGCCTTCAGCGCCTGCGCGGCCTGCAGCGCCGCGCCCACGCCGCCGGCCGCGGCGATGTGGTTCTCCTTGATGAGGATGCCGGCGTAAAGCGCCAGCCGCTGGTTCTGCCCGCCGCCCACGCGCACCGCGTACTTCTGCGCCAGGCGCAGGCCCGGCACGGTCTTGCGCGTGTCGAGGATGGCGCAGCCTTTCGGATTGGTGCTCGCGCCCGCCACCGCGTCGACATGGGTGCGCGTGGTCGTCGCCGTGCCCGACAGCAGCTGCAGGAAGTTCAGCGCCGGCCGCTCGGCCGACAGCAGGGCACGGCCGTCGGCCTCGATGCGGCAGACGACGCTGTCCGCCGTCATCAGCGCACCCTCGTCGTACAGCCATTCGATGCGGGCCGTCGCGTCCAGCGCCGCGAACACGCCGTCGAACCAGTCGCGCCCGCACAGCACCGCCGCCTCGCGCACGCGCACCTGGGCCGCCACGCGCCGGCCCGCCGGCACCAGCAGGGCCGTCCAGTCGCACTTGCCGATGTCCTCGGCCAGGGCCTCGTGGATATTGCGCGATCGCGCCTGTGCCAGCGTCTCTTCGGCAGAAAACATGCCCGTCACTCCGCCGGGCCGACGGTCAGCCGGATCTCGCCCAGGCCTTCGATGCGGCCCACCAGCACGTCGCCCGGCACCACGGCACCCACGCCGGCCGGCGTGCCCGTGTAGATCAGGTCGCCGGGGTGCAGGTGGTAGAGGTGGGACAGGTTGGAGACGATCTCGGCCTGGTTCCAGATCATGTCGGCCAAGTCGCCATGCTGCTTCTCCACGCCATTGACGGCCAGCGTGATGGCGCCCTTTTCCAGCGTGCCGAGTTCGCTCTTGCGCACGATCTCGCTGAGGATGGCCGATTGGTCGAAGCCCTTGGCGGTGTCCCAGGGCTTGCCGGCCGCCTTGGCCGCAGCCTGTAGATCACGGCGCGTCATGTCCAGGCCCGCCGCATAGCCCCAGATGGCCGCAACGGCCGCTTCGGGCGAGACCTTGAACACGGGCGCGCCGATGGCCAGCACCAGCTCCATCTCGTAGTGGTAGTTGCTGGTCTCGGTGGGATAGGGCACCGTCGAACCCGAGGCGGTCAGCGCGCTGGCGGGCTTGGTGAAATAGAAGGGCGGCTCGCGCGTCGGGTCGGCGCCCATCTCGCGGGCATGATCGGCATAGTTGCGGCCGACGCAGAAGATGCGGCTGACCGCGTAACGGGCGTCCGTGCCACGCACGGCAGCGCTGGGAATCTCGGCCGGAGGAAAGACGAAATTGCTCATGGCATGGCTTCGACATTGGAGGAACAGCGCGCAGCATACTGGGCTGGCCCTGGCGCTGCTGGCGTTGGCGCTGATGACCGGCTGCGCCAGCAAGCCCACGGTACCCAGCGTCGGCATCGACCGCGACGGCCCCCTGCCCAATCCGCCGGCCGACCTGGCCAGGCTGCCCGACGCGCTGCCGCGCATCGAGGCCGTGCGCAACGGCGGCCCCAACAAGCCCTATGAGGTGGCGGGCGAGCGCTACAAGCCCATCACCGACGACGCCCCCTTCACCGAGCGCGGCCTGGCCTCCTGGTATGGCCGCAAATTCCACGGCCGGCCCACGGCCAGCGGCGAGGTCTACAACATGTATGCGATGACGGCCGCCCATCCCACCCTGCCGATCCCCAGCTATGCCCGCGTGCGCAACCCGGCCAACGGCCGCGAGGTCATCGTGCGCGTCAACGACCGCGGTCCCTTCCACAAGGGCCGCGTCATCGACCTGAGTTACACCGCCGCCCTCAAGCTCGACCTGCTGCACGGCGTCGCCGCCGTCGAGGTGAGGCGCATCACCTATGCCGAGATCCGCGCCGGCAACTGGTCCCGCCCCGCCGACGAGCCCCCGCCCGTCTTCGTGCCGGACACGCCGCCCGGCGCGCCGCAGCGCGAGACCACCGGCGTCCCACTGGCCACCGGGCCCGGCTACTGGCTGCAGTTCGGGGCCTTCGCGCGGCTCGACGGCGCCGAAAGCCTGCGCCAGCGCATCGCCGAGGCCGACATGAGCCTGATGCCACTGCTCACCATCGTTCGCGAGGCCGGCCTGCACCGGCTGCGCGCCGGCCCCTTCCCGAGCGCCGACGAGGCGCGCGCGACGGCCGCGCGATTGCGCGACGACGCCAGCCTGGAGTCGACGCTGGTCGAAAAGCGCTGAACCCCATTTCTCCCTTTCCCTCCCCTTCCGACATGGCCCGTCTTCCCGACCTCCGCTTCAGCCTCCTCACCCTGCTGCTCGCCGCCACGCCCGCCGTCCACGCGCAGTCGACCGGCAAGCTTTCACCCCTGCCCCTTGACGCGATGCAGACCCTGGCCGCGGCCTATGGGCTGATCCGCAGCGACTACGTCACCCCCGTGGACGAGAAGCGCCTGATCGCCGCCTGCACCAAAGGCATGTTCAGCGAGCTGGACAGCGCCTCGGCCTTCCTCGAAGCCCAGGCACTGGCCGACCTGAGGGGGCCGCGCCCGGCGGACTCGGCCAGCATCGGTGTCGACCTGACGCACCGGGCCGGCCTGCCGGCGATCGTCTCCACGCACGAGGGCTCGCCGGCCGAGCGGGCGGGCCTGAAGCCGCGCGACTACCTGCTCGAGATCGACGGCGAGTCGCTGGAGGAGACCGAACTCGACCAGGCCGTCGCGCGGCTGAGGGGCAAGCCCGGCAGCGAGCTGACGTTGACGATCCGCCGACCCGGCGAGTCCACGCCGCGCACGCTGAAGCTGGTGCGCGAGCCGGTGCGGCCCAAGCCCGTCACCGGCCAGCGCTGGGCGGGCAACCTCGGCTACCTGCGCGTGCGCGGCCTGCGCGAGAACACCGCCGCCGAGCTGCGCGCCGCCTTCCGCGAACTGCAGCAGGGCGGGCGCCTTACCGGCCTGGTGCTGGACCTGCGCCGCTCGCCCGGCGGCCTGCTGGAAACCAGCATCGAAGTGGCCGCGATGTTCCTGCCCGAACAGGCCGTCGTCACCCGCACCGAGGGCCGCCTGCCCGAGGCCAACCACACCTACACCGCCGACCGCGAGGAAGCCCGGCGCAAATCGCGGGCTTCTCAGGAAGCCTGGCCGGAGGAGCTGACGCGCCTGCCCCTGGTCGTGCTCGTGGATGGCGGCACGGCCTCGGGCGCCGAGATCATCGCCGCGGCGCTGCGCGACAACGGCCGCGCCAGGCTGCTGGGCAGCAAGACCTTCGGCCGCGGCAGCATCCAGACCGTTCGCCAGATGTCGCCCAACACCGCCATCAAGCTGACCACGGCCTTCTATCGCACGCCGGGCGGCCAACTGCTGCAGAACCGCGGCCTGCAGCCCGACGAAGCCCTGCCCGAACTCGAGCAGCCGGAGCTGGCCGGCAGCGATCGCGACCCCGCCCTGCCCAAGGTGCGTGCGCTGCTGGCGCGGGGCTGAACCTCAGCGCCCGCCCGCCACGTCCAGCAGCGTGCCCACCGTGTAGCTGGACGCGTCGCCGAGCAGCCAGACGATGGCCTCGGCGATCTCGTCGGGCCGGCCCAGGCGCTGGATGGGAATGGTCGTCGCGGCGGCGCCGGCATCCATGCCGCTGGCGGCGTGGATGTCCGTCTCGATGATGCCCGGCCGCACGCCGTTGACGCGGATGCCCTCGCCGATGAGCTCCCGCCCCAGGCCCTTGGTCAGCGTGTCGACGGCACCCTTGGTGGCGGCGTAGTCCACATAGATGCCGGCCGAGCCGAACTCGGCCGCGCGTGAGCTGAGGTTGACGATGGACCCGCCCGCGCCGCCGTGCCGGGTGCTCATGCGCCGTGCAGCCTGCTGGCAGCACAGCAGCGTGCCCATCACGTTGACGTCGAAGAGACGGCGCCAGCGCTCGGGCGTCATCGCCTCCAGCCGCGCCGCCGGTGCAACGATGCCGGCGTTGTTGACGAGACCCGCCAACCGCCCGCCCGCCGCGTCGAGGCGCTCGAACATCGACGCCACCTGGGCCGGGTCGGCCACATCGGCCTGCAGGGTCAGGGCGCGGCAGCCGAGTCCGTGCAATCCGGCCGCCAGCGCCTCGGCCGCGGCGCTATCCTGGGCATAGTTGATGGCCACGTCCCAGCCGGCGCGGGCGCAGCACAGCGCCGTCGCGGCGCCTATGCCTCGCGATCCCCCGGTGATCAATACCCAAGCCGACATGGCCACGATTGTGGCGGGTCGGTGAAGATGCGTGGCCCCACACCAATCTGCATGGATTTCCTCGACGTCCCGACGGTCCTCAAGGTCAGCGCCCTCTTCAATCTGATGGCGGCACTGGCGTGGCTGACGCTGGCCCAGGCCTTCCAGATCGCCCCGCGGGCCAGCCGGCTGATGGCCGCGGCCCATCTGGTGCGCATCGCCTCGCAAGGCTGCGGCAATTGCCTGGCCGGCTGGCCCGCGCTTGCGCAACAGGCCATCCCCGAGTTCGGCCTGCTGGCCTGCATGGTGCTGCTGCTGATGGCCCTGAGGCGCATGCTGCGCAGCCGCCAGCGCCCGCGCGACCTCAACGCCATCACCGGCCTGGGCATCCTCGGCATCACGCTGGGCATGGCCGCCGGCTCCGGCCTGGCGCCGCAGCTCGCCAGCACGCTCAGCGCGACCCTGCTCGGCGCTCTGGCGGTGCGCGAAGTCATCCGCGGCATCGGCCACCAGCTGTCGCGCGTCGTCACGGCCTGCACGGCCCTGCCCTTCGTGGCCCTGGTCGCCGTCGGCGTGGCCCATGCCGCCGAGCTGCTGTTCGTGCCGGGCTGGGACGACCACTTCGTCAACGGCGAGCTGCCGACGCCGGCTCGCGCGGCGCTGTGGTTCGTCATCACGGCCTGCATCACCCTGAGCCTCATCGCGCTGATGATCTGGCGCCTCATCACGCGCATCCAGCACCTCACCTACCGCGACCCGCTGACCGGTGCGCTGAACCGCCGCGCCTTCGAGCAGGCCCTCAACGAAGCCCAGGCCCAGCTGCAGCGCGGCCACGGCTTCGCGCTGGCCATGATCGACATCGACCATTTCAAGCGCATCAACGACCAGCATGGCCACCAGGCCGGCGACGCGGCCCTGCAGCACTGCGTGCGCGTCTGGCAGGCCGGGCTGCGCGAGGTGGACCGCCTCGGCCGCCTGGGCGGCGAGGAGTTCTGCGCCCTGCTGCCACTCGCCGGGCCGGACGACCTCGCCAGTGCCGCCACCGTGGCCGAGAGGTTGCGCAGCAGCCTGGCGACCCAGCCGCTGCGCTGGAAGGACGTCGAATTGCCGCTGTCGGCCAGCTTCGGCGTGGCCCTGCCGGTGGCCGGCGATGCGCGCGGCGAGATCGGCCTGGCCCGCGCCGACGCCGAGCTCTACCGCGCCAAGGCCGAAGGCCGCAACCGCGTCTGCGTGGCGGCGCTGCTGGGCGAAATGGCCGCCACATGATCACCACCACCCAGACCCAGACCCTGCTGGCCGCCATCATCCTGATCGCGGGCGTGGCGGCCTTCGTCTGGATCGCGCTGGCCCTGGTCGCGCGCATCGCGCCGCGGGCTTCGCTGGCCATGGCCGCGGCCAACGCGGCGGCTTCGGCCTCGCTGACCCTGCACGTGCTGCGCGGCGTGCTGCCCGACGCCTTGAGCTACTGGCCTGCCGACGTGCTCGCCGTCACCTCCTTCGCGCTGCTGGGCGCGGCCGTGCCCGGCATCACGACCCGCGACCTGGCCTGGAAACCCGGCGCCCTCGTGGTGGCCGCCGCGGCCCTGCTGCTACTGGCCCAACCCTATGAGGGCGACCTGCACTGGCAGGCGCGCATCGTCAACGGCGCGGGCGCCGGCCTGACGCTGATTGCAGGCATCGCGGCCTGGCGCAACCTCAGCCGCGCGGCCGGCGGCCGACGCACGCCGGCGACGCTGTCCCTGCCCCTCTTCCTCATCGCGGCGCTGATGGCGGCGCGCTGCCTGGAAACCTTCATCAACCCGGGCCGCACGCCGGGGCTGCGCGCCCCCACCGACTTCAACCTCGGCTTCCTGTGGGCCACGCTGGCGCTGGCCCTGCTGCAGAACGCGACCCTGGCCTTCCTCGTGCTGATGCGCCTCATCAACCGCATCGAGCGCCTGCTGGAACGCGACCCGCTGACCGACACCCTGAACCGCCGTGCCTTCGACCAGGCCCTGGACCAGGCCCACGCCTGGCTCAGGCGCGGCCGGGGCTATGCATTGGTGATGATCGACATGGACCGCTTCAAGCAGCTCAACGACACCCTGGGCCACGCCGCCGGCGATGCGGCCCTGCGCCAGATGGTGCAGGAGCTGCAGCCCTGCGTGCGCGAGGTGGACCGCTTCGGCCGCCTTGGCGGCGAAGAGTTCTGCGTGCTGCTGCCCGACACCGACATTGCCGGCGCCGCCCTGGTGGCCGAGCGCATGCGCATGCTGGTGGACGAAGCCCCGCTGCGCTGGCTGGAACAGGACTGGCATCTGAGCGCCAGCTTCGGCATCGCGGAGGCCGAGCGCGGCGAAGCCAGCGGCGACGTCGTGCTGGCGCGGGCCGACGCGGCCCTCTACCGTGCCAAGCACCAGGGCCGCAACGTGGTGCAGGCATGAGATGAAACTGCCCCTCGTCCAGACCTGCGCCGCTGAACGCGGGCATTCCTGGCCGGTCCCGCGCGGGGACGATGCTGAAGGCGGCATTGAGCCGCCTTCAGCATCAAGCGGGCCGGCTTGGGAACGGCCCGGCGCTCGGCCCGAATACCGCGGCACCGTCGAAAGCTGACATGAGGGCCGCCGACACCACGCAGATCCTGCTGGACTTCCTTGCCAGCATCGGCATCACCGTGCGCGATGGCGAGGTGCCGGCCGACAGCTTTCTGCCAGGCATCCGCCTCGTCGCCGGGGCCCTGGTGGTGGACCGCGCGGCGCTGCGCTGGCCGGGCGACCTGCTGCACGAGGCCGGCCATATCGCGACGACACCGGCGGCACTGCGCGCAACGCTGGACGACCAGCTCGCCGACGATCCCGCCATCCCTCATCGCGGCGAGGCCGAGGCCACCGCCTGGGCCTGGGCCGCACTGACCCAGCTCGGCCTGCCTGCGGAGCTGCTTTTCCACCCGGGCGGCTACCACGGCCACTCGGCCGGCCTGGCGCTGACCTATGCGATGGGCGTCTATCCCGGTGCGACCGGCCTGGCGCAGGCCGGCATGACCCGGCTGGGTGGCGAGGCCGGTTATCCGCGCATGCAGCGGTGGCTGCGCGACTAGGGCTGGGCGCGGCGGAAGTAGGCGTCCACGCCCTCCAGCATCTCGGCCGTCAACCGGCTCCAGTAGTGGAAGGTGTGGGCACCGGGGTCCTCGCGGTAGTCGGTCTTCTGCCCCTGGGCACTCAGCGTGGCGAGCAGCGCGCGGTTGCCGGGCAGCAGGTCGTCTTCGGTGCCGCAGCGCATCACCAGCTCGACGGGCATCTTGCCGGCGCGCCTGACCTCGGCGATCAGCTCCTGCGGATACCAGCCCGCAATCGCATAGGCATAGCCCCAGCGCTGCGGCGCGGCCAGCGGCAGCCTGACCGCGCCATAGCCACCGAGCGACATGCCGGCCACGGCAGACTGCGCCCGCGACGGCGACAGGCCGTAGCGATCCTTCAGCCAGGCCGGCAGCTCGTCGACGATGAAGCGCCCGGCGGCACCGTCGTAGCGCTGGCCGTTGTTGCTGGGCATGACGATGACGAAGGGCCTGACGCGGCCGCTGGCGATGAGGTGGTCGGCATAGCGCTCGACATGCCCGGTGCGAAACCACTGGTCGGCGTCCATGCCGCCGCCATGCAGCAGAGTCAGCACCGGCAGGTCCTGGCCGCGCCGGAAGCCCGGCGGCAGATAGACATTGACCTTGTCGCCGCGCCCGAAGGCGGCCGACGCCACCTCGTGAGTCTCGACCTGGCCGCGGCCCGCATCCGGGGGCGTCCACGCGCCCTTGCCGACAAAGATGAAGGAATGCTGGCCGCCCTGGCCATCGGCGTCGTGGTCGGGCGTGGCCGGGTCGTGCACCCAGCGGCCATCGACGACGAATTTGTAGAGCCACTGGCCCGGTGCCAGGTCCAGCTGCAGTCGCCAGACGCCCTCGGCATCGCGTGTCATCGGTCGCTTGTGCTGATCCCAGTCGGTCATCTCGCCGGCCAGGAAGACCTCGCGGGCTTGCGGCGCCACGAGCGCGAAGCCGACCGGCTCCGCTCGCACGGCGGCGCAGACGGCAAACAGCAGGAGCAGCAGCGACTTGGCTTTCATTCGGCTTGCAGAAGAACTCAAGGCCGCGAGATTGCCACAGACAGGGGCCGCGCTGAGCGCATAGTGCGGCCGCTGACCACATCGCCATCACATCATGGATCTCGATCCCAAGGACGTCATCGACCGCGCGGCCGAAGCCAAGACCCGCAGCACCGCCCGGCTGAATGCCGCCGTCGCCATCACCGTGGCCGTGCTGGCCACCTTCATGGGCATCTGCAAGGTCAAGGACGACAACATCGTGCAGGCCATGCAGCAGGCCCAGGCCGACAAGCTGGACTACTGGGCCTACTTCCAGTCCCGCACCATCCGCGCCGACGTGGCCGAGGCCTCGGCGACCCAGCTGGAGCTCGCCAAGGCCGCTGCACCCGCCGCGCAGGCTGCGGCCTACGACCAGGCCATCGCCAACGCCCGCGCCAAGGCGGCCGACCAGCTCAAGAAGCGCGACGAGCTGAAGGCCCAGGCCGAAGCCGCGCAGCAGAACTACGACGCGCTGAACTACCGCGACGACCAGTTCGACCTGTCCGACGCGCTGCTGGCCGTGGCCATCGCCATGCTGGCCGTCACCGCGCTGACGGGGCTGTGGCCGCTCTTCTTCGTGTCGCTGGTGCCGACCTTCTTCGGCATGCTGATGGGCGCCGCCGGGCTGGCCGCCCTGCCCATCCATCCGGACGCGCTGATCAAGCTGCTGTCCTAGCGCGGCTGCCTGCAGGCGCCCCGATCCCCGCAGCGCGGTCACACCACCGTGCGGGCGAACTCGACGAAAGCCCTGACCTTGGCGGGTTGGCGCCGGTGGTTCGACACGACGGCATAGACGGGTTGCCGAGGGCTTTCCCATTCGGGCAGCACGCGGCGCAACACGCCGGACTGCAGAGCTGGGCGCACGGCCAGTTCGTAGGGCCGCGCGAGGCCGCAGCCATTGATCGCGGCATCGATTGCGCCCGCGCCATCGCGGACGGCCAGCCGGATGGTGGGCGAGACGACGCGCCGTTGCGCGCCCCGCTGAATCTCCCATCGCGTGGCGGCCTCTTCATCGGGCATGGTGTAGACGATGGCGTCGTGAGTGCCCAATGCCTCGGGATCCGGCGGCGAGCCCCGCCGCGCCAGGTAGGCAGGCGACGCGCAGATGACGAATTGAGCCCAACCGAGGCGGGTTGCCATGAGGCTGGAGTCCGGCAAGTCGCCGATGCAAAGCACGACGTCCAGGCCGTGATCGAACAGCGAGGACGCGGCATTGGAAGAAATCATGTCCAGCTTCAAGTCGGGGTGCTGCGCGAGAAACCCGTCCAGACGCGGCAGCAGCGCGAAGCGCATGGCGGGATGCACGCCAAAGCGCAAGGTGCCATGCGCGCGCACCAGGCCGCGCCGGGCCGACAGCTCGCTGGCCTCGAGCTGCTGGAGCATGTCGTGGCAGCAGGCGTGGTAGGCCTCACCATCCGCGGTCAGCGACAGCTTGCGCGTGGACCGCGCGAACAGCGTGAAGCCGATCTCGGCTTCGAGCGATGTGAGGGCCTTGCTCAGCGCTGAAGGGCTGACATCGATCTCGCGGGCCGCAGCAGCGAAGCTGCCGGCCTCGACGGTGCGCACGAAGTAGGTGATGGCCCTCAACTTGTCGATGCCCATAAGGCTCCCCAAAGGATCGGCTGCCGGATTGCAGACAGTCTGGCATCAATGTCGTGCCGCCGCGGCCCTGTGCGCACCCCAAGTTTTGCATCACGATGCGCTGAACGCACCGAGCCCTTGCCATGCAAACACCGTCTTGCCCACTTGACCCCGCCAGCGCGCAAGGCCTGCGGGACCTGGCAATTCGCTGGCAGGAGGCCTGGAACCGTCACGACATGGACGCCATCGCCGCATCGATCGCAGCGGACGTGGACTTCGTGACCGTGGCCGGCCTGTGGCTTCGCGGCCGTGCCGAATTCCTTGGGCACCATCGGCAGCTGCATCGCACGCAAATGCGCGAAAGCAAGTGGACGACCTTGGGCAGCTCGGCGCGCCTGGCCTGCGCGGGGCTCGCGCTGCAGCATGTCGAATGGTGCATGGAAGGCGACCGCGATCCCGACGGCAAGGCACGCTCACCGCGGCGCGGTGTCTTCACGTGGGTGGTCTCGCTGGAGGGCGGGCCGACGATTCTGGCGGCGCACAACACGAATCTCGCCCCCCATGTGACACATCGGCTGACGCCGACACCTGACCTTCAAGGCTCCCCATGAATCTGAAACTGCATCCGGCGCTGCTGCTGGCCCTGTGCCAATGCGTCAGCCTCGACGCCCACGCCCAAGGCTTCCCCGACAAGCCCGTGCATCTCATCGTGGGCGCCGGCGCGGGCAGCTTCCCCGATCAGGTCGCGCGCCGCTTGGCCGAGGGCCTGTCGGCGCAATGGGGGCAGCCGGTCGTCATCGACAACCGTCCGGGCGCCGGTGGCATCGCTGCGATGAGCGGGTTCGCCAAGGCACCGGCCGACGGCTACACGCTGGCGCTTGCCACGATGTCGCAGCTGGTCTTCAACCCCCATCTGTTCCACGACCTGCCCTACGACGTCGTGCGGGACGTTCAACCCGTGGGCACGGTCATGAGCGGCGCGATGATGATCGTCGCGCATCCCGGCTTCGCGGCACGGTCGCTGGGCGAGCTGGTCTCGATCGCGCAACGCAAGCCTGGCGATGTCGACTTCGCGGTTCCCGCCAACGCGAGCCCGCCGCACGTCGTGCTGGGCATGCTCATGGCGGTCACGCACACCTCCTTCTCGGTCGTTCCCTACAAGACAGGCGCCGACGCCGTGGTGCAGGTGGCATCTGGCCAGGTGCCCTTGTTCATCGACGCGGTGCCCGTCCTGGCCGGGCTGGTGCAGAGCGGCAGGCTGCGTGCGTTGGCCGTCACGGGAAGAACGCGCGTGGCGCAGTTCCCCGACGTTCGCACAGTGGCCGAGCAAGGCTATCCAGGCTTCAATGGCGAGGCCTGGATGGGTTTGGTGGCCCGGCCCGGGACGCCCGAAGCGGTGCTCAAGCGCCTGAACGAAGGGCTGGCCAACGCCGTGAACTCGGATGCGTTGCGCCAGTTCCTGGAGACAGCCGGCGCCCGCGCACAGGCCACCACGCCCGAGGAGTTTGCGACCCTCATTCGCAATGACTCCCGGCATTGGGGCCCCGTGATCCGCGATATGCACCTGGTGCTGGACCACTGAGGCGCCCCGAGGGCGACGCGGGCCGACACCGTCAGCCCGCCAGCATCACCACACCTTGCAGTGCTCCCCCGCCTTCTTCACCAGCTTGGCGCCCGGCTTGCACGCGAAGGCCTTCTCGAACTCCGGCATGTTGACGACGACGCCGTTGATGCGCCACTTGGCCGGCGAGTGCGGGTCGATCTTGGCCTGCACGCGCAGGGCCTCGGGGCGGGCGTCGGCGCAGTCCCATTGCGCGAAGCCGACGAAGAAGCGCTGCTCCGGCGTCAGGCCGTCGCGGTTCTCCAGCGTCTTGCCGGTCATGTGCGCCTTCCAGGCTTCCCAGGCCAGGATCAGGCCGCCGAGGTCGGCCAGGTCTTCGCCCAGCGTCAGCTTGGAGTTGATCTTGATGTCGTCGACGACGGTGTAGGTGGCGTACTGGTCGGACACGCAGGCGGCGCGCTTCTCGAACTCCTGGCCGTCCTTCTTGGTCCACCAGTTCTTCAGATTGCCCTGGGCGTCGAACTGGCGGCCTTCGTCGTCGAAGCCATGGGTCAGCTCGTGGCCGATGGTGCCACCGGTGTTGCCGTAGTTGGGTGCCTCGTCCAGCGCGGCGTCGTACAGCGGCGCCTGCAGGACCGCGGCGGGGAAGTTGATGTCGTTCATCTGCGCGTCGTAGTACGCGTTCACCGTCTGCGGCGTCATGCCCCACTCGCCGCGGTCCAGCGGCTGGCCGATCTTGGCCAGGCGGCGCCTGGCCTCGAAGGCGTTGCCGCGCATCACATTGCCGAGGAAGTCGCCCGGCTGCACGGCGAAGCCCGCGTAGTCGCGCCAGCGCTCGGGGTAGCCCACCTTGTTGACGATGGCCTTCAACTTGGCGTGGGCGCGGGCCTTGGTCTCGGCGCTCATCCAGCTCAAGCTGTCGATGGAGCGGCCCATCGCGACCTCGATCTCGTCGGTCATCTGCACGGTGGCGGCCTTCAGGTCGGGCGTGAAGTTGCGCGCCACGAACTCCTGGCCCAGGGCCTCGCCAAGCTGCACGTCGACCAGCTGCACGCAGCGCTTCCAGCGCGGCTTGAGCTGGGGCGTGCCGTGCAGGGTCTGGCCGTAGAAGTCGAAGTTGGCCTGCACGAAGGCGTTGTCCAGGGCGGGGCTGAGGCTGCTGGCCAGCTGCCAGCGCAGATAGGTCTTCACGTCGGCCAGGCTCATGGTCTTGAGCCGCGCGCCCAGGGCCTTGAAGAAGGCCGGCTCGGTGACGTTGTAGCGCTCATGCCAGGGCGCCGTGCCGAGAGCCGCCTGGTAGGCGGCCCAGTCGAAGCCGGGCATCAGTGCCTTCAGGCCGCGCGCGTCGACGACGTGGAAGGTCTTGTAGGGATCGCGCTGGTCGACCTTGGACAGGGACGCCTTGGCCAGCACCGTCTCGGTGGCCAGCACGCTGAGGGCGCCCGCCTTGGCGGCCTCGGGCGCATCGCCCAGCAGCTCGAACAGGCGGGCCACATGGGCCTGGTAGGCCGTGCGGATCTTGGCCGTCTTGTCGTCGCGCTTCAGGTAGTAGTCGCGGTCGGGCAGGCCCAGGCCGCCGGCCGAGGCGAAGGCGATCTGGCGCGTCGCATCGGCGAAGTCCTGGCCGGCGCTGAAGCCGAAGAAGAGGCGACTGTTGCCGGCAGCCTGCTGCATTTCGGCCAGCAGCACCGGCAGGTCCTTCTTGTCCTTCAGCGCGCCAATGCGGTCCAGCAGCGGCTGCAGACCCTTCAGGCCGGCGTTCTGCACGGCACCCTCGTCCATGCAGGCGGCGAAGTAGTCGCCCAGCTTGGCCTGGGTGGCGCTGCGCTCGGCGCCCGGCTGGCCCAGCTTGTTCAGCACGCCCCAGAGATAGCGCTGGTTCTCGTTGGCCATCTTGGCGTAGACCGACCAGCGTGACTGGTCGGCCGGGATGGGGTTGCCCTGGGTCCAGGAGCCGCAGGCGAACTTGTAGAGGTCCTCGCAGGGGTCGGCCGTGCGGTCCATGGCCGTCACGTCCAGGCTGGGCGTGTAGGGCAGGGCGTCGAGCGGGGTTTCACCGGCGGCGTGGGCGGCCAGGGTCGCCGAGAGCAGCGCGGGCAGCAGCAGTCGTTTCATGGTGGAGCGGGAAATTTGAAGTGGCGTGATTGTGGGCGCGGCCGCGCGGCCAGCCATTCGGCATGCCCCCGGACGGGATCTGGGGCGCCTTATTCCAGGCGCCGGCCCTCGAGGGCCGCTTTGATGAGCAGTTCCAGCCGGCGGTCGCGGGTCGCCTCCTGCTTGGCGCTCAAGACGCGGCGCAGCATCTGACGCCGCCAGCCCGGCGGCTGGGCCTCGAACCAGGCCCAGGCCTTGCGGTGGCGCCGGAAGCGCTTCTCCAGCTCGGGCGGCAGCACTACCTCGCCCTCGTGCTCGTAGGAGTAGATGATGCTGCGCCGCTCGGTCCGCTTGTCGAAGGCCGCCAGGCCCGCCGGCCGCATGCGGCCCTCGGCCGTCAGCACCGCCACGCGATCGATGTTGACGCGGCTCCAGATCGAGGTCGGCCGGCGCGGCGTGAAGCGGATCTGGTAGCGCAGTTCGTCCACGCGCTTGCGCACGCCGTCGATCCAACCGACGCACAGGGCCTCGTCGACCGACTGCGGCCAGGTCATGCTGGGAATGCCGGTATCGACCTTGTGGAAGCCGACCACCAGCTCGCCGGCTTGATCCGCATGCTCGGCCAGCCAGGCACGGAATTCCTCGGGCGAGGCGAAGTAGACGGGTTCGGCCATGATGGGCGCATTCTGACCCCGGCCCCCCGCCATGCTGACCCTGCTCCTCCTCGTTCCCATCGCCGCCGAACACAAGGCCCTGCTGCTCGAGCGCTTCACCGTCGTCGAGGCCCCGGACCCGGCCTCGCGCGCCGCCGCCATCGCGGCCCGCGGTGCCGACTTCGAGCTGGTGCTGACCAACGGCAGCGTCGGCTTCACGGCGGCCGAGATCGCCGCCTGTCCGAAGCTGAAGCTGCTGGCCGCCCTGGGCGCCGGCTACGAGAACCTGGACGTGGCGGCCGCCAAGGCAGCGGGCGTGCTCACCAGCAATGGCGCCGGCACCAACGACGACTGCGTGGCCGACCACACCCTGGCCCTGCTGCTGGCCAGCGTGCGCGCCCTGCCCCAGCAAGGTGTCGCCCTGCGCGCCGGCGTCTGGCGCGACGACCTGCCGCTGTTTCCCAACTTCAGGGGCCGGCGCCTGGGCATCGTCGGCCTGGGCGGCATCGGCCTGAAGATCGCTGCACGCGCCGCCGCCTTCGGCATGGTCATCGGCTATCACAACCGCCGTCCGCGCGAGGGCGCCGGCGACGCGACCTGGTTCGACAGCGTGACGGCCCTCGCGGCCTGGGCCGACGACCTCGTCGTGGCCACACCCGGCGGCGCGGCCACCCGGCACATCGTCAACGCCGAGGTGCTGGCGGCCCTGGGCGCGGGCGGCCATGTCGTCAACATCGCCCGTGGCAGCTGCGTGGATACCGCCGCCCTGGCCGCGGCGCTGCAGGCCGGCCGGATCGCCGGCGCGGCCCTGGACGTCTACGAGAGCGAACCCAGGCCGCCCGAGGCCCTGCTGGCTTTCGACAACGTCATCCTGACGCCCCATGTGGCGGGCTGGTCCCCGCAGTCCATCCGGGCCACGGTGGAGAACTTCATCGCCAATGTGCAGGCCTGGCAGCGCGGCGAGGCGCTGCGAACGCCCATTTAACGACGCGACTCCACCACCACGGTTTCATCCCGCGCCGCGTACTGGCGGCGGCTGCCCTCTTCCAGCGCCACCTCGGCGGCCAGGCGCCCCATCTGGGTGCTGGCCAGGGCCTGCAGCGCCTGCAGCTCCGGTTCGTCGGGCATGCGCGTGTCCTGCGCCAGCACGGGCTCCACCCGAGCCGGCCGTCGGCGCGCGAACAGCGAGCTGAGGGTCAGCAGGTGATACGGCGTCTTGGGCAACAGGGGTTTCATGGGACCTCCCGGGGCGGCGTTTTTGCAGTGAATCGCAGGCTTGTCTGGAACAGACGTCTTTGCGACCCGGGTTGCGACAGGCCGGCCCCCTTATTTCGGGGTGCCCCCCGGATCGGCCGGTACGGCTGATGACAATGGACGCATGCGCTGCCAGGCCCTCCCCGAGCTGAACCGCCCCCGCCTGATGGGGCCGGCTTGAGCCGCTGGTCCAGCCATCCCTCCCGCGTGCCGACGCTGGTGCCCTGGCCGCGGCGACGCGCGCCGTCCCGCCCCTGGCTGGCCTGGGGCGTCTCGCTGGTCTTCCACGCCCTGCTGTTGAGCCTGACCTTCGGCGGCGCAAGCCTGGGCCTGCCGGGCCTGAGCCTGCCCTGGCAGGCCCGACGTGCCGAGGTGCCGGACCTGCACGTCGTGCTCGTCACCCCGGCACCCGCGCCGGCCGCGCAAGCGCAGCCGCTGCCGGCGCCAGCCACGCCCCCCACCGAAGCTCAGACCCCGGTCGAGGCCGCGGCAGCGCCGGCCACCTCGACCACCATCGAGGCGCCACCGCCGGCACCGACACCACTCGCCATGATTGCCGTCGAGCGCCCGCGCGACCCGACCTGGACGGTGCCGCCCGCCCTGCCGGCCTCGGCGCCCGTGGTGGCCGCCCTTGCCGCCGAGTCCAGCGCGCTGACCGCGCTGACCCGTGACGACAGCGCCCGCCCCGTCCAGGACCGCGAAGCCCGCGAGCGCGCCGCCGAGCTGGCGCAGCTGGCGCGCGCCGGCGGCGAAACCCAGCAGCAGGCCCAGCAGCAGACCGAAAAACTCGCCGCGGCCCAGGCCGAGGCGGAGCGGCTCGAAGCCGCCAAGCAGGAGGCAGCGCGCAAGGAAGCGGCACGGCAAGAGGCGGCCAGGCTGGAGACGGAGCGCCAGGCGGTCGCGAAGCAGGAAGCCGCACGCGCCGAAGCCGCCAGGCTGGAAACGGAACGCCGCGCCGCGGCCCAGCAGGAACTCGCGCGGCAAGAGGCGGCACGCGTCGAGGCCGCTCGAGCGGAAGCGGCCCGTCAGGAGGCCGCACGCCAGGACGCGGCTCGCCAGGAAGCCGCCCGCGCCGAGGCCAGCCGCCAGGCCGCCGAAAACGCCCGGCAGGAAGCGGCGCGCCAGGAGGCCGGCCGCCAGGAAGCGGCACGCCAGGAAACCGCTCGCGCCGCGGCGGCCAAGCTGGCCGAGGCCAAGGCCGCCGAGGAACAGCGCGAGGCCCGGCTGCGCGCCATCGGCCAGCAGCTCAACGACGAGGCCGCGAAACGTGACGCCGCCCGCCAGGCCCAGGACACGCGCCCCTCGTCCTGGAGCAGCCTGCGCCGCGGCCGCCTGTGGGGCCGCGCCGACGCCAATGCCGAGATGGTGCTCTATGCCGAGGCCTGGGCCCGCAAGATCCAGTTCAACCAGACCTTCGACCTGGTCCGCGAGGCCTTGAAGCAGCCCTATACCGACCCGCTGGTCACGGTCGCCATCCGCGCCGATGGCACGGTGGAGTCCGTCAGCTTCTACCGCTCCAGCGGCGTGCCGGCCCTGGACGAGGCCATCCGCAAGGTCATCGAGAGCCAGGCCAACTACCCGGCGTTCCCGCCGGCCCTGGCCCGCGAATACGACGTCATCGAGATCCGCCGCACCTGGCATTTCGATTCGGCGATCCGGCTGTACTGAGGGCGCCGCGCCAGGACTCGGGCTGCGGGGCCCAGCCCGCGGGCGAGGACGCCTCCACCAAGCCCGCCGCAAAGACACCCAGGTCCACCCCCAGCAGCTCGCGCGCGGCGGCAGCGCCGGCGTCCGTCGCATGGGCGGCCGCACGCACGAAGCCGGCAAAGCCGTCCCAGTCCCGCGCCATCTGCTCCACCAGGATGCGCGCCAGCTCATAGGACAGCAGCGTGTCGTCGTCGGCGCGAAGAAAGGACTCGCCCGACCACAGCAGCTGCACCTTGGCCGCGCTCCAGTGCTCGCGCAGCAGGGCATGCAGCTCCAGGGCCGTATGTAGCGACGGCCGAGGGCCGGCAACGCGGCGCTCGCTGTTGACGGCAATGCCCTCGTCCAGCCAGCGCGGCAGTCTCAGGTGGGCCAGTGCGCTGTGCGTCAACTCGTGGGCAATGACCGGCTCGATGAGGCCCAGTTGGGCGCTCACGACGACGAAGTGCGGGCAGCCCGCGTCGATGAACATGCCGCCCGAGACGGCGAACTCGCCGTCCGGGTAGTAGAGCGAGACATAGCGGTAGTAGTCGTCCTCGCTGTCCAGCACCAGCACGAGGCTGCGCTGGCCCGCAGGAAAGCTCGCCAGGGAGCCAAGCAGGCGCCCGACGCGCAACTTGGCCGTACGCACGTAGTCGGCGGTGGCCCGCTCTTCGCGCTCCGTCAGCGGCGACAGCACGAAGGCCTCGTCCGTTGCCAGCAGGCCCATATGAGGTCCCAGCGCCTCGCCCAGATGCAGCAACCAGGCCCGACGCCCGTCCTCGAGCGCGGCGACGTATTGCTCATCGCTCGCCGACTTCGCCTCGTCGCCCCGTGCCCACAGCTCCAGGGCCCGCCAGTCCAGCACCGGCAGCTCATGACCCCACTGCAGATGGTCCATGAAGGAGAAGGGGACACCACCCGACGGGTGCACCAGCTCCTGCGGCGCGGGGACCCGTCCATGATGCTGCTCGCGCCCGCCCGCATCGGCGACGACCTGGTCCACGACACGGCGCCACGGCGTGGACAGGAAGGCGATGAAGGCGCCCCCCATCGGGAACAGCCAGATCGCCGCCAGCAACATGCCCACCGGCAGGCGCACCCGCCGCCCCGTCGCGACGACGCGGCGCGACACCAGCACATTGACGACCAGCAAGGCCGCCACAAAGGCGATGAATTCGGTCATGAGAAGGTCGGGGCCGCGGCAGTCGCGGTGAACGGCGAGTGCGCGATCTTCGCCGCCGCCTCGACATCGCGATGCGGTCGTATTACCCGTGTTCCCCTGTCCCTCATGCTGCAGCGCACACAAAGGGAATGTCCCCAATTCACCCCGCAGACGCGGTGCTAGCGTGAGGTGTTGTTCGTGGTTCCGGCCTTGCCGACGCGCGGCCGGACGCTCTGTTCGTTCCCCGCAAACACAAGGCTAGGAGACACAGATGAGGACTTCCCTTCGCGCAGCCCTGGGCCGCGCCGCCTGCCGACTGGGCGTGCCACTGCTGGCGGCCCTATGCGCCACACCGGCCTCTGCCAGCACGCTGACCCAGAACGTGTCCTGGACCATCGACCGCGCCGGCACGACGGCCAAATACCGCATCGTGGCCTATGGCGATTCCATCTATGCCGGCTACAACGGCTCGGTGCTGAACGCCGCCAAGTACTCGGCGCCCACCGTCGACGCCGAATACCTCGCGGCCAAGTGGAATGCCAGCATCGAGAGCGTGCGCCGCGCCAAGTCGGGCGCCGTCGCCTCCGATGTCTACAGCAACAAGATCGTCGCCGAGAAGTCCTATATGCAGGCGGCGTCCACCCGCGTCGTCACCTTCGAGATGTGCGGCAACGACGGCCTGCAGGCGCGTTCCGCCTTCAAGAGCCAGACCGGGACCTGCAACTACGCCGGCATGGACGCCGCCGTGAACAACTGCAAGACCTATGTGGCCGCGGCCATGGACTTCATCAACGCCAACGCCTACGCGGGCGTCAAGCTCAAGCAGATCTCCAATCTGCACTACCCCGGCTACAACGCCGACAACACCCAGAGCAGCTGCAAGGACGCCACGACGGGCGCCGCTGTCAACATGCGCGACCGCTTCCTGCCCAAGCTGGCGACGATGAACTACTGGATGTGCGAGTACGCCCGCCAGAAGGGCTTCAACTGCGCGGACAACTTCGCGCAGTACATGGGCGCCGACTACGACAGCAACGGCGACGGCGTCATCGACTCCGAAGCCCTGCGCTGGGTGCCCGGCGAGAGCGAGGCCAGCTATGTGAACCGCATCACGGTGACGCTCAAGCCCACGCTGCGCGACGCCAACACCAAGTTCGTCTCGGCCAGCAGCAGCTACGACTACATCCAGTCCGACGACACCCACCCGACCTACAGCGGCGGCACCGTGTCGGCCGGCATCTTCGGCGGCACCACCGGCTCGGGCGCGGCGCGCTACACCACCATCAGCAACGGCAAGAATCCGATCTGGAACCAGTACGGGCATGAGCGCATGGGCTGGGCGATCTCGACGTCCAACCCCGCCGCACCATGAGCTGAAGGCAGACCCTCATGACGCGACCGCGCGAGCGCAAGCCGAACACCTGGGGGCCCTCGCCCTGGGTGCTGGGCATCGCCCTCGCCGCCGTGGCGGGCGGGCTGGCCTGGTGGTGGGCGGCGGGCCCCCCCCCCCCCGCCCCCGCCGCGCCCCCCCCGTGTCGCAGTGGGCCACCCAGCCGCTGCCCCA
>NZ_JBYSZK010000009.1:0-174116 GCF_058787015.1 Roseateles sp. FW305-36 | reverse complement strand
TGTTGTGGGTGGGCGGTCTTGGTGGTGGCCGGCGGCCGACGCGCCGCCGCCCACTGCCGCGACGCCGCCGCCACACCTGGCGCTCGCGATGGCACTGGCGCAGACGCCGCAAGCCAGCGGCCCCGCCACCGTGGTCGCCATGGCCGCGCCCGACACGGCACCGGTCGCCCGCATCCCGCGCCTGCGCGATCCCGATGGCGACCAGACGCCCGACCTGGCCGACTACGTCAACGAAGGCGAGCGCCCCACCATGGTCGAAGTGATCCAGCGACTGCATGCGGCCGGCGTGCGCACCGGCCTGGGCGCCTTCAATCCGCCTGGTACCCGGCCGCCGCTGATCGGCCTGGCCGTGCCCGAGGGCTTCGAGCTGCCGCCGGGCTATGTGCGCCACTTCCAGGCCACCGACGACGGCCAGCGCATCGAGCCCCTGCTGATGTTCTCGCCGGACGCGCAGACCGTGATCGTCAACGGTCGCACGGTGGCCGTGCCGGCCGACCGGGTCGTGCCGCCTGAACTGGCGCCCCCGGGGCTGCCGATCCGGCGCATCGTCGTGCCGGCGCCGCTGGACGGCCCGCGTTGATCCGCTTCGCGCGCAGCCGGTGGGCCGGCGTCGCCGCGACCGCCCTGCTGTGCGGCCTCTACGCCCGTGGCGGCCCGGCCTGGATGCTGGGCTTTGTCGCCCTCGTACCCTGGCTGCGCACCCTGGATGCCGAAACCCGCCTCGGCCCCACGCTGCTGAGCGCCTGGGCCCTGTCGGTCGCCTACACGGCCGCGGTCTTCTACTGGTTCGGCAGCGCCCTGGGTGCCTACACGCAGATCGGCGCGGGCGCCGGCCTGGCCCTGCTGCTGCTGGCCGCGCCGCTGTTCCAGCCGCAGATCCTCGTCTTCGCCCTGGTGCGCCATTTCGCGCGCCGCCATCACGGCGCGCCGCTCGCTGCAGGCGCCGGCGCTGCCGCCTGGGTCGCGGCCGAATGGGCCCTGCCGCATCTGCTGGGCGACAGCCTGGGCCACGGCCTCTATCCCGCGCCGCTGCTGCGACAGGCCGCTGAACTGGGCGGCGCCGCGGGGCTGACCGTCATGCTGCTGCTGGGTAACGAGGCCCTGGGCGCGGCGCTGGCCCGGCGCCGCGCCGGCTGGCGTGCCATCGCGTCGCCGCTGGCCTGGGTCGCGGCGGGGCCGCTGCTGCTGGCCGGCTATGGTCTCGTCGCCACGCAGCCCGAGCCCGTGTCCACCGCCAGGCCGCTGCGCCTGGGCCTGGTGCAGTCCAACATCACCGACTACGAGCGCCAGCGCCGCGAAAAGGGTTCCGGCGCCTTCGTGCGCGAGGTGCTCGACACCCATTTCGCGATGAGTTACGACGCTGTCGAGCGCCAGCACGTGGACGCGGTGCTGTGGTCGGAGACCGTCTACCCCACCAGCTTCGGCCAGCCCAAGAGCCAGGCCGGCGCCGAGCTGGACGCCGAGATCCAGTCAATGGTCGACGCGGCCGGCGTGCCCTTCGTCTTCGGCAGCTATGACCGTGACGAGGCCGGCGAATACAACGCCGCCGCCTTCGTGCTGCCGAAGACCGGCCTGCTCGGCATGTACCGCAAGACCCGGCTCTTCCCCTTCACCGAGGCCCTGCCCGCCTGGGCCGACACGCCCACGGTGCGCGGCTGGTTGCCCGGCGCGGGCGCCTGGAAACCTGGCACGGGCGCGCGCATCTTTCCGCTGCGCCTGGCTGACGATCGCGATGGGGGCCGCGAGGTGCCGGTGCTGCCGCTGATCTGCCTGGACGACACCGACCCCGGCCTGGCCATTGACGGTGCGCGGCTGGGCGCGCAGGTCATCCTGACGATGTCCAACGATGCCTGGTTCACCGACTACGCGCTGGGCGCCGAACTGCACCAGGCCGTCGCGGCGTTTCGCAGCATCGAGACCCGGCTGCCGCAGTTCCGCGTCACCACCAATGGCTTCAGCGCCGTCATCGACGCCCGCGGCAACGTCATCGCCACCACCCGCATGGGCGAGCGCACCCTGGTCATCGGCGACCTGCCGGCGCGCGACCCCGTGCCGACCTTGATGGTGCGCTGGGGCGACTGGGTCGGGCGCGCCGCTGCCGCTCTGCTGGCCGGCCTGGCCCTGCTGGCGGCGCTGCGCCGCTGGACCGGCGACGTGCCGGTGGCCGCAGGAACAGCGGCTTTGCCCCAGCGCCTGGTCGTCCTGCCACGCGCCGCCCGCGTGGTGACCGGGCTGCTGAGGTTGATCTCACGCGGCGGCGCGCTGGCCGTGGGCGCCACCATCCTGTGGGGCGACGCTTCCTTGTCGACCAACACCCTCGCCCTGCTGCGCGTGTTCGTGGCCGTCTGCCTCATCCCCGAAGCCGCGGCGTGGCTGCTGCTGCAGGCCTGCACGGCGGAGCTCACGCTGGAGGACGGCCGGCTGGTGCTCACGCGCAACGTGCAGCGCCTGGAGATCCCGCTGCACGAGATCGCCGCCGTCGAGCCCTGGCGCCTGCCGCTGCCCGCACCCGGTGCGGCCCTGCGCGTGAGTTCGGGTGAACGCTGGCCCCATGGCCTGTGCCTGCGCGACCCCTGGGCCCTGGCGCGCGCCCTCGGCCTGGCCGTTCATGAGCAGGCGCTGGCAAGCGCCTGGTGGGCCTGGGCCCGCAGCCGCGCGCAGCTGCAACCCAGCCGGCTCGCGCGGCCGGGCTTCAAGTTCCTGCTGCTGCCCCTGGTGCTGGCGATCGCCGCCTTCCAGCTGCACCAGAGGATTGCCTACGGCAGCCCTTTCGGCGAGTTCTACACCTTCGGCCTGGTCGCCTATCTGGTGGCCTTCGCACTGTGGTGGGCGGCCTGGATGGCCGGTGTGGTGCTGTGCGCCGCGGCGCTGCGGGCGGTGATCGACCTGGGCGCCTTCGCCGGCGGCCTGCTGCGCCCCCAGCAGGCCGTGGCCGTACGCGCCCGGCTGGAACAGCTGGGCCTGCTTGCGCTCTACCTCGGCCTGCCGGTCTGGCTGGCGCTGCGCGCCATGTCGACCTGAGCCTGGCGTTCGCGGTCAGATCCTGGCCGCCGGGGTGCGGGCCAGTTCGTCATCGGAGGGGAAGTCCGACACCTTGAAGCGCGGCGGAAAGCCGTCCACCGCCTGCAGCCTTTCGCCCGCCAGCGTGCGCATGGTGTCCCAGTCGAGGATCTTGGTCCGGTGTTGGTCGCCGCCCTTCGGATCGACGATGACCATGGTGACCAGGTCGGTCCTGGGCAGCAGCGAGGTGAGGCCCTTGGTCCAGGAGCATGCCGACAGCCAGCCGTTGGGCCGTTCCGCCACCGAGTAGCTGGCCACGAAGATGTCCCGGCCCTGACGGGTGTGCAGGGCCTTGAGGAGGTCCTTCTGCTCGCCATAGAGGGCAGCGGCACCGATCTTCTGCAGATCACCCAGCTTGGTGGCCAGGTGCGCATTCGAAGGCGTGTAGGTGGTCACGCGCCGGTCCTGGTAGCGGAACATCGCCGTGGAGATCAGGCCGCCGTGCGCCTCGATCCAAGTGCGGGCATGGCCCAGCATGTGGAGCTGGGCATCCACGGCGCTGGCAGGCGCCACGAGGATGCCGACACGCCGCGACGGGATCATGAGGATCAGGTCGTCGTCGATGCCGCACTGGCGCATGACCTCGGGCAGCAGGATGCGCGAGGTGTCGTAGCCATCGGCCCAGCCGCCCATGCGCACGCCGCCTTCCAGCTCATGAAAGGGCGGCGTCTCGATGGCGCGCAGGTTCTGCATGGCCTGCTTCAGGCCTTCCTGGAAGGAGATCTTCCAGGTCGACAGATGACCGGGATCGACAGCCCAGGTCCGGTCGTCCAGGTCATAGCCCAGGGCCACCACGGCGTCGTGGCTGAAGGGCATGGTGGCCAGGTGGCCATCGTAGCTGGCACCTTCCATCTCGGCCTGCAGCCGCGGCATCTCGAAATGCCATCGGCCCCGCAGCAGCGGCCGCAGATGCGGCCTCGCTGCTTCGAAGTTGTCGGGCAGCTGGGGTTGCCTCATCGTCCGATCTCCCTGAATCTTGTTGGACTGGGAGGGCAGTCTAGGGGGAGACGGCGCTAGCGTGCCGCAGACGCCGCAGACGCCTTCAGAAGGCCCTGGATCATGGCCTCCGAATAGAACTCCCCGCTGCTTTCACTGCGCGCCAGCATGGCCCGCCACAGCGGCACGGGTGGCATCGCGTAGCCGTGGAAACGCTTGAAGCCGCAGGCATAGAAGCCGCGATACACCGTCACATCGCCCTGGAGCTGATCACATTCCTGGAGCAGCTTCTGCGCGTATTGATCGGCCATCTCCGCGGTGAAGAGGCCGGTCGACCGCAGGGCCTCCAGCATGAGGGCTTCCGCGCCGCCTTCGTGAACCCAGGCCTCGTTCTCGCCGACGCCGCCGCGCACCAGGTTGACCTGCCACACATGCGCCATCTCGTGGGCCACCAGGGCCGCGATGTAGCTGCGCTTCTTGGGATGGTCTTCGACCAGGCCGCGCCCTTCGAGGCGGTAGGCGATGCCGCCGCCAACGGCGCCGCCCTTGATGCTGATGCTGCCGGGCTGGCCGTCGAACCCGACCACAGCCACCGAGATCAGCGGCGTGCCGATCAGCTGGCGCTGCAAGGCCCGCTCGTAGAACTGCGACACCTTGGCCGTGGTGTCCTGCAGCACCTCGCGCAACCAGGCCGGCGCCTGCGGGTCGATGAGGACGTCCACACGGCCCATGCGGACGGGCCGGTTCGGCCCGAAGTAGGCATAGCCTTCCAACTCGGTGCCGGGCTTGATGGGCGCGCTCGCCGTTTCAGCCGGCAATCCCTGCAGATGCAGCGCCACATCCATGGTCCGGGGCCGGTCGCCCTGGGTCAGCCCGCCATAGAGAAAGCCGACATAGAAGTTCCAGCCGCCGTCGGAAAAGCGGTTGATCGGGGCATATTGCGCGCCCTCGGCATAACCGTCGTAGGCGCTGATCTCGACGCTGAGCCGGGTCAGGGGCTGGCTGCTGCGAAGGCCTTCGCGGTCGGCTCGCGCCGCCCAGGTGACGCCAGGCGTCAGAACTCGCCAGGCCTGCTGGCGATAGCTGCGGATCGGCGCGCCCAGCTCGAGGGCGGTGATGGGCTCGGCAAACACATAGTCGGCCCGCCATTTGTCGGCGGCGACATGGGTCAACGTCAACTCGGTGCGCAACGGCATCGGCGCGGCAGCGTTGACCATGCCGAAGCAGGACGCGAGCAGCAGGCCCGCACACATCGAAATCCATGAGAACCGCATGTGCAGCGCCTTGGCAGCAGAAAGGGCCGCGATGGTAGCCGCGGATCCCGGCTCCGATATGCTTGCGCCCCAGTTGTACATACAAGTGGAGCATTGCCATGACGACCTATGACATCGTCATCGCCGGCGGCGGCGTGTCGGGCCTGTATTGCGCGTTGCGCCTGGCCGATGCCGGCCACCGCATCCTCGTGCTCGAGGCCGCGGCCGACCGCTGGGGCGGGCGCATCGAGACCGAGGACATGGACGGCTTCATCGCCGAGTACGGCCCGATGCGTTTCGAGCCGACGCTGCAGCCGCGCTTCGCGGCCCTGTGCGCGGAGTTGGGCGTCGGCCTGCTGGACTTCTCCGGCCCCTCATCCGACCAGGTGACGGGCGAGGACCTCGACCTGCCCGAGGCCGAGCGCGGCCTGAACTCCCTGCAGCTGCTCAAGCGCGGCATCATGCTTGTCATGGGCCGTTCGCCCGATGACCAGGCCTGGATCGACGCGCTGACCGAGGCCGACTACATGCGGCTGCGCAAGCACGCCCAGCTGCACGGCCAGCCCCTGTGGGACATGGGCTTCTGGAACGCGCTGTCGGCCCAGGGCATCCTCAGCCATCGGGCCCTGGTCAAGCTGCGCGACACCGGAACCTTCTATCACATGATCCCGGAGAACCTGAACGCGGCCGAGTGGATCATCTGGTGGCTGCGCGCCCTCAAGACCGTCGGCCAGCAGCTCGCCAGCATCGAAGGCGGCTCAGCCAAGCTGACCGAGGGCCTGCTCGCGCGCCTGCGCGGCCATGCCAACGTGACGCTGGCCGGTGGCCACAGGCTGAGGGGCGTGAGCGCCGTGGAGCTGGGCAAGCCGACGCTGGCACTGGACGTGGCGACGCAGAACGGGGCCATCACGCTGCGCGCCGAGCGCCTTATCCTCGCGCTGCCGCGCCTGCCGCTGCTGAAGCTGACCCGCCATCTGCCCGAGCACATCGCCTCGCAGCTGGACAGCGTCAACGGCTTTCCCATGCTCAAGGTCTTCTTCGTCTGCAACACGCCGTGGTGGAGCTATGGCCAGGCGCCGCAGCAATACGCCAACTGCATGCCGACGCGCGAGATCCACTACTTCCGCCGCGCACCCGAAGCCGATGCCGACGGCCACGGCATGGTGCTGCTCTACATGGACCGCCCGTCCACCGAGTTCTGGCGCCACTACGTCATCGACGGCGACCGCCACGACCGCGCCGAGGTGGACCAGAACGCGCGCATCGTCGACGCCTTCGCCCTCTTCGTCGCGCGCGACGTGAAGCGCGCGGCGGACGCGAACGCCGAGTCGGCCCTGAAGCTGACCGACAACGCCAGGCGCATCTTCGGCGACCTGAGCCTGGCCGAGACGACGCAGTACATCCGCAACTCCATCATCACCTACGGCATCCGCGACTGGGCCCGGGCGCCCTATGGCGCGGCCAACCACGGCTGGCAGCCGGGGGTGCGCTCGTGGAAGGTCATGGACGCCTTCAAGGCCTTCGATTTCGGCAGCGGCGCGCGCAATCTGCACATCGTCGGCGAGGCCTATTCGGACTACCAGGGCTTCATCGAAGGCGCCCTGAACAGTGCGGAGCTGGCACTGGCGACCATACCAGCCAAGCCCGTGGACGAGGCTTCGCAGGAGCCCTCCCTGGGGCTGAGCTAGGGCCTGCGCGACCCATTGCCGTCGCGTGAACAGACCCTACGCCTTCATCCACAAGCGCTGATACAGCGGCGAGCGGCAGGACAGCCGGCCGTTGACGACGGTCATGCCGTCGCGCTCGGCCAGCGTGGCGTGCTCAGGCCCGGCCAGCAGCGACATGCCCAGGCCCAGGCGGTGCGGGTG
Organism: Roseateles sp. FW305-36; assembly: GCF_058787015.1. Lineage (NCBI taxonomy): Bacteria > Pseudomonadati > Pseudomonadota > Betaproteobacteria > Burkholderiales > Sphaerotilaceae > Roseateles > Roseateles sp. FW305-36. Next base: position 166,999 of record NZ_JBYSZK010000009.1, on the reverse strand, counting down.
GGCTGACCAGCGCAGGCCGATGGCCTCGGCCAGCGTGGGCAGGATGTCCACATGCGTGAACTCGCGTTGCAGGTCTTCCGCCGGCAGCGCCCGGCCCTGGGCGTCATAGCGCGCCAATGCGTGGAAGACGGCGCGGCCATGGTCCTCCGGCACCAGCTCGCCATTCAGCATGGGTTCGGGGTTGAGATGGTCGCCCATGATCCAGACGACCTTGGGGCGGCCATTGCGCTCGCTGACGAAATGCTCGACCAGGCCTGCCACGACGCGGTCGGTGCAGCGCAAGGCCTCGCGCATGACGTCAGCCGGCTCGTCGTCATCCTCGTCGACGACGGCATCGGCGACACAGCCGCGATCATGCGCCCCCGAAGGGCCATGCGTGTCCACCGTCAGCAGCAGGCTCATGCGCGCCTCGCCGGCCTTGCGCGGGCGCTGCATGTCGATCCAGGCCTGCTCGACCAGCTCGCTGTCCAGCAGCCCCCAGCCTTCGCGCGGCACGGGGATGCCGCGCTGCAGCCACTGCTCGGCACCGAAGCGGCGCGCGACATGGTGGTCCTCCAGGAAGCGGCCCTTGCCGGCGAACTTCAGCGAGGCCCCGCCATAGAAGCTGATGTCCCAGCCGCGCGCCGCCAGCAGGTCGGTCAGGCACTGGCCGCCCTCGAAGAAGCGGCGGCTGTATTCCAGCGAGTTGTGGCTCATCAGGCCGACCGGCTGCAGCGGCACGCCACACAGGGCGCTGAACATGCCGCCCACCGTCCAGCTCGCGCCGCTGAGGTTGCGCAGCTCGCCCAGGGTCTGGAAGTCGTCCTGCATGCGCGTGAGCCTGGGCAGCAGGGCCGCCCGCGGCTCGCGCGGGCGGGTGTAGCCCTCGTCCAGGGACTCGACGAAGACGACCAGCACGTCGGGCCGCTCGGCCGGCAGCTGCAGCTGGACCTGGCCGGGGTCGACGTAGTGGCGGGCCAGATAGTCGCCGCCGTCGGCTTCGGGCTGGCAGGGGTCGGAAACGGTCGCGTTGACCGACACCACGGCTCCGGTGCCCAGCAGGGCCAGCAGCAGGCGCCGATGCCAGCGCTTCATGCGCTGCAGCAGGAAGACGCTGAGCGCCGTCAGGCCCAGCACCGCCAACAGGCAGCGGCAGGCCCGCCACAGCATGCGCGGATCCGCATAGTCCAGACCGCCGTTCTGCAGGTGATACAGCACCTGGTCGGGCGTCACCAGGCCCAGATAGGTGCGCAGGAACCAGGTCGTGCCGACGACCATCCAGAGCAGGAAGACGAAGGCCGCGAGGACGGCGGTGCGCGACGGGAAACGACGGAAGAAGCGGGCGGCAGGCATCGTCGGCGAGTCTGCCGACGCAGCTTTGCCACCCCGTAGTCAGAAGTTTGCTGAGTGTTCGCGCCCAGCAAAGGACTGTGTGTTCGCGCGCCGGCTAGGCTGCTTTCGCCGGTGCGGCCGTGCAGGACTTGGCCGTGGCCAGGCCGCGCAGATAGCCGCGCCTGACGCCGCCGGCCGTGATGGCCGCGCTGACCTGCTTGGCATAGCGCTCGGCGCCGCTGAGCTTGCGCACCCAGCCACGGAATGGAATGACTCCCTCGGCGGTGCGCTGCAGGGCGCCGGTGGCGGCGTCCTCGCCGCGGTCCAGCAGGCCGGTGTTGCCGCTGGTGTGAGGCGCATCAAGGTCGGGGCCGAGCACCTCGTCCAGCGCACGGATGCCGGCGGCCAGGCCACCGCAGCTGGCGTCGGCCGGCATCGCATAGGGCGCGGCGGCCGCAGCCTTCAGCACCTCGGGGATGTCGGCGCGCACGACGTTGAGGTCGCTGAGCGGCGTGGTGGCGGCGGTGGCCACCTTGTCCTGGCTGGAGCTGGCGCAGGCGGTCAGAACGAGGGCGGTGAGGCAAGCGAGAGGGAACGAGCGCATGCCTCGCATCATCTCAGGCCCGCATCGATTTCGGGAGCGCTGCCGTGCCTGGACGGAGTTCTTTTTCACCCCGGGGCGGCGCCGTGGAGGGCGCGGCCGGCGCGAGGGCCCCGATCCTCAATTTGCCGATTGGCAGGCCACGGCGGCGCCGGGATACTGCCCGCCACGCGGGAGGATGTCACCATGTCCCAGTCGCTCCGGACCTTGACCCAGGCATTCGCCATCCTTGCCCTGACGGCCGCCGTGGCGCTTGCACAGCCGATTGCGGACGGAACCATCCTCGAACGGGGCCCCTGCCCGCTCGACGCGGATCCGCAGGCCTTCGCTCAGGCCGTTCAGGACTACTTCCAGCCGGACATCCTGAAGGCCGGTCTCGACCGCGAACTCGCCGCCCGCCCGCTGTCCACCGTCTTCACGGAAGCCGAGCACCAGCGCCTCGTCGCGGCGGCCCACGAAGGCCGCTGCGAGCGCGTGGTCTACGCCAGCGGAGGCCTGCGCGTCATCGGCTTCGTGCTGCGCCCGGCCGCGCCGGGCCCGCACCCCGTGCTGATCTGGCTGCGCGGCGGCAACCGGGAGTTTGGCAAGATCGAGCCGGTGACGCTGTTGAACCTGGCGTGGCTGGCCGACGCGGGCTTCGTCGTCGTGGCAACCCAGTACCGTGGCGTGGACGGCGGCCAGGGTGCCGACGAGTTCGGCGGCGCAGACGTCGAGGACGTGCACGCACTGCTGCCGCTGGCGCGCTCGCTGCCGCAGGCCGACGCCGATCGGCTCTATCTGCTCGGCGGGTCGCGCGGCGCCATGCAGGGCGCGCTTGCGATGCGCCAAGGCCTGCCCGTGCAGGCAGCAGCATTCCGCGGCGGGCTTTACGACCTGAAGGCCGCCCTCGCCTCCCGGCCGGCACTCGAAGTCGGCTGGAAGGAAATGATGCTCGACCACGCCGCGGGCCGCGACCAGGCGCTGGAGCGGCGCAGTGCCATTGCCTGGGCCGGCGCGCTGAGCGCCCCCATCCTGTTGCTGCACGGCCGCCAGGACTGGCGCGCGCCCATCGAAGACGCGCTGGCCTTCGACGCGGCTCTCGGCAAGACTGGCGTCGAGCACCGCCTGGTGATCTACGAGCGCGACGAGCATCAGCTCGCCTTCCACCGTCCCGAGTGGCTGGCCGAGGCCGTGGCCTGGTTCAGGGCCCGCGGCGCCTTTAAGCGCGCGGCCCCGGATCAGTCGATCACCTCAGGCTTGCGTTGATCCGGGCGAGCGCCGCCGCGCCGGGGCAGAGATCCTTCTCGCCCAGGGCATTCAGCGCGGTCGCCGCCGTCCGCTGGGCCGCATGCCAGTCCCTGGCCGCCGGGTCGACGTAGAGCAGGCCGGTGGCGATCTCGCCGGCGGCGGCACGCAGCTGCATGGCGTTCATGGCGCCCAGGCGGTCGGTGGGGTCGTAGTCGGGCGCCACCTTGCGCAGCCGCAGCGTCGTGCCGTCGGCCTGCGGCACATCGATGACGTCGGGTGAACCGGTGGCGACCTGCTCTTCGGCCAGGGCTATGAAGTCGATGCGGTTCAAGGCCTCGTTGTGGGCGCGGACATGGTCGTAGCTGCGCGTCGATCCGGCATGGTTGTTGAAGGCCACGCAGGGGCTGATGACGTCGATGAAGGCCGCACCGCCGTGGCGGATAGCGCCCTCGATCAGCGGCACGAGCTGCTCCTTGTCGCCCGAGAAGCTGCGCGCCACATAGGTGGCGCCGAGCTGCAGGGCCAGGCCTGCGAGGTCGATGGCGGCGTCGTTGTTGGTGGCGCCCTTCTTGGCCACCGAGCCCTTGTCGGCCGTGGCGCTGAACTGGCCCTTGGTGAGGCCGTAGACGCCGTTGTTCTCGACGATATAGATCATGCGCACGCCGCGCCGCATGGCATGGGCGAACTGGCCCAGGCCGATGGAAGCCGAGTCGCCGTCGCCCGACACGCCCAGATAGAGCAGTTCGCGGTTGGCGAGGTAGGCGCCGGTCAGCACGCTGGGCATGCGGCCGTGCACGGTGTTGAAGCCGTGGCTGGCGCCCAGGAAGTAGTCGGGCGTCTTGCTGGAGCAGCCGATGCCGCTGAGCTTGGCGACGCGGTGGGGCTCGATGTCGAGCTGCCAGCAGGCCTGCACGATGGCACCGGAGATGGAGTCGTGGCCGCAGCCGGCGCACAGCGTCGAGACCTTGCCCTCGTAGTCACGGCGCGTGTAGCCGACCTTGTTCTTCGTGAGGCTGGGGTGGTGCAGCTTGGGTTTCGCCAGGTAGGTCATGCAGCGCTCCTCGGCGCTGTGGCGAGCGCGTGGACATGGCGCGTGATCGCGTCGGTGATGAAGCGAGCCGTGATGGGCGTGCCGTCGAAATGCAGCACCTTGATCAGCTGCGCCGGCGCCACCTCCAGCTCGTTGACCAGCAGGCGGCGCATCTGCGCGTCGCGGTTCTGCTCGACGACGAAGACGGCGTCGTGGGCCTCGATGAACTCGGTCACGCTGGGCGCGAAGGGGTAGGCGCGCAGCCGCATCGCGTCGATGTGGATGCCAGCCTCGGACAGCGCGGCCAGGGCCTCGTCCATGGCCGGCGCCGTCGAGCCGAAGTAGAGGACGCCCAGGCGCGTCTTCTGCGACGCAGCCCGCACCAGTGGCTGGGGCGCGATCAATGCAGCCGTCGCGAACTTGGCGCGCAGCCGTTCGACGTTGCGGATGTAGTCCTCGCCGCGCTCGGAGTAGATGGCCTGTTCGTTGCGCGTCGTGCCGCGCGTGAAGTAGGCGCCCTTGCTGGCATGCGTGCCCGGCAGCGTGCGCCAGGGGATGCCGTCGCCGTCGACGTCCTTGTAGCGGGCGAATTCCTTGCCGGCATCGAGCTGTTCGGCCGTCATGACCTTGCCGCGGTCGTAGCGGCGTTCATCGTCCCACTCGAGCGGCGCGCACAGGCGCTGGTTCATGCCGATGTCGAGATCGCTCATCAGGAAGACCGGCGTCTGCAGGCGTTCGGCCAGGTCCAGCGCGTCGGCAGCGAACTCGAAGCATTCGCGCGGGTCCTCGGGCAGCAGCAGCACATGCTGGGTGTCGCCATGCGAGGCGTAGGCACTGGACAGCAGGTCGGCCTGCTGGGTGCGCGTGGGCATGCCGGTGCTGGGGCCACCGCGCTGCACGTCGATGACGACGAAGGGAATCTCGGCGAAATAGGCCAGGCCGAGGAACTCGGTCATCAGCGACACACCGGGGCCGGAGGTGGCCGTGAAGGCGCGCGCGCCGTTCCAGCCCGCGCCGGTGATGATGCCGATGGAGGCGATCTCGTCCTCGGCCTGCACGATGGCATAGCGCTTCTCGCCGGTCTCGGGGTCGGTGCGGAACTTCACCGCGTATTTCTCGAAGGCCTCGGCCACCGACGACGACGGCGTGATCGGGTACCAGGCGCAGACGGTGGCACCGCCGTAGACGCAGCCCAGGGCCGTCGCCGCATTGCCTTCCAGGAAGATCTTGTCGCCCACCGCATCGGCGCGCTTCACGGCCAGTCCGAAGGGCTGGACGGACAGATGGTCGCGCGCGAATTCGCGGCCGGCGTGCAGAGCGCGCACATTGGAGTCCAGCAGTCTCTCCTTGCCCTTGTACTGCTCGGCGAACAACTTCTCGATGACGGCCGCCTCGATGCCCATCAGCTCGCTGAGCGCCCCCAGCACGAGGATGTTCTTGAACAGCGTGCGCTCGCGCGGCACGTCGTAGGTGGCGTTGCAGATGGCCGTGGCCGGCATGCCGATGACGTGGATGTCGGCGCGGAAAGCGCTCGGCGGCATGGGCTTGGTGCTGTCGTAGAAGAGATAGCCGCCGGGCTGGATCTCGGCCAGGTCCTGGGACCAGGTCTGCGGGTTCATGGCCACCATCAGGTCGACGCCACCGCGCCGGCCCAGCCAGCCGGCCTCGCAGACGCGCACCTCGTACCAGGTCGGCAGGCCCTGGATATTGCTCGGGAAGATGTTGCGCGGGCTGACCGGCACGCCCATGCGCAGAATGGCGCGCGCGAACAGCTCATTGGCCGAGGCCGAGCCCGAGCCGTTGACGTTGGCGAACTTGACGACGAAGTCGTTGACGGCTTCGATCCGGCTCATGCGGCCTCCCGACGGGCAGCCCCTAGGGAGGCCGAGCCCCCTCGGGGGGCAGTGCGCGAAGCGCGCGTGGGGGTTGTTGTCATGCCGCCTCCTTGCGGGTGGCATGGTCGCGGCAGGACGCGCCCGCCTTCGCCGTCACCAGCATGAACTTCTGCATGTCCCAGGCCCCCGTCGGACAGCGCTCGGCGCACAGGCCGCAGTGCAGGCAGACGTCCTCGTCCTTGGCCATCACGCGACCGGTCTTCAGCCCGCCCTCGACATAGATGTCCTGCATCAGGTTCAGGGCCGGCGCCTTGAGCCTCCCGCGCAGGTCGTCGCCATCCTCGGTGAAGGTGATGCAGTCCATCGGGCAGATGTCCACGCAGGCATCGCACTCGATGCAGAGCTTGGGCGCGAACACCGTCTGCACATCGCAGTTCAGGCAGCGCTGGGCCTCCTTGAAGGCCGTCGCCGCGTCGAAGCCCAGCTCGACCTCGACCTTGATGCTGGCCAGCGCGATGTTGGCAGCCGTCCAGGGCACCTTGCTGCGCAGGTCGTTGGTGATGGCGTTGTCATAGCTCCACTCGTGGATGCCCATTTTCTGGGACACGAGGTTGACGTGCGGCGGCGGGCGCTGCGTGACCGGCTCGCCGTGCAGCAGGCGATCGATGCTGACGGCCGCCTCATGGCCATGGGCCACGGCGGTGATGATGTTCTTCGGGCCGAAGGCCGCGTCGCCGCCGAAGAAGACGTGAGGCAGCGTGGACTGGAAGCTCTGCGGGTCCAGCACCGGCAGACCATGCTCGTTGAAAGCAATGCCCGCATCGCGCTCTATCCACGGGAAGCTGTTCTCCTGGCCGACGGCGATCAGCACCTCGTCGCAGGGGATGACGACCTCTTCGCCGGTCTGTGCCTTCTTGAAGCGCATGCCGGTGAGCTTGCCGTCCACATGCTCGAAGGCCAGCGGCACATGGAAGTCGAGGATGGGAATGCCTTCGTGCTCGGCGTCTTCCTTTTCCCAGGGCGAGGCCTTCATCTGTGCATAGCCGCTGCGCACGGCGACGGTGACGGACGAGGCTCCCAACCGCCGCGCCGAGCGGCAGCAGTCCATGGCCGTGTTGCCGCCGCCCAGCACGATGACGCGCGGGTTCACGGCCGTCACATGGCCGAAGCTGACGCTGGAGAGCCAGTCGATGCCGATGTGGATGCTCTCGGCGGCCTCCTGCCGACCGGGCAGCTGCAGGTCGCGCCCGCGCGGCGCACCGCAGCCGACGAAGACGGCGTCGTAGTCTTCACCCAGCAGGGCCTTCATCGAGGCTATGCGCTGGCCCGAACGCCATTCGACGCCCAGGCCGAGGATGTAGCCGCACTCCTCGTCGATGACGCGTTCCGGCAGCCGGAAGCGCGGGATCTGGGTGCGGATGAAGCCGCCGGGCTTGGCCTCGCCGTCAAACACCGTGACGGCATAGCCCTCCAGTGCCAGGTCGCGCGCTACCGCCAGCGAGGCCGGCCCCGCGCCCACGCAGGCCACGCGCTTGCCGTTCTTCGCGGCGGGCTTGGGCAGCATGGCGCGGAACTCGTCCGTCTTGCTGTCCGCCGCCACGCGCTTCAGGCGACAGATGGCGACGGGTTCTGGCTTGGCGGCCTGCTTCTCCTCGACCCGGCCGCGCCGGCAGGCGGGCTCGCAGGGCCGGTCGCAGGTTCTGCCCAGCACGCCGGGAAAGACATTGCTGACCCAGTTGACCCAGTAGGCCTCGTCATGGCGCCCCTGGGCGATGAGGCGGATGTATTCGGGCACCGGCGTGTGCGCCGGGCAGGCCCATTGGCAATCGACGACCTTGTGGAAATAGGCCGGATCCGAGATGTCGGTCCGCTGCACGGTGTCTCCTCCGTGGTGCGCTTTGTCGGGCCAGTCTAGGCCGACGGCCGATCACCCGGCTCTGTGGAAACCCTTTGCGGGCCGCGGGACTTGTTTCAGGCCGTGGCTCGGCGGCGCAGCCGCCAGGGGCCGAGATAGACCGCAACGACGGTCACGGCCCAGCAGATCCATCCCGTCCACAGGGTGTGGCTGGGATAGTGGGCGCCGCGCACCATCTGACCCACCCCGTAGACCGCGCCCAGGCCCACGCAGGCCAGCAGCCAGGCCTTGGCCGCTCGCGGATAGGCGCGCGCCAGCGCCCAGCCGCCGGCCAGATAGGCAAAGGCCGCGCTCGCGTGGCCGGACGGGAAGCAATGCCCGCCGCCACCGTCCTGGACGCCCAGCACCCAGTGCGAGATGTAGTGGGCCTTGCCACCGAACTCCGCCAGGTCCCAGGGGCAGCTCGTCAGACTGAAGCGCTTGATCAGCGAGATGACGGCCAGGCAGACCAGGGTCGTCACCAGCCACCAACGCCGTTCGCGCCTGCTCAACGCCGGCAGCAGCCGGGGGGCCAGGTTGAGCACGACGATGAAGCCCATGGCCAGATAGGAGACGAGGCGCCCGCCTTCGTGGATCAGCACCCGCGTGACCCAGACCTCGCGCAGCGCGAACCCGCTGACGTCGCCCACCTGGCGCATCGCCCAGAGGTCCAGGCGGCTGACATCCCAGGCCAGCAGCGCCAGCAAGGTCAGGCCCAAGGCCAGGGCGGCGGCGCGCGGGGAAGGGGCGAGAGGCTCGGTGGACATGGGCGCGCATTGTTGGGGAGATTCGGGGGGCCGTCTTGCTGCCGACCGGCCGCTTTCCGCCGTGACGGGCGTAAGTCACGCCACGGACGGGCCTTGTCTACACTGGCTGGATGAGTTCTCCCGTCTTTGCCGCCGAGCGCGCCGTGCGCATCGGCCGTCAGGCGCTCGAGGTCGAGGCCCGCGCCCTGGCCGAGCTGGCGCCCCGCCTGGGCGACGCTTTCGCGGCCGCCGTGCAGCTGATGCTGGGCTGCCGCGGCCGTGTCGCCGTCATGGGCATGGGCAAGAGCGGCCATGTCGGCCGCAAGATCGCCGCCACCCTGGCCTCCACCGGCACGCCTGCCCTCTTCGTCCACCCCGCCGAGGCCGCCCACGGCGACCTGGGCATGGTCACCCCCAGCGACGTCGTGCTGGCCCTGTCCAATTCCGGCGAGAGCGACGAGCTCAATGCCATCCTGCCCGTGCTCAAGCGCCTGGGCGTGCCCATCGTCGCCATGACCGGCCGCGCCGCCTCCAGCCTGGCTTCGCATGCCGACGTGGTGCTCGACAGCGCCGTGGCCGAGGAGGCCTGCCCGCTGCAACTGGCGCCCACCGCCAGCACGACGGCCCAGATGGCCCTGGGCGACGCCCTGGCCGTCGCCCTGCTCGACACCCGCGGCTTCAAGGCCGAGGACTTCGCCCGCTCCCACCCCGGCGGCGCCCTGGGCCGCAAGCTGCTGACGCATGTGCGCGACCTGATGCGCAGCGGTGACGCTCTGCCCCGCGTGAAGGCCGATACCGGCTTCACCGACCTGATGCGCGAGATGAGCGCCAAGGCCCTGGGCATGGCGGTCATCGTCGATGCCGAGGATCGCGTGCAGGGCATCTTCACGGACGGCGACCTGCGCCGCCTCGTCGAGCAGGGCCGCGACCTGCGCGCGCTGACCGCCGCCGAGGTCGCCCACGCCAAGCCGCGCACCGTCGGCGCCGAGGCCCTGGCCGTCGACGCCGCCGACCTGATGGAAGCCGCCCGCATCACCGTCGTCCTCGTCGTCGATGCCGAGCAGCGCCTGCTGGGCGCCATCAGCATCAACGACCTGATGCGTGCGAAGGTGATCTGATGCGGCCTGCCCTGCGTTTCCCCCCCGAACTCCTCGTCAAGGCCCAGGGCCGCGGCCTGGCCATCAAGCTGGCCATCTTCGACGTCGACGGCGTGCTGACCGACGGCCGCATCTACATCGGCGAGAACGGTGAAGAGTTCAAGGCCTTCAGCACCCTGGACGGCCATGGCCTGAAGTCGCTGCAGCAGGTCGGCATCACGCCCGTCATCGTCACCGGCCGCGACAGCCCGGCCGTGCGCCGCCGCGTGGCCGACCTGGGCCTCGCGCACGCCGTCTACGGCGTCAAGGACAAGCTCGCCACCGCCACTCCCCTGCTCAGCGCACTGGGCGCCAGCTGGGACGAAGTCGCCGTGATGGGCGACGACTGGCCCGACCTGCCGCTGATGACGCGGGCCGGCTTCGCCTGCGCCCCGCCCGGCGCCCATGCCGAGGTGCTGGCCATCGCCCATCACGTCACGAAGGCGGCCGCCGGCCACGGCGCGGCACGCGAATATTGCGACCTGCTGCTGATGGCGGCCGGCCACTACGAGCGCCTGCTCAACGCCCATCACGACACGCTGGACGGAGGCAAGAGCCCTTGACTCCCGTTGCGCTGCCGGCACCGGCACCCCGCCGCCAGAAGCCCCGCCCGCTGCTGTGGCGGGCGCAGAGCCTGTTGTCCAACTATCTGCCGCTGCTGCTGATGGCCGTGCTGGCCAGCGGCACCTGGTGGCTGGTCAAGAACACGCCGCTGATCGACACGCCGGGCGAGGTGGCCGCGCCGCGCCACGTGCCCGACTACCGCATGGCCAATTTCGAGATCCAGCGCATCGGCGCGGACGGACGCATGCACGTGCAGATCGCCGGCGCCGAGCTGCGCCACTACCCCGATACCGACACCGTCGAGATCGACCAGGCCCGTGTGCGCGCCATCGCGCCCGACGGCAGCCTGGCCATCGCCACCGCCAGGCGCGCCGTCAGCAACGGTGACGGCAGCGACATGCAGCTGCTCGGCGACGTTCATCTGCGCCGTCTGCCGCCCGGCGCCGGCGAGAACGCGCCCGCCCAGCTCGAGGTGCGCGGCGAGTTCCTGCAGGCCCTGTCCAACAGCGAGATCCTGCGCTCCCACCTGCCCGTCACCATCCGCCAGGGCGGCTCGACCTTGAACGCGCAGAACTTCGAATACCGCCACCTGACCGGCCAGGTCAGCTTCACCGGCAAGGCCCAGGGCCAGATCACCTCCAGGAGCCGTCAATGATTCAACGGGCCGAGCGCCGGGCCGCCCCTAGCCGGCACTCCATCCCCGCGGGGGCTGAGGCCGGACACGTGGCGCCCAGTGGGCGGCATGTGCCTGCCGAAGAGCCGCGGCACCTGCCGAGGCGCGGCCTGCAAGGCCGGCTCGCGTACCCGCGGGACGAGGGGCTCGCATGACCGAACTGGTCTTCATCACCGGTGCCTCCAGCGGCATCGGCCAGGCGCTGGCGCTGCGCTACTACCGCGACGGCGCCCGTCTTGCGCTGGTGGCACGTCGCACCGCCGAGGTCGAGCGCTGGGCTGCCGAGCAGCAGCTCGATGCCGCGCGCTTCAAGGTCTACGGCGCCGACGTGGCCGACCTCGACGCCATGGCCCGAATCGGCCGCGAATGCATCGCCGCGCAAGGCCTGCCCGACGTCGTCATCGCCAATGCCGGCATCAGCATCGGCATGGACACGGCCCACTTCGATGACCTCGAGGTCATGCGCCGCACCTTCGAGACCAACAACGTCGGCCTGGCCGCCACCTTCCATCCCTTCGTCGCCGCGATGAACGAGCGCCGCTCGGGCACGCTGGTCGGCGTCGCCAGCGTCGCCGCCATCCGCGGCCTGCCGGGCCACGGCGCCTATTGCGCCAGCAAGTCGGCCGTCGTCGCCTACTGCGAGAGCCTGCGCGGCGAATGCCGGCCCTTCGGCGTTCGCGTCGTGACCATCCTGCCGGGCTATATCGACACGCCGCTGACGCGCGGCAACCGCTACAGCATGCCCTTCCTGATGCAGGTCGAGGACTTCGCCGACCAGGCCGTGCGCACCATCCGTGCTGAGGTCAGCTACCGCGTCATCCCCTGGCAGATGGGCGTGATGGCCAAGATCCTGCGCCTGCTGCCCAACTGGCTCTATGACAGGGCGTTAGGGAGCCGGCCACGCAAGAAGCGCGCAAGCGAGTAGTCACAACGCGCGCACCGTGGCTACACTGCGCGCCTTCGTACCGAGAGCTGCCCGACGCAGCCCAGGAGGACATCATGGCCAAGGTGCTTCACCCCTGCTAGTGCCCGCGCGCTGACACCGTGTCAGCGCCGCTCGCCGGCTGCGCTTCGCGCACGCCCACCTGATTCCTGCCGCCCGCCTGGCGCGGCAGCCGATCTCGGACGACTTCCATGACTTTTCGCCTCCTCGGCCCGGGCCTGCTGGCCCTGGCCTTGCCCGCCTGGGGCAACGCCCCCGAACTCTCTCAACCCGCCGCCCTGCGTCTGGCCGTCGGCGAAGCCACGCCCGTCATCGACGGCCGCCTCGACGACGCGGCCTGGCAGCGCGCCCCGGTCTACGAGCGCTTCGCGCAATTCCTGCCCGTCGACAAGCAGGCCGCGCGTTGGCGCACCACCGTGCAGGTCCTCGTCACCGAGGACGCCCTGGTCTTCGGCATCCGCGCCTGGGACCCCGAGCCCGACCGCATCCGCGCGCCGCTGACCCGGCGTGATCAGGTCAAGGCCGACCAGGACTTCATCGCCGTCTTCATCGACCCCGTCGGCCACCGTCGCGCGGCCCAGTATGTGCGCGTCAGCGCGGCCGGCGGCGTCGAGGACGGGCTGTTCGCGGCCGAGGAAGACAGCGAGGACTCGGCCCCCGACTTCGACATCGAGGCCGCCGCGACCCGGATGCCCGACGGCTACAGCATCGAGCTGCGCTGGCCGCTCGCGGCCCTGCGCTTTCCGCACGCTGATGGCGCGCCGTGGCGTGTCATGGTGGCGCGCAACATCCCGCGCGAGGACCGCACGCTCAACGTCAGCGCGCCGGCCCTGAGCAAGGATGCGTTGAGCTTCATCGCCGAACTGCAGCCGCTGGACGGCCTCGGCGACCTCGTCGAACAAGTGCGCGAGCGCAGCTTCGTCGGCTTCCGCCCCGAGCTGACGCTGCGCTCGACGCGCGGCAGCAGCGAGGCGGACGGCACGCGCCGCTCGCGCAAGGCGTCCCTCGGCGCCGAGTTCAAGTGGCGGCCGCGCGCCGACTGGGTCATCGACGCGACGCTGAACCCCGAATTCTCCCAGGTCGAGCTCGACGCGCCCCAGCTCGCCGGCAACACCCGCTTCGCCCTCAGCGTGCCGGAGAAGCGGCCCTTCTTCCTGGAGAGCGCCGACGTCGTCGGCCCGACCCAGCCCGACGAGTCCGGCGAGAACCGCAGCCTGGCCGCCTTCTACACCCGCGCCATCACCGACCCCGACTGGGGCCTGCGCGCCACCTGGCGCGGCGCCGGTGCCGAGGCCACCGCCCTGCATCTGCGCGACGCCGGCGGCGGCACGCTGCTGCGCGCCGGCGCCTTCGCGACGCGCAGCGGCACCCAGCCGCGCAACTCCGAGGCCAGCTTCGCCCGCGGCCGCATGCAATTCGGCGAGGGTGGCCATTTGGGCCTGGCCGGACTGCTGTCGCTGCGCGACTTCGGCAACGGCCTGGGAACCCAGGTCATCGGCAGCGACGGGGTCTGGCGCGCCAGCGACAGCGACCAGTGGCGCGGCCACCTGCTGCTGTCGGACACGACGCTGGGCCTGGACGCCGACGGCCAGGTGCAGCGCGTCAGCCGCGAACGCGGCCACCGTGCTTGGCTGGCCTGGCGCCACCGTGACGCGGACTGGGTGGCCAACGTCAACGTCGAGGAGATCAGCCCGCGCTTCGCCAACGACAACGGCTTCGTCAGCCAGAGCGGCGTGCGCCGCACCTCGGCCTTCGGCGTGCTGCGTCTGGGCCCGCGCGAGTTCGCGGGCATCGCCATGCACGACCACGAGGCCCAGCTCAAGTTGCAGGAGACGCGCACGCTGGCCGATCCCCTGCTCGGTGTGGCGGCCGGCCAGGTTGTCGACCGTCTCGTGCAGCCGGGCTTCTGGTTCGCCGCGGCACACAACACCGGTGTCTGGGGCCATGTCGGCCTGGACTCGCATCGCGCCCGCAGTGGCAGCCAGTTGCACGCCACGCGCACCCTGCTGCTGGGCATCGAGTCCAACCCGGGCGAACTGCTCAACTACGTGAATGCCGAGGTGGAATGGGGCCGTCGCCTGGACTTCGACGCCGACCGCGTCGGCCTGGGCGCCCAGGGCCAGTTGCAGGCCCAGATGCGCATGCCGCTGCCGGCGGGCTTGTGGCTGGAGTTCGAGCAGCGCTTCGGCTTGGGTTGGGTCGATGCGCCCGATGGGCGGCGCGCCTTCACGGACCGCAGCGCCCAGAGCCTGGTCGTGCTGCATCTGAGCCCGCGCGATTCGCTGCGCCTCATCCACCAGCAGACCCGCTTCAACCGCCGCGAGGATGCGGGCGCCCGCCTCGCCGCCCAGGACGACCACGGCCGCGTGCTGGCGTTGATGTTCCAGCACCGCGTCGGCCTGTCCCGTGTCATCAGCGTCGGCTTGAACCGCGCCCGCGAACAGCCGGGGGCCGTGCGCGCGAACGAGGTCTTCGCCAAGGCGACATTGGCCTTCTAGAGAAGAATCACCAGACCAGAAATGACAAAGCGCCCCGAAGGGCGCTTTGCTCAGATCTCTTGCGAGGTCGTCGGGGGATCAGTAGCCGCCGGAACGGCCACCGCCGCCGTAGCCACCGCCACCACCACCGTAGCCGCCGCCACCGCCGGAACGGCCACCGCCGCCACCGCCGTAGCCGCCGCCACCGCCGGAACGGCCACCGCCGCCACCGCCGTAGCCGCCGCCACCACCGCCGTAGCCGCCGCCGCCACCACCGTAGCCACCGCCGCCACCGGAACGGCCACCGCCGCCGTAGCCACCACCACCACCGTAGCCGCCGCCGCCGGAGCGGCCACCGCCGCCACCGAAGCCGCCCGGACGCTCTTCACGGGGACGAGCCTCGTTGACGACGATGGCGCGGCCTTCCAGGGCCTGGCCGTTCATGCCGTTGATGGCGGCCTGCGCCTCGGCATCCGAACCCATTTCGACGAAGCCGAAACCCTTGGAGCGACCGGTTTCACGATCCATCATGACCTTTGCGGAGGTCACCGTACCGAACTGACCGAACGCTTCTTGCAGCGATTCGTCACGCACGCTGTAGGCGAGATTGCCCACGTAAAGCTTGTTTCCCATGGGGAAGCCCTTCTCTTCTCAAAACCAAAAAACCATGTGGAGCTTCAACCCATCGTGAACCATTCAAGCGAAGGTGCGGCGTCCAGACACAGGCAATTGATTATGGTGGCGGGGTAATGAGATTGATGAACGGCACTCTTACAAGTGTTGTTTTTCCGAGCTAGCACAAACCCTGGCGCCGTGGAGTCATCACCTTGCCTTCATCGATACCATCGCCGCCCGAACGTGAATTCATGACGCCCAGCCCGCTCTCCGCCCTGTCCCGCATCCTCGCCAGCGTGGACGCGCTTCGCAATCTGCGCGCCCTCTACGCCCTGCTGGCGAGCTTTTGCTTTGCCGGCCTGCTGCTGGCCATGGCCCAGTCCGCCCTGATGCGCGAGCAGAGCCTGCTCAGCGCCCTCTGGCTGGGCCTGGGTTTGGCCGTCGCTTTTTTTGGCGTCAACGCCACGGGCCTGATGCTGATGGACCAGGCCTGCGGGCGCACGGTGCGAGACCCGCAGGAGGCGCTGGCGGACGCGCTGCGCAGCGGCCACCGGGTGCTGGTGGCCCTGTCGGCCTGCCTGGCGCTGGCCGGAGCGATCGTGCTGGCGCTGGCCGGCCTGCTGTGGGCCACCCGCTGGCCGGTGATCGGCGCGCCCCTGCTCGCCCTTGTGCTGCCGGCCGGGGTGCTGGCCCTGGGGGGCGTCAGCTTTGTGCTGGTCGTGCTGGTGGGTCCCCTGGCGGGGCCGGCGGTCTGGGCCGGGCGGCGCAGCCGCGGCGTGATCGGCTTCCTGCGCGAACGCCTGCGCCACGGCCTGCCCGAAACGGCCCTGTTGATGTCGGCCGTCTATCTGATGACGGCCCTGGCCACCGCCGCCGTCAGCTTTGTCGTCGTCAGCGGCAGCCGGCTGGTGGCCGGGCTGGCCATCGTCGGCGCGGGGGTCGAACTGCCGGCCCGCCAGTTGCTGGCCGGCGTCATGGGCCTGGGCCCGCGCGGTTTTGGTGCCAGCGGCATGCCGCTGGAGGGCGGCTCTCTCGGCCTGGCCGCGTTGATCGGCGGCGGCGTCGTTTTCGCCATCGCCCTGGTGCTGCCAACGCTGGTCTGGTTGCGCGGCTGCTGCGCGGTCTATCTCGCGGTGACCGAGCCGGAATGACGGCGCCGCGAGCCGAGCGCCGGGCCGCCCCTAGCCGGCTCAGCATCCCCTCGGGGGATCGGTCGGCGTACTCGCCAACCGAGGGGCCAAGAATTGCGTCCCTCGTGCCCAGCGCGACGGAAACGCTGGTGGCGCTCGGCTTGGGTCCCCGCCTGGTCGCCCGCACGGGCTTCTGCATCCATCCGGCTCCGGCCTTGAAGGATGTGCCCAAGGTCGGCGGCACCAAGGACGTGAACCTGGCCAAGCTGAAAAAGCTCGCGCCCAGCCATGTCGTCGTCAACATCGACGAGAACCGGCTCGAAACGGCCGAAGCGCTGCGGGAATTCGTGCCCGAGGTCATCGTCACGCATCCACGCCGGCCCGAGGACAACCTCGCGCTGTTCGAGCTGCTGCGCGTGGCTTTTTCCAGCGAAGCCGGCGTCAACGAGCGCGCCGCGGCGCTGGCGGCCGGGTTCTCGGCCGCCCTGGCGCGCTGTCGCCAGCAGGCCTGGCCGGCCGAGAAGGTGCTCTATCTGATCTGGCGCGAGCCCTGGATGACGGTCGCCCGCGACACCTATATCTCCACGCTGCTGGCCGAGGCGGGCTGGCACACCTGGCCGGAGGTCCTCGGCGGCGACCACGGCGCCGGCCGTTACCCGACCCTGCGCGGCGACGAAGCCTGGCTTCGCGACATCGACAGCGTGCTGCTCAGCTCCGAGCCCTACCGCTTCGGTCCAGCGCATGTCGCCGAAGCGCAGGCCCTGTGCCCGCAGGCACAAGTGCGGCTGGTGGACGGCGAGCTGCTGAGCTGGTGGGGTTCCCGCGGCGCAGCAGGGCTGGACTATCTGTGCGACCTCCGCAATCAGTCAGCGGACTGAGTTTTTCCACACGCCCGGCGCAGGGCTTCACAATCGCCCGCCATGGACATCTACAAGCCTCTTGTCGCGCTGCTGGCCATCGTGAATCCGGTCGGCGTGGTGCCCTTTTTCATCCACTTCACCTCGGCCTTTTCGCGCCAGCAAAGGCGCAAGACCATCCTGGTCAGCGCCTGCACGGCCGGCATCGTCATCGCGCTGAGCGCCCTGTTCGGGCTGAAGATCATCGAGTTCTTCGGCATCTCGCTGGCCAGTTTCCAGGTCGGCGGCGGCTGCCTGCTGTTGATCAGCTCGCTGCAGATGCTCAATGCCCAGCCGGCCGAGGCGCGCAAGGAGGACGTGTCCGAGGGCTCCAGCAAGGCCGACGCCGGTGCCAGCATCGCCGTCGTGCCGCTCGCCATCCCGCTGCTGACCGGGCCGGCCACCATTTCCACCATGGTCATCTATGCCGACAAGACGCGGGTCTGGTGGGAGCTGGCGGTGCTGTGCGGCTATGGCGTCGTGGTGGCCTTCGTGACCTTCGTCGTCTTCTCGGCGTCCAGCAAGATCGCCAAGGTGCTGGGCCAGACCGGCATCAACATCATGACGCGGCTGATGGGCCTCATCCTCGCCGCCCTGGCCGTCGAGCTGCTGGCCGACGGCCTCATCAAGCTCTTCCCCGTGCTGGCCGCGCGCTCCATCAGCTGACATGGTGCCCCTCGTCCAAGGTGTACCTTGGCCGGTCCCCCGAGGGGACGGCGATGCTTGCGGCGTTGAGCCGCAACCACATCGCCAAGACGGGCCGGCTCGGGAGCGGCCCAGCGCTCGGCCCGCGCAAACGGAGCAGAACTGACATGAGCCTCTTCAGCCTGCCGCCGATCTGGATGGCGCCCATGGCCGGCGAGGCCGCAAGCAGCGCTCTCGTCGCCGCCGTCAGCGCCGGCGGCGGCTTCGGCCAATTGGGCGCGGCCTACCTGGCGCCGGCGCGCATTGCCGAGATTGCCGCCGACATCCGCGCGCGCACCGACCAGCCCTTCGGCATCAACCTGTTCTGCCCCCAGCCCTGGCTGCGCGACGACGCGGCGCTCGACATCTACCTCGCCCGCCTGGCGGCCTGGCATACCGAACTGGGCCTGCCGGCGCCGACCCGCCCGGAGCGCTACGAGGAGGACTTCGACGCCCAGCTTGAAGCCACCATCGCCGCGAAGCCCGCCGTCATCAGCTTCGTCATGGGCGACCCGGGCGTGGCGCGCGTCGCGGCCCTGAAGGCGCAAGGCTTCAAGGTCACAGCCACCGCAACGCAGGTCAGCGAGGGCCGGGGGCTGCAGGCCAGCGGCATCGACGCCGTCGTGGCCCAGGGCTATGAGGCCGGCGGCCATCGCGGCGGCTTTCTCGGCAAGCCCGAAGGCGCGCTGATCGGCTCGATGGCCCTGGTGCCGCAACTGGTCGATGCCCTCGACATCCCGGTTCTCGCCGCCGGCGGCATTGCCGATGCACGCGGCGTCGCAGCAGCCCAGGCCCTGGGAGCCAGCGGCGTGACGGTCGGCACGGCCTTCCTGCTGGTCGACGAATGCCCGCTGTCACCGGCCTACCGCGCCGCCCTGCTGGCCGCGAGCGACGCCGACTCGACGCTGACCCATGCCTTCTCCGGCCGCTTCGCGCGCGGCGTGGCCAACCGCGTCACGCGCGAGCTCGAAGGGGTGCCCCTGCCCGCCTTTCCCCAGCCCAATGCCGCCAGCCGCCCCCTGCGCCAGGCCGCGGCCAAGGCCGGCCAGGCCGACTTCATCAGCCTGTGGGCCGGCCAGGCCCTGCCGCTGAACCGCGCGCCGGGCCGCGCCGCCGACCTCGTCGCGGCCTTGAACAAGGGCTGGCGCGCTTGACGACCGTCCTGCTGCTGGAAGACGACCCCGCCATCGCGGACACGGTGGCCTTCGCGCTGCGCCGCGAGGGCTTCGCCGTCGAGCACAAGGCCTGGCTGGCCGAGGCGCGCGAGCGGCTGAAGCAGGCGCCGGCGCCCGACCTTCTCATCCTCGACATCGGCCTGCCCGACGGCCATGGCCTGGACCTGTGCCGCGAGCTGCGCGCCGGCCCGCTGGCGCATCTGCCCGTCATCGTGCTGAGCGCTCGCAGCGAAGAGATGGACCGCGTGCTCGGCCTGGAGCTGGGCGCCGACGACTATCTCGCCAAGCCCTTCAGCCCGCGCGAGCTGGTGGCGCGCGTGCGCGCCCTGCTGCGTCGAGTGCCGGCGCCGCCGCCGGCGACGGCGGGCTTCCTGGTCGACGGCTCGCGGGTCAGCCTGGACGGCGTGATGCTCAACCTCACCAAGCTGGAGCTGGGCCTGCTGACGCATCTGCTGCGCGCGCCGCAGCGCATCCACAGCCGCGACACCCTGCTCGACGCCGTCTGGGGCAGCAGCGCCGAGAGCACGGACCGCACCGTCGACACCCACATCAAGACGCTGCGCGCCAAGCTGCGCGAGGCGGCGCCGGGGCGCGATCCGATCAAGACTCACCGGGGCCTCGGCTACTCCCTCGAACCATGAGGCTCGGTCTCCGCGTCTTCTTCGGCTTCTTCCTGATCGCCGGCCTAAGCGCCGTGCTGCTGCTCAAGGTCTTCCTGGCCGAGGTGAAGCCCAGCGTGCGCGAGGTCATGGAGGACCTGATGGTGGAGGCGGCCCATCTGCTGGCCGAGACCGCCGCCGACGAGATGGACGCCGACGGCCTCAAGCCAGGCAGCCGCCTCACCGAGCAGTTCCGGCGCTACGTGAAGCGCGAGGTCGACGTGCCGATCTGGGGCCTGCGCAAGCAGAGCCTGGACCTGCGCCTGTACGTGACCGACGCGCGCGGCCGCGTGGTGGCGGACTCCGGCCAGCCCTCGGCCGTGGGCCAGGACTACTCGCAATGGCGCGACGTGGCGCTGACCCTGCGCGGCGACTACGGCGCCCGCTCGACGCGCTATTCGGCCGACGACCGCAGCACCATCCTGGTCGTCGCGGCACCCATCCTCAAGGACGGCCGCACCCTGGGGGTCGTCAGCGTGGCCAAGCCGGTGGCCAGCGTGCAGCGCTTCATCGACCGCGCCGAGCGCCGCGTCTTCTGGGCCGGTGCCGCGCTGCTGGCGACCAGCCTCATCGTCGGCGTCGCGGTGACGCTGTGGCTGGTGGCCTCGGTGCGGCGGCTGCGCCGCTATGCCCAGCAGGCCCAGGCCGGCCAAGCCTTCGCGCCACCAGCCATGCCGGGCGAGCTCGGCGACCTGGCCCACGCGATGGACGACATGCGCCGCCGCCTCGAGGGCCGCGAACAGCTGGAGCACGACGTGCGTGCGCTGACCCACGAGCTCAAGAGCCCGCTCGCCGCCTTGCGCGCCAGCGGCGAGCTGCTGCAGGACGAGCTGCCCGAGGCCGACCGCAAGCGCTTCGCCGGCCAGGTGCTGGACCAGACCGCACGGCTGCAGACCCTGGTCGAGCGCGTGCTGGCCCTGTCCCAGCTCGAAGCCCAGGTGGGCCTGGGCGAGCGCCAGCGCATCATGCTGGCGGACTGGACCGAGACCCAGCTGGACCGGCAGGCACCGCGCCTGGAACAGCAAGGCCTGCGTGTGGCCTGGAGCGCTCGTGAGAACGTGGCCGTCGACGTCGACCCGGCCCTGCTGGAACTGGCCTTCGGCAATCTCCTCGTCAACGCCATCGACTTCGCCCCGGCCGGCTCGACGCTGGAACTGGCCGTCAGCACGACGCCGACGACGGCGCGCCTGACCCTGCGCGACCACGGCCCCGGCGTGCCGGCCGCCGGCTTCATCCACCTGGGCAAGCGCTTCTTCTCGACGGCAAGACCTGGCAGCCTCGTCAAGGGCTCGGGCCTGGGCCTGGCCATTGCGCGCCGCGTGGCCGAGCTGCACGGCGGCTGGCTGAGCTTCGAGACGACGGCACCAGGCCTGCGCGTCAGCCTGGTGCTGCCGCGCTGACTTCACGCCCGCCTCACACAGCCCTTCCTGCCCTCACCGCCGCTCGCGATGCTGGCGGCATGAAGCTCAACCCCACCTTTTCCAAGCTGGCCATCCTGGCCGCCGTTTCCCTCCTGCTGTGCATCGTGCTCGCCCAGATCGGCGGGCTGGTGCACGAACGCCAGTCCCGGCAGCAGGAAGCCGTCCAGAACGTCGAACAAGCCCTGGCTGGCGGCCAGACCCTGCTCGGGCCGCTGCTGGTGCGCAGCTGCAAGGAAGTCTGGAAGAACGGCCAGGGCGAAGCTCAATCGCGCGGCTTTGCGCTGACGGCCGCGCCGGCCGAGCTGACGGTCAGCGGCGGCCTCAGCCCCGAGACCCGCTACCGCGGCCTGTTCAAGGTCAACACCTATACCGGCAAGTTCAAACTGGCGGCGCAGTGGGCCGACGCGTCCGCATTGACGCCCCGCGGCGAGCGCCCCGGCAGCCAGGTCGAATGCGGCGACGTCTCGGTGATGTTTTCCGTCAGCGATGCCCGCGGCCTGCGCGGTGCCGAGCTCCGGCGCGACGGCCAGCCGCTGGCCGTGAAACCCGGCACCACCCACCCCATCTACGGCAACGGCCTGCACGCGCTGCTGCCCGGCCTGCGCCTGGACGCCGGCCTGTCGCTGACCTTGTCCCTCGACCTCGTCGGCAGCCAGCGTTTCGGCGTCGTACCGGCCGCCGGCAGCACGACCGTCGGCGTTCAGTCGAGCTGGCCGCATCCGAGCTTTGGTGGGCGATTCCTGCCGGCCGACCGCAAGATCGGCGTCAGCGGTTTCGACGCGAGCTGGAAGGTCACCGAGCTGGCCAGCAATGCCGCCAACCAGATCGCCGCGGGCGAGAAGAACCCCGACACCCTGGACGTCGAACTGATCGACCCCGTGAACCCCTATGTGATGAGCGACCGCGCCATCAAGTACGGCCTGATGTTCATCGCACTGACCTTCGTCACCGTCGGGCTGACCGAGCTGCTGACCGGCCGGCGCGTGCATCCGGTGCAATACCTGCTCGTCGGCCTGGCGCTCAGCCTGTTCTTCCTGCTGCTGCTCAGCCTGTCGGAACACCTGCCCTTCCTGGTGGCCTATCTGGTCGCCGCCGGCGCCGCGGCCGCGGTGCTGACGCAATATGCCGCGGCCATGCTGGGCGGCTGGCTGCGCGGCGCGGCCTTCGGCGGCGGCATCGCCCTGCTCTACGGCGCCCTCTACGTGCTGCTGAGCCGAGAACAGGCGGCCCTGGCCATCGGCGCCGTCCTGCTGTTCGCGGTGCTCGCAACCGTGATGACGCTCACGCGCAAGCTTGACTGGTACCGACTGGGCGGCGCCGCGAGCGAATAACGTACGCTAGGGGCTGCATCCCGCCGCCCCCTCCGTACGCCTCGTTAGCCCTCCATGGCCCGTCAAGGTTTCGACTACATCATCGTGGGCGCCGGCACCGCCGGCTGCCTGCTCGCGAACCGGCTCAGCGCCGATCCCGAGAAGCGCGTCCTCCTCATCGAGGCCGGCGGCAAGGACGACTACCACTGGATCCACATCCCGGTCGGCTATCTCTACTGCATCGGCAACCCGCGCACCGACTGGTGCTTCAACACCGAAGCCGAGCCGGGGCTGAACGGCCGCAGCCTGCGCTATCCGCGCGGCAAGGTGCTGGGCGGCAGCTCCAGCATCAACGGCATGATCTATATGCGCGGCCAAAGCCGCGACTACGAGCACTGGGCCGACGTCACGGGCGACGACACCTGGCGCTGGGAACGCGTGCTGCGTGCCTTCCGCAAGCACGAGAACCACTGGCGGCTGGACAAGGCCAAGACGGCGCCCGAGGGTTTCGCCGCCGTGCACGGCAGCAAGGGCGAGTGGCGGGTCGAGCAGCAGCGCCTGCGCTGGCCCATCCTCGACGCCTTCGCCGCGGCGGCAACCCAGGCCGGCATCCCGGCCACCAGCGACTTCAACGCCGGCACCAACGAGGGCGTGGGCTACTTCGAGGTCAACCAGAAGAAGGGCCTGCGCTGGAACACGGCCAAGGCTTTCCTGCGGCCGACCGCCCTGGGCCGGCCCAATTTCGAGCTCTGGACCGGCGCCCAGGTGCGCAAGCTGCGCCTGATGCGCGACGACGCCGGCCTGCGCTGCAGCGGCGTCGAGGTGCTGACGCCGCATGGTGTGGAGCAGCCCTGGCTGAATGCCGGCGGCGAAGTCATCCTGGCCGCCGGCGCCATCGGCTCGCCGCAGATCCTGCAGCTTTCCGGCCTGGGCCCGGGCGCCCTGCTGCAAGGCCTCGGCCTCGCCGTCGAGCAGGACCTGCAAGGCGTGGGCATGAATCTGCAGGACCATCTGCAGATCCGCGCCGTCTACAAGGTGCAAGGCGCCAAGACGCTGAACACCCGCTCGTCCTCGCTGCTGGGCAAGGCCATGATCGGCCTGGAATATGCGCTGCGCCGCAGCGGCCCGATGAGCATGGCGCCGTCCCAGCTGGGCGCCTTCACGCGCAGCACGCCCGAGAAGATCTGGCCCGATCTGGAATACCACGTGCAGCCGCTGTCGCTGGACGCCTTCGGCGAGCCCCTGCACGGCTTCAACGCCTTCACGGCCAGCGTCTGCAACCTCAACCCGACCAGCCGCGGCTCGGTGCACATCACATCGCCGGATGCGGCGGTGGCACCGGCCATCCGGCCCAACTACCTGTCCACCGAAGCCGACCGCAAGGTGGCAGCCGACAGCCTCAAGCTGACGCGCCGCATCGTCTCGCAGCCGGCCCTGGCTGGCTTCAAGCCCGAGGAATACCGGCCCGGGCCGCAATACCAGACCGACGAGGAACTGGCCCGCCTGGCCGGCGACATCGCCACCACCATCTTCCACCCCGTGGGCACCTGCCGCATGGGCCGCAAGGAGGATCCCTGCGCCGTCGTCGACTCGCGGCTGCGCGTTCAGGGCGTGAGCGGCCTGCGCATCGCGGATGCGAGCGTGATGCCCACCATCACGAGCGGCAACACGAATTCGCCGACGCTGATGATTGCGGAGAAGCTGGCGGGGTGGCTGACGAGCTGAGTCCACCCCTGGCCGGCAGCGTCACGGACAATTGGCGCCGTGGACCAGCCTTCTCCGAATCCGACCCGCGTGCTCGCCGTCATCCCCCCGATGACGCAGCTGAACACGCCCTACCCGTCCACCGCCTATCTGACCGGCTTCCTGCGCTCGCGCGGCATTGACGCCCAGCAGGTGGACCTGGCGCTGGCCTTGGTGCTGGAGCTGTTCACGCCCGCCGGCCTGGTGCAGATCCGCGAGGTCGTGCAGGCCCTGCCCGAGGCGAAACGCACCCCGCAGACCGCCTGGTTTGCCGCTGAATTCGATGCAATCGCCGCCGCCGCGCCGCGCGTCCTCGGCTTCCTGCAGGGCCGCGACCCGACGCTGGCGCATCGCATCAACACCCGGACCTTTCTGCCCGAGGGCGCGCGTTTCGCGTCGCTGGACAACTATGTCGACGAGGACGGTGGCGACCCGCTGGCCTGGGCCTTCGGCGCCCTGGGGCTGCAGGACCGCGCCCGCCATCTGGCCACGCTCTTCCTCAACGACCTCGCCGATGTGCTGCGCGACGCGGTGGACGAGCGCTTCGAATTCGTCCGCTATGCCGAGTCGCTCGCCGCGGCCCAGGCCCACTTCGACCCGCTGGCCCAGGCGCTGGCGGCGCCACCGAATCTCGTCGACGCGACGCTGCAGCGGCTCACGCTCGCTGCGCTGGAGTTGCACCAGCCCGACGTCGTGCTGCTGTCGGTGCCCTTCCCCGGTTCGGTCTATGCCGCCCTGCGCATCGCCCAGACCATCAAGGCCGCGCGGCCGAATGTCGTCACGGTGCTGGGCGGCGGCTATGTGAACACCGAGCTGCGCGAGCTGGCCGAGCCGCGCGTCTTTGACTTCGTCGACTATGTGACGCTGGACGCCGGCGAGCGGCCGCTGCTGGCCCTGCTAGAGCACGTCGCGGGCAAGCGCTCCAAGACACGGCTGGTACGCACCTTCTGGCGCGACAACGAGGGGGCGGTCAAGTACACCAACTTCGTCGAGCCCGATGTGCCGTTTGACGACGTCGGCACGCCGACCTGGGACGGTCTGCCGCTGGACCGCTACTTGTCCCTGCTGGACATGCTCAACCCCATGAACCGGCTGTGGAGCGACGGGCGCTGGAACAAGTTGACCGTGGCCCACGGCTGCTACTGGAAGAAGTGCAGCTTCTGCGACGTCAGCCTGGACTACATCTCGCGCTACGAGGCAGCCTCGGCCGAGGTGCTGGTGGACCGCATCGAGGCCATCGTGAAGGAGACGGGGCAGACAGGCTTTCATTTCGTCGACGAGGCGGCACCTCCAAAGGCCCTGAAGGCGCTCGCTGAAGAACTGATTCGCCGCGGCGTCGCCATCAGCTGGTGGGGCAATATCCGCTTTGAAAAGACCTTCACGCCCGATCTCTGTCAGCTGCTGGCCGACAGCGGCTGCATCGCCATTTCAGGGGGGCTGGAGGTGGCCTCGGACCGGCTGCTCAAGCTGATGAAGAAGGGCGTCAGCGTCGAGCAGGTGGCGCGCGTGACCAAGGCCTTTGCCGACGCCGGCGTGCTGGTGCATGCCTATCTGATGTACGGCTTCCCGACGCAGACGACGCAGGACACGGTGGATGCGCTGGAGTACGTGCGCCAGCTGTTCGAGAACGGCTGCATCCACAGCGGCTTCTTCCACCGATTCGCCTGCACGGTGCATTCGCCGGTCGGCCTCAACCCGGCCGAGTACGGCGTCACGCTGCAACCCCTGCCGGCCGACGGGCGCTTCGCCAGGAACGACATCGCCTTCGTCGACCCCACGCCCACCGACCACGACGGCCTGGGCCAGGGGCTCAAAAAAGGCCTCTACAACTTCATGCACGGCATCGGCATCGAGCAGGACATCCGCTCCTGGTTCCCGGTGCGCGTGCCAAAGACCACGGTGCCGCGCCGCTTTGTCGAGCGCGCCCTCTCGACCCTGAGCTGATGTACACCTCCACCTTCACCTTCGCCAAGGGCGACTACGACGCCGACTTCTTCGCGCTGGACGAGCGCATCGCCGCGGTCGCCCGCTCCATTCCCGGCTACCGCGGTGAAGAGGCCTGGGAGAACGCCGCCACGGGCCTGATCTCCAATGTCTACTACTGGGATTCGATGGAGGCCCTGCAGCAGCTGATGAGCCACCCCGATCACCGCGAGGCCAAGCAGGCCCAGGCGCGCTGGCTCAAGGGCTACCAGGTCGTCATCGCCCAGGTCATGCGCAGCTATGGCGACGGCGGCATCGCCCACCCGCTCGCCGCGACGAAGGCCTGAGCCATGGACCGCCGCCGGCTGCTGGCCCTCAGTGCCCTGCCGCTTGCTGCGCAGGCTGCAACACCCGTGCACACGCGGGTGGACACGCCACTGGGTCACTTCGTCATCGAGGTGGACCCGGCCGTCGCGCCCATCACCGTGGCCAACTACCTCGCTCACGTGGACCAGCACCTGCTGGACAAGGCCTGGGTCTACCGCCTCGTCACGCGGGCCAACCAGGCGCCGGACACTGCACACAAGATCGAGGTCGTGCAGTGGGGCATGAACCAGCCCGACGATGCCCAGCCGCGGCTGCCCGCCATCGCCCACGAAACCACGCGCCAGACCGGCCTGCGCCACCGCGATGGCACTGTTTCCATGGCACGCGGCGCGCCCGGCACGGCCACATCGGAGTTCTTCATCTGCATCGGCGACCAGCCGGCGCTGGACTTCGGCGGCCTGCGCAACCCCGACGGCCTGGGCTTCGCCGCCTTCGGCCAGGTCGTGCAAGGCATGGACGCGGTGAGGGCCTTGCATGCCAGGGCCGGCGCTCAGCAATGGCTGAAGCCTTCCATCGCCATCGGCCCCGTGCGCCGGGTCTGAACCCTCTCGACGCCTGAAGGAGGCCTCAGCGGCAGGCCGCCGCCAGGCGCTGGCCCTGCTCGCGCGCACCGGCGAGAACGGCGTCCGTGACGGGTTCGGCCAGCCGGTCGCGCAGGCTGTCGTCGCTGAGCGTGCGGCGGCGCAGCTGGCCCTCGGCAACCGCGTAGGCCAGGGCCCGTGCGGCGTCGCGCGGCATCAGCTCGCCGGCATCGTAGAGCGTCGCCAGCAGGCCCATCGCGAAGGGCTCGCACTGCGCGGCGGCGCCTTGCAGACCGGCCAGGGCCTGGGCGCGCCAGGCCTGCAGCGCCTCGGCGTCCAGGGCCTGCAGGGCGCTCGGCCCTTGCATGTAGAAGTCGATCTGCGCGGCGGCCAGGCCGGCGCTGGCGGCGTCGCCGAGGAAGCGCAGCCTCTCCTGCAGCAGCGAGGCCGGCAGGCCCTGGCAATAGGCCGGCGGCTCGGCCTGGGGCGCCACGCAGGCAGACAGGGCAAGGTAGGCCGCATGGCCCGCTCGTGCATCACCCCGGCGGGCCAGGGCGACAAGGCGCTCCAGCTCATCCGACGCGGGGGCGACTGGCGCCATGCCCGGCCGGACGAGGGGCTGGGCCGCCGCAACGGGCGGCGCGACGGGAAGGCGCAGCGGCAGGGCTGGCACGCTGCGCTCGGGAGCTGGGGGGGCCACGACGGCAGGCGGCGCCGACGTGGTCGCAAGGCCGAGCATGGCCAGCAGCGCCAGCGCCGCGAGCCCCGCATGCCAGGCCTTGACCATCATCGGCTCAGTTCCAGAGGTAGCAGTAGGTCTGGCTGCGCTCGAGGTTGCTGCCCACGCTGCCGCTGGACGAGAACTTCTTGACCCAGCCGTTGGGTGCGCTCGTCGTCGGCACGTCGCCGCAGTTGCTGTGCACCCAGTGGATGCCGACACCGCTGGTGTACTTGGCGCCGCAGAGCTCCAGCCTGTCGTTGACCTTTATGGCGGCCAGCGAGGCGGGCATGGAGCTCGAGTTCTTCACGTAGTCCACGGCATAGACATTGTCCATGGCCACGTCGTAGGTCTTGCCGTCCTGGTCGGCGCGCAGGCTGAGCCGGGTGTGCGAGAGCTTGATGCCCTGGAGGGTCTGGGTGGCGGCGGCGAACTTCGGTGCGCTCGTCACGGTACCGGTCAGGAAGGCGCCCTTGTTGGTGCCGGTGCAGACGCTTTGTTCGCTGGCGAACGCGGCGGCGGTCAGGCCCAGCAGCAGCGTCGCGATCAGTGCATGCTTCAATTCAGTTCCTTGGTGGAGAGCGAATGAACCCGGCGGATGCCGGGGCTGACGGAGCGACGGACTGCAGCGGCTCCGCGAGGGACGCTAGCCTGCCCAGGCCACGTTGCATCTCCGTGACGCCCCGGCCCATGAAACAGGGACGTCCCGGCCGTTGACATCCGGCGCTGACTGCGCTGGACCGGGGGCCACAATGCCCGCATGAACCAGGCATCCTCCGTGCACGTCGTCGGTGCCAGCATCCAGACCGAGCTGCCGGTCATCATTGCCGAGCTCGGCCCCATCGCCGACCGGCTGAAGCTGGCCCGCGAGGCCATCGACGAGTTGCGCATCAGCCATCCTCAGTCGCCGGCGTCCAACGTCAAGTCGGTCTATATGAGCCCGTGGAAAAGCCACATGCTCAACGACAAGCTGATGCCGCTGTGCGCCAGCGTCGTCGAGATTGCCAAGGCGGCCGCACCCAAGGCATGGTCAGGGGATCTCGACGCTCTGGGGCTGGACCTGCTGGTCACCCATTGCTGGGGCGCCATCTACGAGCAGGCCGACTACACGGCGCCGCACAACCACTGGCCGGCCGACCTGAGCTGCGTCGTCTATCTGGAAGCAGAGCCAGGCTGCGCGCCGCTGGTGTTTTCCAAGACCAGCGCCTTCCAGCCGCGGCCCGGCACGCTGATCATGTTCCCCGGCATCGCCATGCACGAGGTGCCCGCCACGCCGGGGCGACGCGTCGTCGTCGCGATGAATCTGTTCAAGCAGCTGGGCTTGGATCCGGCGGCGGCAGCGGCAGGCTGAGTCGGGCGCGCAGGCCCGGGCCTGCGTGGGCGTCCAGCAGTTCAAGCCGCCCCCCGTGGCGGGCGGCGATGTCGGCCGCGATGGCCAGGCCCAAGCCGCTGCCGGTCCCGCTGGCGCTGTCGCCGCGGCGGAAGCGCTGCATGGCGGCCGGCCGATCGGCCGCCGGGATGCCGGGGCCGTTGTCTTCCACCTCCAGCCAGGGGCCGTCCGGCCCGCTGCCGCAGCGCACGGTGATGCGCGCGCTGGCGCCGGCATAGCTGACGGCGTTGTGGATGAGGTTCTCCAGCAGCTCGCGCAGCAGGAAGGAATGCCCCAGGGCCGGCGCGTCGGCGAGCTCGAAGCCGAGGTCCACGCCGTCGGGCAGGGCGCGGTGGGCCCAGTCCTGGCCACTTTCGGTGGCGATGTCGCGCAGGTCGATGCGCTGGCCGACATCCACGCTGCGGTCCTCGGCCCGGGCCAGCGACAGCAGCTGCTGAGCCAGGCGGGCGCTGCGCACGACACGCTGGCGCAGCCGCTGCAGCAGCGGATCCACGCGCGGGTCGTGCGGCTCCAGCATGGCCAGCTCGATCTCGGTCTGCAGCGAGGTCAGCGGCGTGCGCAGCTGGTGGGCGGCGTCGGCCAGGAATTCACGCTGGGCGCCGGCCGCGCGGCCCAGACGCTCGAACAAGCGGTTGAAGGCGGCCTGCAACGGCACCAGCTCGCGCGGCAGGCTGGCGCTCAGCGGCGTGAGGCGATGCAGATCGCGGTGTTCCAGCTCGGCGCTCAGCCCGGTCAGCGGCGCCAGGCCCTGGCGGATGGCCCACCAACCGGCCAGGGCCAGCAACAGCGCAAGGGCACCGCCGTTCAGCGCCACCAGGCCGCCGATCTCGCGCTGCAGGGCATCGCGCTTGTGCAGGGTCTCGGCGACCAGGATCTGGCAGACGCCCGTGCCGCAGTCATGGCCGAGCTGCACCAGGCGCAGCTCGCGGCCGCGCAGCTTCACGTCGCCGTAGTGGGAAATGCCCGCCGCCAGCGGTGCAAACCGCGGCTGCACCTCGGCCAGGCCGGCGTCGCCCTGCAGGGCCTCGCCGTGCGGCGTCATCACGAGGTAGAAGACATCGTCCTGGCGGTCGAAGCGCAGCGCGCGGTCCATGGTGGCGCTGACATCGATGCGCGGCTCGCCGCTGCGCACGTCGATCTGCCCGGCCAGGGTCAGGGCCGTGTCTTCCAGGCCTTCGTCGAGCCAGCTCTGGGCGCTGTGCCTGACCTGCTCGTACAGCGCCGTGCCGAGCACCGGCAGGGCCACCAGCAGGGGCAGCATCAGCCAGCCGAAAAGACGGCGCTGCAGGCTGGAGCGCGAGCCCTCAGGCAAGGTCAGCCTATTTCTTCGAGCAAATACCCCAGGCCACGCACCGTGCGCAACTGCACACCGCCCGGCTCGATCTTGGCGCGCAGGCGCGACAGGCAGACTTCGATGGCGTTGTCGCTGACGCCCTGGTCCCAGGCATTGCTGGCCAACGCGATGTGCTCCTTGGGCACAACCTTGCCGGCACGCGCCATCAGGAAGCCCAGCACGTCCCATTCGCGGGCCGACAGGGCCAAGGGTTCGTCTTCGATATAGGCACGGCGTGCCTCCTGGTCGATGCGCAGGCGGGCCAGCTGCAGCTGGTTGCTGGTGCGGGCCTGGCTGCGCCGCACCAGGGCGCGGGCGCGGGCGACCAGTTCGGTCAGGGCAAAGGGCTTGACGAGATAGTCGTCGGCGCCGCCTTCCAGGCCGCGCACGCGGTCCTCGACGGCATCGCGGGCGGTCAGGATCAGCACCGGCACGGCAATGCTTTCGCCACGCACGCGGCGCAGGGTCTCGAAGCCGTCGATGCCGGCCAGACCGATGTCCAGGATGAGAAGGTCGTAGGCGTCTTCGCGCAGCGAGCGCGGCACGGGCTCGCCTCGGGCGGTGCAGTCAACGACCCAGCCCTGGGAACGCAGGGCGCGGGCGGTGGTTTCGACGAGTTGTTCGTCGTCTTCGACGAGCAGGATGCGCATGAGCGGCAGTATGACCCGGCAGCGCCCGAAGTGCTGACGCAGGGCTGTCACAGGACGTCAGTTCATCGACAGGCCGGCGTCATGGGCGCGACGGCCGTGTTTCCGACACTACTCGCCATGGAAACGTTAGTTGAGCGCCGCCCCGCGGTGCTGTTGTTTCACGGTCTGTGCGCCAACCCTCTGGAGTTGGCACCTGTTGCGAAATCCTTGCGAGAAGTCGGTTACGTCGTCGAGGTACCGGCCATGTCCGGCTACGGCGTCAGCAGTGCCACCGGCGAGCAACTGCCCGTGCCCCCCTTCGAACACTGGTTGAAAGAAGCCGAGGCGGCCTTCGACCGCCTGGCCGCCGAGCATGGGCGGGTCGCCGTCGGCGGGCTTTGCATGGGCGCCGTGCTCGGCATGGCCCTGGCCGCGCGCCGGCCGGCCGCCGCCCTGGTGCTGATCTCGACCACCCTGCATTTCGATGGCTGGAACGTCTCGCCCTGGCGCCGCCTGCTGCCCCTGGCCTATCTGCCCTGGCTGCGCCGGCGCATGAGCTTCAAGGAAACGGCGCCTTTCGGCCTGAAGAACGAGCGCCTGCGCGCCTGGGTCGAGCAGGCCATGGCCTCCGACAAGGTCTCGGCCGTCGGCGCCGCCCG
The DNA here is from genome assembly GCF_058787015.1 of Roseateles sp. FW305-36. NCBI lineage: Bacteria > Pseudomonadati > Pseudomonadota > Betaproteobacteria > Burkholderiales > Sphaerotilaceae > Roseateles > Roseateles sp. FW305-36. Next base: position 135,369 of record NZ_JBYSZK010000009.1, on the reverse strand, counting down.
CCTGTCGGCCGCCTCGCTTTACGAAGCCACCCGGCTGATCCGCCATGTGCGCGCCCGGCTCGGCCGGCTGGCCGCCCCGGCCCTGGTGCTGCATGCCACCGAGGACGACGTCGCCGGTCCGCGCAGCGTGCACGAGCTGCAAGGGCGCCTGGGCAGCCAGCCCGAGGTGCACTGGTTCCACGACAGCTATCACATGCTGACGCTGGACAACGAACGCATCGCCGTTGCCCGCACGGTGCGCGATTTCCTGCTGCGCCAGCATCCGCTGGCGCGCCTCTCTCCCTCGACTTCCGGAGCTCTCCATGAGCAACACGCTTGAACAACTCTGCAGCATCGCCCAGCGCGAACTCGGCGCCGAGGCGCTGAACGACAAGGTCGAGACGCCCTTCGTCGAACTCGGCCTCGACTCCCTGGGCCTGGTGGACTTCATGTTCACCGTGGAAGACCATTTCCACGTCAACATCGAGCATGACCGCGCGCTGCAGAACCCGACGCTGGCCGGCCTGGCCACGCTGGTGGACGAACTGCTCGCCGCCAAGGCCCAGCCGGTCGCCGCCTGATGTCCGTCTGGATCACCGGCCTGGGCGCCGTCAGCGCCCTCGGCGCCGGTTCGGACGCACTGGCCGATGCACTGCTGGCCGGCCGTTCGGGCATCACCGCCCAGCCGGGCAGCGAAGAGCATGCCCTCAAGCCCTATGCCGCCGCGGCCGTGACGGTGCCGCTGGCGCCCGGCCTGCCGCCGGCCCAGCGCAATCTTTACGACCGCCACAGCCTGATGGCGCTGGAAGCCGCCGCCGAAGCCTGGGCCCAGGCCGGCCTGCCGGCCACGGCGCCCGATCCGGACCGCGCCGCCGTCGCCTGGGGCACGGGCCTGGGCGGCTCGATGTCCATGGAGGCGTCCTACGCCCAGATGTACACGGTGCGCCCGCCGCGCGTGCACCCCTACACGGTGGTGCGGGTGATGGCCAATTCGGCCGCCTCCCATCTGGCCATGCGCCACCAGCTGCGCGCCGCCCAGCTGGCCGTGTCCAATGCCTGCGCCTCCTCGGCCCAGGCCATCGGCGAGGCCCTGTGGCTGCTGCGCAATGGCCGCGCCGACGTCGCCCTGGTCGGCGGCTCCGAGGCCATGCTGCACATCGGCAGCGCCATGGGCTGGCAGGCCATGGGCGTCATGGCGCCGCTGGATGCCGAAGCGCCCGAGCAGAGCTGCCGCCCCTTCGACGATGCCCGCAAGGGCCTGGTGCTGGGTGAAGGCGCCGCAGCCCTGGTGCTGGAGACCGAAGCCCATGCCCGCGCCCGCGGCGCCACGCCGCTGGCGACGCTGGCCGGCTACGGCCACAGCGTCGACGCCGTGCACCTGTCCCGCCCCGACGCCGCCGGCCAGGCGCGCGCGATGACGGCCGCCCTGCGCGACGCCGGCCTCTCGCCTGCCGACATCGGCTACATCAACACCCATGGCACGGCCACCGAAGTGGGCGACGCCGTCGAGGCCGAGTCCATCGCCGCCGTTTTTGGCGCCCGGGCCGTGCCGATCTCGGCCACCAAGGCCCTGCACGGCCATCTGATCGGCGCCGGCGGTGCGCTGGAGCTGGTTGCCACCGTCCAGGCCCTGCGCCGCCAGACGCTGCCGCCCAGCGCCCACGTGCGAACCAGCCAGCTGAGCGAACAGGTCGACCTCATCACCGGCGCCGCCCGCAGCGCGACGCTGCGCGCGGCGATGTCCAACTCCTTCGCCTTCGGCGGCAGCAACGTGGCATTAGTCACCACGCTGGTTTGAGTCCGGCGTCGGGGGCGTGGCTATGCTGGCCACCCCCTTGACTCCGGCCTCCGCCATGCGCCTGCATCCCCGCCACGCCGCCCTCCTCCTCGCCCTGCCCCTGCTTGCCGCGGCCGCGCCCGCCGCTGCCCCGCTGCCGCCCGTGCGCGAGGCCGAGGGCATCCGCGAGTACCGGCTGCCCAACGGCCTGCAGGTCCTGCTGATCCCGGACGCCACCAAGCCCACCGTCACCGTCAACGTGACCTACCGCGTCGGCAGCCGCCACGAGGGCTATGGCGAAACGGGCATGGCCCATCTGCTGGAACACCTGCTGTTCAAGACGACCCGGCAGTTCCCCAATGTCGGCGCCGAACTGTCCAAGCGCGGCATGCAGTTCAACGGCTCGACCAATGTCGACCGCACCAACTATTTCGAGACCTTCCCCGCCAATGCCGAAGCCCTGAGCTGGGCGCTGCGCATGGAAGCCGACCGCATGACCGGTGCCAAGGTGCTGAAGAGCGACCTCGACACCGAGATGAGCGTGGTGCGCAACGAGATGGAAGCCGGCGAGAACAACGCCATCGGCATCCTCGTGCAGCGCACCCAGGCCGCCGCCTACCAGTGGCATGCCTACGGCCGCAGCACCATCGGCGCGCGTTCCGACGTCGAGAACGTCGACATCCCGAATCTGCAGGCCTTCTACAAGCGCCACTACCAACCCGACAACGCCACGCTGATCGTCGCCGGCGCCTTCGACGCCACCAAGATCCTGGCCGAGGTGCAGCGCGTCTTCGGTGCCCTGCCCAAGCCCACGCGCAAGCTGATGCCGACCTACACCGTCGAGCCGGTACAGGAGGGCGAGCGCCTCGTCACGCTGCGCCGGCCCTCGGGCAACCAGGGCCTGCTGATCAGCTATCACATCCCGCCGCTGGCCAGCCCGGAGTACGCGGCCTTCGACGTCGCCGTCACCGCCCTGGCCGACGTCCCCACCGGTCGCCTGCACAGGCGCCTTGTCGAGCCCGGCCTGGCGGCGCAGACCTTCGGCTGGCCCGGCCGCAATGCCGAGCCCGGGCTGCTGAACTTCGGCCTGGTGCTGAAGGAGGACAACGACGTCGAGCGCGCCCAGCAGATCCTCGTCGACACCGTGGAAGGCCTGGCCAAGGAGCCCGTCACCGCCGAAGAACTGCAGCGGGCCAAGACGCAGTGGACGCAGCGCTTCGACGACCTGATGGCCAACCCCCAGCAGCTCTGCGTGACCCTGTCCGAAGCGATCGCCGCCGGCGACTGGCGCCTGCTTTTCCTGATGCGCAACCGCATCGAAGCCGCGACGCTGGACGACGTCAACGCAACGCTGCGCAAATGGGTGCTGCCCAGCAACCGCTCGCTGGGCCGACTGTTCGCCACCGCGGCGCCGGTGCGGTCGCCGCTGGCCGTGGCCGTGCCGGCCGCCGATGCGCTGAAGGACTATGTACCCAAGGCCGCCGTCGCCGCCGGCGAGGTCTTCGACACCAGCCCCGCCAACTTCGACCGCCGCACCGAGCGCTACCAGCTGCCCAACGGCCTCAAGGTCGCCCTGGTGCCCAAGCGTTCGCGCGGCGAGACGGTGGAGGTGGCGCTGAACCTGCAGTACGGTACGCTGGAGGCCCTGCGCGGCAAGCGCACCGAAGCCAACCTCATTGGCGAGGCCCTGGCCCTGGGCACCAAGCAGCACACCCGCGCCCAGATCAGCGACAGCTTCGATCGCCTGAAGACCCGCTTCTCGTCCAACAGCGGCGCCACCGAAGGCGCGCGCCTGTCGCTGGGCAGCCGCCGCGGCCAGCTCGCCGAGGCCCTGGGCCTGATGGCCGAAGTGCTGCGCGAGCCCGTCTTCCCGGCCAGCGAGGTCGAGCAGATGGTGCGCCAGCAGGTCGCCAATCTCGAGGAGATGGCCCAGCAGCCGCAGGGCATCGCGCCGCAAGCCTTGCAGCAGGCCCTGGCCGCCGCCTATCCGGCCGACGACCCGCGCGCCTTCCTTGGCTTCCCGGACTACATCGCCGCGGTCAAGGCCGTGACCCCTGCCAGGCTGCAGGCCTTCCACCGCGACTTCTTCGGCGCCGCCCACGGCGAGCTGGTGCTGGTGGGCGACTTCGACGCCGCCGAGGTCAAGCCGCTGATCGCACGCCTGTTCGGCGACTGGACGGCGCCTCAGGCCTATGCCCGCCTGAGCATGCCCCTGCCGGCCGTGCAAGGCCTCAAGCTCAGCGCGACGCTGAAGGACAAGGCCAATGCCATGGTGCTGGGCGGCCTGCTGCTGCCGATGACCGATGACCACGCCGACTATGCGGCCCTGCGCATCGCCGCCCATGTGCTGGGCGCCAGCGGCTTCGACTCGCGGCTGCTGACCCGGCTGCGCCAGAAGGAAGGCGTGTCCTACGGTGCCGGCGCCTGGCTGAACGCGTCCAGCTTCGAGCCGCGCGCCCAGATCGACATCTACGCCATCTTTGCGCCGGAGAACCGCGCTCGCGTCGAGGCGGCGCTGAACGACGAGCTGGCCCGCTTCGTGCGCGACGGCCTGACGCAGACCGAGCTCGACACCGCCAAGCGCGCCATGAAGGCCCAGGCCGACACCTGGCGCAGCGAAGACGGCGCCGTCGCCGGTGCCATCGCCGGCCATCTCGAGCGCGGCCGCCAGTTCAAGTGGAATGCCGAGCTGGATGCGCGCGGCGAGGCGCTGACGCTGGAACAGGTCAACGCCGCCATCAAGCGCTGGATAGCTCCGGACAAGGCCAACTGGTCCTGGGCCGGCGACTTCGACAAGAAGGCCGCCGCTAAGTAGCCGCCACGGCCGCACGCGCGGCCTCGAAGCATTCGTTCGCGATCCGCCACAAGCGGGCCGCATCGTCATAGCGATCGCTGGGCTCGCCGCCCAGCGCGTCGCCCACCAGTTCGCGGCGCGGCTGGGCGTAGTGCAGCCAGAAGTCGGCGCCCATCTTCTGCGGCAGCAGTTCGGCGTTGAAGCTCAAGTAGTCGCCAGGTCCGGCGCCGCGCAGAAAGCCTTCGAAGCAGCGCTGCCACATCCAGCGGAAGTGGCCGAGGTAGTCGCCCGGGTCGTCGAGCCCCGTCTGGATACAGCCAGGGTTGCCGACGCGGGCATGCAGGAAGCGCACGCGCTCGAACACCGGCTGCAGGCGGGCGGCACGGTCGTAGAACTCGCCGCCATAGGTCAACTCGTGGCCTGTGTACCAGTGGGACAGGTCGGCGTTGAAGCGCAGGGCCGGGAAACGCTCGACGAGGTCCAGCGTGCGGCGCAGGTCCTGGGTCATGGTGCCGCGATGGGTCTCGACATAGACCGGGTGGGCGTGGCGGGCCGAGGTCTCCAGCACGGCCGCAGCAAGTGCATCCATCTCGGCATCGGTCTCGAAGGAATTGCCGACGTGCAGGGTCGTGATCTCGCAGCCGAGGTCGCGCTGCTCGCGCACGATGGCGTCCACGTCGGGCGGCGTCAGCGCACGGCAGATGCCGGTGACGGCCAGGCCGGCGTCGCGGGCGGCTTGCGCAGCTTCGGCGCTGGGCTGCCAGATCTGCACCGCCTCGTGGCCGTCGGCCTTCAACAGCGCGAGTTGCTCGGCATGGCTGGCGCGCCAGCCGGTCGAGCCGCGCGGCAGTTCGGCCAGGGTGCCGAGGTTGATGTCACGACGCAGCCGCGGTGGGCGCTGGCTGGCGTCGTTGCAGCGGTCAAGGGACGACAAGTTCATGGCCGGCATCATGCCGCGCAGCCAGGTCGTCCAACGCGGCCTGCAGCGTCGGGTGGCGGAAGCAGTAGCCGGCGGCCAGGGCCGCAGCGGGCACGACGTTCTGGCCATCCAGCAGCAGGGTCGACATCTCGCCGGCCAGCAAGCGCAGCGGCCAGGCCGGCGCGCGCATCCAGGCGCGGCGCCCGAAGGAGGCAGCCAGAGCGCGGGCGAAGTCGGCCTGGCGCGGCGTCTCCGGCGCGACGGCGTTGACGGGACCCGACAGCTCGTTCTGGTCGAGCGCGAAGCGGATCAGGCCGACCGCATCGTCGCGATGCAACCAGGGTGCCGGCTGCTGGCCGTTGCCGAGCACTGCGCCCAGACCCGAGCGCGCAGCCAAGGCCTGCATCGGATAGGCACCGTCCTCACGGCCCAGCACGACGCCGAAGCGCAGCCTCACGACGCGCACACCCAGAGCCTCGGCGCGGCGCGCCTCGTGCTCGATGGCGGCGCAAAGATCGGACTGGAACTCGCCCGGCCTGGGCAGGCTGGCTTCCGTGCACGGCATGCCGTCGTTGACCGCGCCATAGAAGCCCACGGCCGAGGCGCTGACCAGCACCCGCGGGCGCTGCTCCAGGCGGCGCATCAGCGCCACCAGCCGCTGCGTGATGCCGACGCGGCTGCCCATCAGCGTGCGGCGGCGCGCAGCCGTCCACGGCATGCCCAGCACGCGGGCGCCGGCCAGGTTGACGACGGCGTCGATGCGGGTCTCGGACGGGAGGGCGTCCAGGTCATCGATCACCCAGACCCCAGGTCCGAACAGGCCGCGCGCCTGGCGCTGGTCGCGGGACAACGCGATGACGCGACGGCCTTCCCGACACAACTCGGCCACCACGGCCTGGCCGACAAAGCCGGTCGCGCCGGTGACGAGGACGGCGCCCTGGCGGCGCATCGAGGCCGGCTGCGTCGTCGTCGGCACCGGCATCCTGGCCAGGCGGCGCACGGCGATCAGATTGCGCAGGCTCCAGGCCAGCACACCGACGCCGTACAGCGACAGCACCGGCGCCCACCATCCATTGGCGACGGGTTGAAGCCGCGTCGGCTCCTGACCCCAGGCCCACAGCACCGGCGCGAACACGGCCAGGAAGAGGCCATAAGTGATGGTCAGCAGCGTGTGCAGCGCGCGCTCGAAGGGCGGCAGGCTGCGGCTGCGGTCTTCCTCCAGGAAGTCGGCCAGCGTGACGACGACCTCGACACCCAGCAGGGCCGCCAACAGCGCGGCGAACAGCCCTTGCCATTGCCACCACGCCAGGCCGATGAAGACCACGCCGTAGATAGCCTCGCGGATGGTGTGCAGCGTGAGTTCGCGCCGCGCCGAAGGCCGCTGCGGCAGCTTGGCTTCCAGCTCGTGATGCCAGAGGTTGTCGAAGGCGCCCATGACGGCCTGGACGCTGAGCAGGGTGAAGAGGATGTTCATGTCGTTTGTCCTTGGTGATGTGAAGTTGCGGGCCGAGCGCCGGGCCGCTCCCGAGCCGGCCCGCCTTCGGCGACACCTGCTGGTCAATCCGGCAGGTGTCGCCATCCCCTCGGGGGCTGAGGCCGGACACGGCAAGTCCTGTGGACTTGTCGTGCCTGCCGAAGAGCTGTGGCACTGCCGCAGCGCGGTCTGCAGGACCGACCAGACTTGCCGGCGTTCAGAAGCTGGGCGAGGGGTCAACAAACACGCCGGTTTGGTGGAAGGTCTCGCCCCAGACGGGGTGAGTCATGGAAAGGGTGAAACGGAAGAGGCCGTTGCCCAGGTCGCGGTGCTCGACGCGGCAGGTGCCGGGGCTGAGCAGGCGGGGCATGACCAGGCGCAACGGGCCCAGGTCGAGGAAGTAGCGGTGGCTCTGGAACACCAGGGCGCCCTCGTGCTCGAAGACATCCAGCGCCATGCCCAGGCCGCCGCGGGTGCGCTCCTGCAGGCGGCCGTTGGCATCCAGTTCCTTGGTCGAGAACACGCGGCCGACGCCGCCTTCGAAGCTGCGCTCCCAGACCACGCCAGCGCCGACGGACCGCACGCGCACCGTCGTCGGCACGCCGTTGGCATTGGCGGCGGCCAGCGGACTCTTCAGCGGCTTGACCAGCCAGGCCAGCACGCGGCCCAGGGCCGAGCAGCGCATGTCCATCAGGCCGCGGTAGGTCGCCTCGGCGTGGCCGGCAGCAAAGCGGCGCTGCACGGCGGCGGGCAGGCGGGCCCAGGCGGCGGGGCCGATGAGGGCGGAGATGTCGAGGGGCTTGGCGGCTTTCATACCCCCTCCATCGCGACAAGCGTGCCAGCCCGAATTTCCACCCTAAGTGATTGATTTCATTGAAATCACCACGGCAATCCGCATACCTCGGATACAGTGCCGACCACCCCACCTGTCAACTTCGTTAACACCCTATGCTGCTGATCCGCTTCGCCATGGGCTTCTCGCTTTTCGAGACCCTGGTGCTGGCCGGCGTGCTGCTCTGGTGGTCGGACCGGGTGGCCGGCGGCCGGCTGCTGGCGACCTTCCTGGTGGGCATCGCCATCTGGATCACGGGCAACGAGCTGCCCAACTGGTGGGGCCCGAGCGCGGAGCCGGTGGCCCTGCGGCTGGTGTCGATGGCGCCCTTCGTCTCGACCTTCTTCTTCCACTTCTGCGTGGTGTTCTGCCGCGTGCCGCTGGGCCGCCTCGGCGTGGCGACGGCCTATGCCCTGGGCGCCGTGGCCTCGCTGTGTTCGCTGCTGGGCCAGCCGGGGCATCTGACCTGGAGCGACGGCGTCGGCTGGATCTTCATCGCCGGCCGCCTGGGCTGGCTGGCAAGCATCGCCTGGATCATCCTCGGCATCGCCGGCGTGGCGGTGCTGCTGCGTGGCCTGGCCATGGCAAAGCCGCCGGCGCGTCAGCAGATTGCCGCCGTCACCGCTTCCTGCCTGTGGGGGCTGCTGTGCCTGAGCGGCTACGGCCTGGTGCTGCTGCAGGTGCCGGTCTTCCCGGTGCCTCTGCTGCTGCTGCCGCTCTACCCCGTCATTCTGGTTTACGGCGTGCTGCGCTGGGGCGTGTTCGTCGCCAATGCCTGGGCCGGCCGCGCCCTGGTGTGGACGCTGCTGCTGGCCGTCGGCGTCGGCATCGTCGGCCTGATGCCGCTGCTGCTGCCCTTCGAGTCGCGCTGGCTCAGCGGCGTGGCCGTGGCGGCCGGCTGCCTGGCACTGAGCGGGCCGGTGCGGCGCTTTGTGCAGCGACTGATCTATCCGGGTGGCGAAGCCTCCGCCGCCGACTTGCAAGCCTGGCGCGAGGCGCTGCTGCCGGCCGAAACGCTGGCCGAACTGGGCGAGCTGGCCGGCAAGCTGCTGAGCCAGCGCCTGGGGACGCCGGTGGAGGTGGTGTTCGACGCCGATGTCGAGCCAACCTTGCCTCGACTGAACTGCCGCAGATCGCCCTGGCGGCTTGAGCTGGAAGGTTGGTCGGCTGCGCCCCCGGGCCAGCGTCACCTGGCCGAGCTTTTCGGCAGCCTGGTGCTCGAGGCCGCCATGCGCGTCGAGCAGGCCCAGCAGCTCGCGGCCCGCGAGCGCGAGCGCCAGCTGCAGGCCCGCCTCGCCGAACTGGGCGCCCTGGCCGCCACCGTGGCCCACGACATCCGCAACCCGCTCAACATCATCTCCATGGCCGTGGCGATGGCGCCCGGCGACACGCGCCGCGAGGTGGCCGAGCAGGTCGACCGCATCGCGCATCTGACGCGCGACCTGCTGGACTACGCCAAGCCCTGGAAGCTGGCACCTACCGAGGTCGACCTCACCACCCTCGTGCAGACGGTGGCGCGCCGCCAGCCCGAGGTGGAGATCGGCCCCGGCCTGCAGCAGCCGCTGCCTGCGCTGCTGGACGCGCGCCGCGTCGAGCAGGCGCTGACCAATCTCGTCGAGAACGCCCGCACCGCCAGCGGCAGCGCCGTCCATGTCGACGCCGAGCGGAGCGCCGACGGGCTGCGCCTATACGTCTGCGACAACGGCCCCGGTGTGCCTGAATCCATCCGCGAGCGGCTGTTCGAACCCTTCGCCTCACGCAGTCCCGGTGGCACCGGCCTCGGCCTGGCCATCGTCGCCCGCGTGATGGCCGCGCACGGCGGCACGGCCGCACTGACCGAGCGCCCCGGCTGGCGCACCTGCTTCACGCTGAGCTTTCCCCATGACCCCCTCAACCCCTGAGACCGGCCGCGTGCTGCTCGTCGACGACGAAGCAGCCTTCCAGCGCCTGGGCGGCAACTTCCTGCGCAGCCTCGGCCACGAGGTCGACATCGCCGGCGACGGCGATGCCGCCCTGGCCCGCTTCGCCGAGCGGCGGCCCGAACTGGTGCTGCTGGACTTGGCCATGCCGCCGCATATGGACCCGGAGCGTGGCCTGGAGCTGATCCCGCGGCTCGCCGGCGTGCCCGTCGTCGTGCTGACAGGCCATGGCGAGCATGAGCTGAGCCTGCGCGCGGCGGAGCTGGGCGCCTGGGACTTCATCACCAAGCCCATCGACCCCGACCTGCTGCGCTTCGTCGTTGCCCGCGCGCTGCGCAAATCGCGGCTGGAGGCCGAGCTGACCCGGCTGCGCGCCGAGCAGGGCGCCGACGACCTCGGCCTCGTCGGCCAGACGCCGCCCATGCAGCAGCTGCGCGCCATGGTGCGCCGCGTTGCGCCGACGCGAGTCAGCGTGCTGGTGCTGGGCCCCACGGGCACGGGCAAGGAGCTGGTGGCCCGCGCCCTGCATGAGGGCAGCCCGCGCCGCGACGGCCCCTTCATCGTCGTGCACTGCGGTGCGCTGTCGGCCGAGCTGCTGGAGAGCGAACTCTTCGGTCACATGAAGGGCAGCTTCACCGGCGCCTACCGCGACCAGCCCGGCCTCGTCGAAGCGGCACATGGCGGCACGCTCTTCCTCGACGAGGTCGGCGAGATGCCGCCGGCCATGCAGGTCAAGCTGCTGCGCTTTCTGCAGGAGGGCACCTTCGTTCCCGTCGGCGGCCGCGTGCAAAAGCAGGCCGAGGCCCGCGTCATCGCTGCCACCCATCGCGACCTCGAAGCCATGGTGCGCGAAGGCAGCTTCCGCGAGGACCTCTATTACCGCCTCAAGGGCGTCGTGCTGCGCACACCGGCGCTGTCCGAACGCATGGCCGACGTGCCGCTGCTGGCCGCACGATTCCTGCAGCGCGGCGCTCCGCAGGCGCGCTTCTCGGCGGGTGCGCTCGCCTGGGTGACGTCAAGAGACTGGCCCGGCAATGTGCGCGAACTCAAGGCCATCGTCGAATCGGCCGGCGCCTTGCTGCTGCCGGAGCAGAACGAAGTCGACACCGAGCTGTTGCGACTGGCGACGGGCGACAGCTCGGAGCCTCAGCGCGGTGCCGAGCCTGCGGCAGGCACCGGCGTGCTGGATGCGGCGCTGAACGAACTGGAACGTCGCCTGATCCAGGACGCGATGAGCGCAGCGGGCGGCAATCAGTCGGAGGCGGCGCGTCAGCTAGGCGTGTCGCGCGTCGGCCTGATCAAGAAGCTGTCGCGCCTCGGCCTTCGTTAGTTGCCGAAGTCCTTCAACCACTGCCTGAGCTTCTTGCGGCCATCGCTGTTGGTGCCGCGGTAGACCTTCAGCGCCTGCGCCAGGAACTGCTGCTCAGCCGGCGTCAGGCCGGTGGGCTCACGCTCTTCATCGAGCCAACCGGCTTCCTTGCCGCACAGATGCTCGATCTGCCGCGCCAGCTTGTCACCCAGCGGCCGCGCGCCGCTCTTGGCCATGGACCAGGTCGCACCACTGACGCCGATGCGCGTCGCCCATGCCGCCTCCAGGCCCTTGGGTGGATCGCCAGCGTTGATGCGCTCCTCGGCAAAGGACTGGAACAACGCGATGGCGTTGAGGCGGCGGATGGTGGCTGGACTGGACACGTGATACGGCTGCGACACGGTGTTGTGAAAACACTTCACACCAATTCTAGGTGTTGACGATGAAGTGAAAACTCTTAACAATGCGCATATTCGCTCAGGAGAACTGAGCTTCTCCACTCAACCCCACCGACGACCGAACCGCTTTTTCTGCCATGAATCGCCATCTCGCCACCGTCATCGTCCCCATCGGCTTGCATAGCCGATGCGATGCCGCGTCGATGGCGCGGGGCCAGAAATCGAAGCTGCAGGGTCTGTCCCTGCCGGTCGCCTATGCACACGACTTCGGTCGTGAGACTGATGACGCCAACCTATCGGGTGAAGGACCCGGCTGACGCCGACCTTCCACGCTCATTCGAGGCCCGGTCTCCTGCCAAGGAACCGGGCCTTTCCTTTTTCCACTGTTCAACCGAACACAGCGCCGGGGCTGCCCCGACGCCGCTGCGCCTGCGCAGTGCCTGCTCATTAACAACTCGCACCGAGCGCCGCGCCGGCTCAGGCCCGTGCAGCGCTCACAACTGGCAGGCGCCGAGGCTAGGCCTCGGCTCCCCTGCCCCATCTCGGGTGTGCCCACGCACAAGCACCGGCCGGCCCGGTGTGCATGTGCGCTCGGGCGGCCGCCTGTCGCGTGCAGCGACGCAACTCTGGTTTGCGCAAGCCAGTCGCGTCGCGTGTGGACACAGCCGAGATGGACTTTGTTTTTGCCTCGTTAGCTCAGTGGACAAGAGCGCCGGTTTACGAAGCCGGATGTCGGACGTTCGAATCGTTCACGAGGCGCCATATCTCGACGTAGCCAAGTGATCGAAGGCGGCGGCCTGCAAAGCCGCTGGCGTCCGCCCTCCTCGGTTTGAATCCGAGCGTCGAGTCCATGCCCCGTTGGACTTCCGGTGAGGTCCTCGGCCCTTCAAGCCGAAGAGGCGGGTTCGACTCCCGCACGCGGTACCACCCTTCAACCCGAAGCCTTTCGTCGAGCTCACGCTTCGAAAGGCGCAAACCGGCCGCAACGATTGGGCGGCGTCGGAACCCGTTACCGACAACCTTTCTTTCAATCATCCGGATGTAGCTCAACCAGGTAGAGCGCCTGCTTTGGGAGCAGGTGGCTGCACGTTCAACTCGTGCCACCCGGACCAACCGTTTCTTCTTGTCGCCATAGTTCAGTTGGAAGAGCGCCGGTCTGTCGAACCGGAGGTCGCGGGGTCGGGACCCGCTGGCGGCGCCAATTTCTTACGTGCGCTTGGGGGTGGCCGTCACCTAGAGGTCCAAGGTTCGAGGTCGTGACCCTCGCAGCACCGGTTCGAATCCGGTCGGCTACCCCCAAGCGCACCACAACACCAACCGGAGGCCATCATGAAGAAGACCGCAACCCAAACCCACAGCTTTCGAGACGATGAGCAAGCGCCGCAAGGGCTTCCCGTCTGAGACCCAGGTCAAGCGCGGCGACCGCGTCGTGCATGGCCACAAGGAGCTGGTCGAGAAGCTCGGCCGCGACGACCGCTGCCCCTGCGGCTCCCGGAGGTCGTTTCAAGCGCTGCTGCCTGAACAGCGGCTGCTTTCGACGGCGTGAACCGTCACCACTATCGGCGCTAGTGCGCCTTCTGCCGGGGTGTAGCTCAACGGTAGAGCAGCGGCCTTTGAAGTCGCCTGTTGCAGGTTCGAGTCCTGCCGCCCCTGCCATTCATCCATCGTGCTTAGCCCAAGAAAGGAGGTCAGCATGCACGACGTTCTGCAGTTGGACATCACCGGCCTCCCGCAGGCCTGGATCTCAGTGGAGCAGGCCGCCTGCCTGGTCGCTACCGATGCGGTCATCTGGTCCGCCGGCGATCAGCCGCTCGCCATCATGCGCGGCGGCATCAACACTGCCACGGGCCGCCAGTCGGTCCTGGCCGTACCGCCCATCATCGCCCTGCGCGGCTCGTCGAGGCTCAATCTCTTCGACATCACGCCGGTCTACGGCAAGGGCAAGGTCATCAAGCGCGACCGCTGCACCTGCGCCTACTGCGGTGTGGCGTTCGATGCTCGCGCGCTGACCATCGACCACATCGTGCCGGCCAGCCGTGGCGGGCGTTTAAGCTGGATGAACACGGTCGCGGCCTGCTGCGCCTGCAATTCGCGCAAGGCCGACCGCACGCCGGACGAGGCTCGCATGCCGCTGCTGTTCGCGCCCTTTGTGCCGAGCCGCTTCGAGGACTTCATCCTCAAGGGCCGGCACATCCGCGCCGACGTGCACGACTGGCTGGCCGCGCGCCTGCCGAAGGGATCTCGCCTCAGCTGAGGCGGCAACGAATCTGCCGAAGAAGGCAAAGGCTCACAGGCCGGGGTTCAAACGCCCCGCCGGTGCGCCGTGGCCAGGTTTCATCGCCTGTCGCCGCGGCGTATGCCGCCCTGCCGGAATCGGTCGATACGGCGAAGCACGGTTGCCCCGCAAGGGTTCGGGTTCGACTCCCGGCTTCGTCACCACTGGATAGCTCAGTCGGGTAGAGCAACGAATTCCTAATTCGTCTGACGCGGGTTCGAATCCCGCTCCAAACCTAGCCTTGAACGCTATTTCAAACCGGTCGAGAGACCACCCGCCGAACGTGCGCCCCGGCTTCGACCGGACCGCGCATCAGCGGCCCGCGCTTGTGCGCCGGGCAAGCGGGGCTTCGCATCCACGACCAGCCGAGAGCGCCTTCAGGGAGGGGGCGTTCGACGCGCAGCGTGGCTCGGGGCCCTGGCATCCGACGTCCGCACGGGTCCCTGTAACGGCACCCTCATCCCATCAACACGCGTCACCACAAGGAGAACACCATGACGATCAAGCGTGTGACTGTGAAGAAGAACGAGCGCGGCCTGCTGCTGCGCAATGGCGATTTCGAGCGCGTGCTGCAACCGGGCACGCACTGGCTGTTCGCTGGCATGGACGAGCTCAAGGTCGAGCTCTTCAACATCGGTGCGCCGGCCTTCGTGCACCCGTTGACCGACTATCTGATGGCCAAGGAGCCCGAGGTCGTCGAGGCGGAATTCCTGCGCGTCGAGCTGAACGAGCACCAGGCCGGCCTGCGCACCGAGAACGGCGTGCTGGTCGAAGTTCTGCCACCGTCCACGCGGCGCCTGTACTGGCGCGGCCTGGTGGACGTGCAGGTCGAGGTCATCGACCTGCGCGCCTCCGCCGAGCTGCCAGCTGCCCTGGCCGCACGCCTGGCCCAGCCGCAACTGCGCCCGCGCACGGTGACCGGCCTGGCCGGCGTGCTGCAGGTCGAGGTGCCCGAACACGGCGCCGGCCTGCTGCGCGTGGACGGCAAGGTCGAGCGGCTGCTGGAGCCGGGCGCGCACGCGTTCTGGAAGTTTGGCCGCAATGTGGCCGTGGAGCTGGTGGACCTGCGGCTGCAGGCGCTGGAGGTGTCGGGCCAGGAAATCCTGACCCGTGACAAGGTCGCGTTGCGGCTCAACCTCGCGGCGAACTGGCGCTACACGGACGTGCTGCGTGCCTTTCAGGCGCTGCCGAAGCCGGCGGACCACCTCTACCGCGAGCTGCAATTCGGGCTGCGTGCGGCGGTGGGCACCCGCACGCTGGACGAGCTGCTGGAGAACAAGTCGGTCATCGACGAGGTCGTGACCGCCCAGGTCACCGCGAAGCTGGCGGGCTACGGCCTGCAGCTGGACGGCGTGGGCGTGAAGGACATCGTGCTGCCGGGTGAGATGAAGACCATCCTCGCCCAGGTGGTGGAGGCCGGCAAGGCCGCCGAGGCCAACGTGATCCGCCGCCGCGAAGAAACCGCGGCGACGCGCGCCCTGCTCAACACCGCCAAGGTGATGGAGGACAACCCCGTCGCCCTGCGCCTGAAGGAGCTGGAAACGCTGGAACGCGTGGCCGAGCGCATCGACAAGATCTCCGTGTTCGGAGGTCTGGACCAGGTGCTCAACGGGCTGGTGAAGCTCCGCTGAGTGCCGCCCCGCCGGCCTGGCCGGCGGGGCTTCATTTCAAGGAGAAACCCATGACCACGCCGTTATTGCAAGCGGCCGTGCGGCGCGCCTACGACGTGTTCGGCGCCTACACGGCACCCCGCCAGCCGCTGGACGTCTGTACCGTGTGCTGCATGGATGAGGAGCTGGAACGCGAGATGCGTGCCGTGCCGTTGCGCAAGTTGAAGCGGCTGCATTTCTACGAATACAGCACCGGTGCCAAGTGCGTCGAAGGCCAGCCGGCCGACGAGGTGAAATACCTGCTGCCGCGCTTGCTGGAATTGCTGGCGGCCGGCGAGGAAACCCATCATTCGATCGAGCTGGCTCTTGATCGTGTTGGACGCTGTCCCGTTGATGCGTTCAGCACGGAGGAACGCGCCGTGCTCGACGCCTTCATGCTGGCCTGCTTCGACGCCTGCCTGCGCGGCGAATGGGCAACCGAGGGCATCTGGTACGACCTCGAGGACCCGCTCGCCCTGCTGGTGATGGCGGACTACGCCGGCCTTGCGCTGGAGCCCTTGCTGCAGCACTGGACTCAACACCAGAGCCCGCAATCCACGATCCGCTTCGTCGAGAGCACCTACTGGGGCTACTGGCGCGATCACTGGATCAGCAACGCCTTCGCGACTGATCGACCGCAGCTGCAGGCGGTGTTCAAAAGCTGGTTGCAGGCCCCCGCAACCAAGACGGCATTCACGACAAAGCTGCTGCTCCCTCATTTCCTGGATCGGGTCGAACAGACGCTTTCCAACACCTGCGCACCATTCCCGTTGATGGTGGAAGCGGTGTTCGATCACCTGACCTATTGATAGAAAGAATCATCATGGAACCCCAACACATCCACGAAGACGTCCCCGGGGGCGTCCCGCTGAAGCTGTGGACGCAGGGCGTGCCCGTCGAGGCCTCGGCCAAGCGCCAGCTAACCAATGCGGCCCGCCTGCCCATCGTCTTCAAGCACATCGCCGCGATGCCGGACGTGCACTTCGGCATCGGCGCGACCGTCGGCTCGGTCATTCCCACCGTCAAGGCCATCATCCCGGCCGCCGTCGGTGTGGACATCGGCTGCGGCATGATGGCCTGCAAGACCACGCTGACGGCCGAGGACCTGCCCGACAACCTGGCACCGTTGCGCGCGGCCATCGAGCGCGCCGTGCCCCACGGCCGCCAACCCGGCAGCCGTGACCCCGGCGCCTGGCAGAAGCCGCCGGGCTCGGTCAACACGGCCTGGGCGCAGCTGGAGCCCGAATTCACCGAGCTCTGCCGCGACTACCCCAAGCTGGCCAAGACCAACCACATCCAGCACCTGGGAACGCTGGGCAGCGGCAACCACTTCATCGAAGTCTGCCTGGATGAAGCCGGCGCCGTGTGGTTCATGCTGCACTCCGGCTCGCGCGGCGTAGGCAACTTCATCGGCACGATGTTCATCGAGCTGGCCAAGCAGGACGCGCTGCGCCACCAGGCCAATCTGCCGGACCGCGACCTGGCCTACTTCGAGGAAGGCAGCCGCTACTTCGGCGACTACGTCCGCTCGGTCAGCTGGGCGCAGAAATTTGCGGCTATCAACCGCGAGCTGATGATGAAGCGCGTGATCGAGGCCGCGAAGACGGTCATCCGCAAGAACTTCCAGAGCCATATCGAGGCGGTGAATTGCCACCACAACTATGTGCAGAAAGAGGTTCACTTCGGTCAGGAGGTCTACCTGACCCGCAAGGGCGCCGTCAGCGCCAAGCAGGGCCAGCTGGGCATCATCCCGGGCAGCATGGGCGCGCGCAGCTACATCGTGCGCGGCAAGGGCAACGCGGAGAGCTTCGAAAGCTGCTCCCACGGCGCCGGCCGCGTCATGAGCCGCGGCGACGCCAAGCGCCAGTTCACGCTGGCCGACCACCGCGCCGCCACCGAAGGCGTCGAATGCCGCAAGGACAAGGATGTCATCGATGAAACGCCCGCGGCCTACAAGGACATCGACGCCGTCATGGCTGCCCAGCGCGAGCTGGTGGACGTGGTGCACACGCTCAAGCAGGTGGTCTGCGTGAAGGGTTGATGACCCGACCAGCCTTCAAAGGGCGCCCGATTTCGATTGGGCGCCCTTTTTTTTGTGGATTTGCACCGGGAACCGCGCGCAAGCACGAAGCCACTCAACCTCATGGGCGCACTACCATTGCCGCCCTCGGGGAAAAATTCACCATGAAACTGCTCGCCAAATTCAATCTGGTCTATTTGCTCGTCATGAGCCTGGGTATTGCGCTGAGCGGCTACATCGCCCGCAATCTGCTGCAGAACAACGCCCAGCAGGAGGTCGTCGAGAGCGCGCGCATGCTGATGGAAAAGGCGCTGGCCGTGCGCGCCTACACGAACACGCAGATCAAGCCGCTGCTCGTGTCCCAGATGACCAACGAGTTCCTGCCGCAGACGGTGCCGAGCTATTCAGCCACCGAGGTCCTGGGCACTCTGCTGGCCAAGCACCCCGAGTTCGCCTACAAGGAGGCAACGCTGAACCCGACCAATCCGCGCGACCGCGCCACCAGCTGGGAAGTCGACATCGTGGGTCAATTCAGGAGCGCCGCCGACCTGAAGGAAACGACGGGCGTCCGCGACACCCCCGCCGGCCCGTCGCTCTACATCGCCCGCCCGCTGCGCATCACCGACCCCGCCTGCCTGGCCTGCCACAGCAGCGTCGAGGCGGCGCCGGCCACCATGGTCGCCAAGTACGGCCCCGCCAACGGCTTCGGCTGGAACCTGAACGAGGTCATCGGCGCCCAGATCGTCTCCGTGCCCCTGGGCGTGCCGCTGCAGCGTGCCGACCAGACCTTCAAGGTCTTCATCACCTCGCTGATCGGCGTCTTCGTCGCCGTCGGCATCGTGCTGAACCTGATGGTGTGGATGCTGGTGGTGCGCCCCGTCACCCGCCTGTCGGCCCTGGCCGACCGCGTCAGCCAGGGCGACCTGGACGCGCCCGAGTTCCAGGCCAGCGGCAAGGACGAGATCGCCACCCTGTCCGATTCCTTCTCCCGCATGCGCGCCAGCGTGGTGCAGGCCATGAAGCTGCTGGATTCCTGAGTCATTCCACTGCATGAGCGACAAGAAGCACCCAACGCAGCTGGGCAAGTACCGCATCACCGAGGTTCTCGGTGAAGGCGCGATGGGTGTCGTCTACAAGGGTTTCGACCCGGACATCCAGCGCACCGTCGCGCTGAAGACCATTCGCACCCAGCTCGACGCGGACGACGACAGCCCGGGCGCGCCGGCTTCGCGCTTTCGCAACGAGGCCCAGGCCGCCGGCCGGCTGATGCACCCCGGCATCGTCGCCGTCTACGACTTCGGCCGCGACGAGAACGTCGCCTACATCGCCATGGAGTTCGTCGAGGGCAGGTCCCTGGCGAGCTACCTCAGCGCCAAGGTCCGCTTCACCGACACCGACATCCCGGGCATCATGAGCCAACTGCTCGATGCCCTGGACCACGCCCACGAGAAGGGCGTCTGGCACCGCGACATCAAGCCCGCCAACATCATCATGACGACGGCCGGGCGGCTCAAGGTGGCCGACTTCGGCATCGCCCGCATCGAGAGCACCAACCTCACGCAGACCCACTACATGGTGGGCACGCCCAGCCACATGGCGCCCGAGCAGTTCCTCGGCAAGCCCATGGACCGGCGCGTGGACATCTACGGCGCCGGCGTCGTGCTCTACCAGCTGCTCACCGGCCGCGCGCCCTTTGCCGGCACGACCGAGGCACTGATGTACAAGGTCGTCAACGACATGCCCCAGCCACCGTCGACGGTGGAAGGCGTGGAGCGCCCCGGCTGGTTCGACGCCATCATCGCCCGCGCCCTGGCCAAGCGCCCGGACGACCGCTATGCCACCGCCGAGGAATTCAAGCAGGCGCTGACCGCCGGCATCGGCCAGGTCATCGACGACTCGTCCTGGGAAAAGACCGTCATGCTGGCGCCGGCGCGCGCCAAACCCGCCCAGCCCCTGGCCACGCCGACGCATGCGCCGCCGTCGCTGTCGGGCACCTCTCTGCCCGGAACGGCCGGTTCGGTGGGCTCGGTCGGTACCGCCAGTGCGCCGACGCCCTCGCACTGGGACAAGGCCCAGCTCAACCAGGCCGAGATGACGTTGGCCCGGCATGTCGGCCCGCTGGCCAGCGTGCTGGTGCGCCGCGCCGCGCGTGAATGCCACGACATCAACGAGCTCTACAACAAGCTCGCCGAGCAGGTGACCGACCCGCGTGCCCGCGACGCCTTCCTGGGCCAGGCCAGCCTGGTCACCGGCGGCCACCACCACCGCACGGCGGGCGGTGGCACGGCCGGTTCGCCTTCTTCTCACGGCAGCTCCAAAGGCGCCACCGCAGGTTCTGCCGGGGGCACCATGATTGGCGGCCCGCTGAACGAAGCCGTCATGGACAAGGCCCAGGTCGTGCTGGGCAGGTACGTCGGCCCCATCGCCAAGGTGCTGATCAAGCGTGCCGCCGCCGGCACGGACAGCCGGGCGGTGTTCTTCAACCGGCTCGCCGAGGCCGTCAACGACCCGGCAGCCCGCGCCAAGCTGCTGGCCGAGCTGAGCCGTCTCTCCTGAGCCTCTCAGCCCTGGGGGCCGGGCACCGTGGCGAGGACGGCGTCCCCGGCAGCGCCTGCCTCGGACAATGCCGTGCGCAGCCGCTCGTGGCGCGCCGCGTCGCGTACAGCCCCGTCCGCCAGCGCCATGACGCAGACCGCGCGGTTGCGGCCCGCCTGCTTGGCCAGGTAGAGGGCTTGGTCGGCCAACCCGACGGCGTCCTGCCAGCGCTGGCCCGCATGCGCCGGCCACACGCTGGCGCCGGCCGATGCCGTCACGGTCAGCGTCGTGCCATCGGGCAGCGTCACCGGCCCGCCGCCCAGCCGCGCCAGCGCCCGTGCCACCGGCCCTTCAAGCGCATCGGCCTCGCAGCCCGGCAGCATCAGCAGGAATTCCTCGCCGCCCCAGCGCACCAATGCGTCGCTGCCGCGCAGACCGTCCTGCAGCCGCCGCGCGACGGCCTGCAGCACGGCATCGCCGGTCGCATGCCCGTGACGGTCGTTGACCTGCTTGAAATGATCCACATCGAGCAGCACCAGGCCCATGGCCGCCGCCGGCTCGGCGGCCAGGCGCTGCTCCGCGTGGCGACGGTTGAAAGCGCCGGTCAGCGCGTCGCGGCTGGCCTGAGCGTCGAGCTGGTCATTGGCGACCTGCAGGCGGCGGTTGCGCCGCTGCACCTGCATCAGGCCGCGGCCAATGAGGACTCCGCCGAGCAGCAATGCAAACGCCGCCACGCCCCACGCACGCTGCTGCAGTGCGCGTGCGGTCGCCTCGGCCGTGTCACGCTGTTGTTGCACCTCCAACCGCTCGATCTCCAGCGCGCGGCGGTCGGCATCGAAGCGGCTCTGCTGCTCCTGGGCCGCGGTGTCGTTCTGGCGCTGCGCGACCTGCTCCAGCGACTGCTGCTGCTCGCGCAGCGTCGCGATGGCCTCGCCGTAGCGGCCGGCGGCCTCATAGGCAATCGACAACTGCTCCAGCAGGTCGGTGGCCTCCAGCGGCATGTTCAAGCCCTGCACCGTGGCCACGCCCTCGCGCGCCAGCGCGATGCCGGCCTCGGCCTGGCCGAGGTGCACCATCGCCACGCCACGGTTCACCCGCGTGAAGGCCACCATGACGGTGTCATCCAGACGACGTGCCAGCTTCTCGCCTTCCAGCGCGTGGGCGTAGGCCTTGGCATGCGTGCCGGGGTCGCCGTTGTAGTAGTGGGCGAGGTTGTTCAGGGCCACCAGCTCGGAGCCTTCGTCCTTGATGCGCCGGGCCAGGCTCAAGGCCTCCTGCAGGGCCACGAACTCGCGCCGACGGTCGTGAGTGGAGGCGTAGGCATAGCTCTGGTCGATGAGCAGCGAGACGACATATTGCTGATTGCCGATGGCACGGGCGCGAGCCATGGCCTCGTCGAGATTCTGCAGCGCGGCACCGAAGTCGCGCCTCAGCATGTGGACGCTGGACAGCTGGTTCAGGCTGCGCAGCTTGTCCATGGGGCTGCCGCTGGTGGCGGCCTGGCGAGCCGCCTCCAGGCCCGCCTGCAGCGCAGCCGCGGCATCGCCCAGGCGTTCCAGCGCCTGTGACTGGGCATAGACGACGTTGAAGCGATCCTTGGGCGAGCCGACGGGCGGCCTGGCCGCCAGCTGGGCCAGCAGCTCGCGGATGCGCGGGGAGTTGTGCTCGCCGAGGGCCTCGTACAACGACACCAGCAGCAACTCGGTGGCGCAGGGTTCGCAGCCCTCGCGGGCGGCCATCACCTGCAGCACGGCAAGCGAGGCGCGCAGGGCTGTGGCGTCCGGCACGGCGCGCGCCTGAGCGGCCACGGCGGCGTAGTAGCGCTGGCGCAGGGCCTGCGGCGCATCGTCAGGCGGCGGGCCGGCGTCACGCAGCCGCTGCAAGGCTTCGTCGGCCGGGCCGGCACCGCGCTGGTTGAAGTCGTCGAGCAACGCCTGCACGGCAGCCGTGCGCGCGGCGTCGTCCTGCGCCACAGCGACCGGCGCGCCCAACAGCAGGGCCCAGCACCCGGCCTGGAGCAACCAGCCCCGCCAGTCACCGCGCCTCATGCGTCACCTTCCCGGCCAGCCGGCGCGGGCCCGAGCACCTCGATCCACCGCGGGGCCGCGTCGGGACCGTCCACCTGCACCTGCAGGGCGCGGTTGCGGCCACCGGCCTTGGCGCGGTAGAGCGCGGCGTCGGCGCTCGCCAGCGCATCCGCCCAGGGCTGCTGCGCCCATGCCGGCCAACTCACCACGCCGGCCGACACGGTGACCGCCAGCGGCTGTACCGTGCCGGCAACGAACGGCGATCCGGCCACGGTCGACAGCAGCCGCTCAATGAATGCCAAGGTGCCGGCATCGCTGGCGCCCGGCTTGAGCAGCAGCAGGAACTCTTCTCCGCCCCAGCGCGCAACGAGGTCGCCATCGCGGACGAGCGCGCCCAGGCGTCGGGCCAGCTCCTGCAGCACGGCGTCGCCCGCCGGATGGCCGTGGCTGTCGTTGATGCGCTTGAAGTGATCGACGTCCAGCAGCAACAGCATCGCGCCTTGCGGCACCCCCCGGGCCTGCAGGCCGTCCAGCACCTGCTGCGCATGACCGCGGTTGAACAGCTGCGTCAGCGGATCGCGCGAGCTGTGCTCCTGCAGCAGCGCGCGGTTGCCGCGCAGCAGCCGCAGACGGCGGCGCGACAGCAGCAGCCATTGGGCCAGCACCGCACAGGCCAGCAATGCCGTGACGCCAAGCGCCACCGTCAACCGCTGGGCGGCGACCTGGGTGCCCCGTTCGGCGTCGCGCCGCTCGGCCTCCAGCCGCAGCCGCTCCAGCTGCTGACTCTGCCGTTCACTGGCAAAGCGTTCGCGCAGCGCCACGGCCATGCGCGCGCGCTCGGCCTGCCGTTGTTCATCGGTGCGCCGCGCCAGCTCTCGCAACAGGCGCAGGGCCTGCTGGCGTTGGCCACGCTCCTCCAACTGGGCCGCCTGCCGGGCCAGCTCGCGCAGCGCGCCGGCGTCGCCGTCGGCATCGCCCACCAGCGGCGGCTCGGCCGGCGCCATGCCGGCGATGCAGAGGGCGGCGGCGACCATCAAGCGACGGGCAAAGGGCCAGGAACATCGCGGCGGCATGCCGGGATTCTGCATGGCCGGCGACGAGGGTATGGCCTCGCGGTGGACTCGCCCGTGAGCTTTTAGGCGCTGGCCCCCCGTGCGCTGACCGCGGCCTCGTGAATATCCCCCCGGGGCCGGTCCGGTCCCCGTGGCAACATCGCGCCCGTTTTCCGCGTACTCCGAAATCCCACACCATGAAGAAAACCGCACTGTCCGCCGCACTCGCTCTGGCCACCCTGTTGATCGCGCCGCTCGCGTCGGCCCAGGACATCCGCGCCGTCACGGAAGACGGACGCCGCGTGCTGCTGGGCGCGGATGGCAAATGGCGCTTCGATGCCAAGGCCCGTCCGGGCAGCGCCACCGCCACGGAAGGCGGATCGCCCTACCAGACGTCGGTGAAGAAGATCACGCTGAACTTCAACACCGCCGAGTGGATGCTGACCGCCAAGCGCGACGGCGAGGCCTCCAACAAGCGGCTGTTCCAGCACCGCAACCTGCCCATCTACGCCATGGTCATCGCCGACGAACTGCCGGCCAGCAACGAGTCGCTGAAGGCCGCCATCTTCAGCAACGCGTCGTCGGGCGGCTTCACGACGACCACGCTGATCGACCAGTCCAAGCAGCTCTCCGGACACCAGATTGGCGAAGTTCGTTTCGCTGCCGCCAACAAGAGCGGCATGGAATTCGTCTTCTCGTCCTACTACTACGCCGACGAAGACGGCAATGTGCAACTGATGTGCTACACGGCGCAGTCGCTGTTCCACAAATACCAGGCCGAGTGCGAGAAGCTGCTGAACGGCTTGTCGATCAAGTAGGGCCCGCGTCGACGCGCCGGTAGAGGGCCACCTTCAGGCTGCGGTCCGGCGACGCGTCGGCGAACGCCGCGGGATTGGCCACCCGCTCCACGAACTGCAGCTCCGGTGCGCCCTCGGCCACGGCGTCGCGCAGGAAGTCCAGGCCCAACTCTGGCGCATTCAGGCAAAGCAGCGCCTGCCCGCCCGGTGCCAGCAGGGCCGGCAGGCGCCGGGCGAGCCGCAGATAGTCCTTGGTCGCGACAAAGCTGCCCTTCTGGAAGCTGGGCGGGTCGCAGATGACGAGGTCGTAGGGGCCACCGCGCGTCAGCTTGCCCCAGGAGTTGAAGATGTCGTGGGCCAGGAACTTGGCGCCGGCCTTCACGCCGTTGAGTTCATGGTTGCTGCGGCCGATGGCGAGCGCCCCTGACGCCATGTCCACATTGACCACCTCGGCCGCGCCGGCATGCAGCGCGACGACCGAGAAGGCGCAGGTGTAGGCGAACAGGTTGAGCACCTTGGCGCCCGGCTGCACGTGCTCGCGCACCCAGCGCCGGCCCTCGGCCATGTCGAGAAACAGACCGTGGTTCTGGCCGCGCAGCAGGTGGACGATGTAGCGCGCACCGGCCTCGGTGACGACATGCGGCTCGGGCACGGCGCCTGCCATCAACCGTGTTTCGGCGCCCTCGCCGCGGCACTGGTAGATCCAGGGAGCATCGGGCCAGCGCGCGATCAGCGCGGCGGCAACGGCGGCGAGCTCGTCCTCGGTCAACGGCTTGAAGCTGGTCAGCAGCAGCAGCGGTGGATAGGCATCCAGCGCGAGGTGCTCGCAGCCGGGGTACAGGCCGCCGCGTCCATGAAAGATCCGTCGGGCGTCTTGAGGAAGTTCCGCCGTCGCGGCGATGGCATCGAGCAGGGCTTGCATGGGCCGTCATTGTCGAGTCCAGAATGCCGCTCATGGACTTCCAGCTCATGCTCGACGAGATCAACGACGAACTGCGACCGCAGCTGGCCACGGCCGGCGGCAAGGTGGCCAGCTACATCCCGGCGCTGGCGCGGGTGTCGCCGCTGCAGTTCGGCATCGCGCTGCGCACCTGCTCCGGCGAGACGGCCGCTGCCGGCGACAGCGCCACGCCCTTCTCCATCCAGAGCATGTCCAAGGTGTTCTCGCTGACGCTGGCCATCCGAGCCCTGGGCGAGGCCATGTGGGATCGCATCGGCCGCGAGCCCTCGGGCAGCCCCTTCAACTCGCTGGTGCAGTTGGAGTCGGAGCGCGGCATCCCGCGCAACCCCTTCATCAATGCCGGTGCGATCGCCGTGGCGGACCGGCTGGTCTCACAGGGCGACGCCAAGGTCGAACTGCTGGCGCTGTTGGGCCGGCTTTGCGGCGAAGCCGTCCACATCGACGCGGAAGTCGCGCAGTCGGAAGCCGACACGGGTTTCCGCAACACGGCGCTGGCCAATTTCATGAAGGCCTTCGGCACGCTGGACAACGAGGTGGCCACGGTGCTTGACGTCTACTTCAACCAGTGCGCCATTGCGATGAGCTGCGAGCAGGTGGCCTGCGCCGCCGGCTTTCTGTGCCGCGATGGCCGGCATCCGCTGGCCGGCACGCCGGTGCTGAGCGAGGCGCAGACGCGGCGCGTCAACGCGCTGATGCTGACCTGCGGCACCTACGATGCGGCCGGCGAGTTCGCCTTCCGCATCGGCCTGCCCTGCAAGAGCGGCGTCGGCGGCGGCATCGTCGCCGTCGTGCCCGACCGACTCAGCCTGTGCGTGTGGTCGCCGGCGCTGGACCCGACCGGGAACTCGCTGCTGGGCCGCCGGGCGCTGGAGCTCTTCGTCGCGAAGACGGGGCTATCGGTGTTCTGAGTCCTGGCGCCAGCGTTCCGGCGAGGAGCCTGTCCAACCCTGGAAGGCGCGAAAAAAGGAGTTGGGGTCCTCGAAGCCGAGCAGGAAGGAAATCTCGGCATGTGAGAGCCGCGTCTGCGCCAGGTAGTGGCGGGCCAGGCCGGCACGGATGTCGGCAACCAGGGCCTGGAAGTTCAGCCCTTCTTCGCCCAGGCGACGCTGCAGCGTGCGCCGGCTCATTGCCAGCCGCGACGCCACGGCATCGATGCCGGACTGGCCACCGGGCAGGGATTCGAGCAGCAGTGCGCGCACCCGCTCGCCGACGGTCGCCGACGCATCCAGCTCGGCCAGGCGACGGCGCAACTCGGGCTCGAAGACGCGCCACATGGCGTCGCTGGCCGTCAGGAAGGGGCGCTCCACATCGGCCGCCGCAAAGGCGATGGCCGGCGCCCCACCGATGTCGATTGCACAACCGAACCAGGCTTCGAAATCGGCCAGCGGCTCGGGCCGTGCAGGCAGGCAAAGCTGCAAGGCAGGCAGCGGCTCGCGCGTGCCCAGCCGCCCGAGGCGCAGCAAGAAGGCGAGTTCGCCGACCAGCAGCGACAGCGGCGGCCCCTGCGACACCGCCAGCCAGCGCGGGCGCACGGCGAGCCTGCCGTCGGCGCCGGGCTGCAGGTCCAGGGCCATCGGCGCCACCAGGCGTTTGTGATGTGCCAGGCGTTGCAGCGCCGAGGCGAGATCGGGGCTGCACAGGGCGGCGAACAGCGGCGGCGAGAACACCTCCGTGCTGAGGGCATCGACCAGGCGCAGCGGGAACAGCGGATCGCCCACGGCCTCCTCCAGCGCCTGCCAGAGCCGGAAATAGCCGGCGGTGTCCAACCCGGCCTGGGGCCGGCTCAGCAGGTCATCGGGCAGGCCCGCGCGGCGCAGCACGTCGGCCGGGCGCAGGCCCAGGTCACACATCAGCGTCGCCCAGCCGGCCTCGACCAGGAAGAGCTTGGGCGACGGCGTGCTCATTTCACTTGGCTGACGATGAGGCGGTCGTAGGCCCGATCGCCAAACCACTTGCGGACGAACATCAGCAGCCGCGCGAACTTGCCCGCGACATAGCGTGTGGCCGGCCGGCGCGCCTGCACGGCCTTGGCGATGGCATCGACAACGACGGACGGCGGCGACAGCGACTCCGGCTTGTCGTAGGACTCGCGCGTCGCGCGGGCCACGGCCTGGGCCAACGCACGGTAGGGACCACTGCCGGAGCGCTTGAGCAGGGGCTCCAGCATGACTTCACCGAACTCGGTCGCGATGACTCCCGGCTCGATGACGACGACGGCTATGCCGAAGGCCGCCAGCTCCAGGCGCAGGCAGTCGCTCCAGCCCTCGACGGCATGCTTGGTGGCGTGATACCAGGCGCCCAGCGGCGTGTAGATGCGCCCGCCCATGGAGGAGAGGTTGATGATCTTGCCGGCGCCCTTGGCCCGCATGGCCGGCAGCAGCAACTGGGTCAGCCGCGCCATGCCGAAGAGGTTGACCTCGAACTGGTAGCGGGCGTCTTCCAGCGGCATGTCCTCGACAGCGCCGAACAGCCCGAAGCCGGCGTTGTTGACAAGCACGTCGACGCCGCCGTGGCTGCGGGTGATCTTCTCGACCGCGGCCACGATGTCCTCGTCGCGAGTGATGTCCATCTTCAGCGCGATGGCGCCTGCAGCCTGCAGATCCTGCATCTGCTCGACGCGTCGGGCAGCCACGTAGACGGTGTAGCCCAGTTGCAGCAGGCGCCTGGCCGTGTCCTTGCCCATGCCGGACGACGCGCCGGTGACGAGAGCGATGCTCATGAAAATCCTTGCGAATACCGGGGACCGGCGGCACCTTCAGTGTGCTGCCCTGCCCGGCGCGTCAGACTCGCAAAGTGCGCCAAACCTCCAACCAAAGATGCCAACCTGGCGCCATCCGGCGCCAAGCCGTCTCGCCAGATCAGCTCGCGTATTTCACCGAGCAGCCGTAGGGCCGCGTCGACGCCTTCTCGACCTTGCGACCCGCGGCCACGGCCGCCAGGGCTTCGGTCACATAGGGCTCAGCCTTGGCGATGTCGGCCTTGTCGGATGTCGCGATGCTGTCGATGCCGCCCTTGTAGGCCAGGGTGCCATCGGCCCTGATGACGTACATATGCGGCGTCGTCTGCGCGCCGTAGAGCCTGCCCAGTTCGCCCTTGGGATCAAGCAGCGTCGCGGTCGGCACGGCACCCCGATCGGTGTTGAGCTTCTGCGCCACCGCACCGTCGACGAAGCCCTGCTGGCCGGGCGCCGACGAGATCACCTGCAGCCACACCACGCCCTGCGCTGTCGCGGCCTTCTGCTGGTTCTGCATATTGCCGCTGCCGTAGTGCTTCCTCACGAAGGGGCAGTCGTGGTTGGTCCACTCCAGCACCACGGTCTTGCCCTTGTAGTCGGCCAGGTTGACCGTTTTGCCGTCGGCCGTCGTGGCGGCAAAGGCCGGTGCCGGCGCGTCGACGGTGGCGGTGGCGTGGGCCAGCGCCGGCAAAAAGATCAGGGCGGCGAGCAGGCTGCGGCGAAGCAAGGTCATGTCGAACTCCTGGAAGCGGTCGGGGGCGGCGTGGACGAAGAAATGGCCTCGACGACCAGGCCGGAGGTCAGGATCTGCGGCAGTACCTGGGCCTCGGCGGCACCCGGTGCGTAGTAGAGGTACAGAGGCACGCCGGAGCGGCCATGGGCCTTCAGCACGGCGGTGATGCTGGGGTCCTCGCGGGTCCAGTCGCCCTTGAGATAGGCGACACCGGCCTTGGCAAAGGCGTCCTTGACCTCGGGGCGCGACAGCGCGACGCGCTCGTTGACGAGGCAGGAGATGCACCAGGACGCCGTCATGTTGACGAAGACCGGCTTGTTCTGCGCACGCAATTCGGCCAGGCGCTCCGCGCTGTAGGCCTCGGTGCTGGACTCGGCGCGCACCTCGAGCGCCGCCACCGGCTTGATCCAGTGCACCACGCCCAGGGCCAGTGCCAGGCTGGCCAGCGCGGCCACGCCGCTGACAACGCCCTGGCTGGCGCGACGCAGCCACAGCGCGAAGGCGATCAGCACCAGGCCGCCCAGGGCCATCGCGACGCCGTCCGGGCCGGCCTGCTGGGCCAGCACCCACAGCAGCCAGACGACGGCCACATACATCGGGAAGGCGAGGAACTGCTTGAACTTGTCCATCCAGGCGCCCGGCCGCGGCAGCCAGCGCTGCGCCGCGGGCCAGAAGGCCAGGATCAGGAAGGGCAGGGCCAGGCCGAGGCCGAGGGCGAGGAAGACAGCCAGCATGACCGCCGCCGGCTGGGACAGCGCGAAGGCCAGCGCGGCCCCCATGAAGGGCGCCGTGCAGGGGGTGGCGACGACGGCCGCAAGCACGCCGGTGAAGAAGCTGCCCGCCAGGCCCTGCTTGGCCGCCAGGTCGGACCCCAGGCCGGTGAAGCTGCCGCCGACATCGAAGAAGCCCGACAGGTTCAAGCCGACCAGGAAGAGCAGATAGCTGACGATGAGGACGAAGACCGGCGAATGGAACTGGAAGCCCCAACCCACCTGCTGGCCACCGGCGCGCAGCGCGATCAGCACGGCGGCCAGGGCCGCGAAGCTGATCAGCACGCCGGCCGTGTAGGCCAGGCCCTCGGCCTTGTGGTTGCCTTCGCGCACCAGGGCCAGGGCCTTGATGGACAGCACCGGAAAGACGCAGGGCATCAGGTTCAGGATCAGGCCACCCACCAGGGCCAGGGCCAGGGCGGGCAGCAGGCCGAGGTCGCTCTCGGGCGTGGGCGTGGCCGCGGGCGCGGCGCCGGCCTCGGGCGCGCTCAGGTCGGCCGGGCCCGGGCCCTTGCCGGCGCCCTCGGGCATGGGCACAGAGACCGCCCAAGCTTGCTCACCCGCTGCTGTCGTCAACACGACGACGCCGGACAGCGGCTTGCCCGCCGCCACGGGCTCGTCGCCGGCGGGAATGTCCAGCGCCCAGCCGCTGCCTTCGGCGTTCAGGGCCTGCGGCGCGCTGTGGGCGACGGCGCCCCAGGTGTCGGCAAAGAAATAGGCCTTGGTCACGCCTGCCGTCGGGCCGCTGAGGCGCACACCCTGGGGCGCAGCCTTGAGCTGCACGGCGAAGGTTGCCGGCTTGGGGATGGCACCGCGCCATTCCTCGATCTGGGCCGCGTCGGGGCCCGCCTTGGCTTCGGCCGCGACCGGCAGGTCCAGACCCAGGCTGACATCTTCGGGAATGCACACGTCCTTGCAGACCAGCCATTTGACGGCGGCGGCGGGCTTGAAGCGGCTGCCCGGCTTGGCGTCGGCCGGCACCGTCAGTTCGACCAGCAACGCCGCACGGCCTTCATAGCCGTAGTTGACGATGGGGCCGATGGCCTGGATGGATGGCGTGGGCCACTGGATGGCACCGGCCTGGGCGCCCGCCCAGGCTATGGTGGTGGCCTGTCCGGAGTCACCCGGGTTCAGCCAGTAGGTATGCCAGTGCGGCTTGATGTTCTGCTCCAGCGCCACCGTGAAGCGCTGGCCCGGCGCCACCGTGGCCTGGCTGGACACGAGGCGGGCCTGCACATGCTCGGTGGCGGCCTCGGGCGGGGCGGCCAGGGCGAGCAGCGGAGCGGCCAGCAGGGCCGGAAGGAAGGGGCGCAGCAACGAGAACATCCTGAAATCCTAGGCCATACCGCTTTCACCCCGCCGTGACAGGCCTGCTTGAACAAAAGCGTCGAAAGCGGCCCACAGCGGTGCAAAGCGTTCCGGAGCCCCTTCCAGCAGGGCCAGGGCATGCAGGCCCGCCTCCAGGGTCGACAGCTGGCCGGGACGGTGCGAGCGGCGAAGCGCATAGCGACCAGGGGTCTGCGGCAGCGCCAGGCGGGGCAGCGCAGCGAGCCAGGGATTGGCAGCCAGCAACCGGCGGCTCTGGCGCCAGCTGCCATCCAGCAGGATGAGGCGATCGATGCAAGCCGGCAGCGCGGACTCGCCCTCGCCCGGGTAGAGCAGCACGGTGCCGGGGCCGGCCAGGGCCGGGTCGAACACCTCGCCGCACAGCCTTCGCGCGGCCGGGCTCAGGCCCAACGTCAGAAAAGCGGTGGTGTTCTTCGCGTGGCCGGCCTCGTCGGGGTGCTGCAGGACGACCAGCTCGGTGCGCACTGCCAGCGGGGTGGGCAGCATCGCGCACAGGCAGGTCGCGGCCGGGCGCTCGCAGCGCGGGCAGACCGCGCGGGGCATGGCTGCAGGCTCAGTTCGCCGGCGGCGACACGGAGTGCGGCGCGATCGTCGACACCGTGCTGTCGGTGCCGGCGTCGGCGGCCTCTTCCTCACCCGCACGGCGCCGCGTGCGCGTGCTCGGCAGCTTCATCTGGCGGCGCTTGGCCAGGCGGCCCGCCAGCCAGACGCCCAGGACCACGCCGAAGATGTTCAGCGCGCCGAACAGCGGCGCCGCGTTGGACGACAGCAGCATGCTCTGCAGCGGTGCGGAGTAGGCTCGCGGCTTCAGCGCGAAGCTGAAGGCGCCAAAGATCAACCAGCCCCCCCAGCCCACGCCGACGCCGGACATCATCCAGGCCAGATAGGGCCGGTGGCGGCGGCGCTGCGGCCGCAGCGTCAGATAGCCCCAGATCAGTGAGACCAGGAAGAGCAGCAGCGCGATGGCGAGCGCCTCGCCCAGCATGACCTGCAGGCTGTTGCGGCCGCCCAGCTGGGCATAGACCTGACGCGGCAGGCCGGTGGTCGCGTACTTCATGGCCGCACCCGCGCCGAAGCAATACAGCAGGAGGCCGGAAAAGAAGGCGATGGAGCGACGGGCGGCTTTCATGGAGGCGGATTCTCGACGTTGTCGGCCCCGCGATTCCGGCAGGATTTCCCGATCGGCCAAAACAAAGCCCACCGTCCAGGGGGGTGGACGGTGGGCTGAGAGGAGGGGGCTGGGGAACTAGCGCTTGCGGTCGAAGCGCTGGGCGCGGGCGAGGCCGCGACGCTCGCCGCTGTAGAAACCGGTGTCGAAGGCCTCGTGCTTGCGGCCCTTTTCGACGGATTCTGCGCTCCAGGCGGCTTCCGGGAGGGGGAGGCGGCGCGGCTGGTGTTCGGTGCGGGTCTGGATCTTCATGATGCTGTCTGGCCTTTTGGGGGCCGTCTCACGCCGAGAGCGGCGCGATTGGGAGGCACAACGGCGGCCCCGCAACGGCGGTTGACAGCCAAAACACACTTCTTTGCAGATCTGGCCTGCGGTCACCCGCTGTGTCGACAATGCCGGTTTTGGAAATCCAGGACCCCGCCATGACCGTCCAGCTGAAGAAGACCCTCCCGGCCAAGGCCACCCCCATCACTGTCGTCGACCGGGCCGCCTTCCAGGCCCTGGCTGCCGGCCTGCCCGAGGCCACGCGGGCCTGGCTGGCCACGGTCGGCTTCGTCGGCGCCCCCGACAGCCACGCCCTGGTGCCCGGCGCCGACGGCCGCCTGGCCCAGGTGTTCGCCGGCGTCGCCCACTCGGCCCA
The DNA here is from genome assembly GCF_058787015.1 of Roseateles sp. FW305-36. Taxonomy (NCBI): domain Bacteria; kingdom Pseudomonadati; phylum Pseudomonadota; class Betaproteobacteria; order Burkholderiales; family Sphaerotilaceae; genus Roseateles; species Roseateles sp. FW305-36. The sequence goes on along the minus strand of NZ_JBYSZK010000009.1, from coordinate 103,260 downwards.
CCCCTTCGCGCTGAGCGCCCTGCCCCTGGCTCTGCCGGAAGGGCTCTACAAGCTGGACGAGGCCGGCCTGGCCCTGCTGCCCGAGGCGGCGGCCATGTCCTGGGAGCTGGGCGGCTACCGCTTCGACCTCTACAAGCCGGCCAAGCGCGCCCCGGCGACGCTGGTGCTGAAGGGCGGCGCCGACTCCGAACGCGGCCTGGCCCTGGCCGCCGCCATCGCGGCGACCCGCGACCTGGTCAACACGCCGGCCGAGCACATGGGCCCGGCCGAACTGGCCGCCGCCGCCAAGGCCCTGGCCAAACAATACGACGCGAGCTACGCCGAAACCGTCGGCGACACCCTGCTGAAGAAGAACTTCCCCAGCATCCACGCGGTCGGCCGCGCGAGCATGCGCTCACCTCGTCTGATCGAGGTGAACTGGGGCAACCCCAAGCATCCCAAGCTGGCCCTGGTCGGCAAGGGCGTCTGCTTCGATACCGGCGGCCTGAACATCAAGCCCGGCGAAGGCATGCGCCAGATGAAGAAGGACATGGGCGGCGCCGCCAACGCCCTGGGCCTGGCCACGCTGATCATGGCCTTCAAGCTGCCGGTGCGGCTGCAGCTGCTGATCCCGGCGGTCGAGAACTCGATCTCGGGCAATGCCTACCGGCCCGGCGACATCATCAAGACCCGCAAGGGCCTGCACATCGAGATCGGCAACACCGACGCCGAGGGCCGGGTCATCCTCTGCGACGCCCTGGCCTATGCCGCCGAAGGCAAGCCCGACCTCGTCATCGACCTGGCGACGCTGACCGGCGCTGCCCGTGTGGCCCTCGGCGCCCAGCTGCCGGCCCTGTTCGCCAAGCACATGGACACGGCCCGCGACCTCGTCGACCTGGGCCTGAAGCTGGACGACCCGCTCTGGCATATGCCGCTGTGGGCGCCGTATCACGCCGGCATCGAAAGCACGATCGGCGACATCGTCAACACCGGCAAGAGCCCGCTGGCCGGCGCCATCAACGCGGCGCTGTTCCTGGAAGACTTCCTGCCGGCCCAGCAGGACTGGCTGCACGTCGACCTGTTCGCCTGGAACGACGCGCCGCGCGCCGGCCGCCCGGTGGGCGGCGAGGCGCAGACCATCCGCACCTTGCTCGCCTACCTGGAGCAGCGGTACATGTGAGCCCCTCGCCCAATCTCGCCCCGCTGAACGCGGGCGAGCTTGGTCGGTCCCCCGAGGGGACGGCGATGCTTGCGGCATCGAGCCGCAAGCACATCGCCGCGCGGGCCGGCTCGGTGAACTGGAGTGGGACACAAGCAGTCCCTGCGGACTGCTTGTGCCTACGGAAGGCCTTGGGACTCTGGCCCAAGGCAGGCCCAGCGCTCGGACCGAAGGCTGCGTTACTCGGCCGCCTTGTCGTCGGAGGGCGGCACCGGCTGAACGGCCGGCTCGGGCTTGGCCACCTGGGCGACGTTGGGCTTGGCCGGCTGATCGCGACGCGGCTGATCGGGCTTCCCGCCCTGACCCTGGCGCTGCGGCGGACGTCCACCTTCACGGCGGCCACCTTCCGGGCGGCCACCGCCACCGGGGCGACGGTCGTCGCGACGCGGCGGCGGGCCATCGCGGCGAGCTTCGCGCGGCGGGGCCGGCGGCGCCTCGGCGCGCTCCTTGCGCGCGATCTCCAGCAGACCCGGCAGTTCCTCGGGCGTGGTGCCCTTGAGGACGCAGAAGTTGGCTTCGGTCAGCGTCGTGCGCTCGAAATCCCACAGCAGCTGGGCGCGGTTGCGGCGCTGCTGGGCTTCCAGGCGGTGTTGCTCCTGGTCGGCCTGTTCGCGCTCCTGCTTCAGGCCACGGCGACGGGCCAGCTCTTCCTGGGCGGCCTTGAGGTGTTCCTCGGTGATCTCGCCGGCCGGCTGGCCGTCGAGGTCGAAGCGGGTCTTGGCCTGGGTCAGCGCGATCAGATAGCCGGTGCCGCCGGTGTAGCGACGCAGGAAGGCGCTGAGCTGGGCCTTGGTGAACTTGCCGGGGGCGCGCTCCTGGATGTCGGCCTGGATGCGCAGCTTGACGGGCTTGGGCTTGCCGGTGAACAGGGCCGGGAACAGGGCCTTGAGCTCTGCGGTGGCGTCGACGGGGGCAGCGGCGGACTCGGCCGGCTTGGCTTCGGGCGCAGGCGCCGCAGCGGCAGCAGCGGCCGTGTCGTCGGACGGGCTGTCAGACGGAATAGCGGGATCGGGCAGATCGGAATTCATCGCAAAGCGGTTGGCAAGCAAGGGGCGGGATTGTCGGCCATCATGGCCACCTGCACGCTTTTCGCCAAAAGGCCGCCCCCATGCACCTCGAAGGCTCCTGCCATTGCCGCAGCATCCGCTTCTCCGTCGAAGCGGATTCACCCGCTCCCTTCATGCGCTGCTACTGCTCCGTCTGCCGCAAGACGGCCGGGGCCGGCGGCTTCGCCATCAACCTCGGCGCCCTGACTCACACCATGAAGGTCAAGGGCAAGCGGCATCTGCGCATCTACCGCGCCAAGCTGGCCGACAAGTCCGGCAAGGGCAAGCACAAGAGCAGCGCGCGGCGCTACTTCTGCGTCAAATGCGGCAGCGCGCTGTGGCTGTGGGACCCGACCTGGCCCGAACTCGTGCATCCGCATGCCAGCGCCGTCGACACCCCGCTGCCGACACCCCCCGAGCATGTGCACTGCATGGTGGGCTCGAAGGCGAATTGGGTCGAAGTGGAAGGCCACGCCAGGGACCCACGCTTCGACGAATACCCCGACCAGTCACTGGCCGAGTGGCACAAGGCCCACGGCTTCTAGCCGAGCCCGCCAAACACCTTCTTGAGGATGGCGCTGCCGGTGCCCACCGGGTCCTGGCGGATCTTCTTTTCTTCCTCGCCGATCATGCGGTAGAGGCCGTCCAGGGCCCTGGCCGTCACGTATTGCTGGATATTGGCCTCGTCGCCCTTGACGAGGCCGAAGCCGCCGGCCTTCTTGGCGACGGCGTTGTACTTGTCGGCGAGGGACACCTTCTCGGTCGCCTTGGTGACGATGGGCAGGAACTGCTGGCCCAGCGGCTCCCGGGTCTTGCCGGCGAAGAACTGGGTCACCGAATCGTCGCCGCCCTTGAGGATCCTGAGACCGTCGTCGACGCTCATGTCCTTGACGGCCTTGACCAGCAGGGGCTTGGCGGCGGGTACCGCTGCCTCGGCGGCGCGGTTCATCGCGGTGACGAGTTCGTCCAGCTTGGCGCCCTGGCCGGTGGCCTTGAGCAGCTTGGCGGCGTCCTTCAGATAGCCCGGCAGCTCGATCTTGACCAGGGGGTTGCCGAGAAAGCCGTCCTGCCTGCCGAGCAGGGCGACGGCGGAGTTGGCGCCGCGCTCCAGGGCCGTGCGGATGCCGGCGTTGGCGTCACCCTCGGTCAGGCTCAGCGCCCAGGCGGGGCGCAGCAGCAGCAGGGGGGCCCAGACGATGGCATGGCGGCGTTGCATGGCAACACTCCTGGTGGAAGAAGAGCCCCATCTTGCCACCGCGTCCGGCGGATCAGGCGGCGATGTGCTGAAGGCTGCGCTTGTGTTGATACATGCGCTGGTCGGCCAGTTCGATGAGGGCGGCGATGTCGGTGCCGTCCTCCGGAAAGCTCGCCGCACCCATGCTGGCACCCACGCGCAGCAACTGCCCCTCGAACTCGAAGCTGCCGTTCAGGTCGCGCGCCAGGCGTCGCATCGTCGCATCCAGGCCGCCGCTGGCGGCCAGCGGACGCAACAGCACGCCGAACTCGTCACCACCCAGGCGCGCGGCCGTGTCGGACTGGCGCACGCCGGCTGCAAGGCGACGCGAGAACTCCTGCAGGGCCGCATCGCCGGCGCGGTGGCCGTGACGGTCGTTGATCGGTTTCAGGCCATTCATGTCCAGCATCATGACGGCCATGGGTTGACGGTCACGCACGGCCTGCGCCAGCGAGCCGTGCACGCGGTCGAGGAACAAGGCGCGGTTGGGCAGGTCCGTCAGGCTGTCATGGGTGGCCTTGTGGAAGAGTTCGCCCGGCGCGTAGCGGGTCGCGAAGTACATGGCCGCAGCGACAAGTTCCGACACCATCTGCATCAACGCCAGATGCCGGTCATCGAAGTGGCCCGCCTGCCGTGACATCGCCTTCAGCACGCCGACCGTCACGCCATGGTGGCGCAGCGGCACGACGACCATGGACCGCAGTCCCAGGCGCTCGCAGGCGGCACGGTCGGCACGCGGGTCGATCAGCGCGTCGTCGCAACGAAGCGCCTGCCCCTGCGCCACGCACAGGCCCGAGAGGCTGAGATTGCGCTTGAGCCGCAGGCCCACGCTGCCCTCGGCCATGCCGGCGGCCGCGCGGTAGACCATTTCGTCGCCCTCGGCCATTTCCAGCACGGCCCCATCGGCCTCCACCAGGCCCAGGGCACGGTGGACAACGAGATCCATCAGGCGACCCAGGTCCAGGTCCAGTCCCATGCCGGCCACTTCGGTCTGGATCGCAATGACCTCCAGCAGCTTTTCCCTGCTCGGCATGCCTCTCTCCTCGGCGTCGCGCTCGCGCGACGGCGCACTCCTTGGTTCCTGAGCGCTGCCATTGCCTCCCCAGTCGAAGTGTCTCACGCGGAAATATATGACGTCGACATCGAATCAACGCTCATTCCTGGTCATTTCGACGCTTTCGCAGCTTGCGCTGCATCAAGGTGGCGCCGGGGGGGCGCCCTAGCATGACTCGAGGAGACCACCCACAATGCTGCCCGTCTACATCAGCCATGCCGACTGCGCCCGCCACGAGATGGGCGAGGGCCATCCCGAATGCCCCGAGCGCCTCACCGCGATTGCCGACATGCTGCTGATCCACGGCCTGCTCGACTACATGGTGCCCCATGACGCCCCATCGGCCACGCGAACCCAGCTGGAGCGCGCCCACACGGCGCTGCATGTCAGCCGCGTGATGGACGCTGCGCCCGCCCAGGGCTACGCGATGGTGGACCCCGACACGCGCATGAATCGCTTCACCGTGCCGGCCGCGCTGCGCGCTGCCGGTGCTGCCGTGCTGGCCACCGACCTCGTGCTGGGCGGCAAGGCCCCGACCGCCTTCTGCGCCGTGCGCCCGCCCGGCCACCATGCCGAGCAGGACGCGGCCATGGGCTTCTGCTTCTTCAACAACGTCGCCGTGGGCATCCGGCATGCGCTGGACGTGCACGGCCTGTCGCGCGTGGCGCTGATCGACTTCGACGTCCACCATGGCAATGGCAGCGAGGACATCCTGTCCGGCGACGAGCGCGTGCTGATGTGCAGCATCTTCGAGACCGGCCTCTACCCCTTCAACGGTCCGGATGCCCGCTCGCTGAAGGATGCCCCCAACATGATCAACGTCGGCCTGCCGCCGCGCAGCGGCAGCGAGGCCTTCCGTGCCGCGGTCACGGAACATTGGCTGCCGGCCCTCGAGCGCTTCCGACCCCAGCTCATCTACATCAGCGCCGGCTTCGATGCCCACCGCGAGGACGACATGGGCAATCTCGGCCTCGTCGACGCCGACTACGCCTGGGTCACCCGCCAGCTGATGGACCTGGCCGGGTACCACTGCCGCGGCCGCGTCATTTCCTGCCTGGAAGGCGGCTATGTACTGAACCCGCTGGCGCGCAGTGCCGCGGCCCATGTGAAGGTGCTGATCGGCGCCGACTAGAGTTTCCAATGGACAACCATTTCCTGACCCCGCTCTTCATGCCCCGTTCGGTGGTCGTTTTTGCCGGCCCGCCGGACGAGCCCGAGCGCCAGACCCGCCAGGCTCGCGTGCTGCGTGCCGCGCTGGCGGCCGCCCCCGGCGCCAGCCCACCGCAGTTCCTGCACGGCGAGACGACCGGCACGCTGGGCGAACTGGCCCGCTCGCGCGCGGACCTGGCCGTCATCGCCCTGCCCGCCGAAGAAATCGCCGCCGCCCTGGAGGTGGCCGGCCGCATCGCCTGCCGCTCGGCGCTGATCGTCAGCGACGGCATCGAGCCCGAGCAGGCCGCCCAGCTCAAGCGCATCGCGCGCCGCGAGGGTGTCCACCTGCTGGGCCCCAATTGCCTGGGCTTCCAGCGCCCGCATCTGAACCTGAATGCCAGCGCCGCGGGCCCGCTGGCCGCCGAGGGCTCGCTGGCCCTGGTGTCGCAGTCCGGCGCGCTGACCTCGGCCATGCTGGACTGGGCGCTGCAGAACCAGGTCGGCTTCAGCCAGGTCGTCTCGCTGGGACCCAACGCGGCGGTGGACCTGGCCCAGGTGCTGGACTTCCTGGCCGCCGACAACCGCACGCAGAGCATCGTCGTCTACCTGGAAGGCATTTCCAGCTCGCGGCGTTTCATGAGCGCGCTGCGTTCGGCGGCCCACGCCAAGCCGGTCGTCGTGCTGAAGGCCGGCCGGCGCCGTGCCGGCAACGAGGCGGCGCAGACGCACAGCCGCGCCATCGTCGGCAGCGACGATGTCTTCGATGCCGCGCTGCGGCGCGCCGGCGCGGTACGGGTGCGCAGCTTCGTCGAGCTGTTCTCGGCCGCCAAATGCCTGGCCGCGCGCTACCGCCCGGTGGGCAAGCGCCTGGCCATCGTCACCAACGGCGGCGGCCCGGGTGTGCTGGCAGCCGACTGGGTCAGCGAGATCGGCCTGATGCTCGCCAAGCTGTCCCCGGACACCGCACGGGCGCTGGCCCCGCAGCTGGCGCCCCTGGCATCGCTGACCGACCTGATCGACCTGTCCGCCGCCGCCACGCCTGAGCATTTCCGCGCCGCCATCGAGGCCGCGGCGCAAGACTCCGCCGTGGACGGGCTGCTGGCCGTCTATGCGCCGCAGATCGGCTCCGACGCGACCGAGACCGCCCGCGCCGTCGTCGCCGCCAAGGGCACGACGGGCAAGCCGCTGCTGGGCTGCTGGATGGGCGATGCCTCGGTGCTGGAGGCCCGCCGCGTGCTGAACGAGGCGGCCATCGCCAACTTCCGCACCCCGGAGGCGGCCGTCGGCGCCTTCGGCAACATCGCCTCCTTTTATGCCAACCAGCAGTTGCTGCTGCAGACGCCGCCGCCGATGTCCAACCTGGCCCAGCCCGACGTCGAGGCGGCGCGCCTGCTCATCGAGAGCGTGCTGGCCGAGCGCCGCCGCACGCTGACCGAGATGGAAAGCAAGGCCCTGCTCGCGGCTTTCCACATTCCCGTCACGCAGACGGTGCTGGCACGCAGTGCCAACGAGGCCATGATGCTGGCCACCCAGCTCGGCTTCCCGGTGGCGCTGAAGATCGACTCGCCCGACATCGCCCACAAGAGCGATGTGCAGGGCGTGGCCCTCAACATCCAGAGCGGCGCCGCCGCCCGCGATACCTACAACGAGATGGTGGCGCGGGTCGGGCGGCTGCAGCCGCAGGCACGCATCAACGGCGTGACGGTTCAGCAGATGGCCCGCGCGCGGCGCGGCCATGAGGTCTGCGTCGGCCTGGTGACGGACGAGGCCTTCGGCCCCACCATCGTCTTCGGCGCCGGCGGCACGATGATCGAGCTGATCGCCGACCGCGCCATGGAGCTGCCGCCGCTGAACCAGTTCCTGGCGCGCCGCCTGATCGAGCGCGCCCGCGTGTCGGAAGCGCTGGCCGAGGGCCGCGGCGGCGCGGCGCCGGCCGACCTGGAAGCCCTGGAGCGCGTGCTGCTGCGGGTCAGCGAAATGGTCTGCGAGTTCCCGCAGCTGCGCGAGATGGACATCAATCCCCTCATTGTCGACGAGAGCGGCGCCATCGCCGTGGACGCGCGCGTCGTGCTGCAGCCGGGCCAGCAGGCCGGCAGCCCGCGCGCCTTCGACTACCCCCACCTGGCCATCCTGCCCTACCCGGCGCGCTTCGAGCAGGTCTGGCCGCTGGCCGGCGGCGGCGAAGTCACGGTACGCCCGGTGCGGCCCGACGATGCACAGATGCTGCAGGACCTGGTGCGCGGGCTCAAGCCCGAGAGCCGCTACTTCCGTTTCGCCAGCGCGATCAAGGAGCTGCCGCCGGGGCTGCTGGCCCGCCTGACGCTGATCGACTACGACCGCGAAATGGCGCTGGTGGCCGTCTACACGGAACGCACGGCGCGCGACGATGGCGGCTTCGACGAGGCCGAACGCATCGTCGGCGTGTCGCGGATGATCACCAACCCCGACCAGACCAGCTGCGAATTCAGCCTGCTGGTGGCGGACGACTTCGGCGGCAAGGGCCTGGGCTCGCGGCTGATGGAGGGCATCACCGACGCGGCGCGCGAGAAAGGGCTGGCCGACATCGAAGGCCTGGTGCTGACCAACAACGCCGACATGCTGAAGCTGATGCGCGGCCTGGGCTTTTCGGTCAAGCCCTTCCCCGAAGACCCCGACTTCAAGCTCGTGACGCGATCACTGCAAGGCTGAAACGGGAAGCCCCTCGCCCAGGGGGACGGCGATGCTTGCGGCATTGAGCCGCAAGCACATCGCCGGCACGGGCCGGCTTGGGAGCGGCCCGGCGCTCGGCCCGCAAGATCAACCCAACCGTGCAAGTCTTTCAGTCAGCAGGGCGAAGAAACCGTCGGCGTCGACGTGGCGCAGCACCTGGGCGTTGGCCGGCAGGCCGGTGACGGCCCACCAGTCGATGACGGTCATGCCGCGCGTCAGCTCGCTGCGGGTCTCGATGCGCACATTGCAGTCCCGGCCGGTGAAGAGCTCTGGCGCCAGCAGCCAGGCGATGACGCAGGGATCGTGCAGCGGGCCGCCGTCCTGGCCGTATTTCTCCTCGTCGAAGCGCTCGAAGAACTCCATCCAGGCGGCGACGACCGGGCCGACGCGGTTGCTCAGGCGCCGGATGGCCTCGATGCGGGCCGCCGTCGTCAGCGCCTCGTGGGTCACGTCCAGCGGCGCCATCGTGATGGGCACGCCGCTGGTGAAGACCTCATGGGCTGCCTGCGGGTCGACGTAGATGTTGAACTCGGCCGCTGGCGTGACGTTGCCGCCCTCGAAGAAGCCGCCGCCCATCAGCACGATGCGGCGGATGCGCGCTGCGATGTCGGGTGCCTTGCGCAGGGCCAGGGCGATATTGGTCAGCGGGCCCAGCGGACACAGGGTCACCGTGCCGGCCTCGCGTTCACGCAGGGTCTGGATGATGAAGTCCACCGCGTGGCGCGGGTCCACCGGCAGCGTGGGCTCGGGCAGGTCGACACCGTTCAGGCCGGTGTCGCCGTGCACATGCTCGGCGGTCACCAGGGGGACGTCCAGCGGGCGGTCGGCACCGGCGCAGATGGGCACGTAGCGGCGGCCGGCCAGCTCCATGACCTTGCGGGCGTTCAGCGTGGTCAGCGACAGCGGCACATTGCCGGCCACCGTCGTCACTCCGAGCAGCTCCAGTTCGGGGCTGGCGGCCGCCAGCAGCAGGGCGATGGCGTCGTCCTGGCCCGGGTCGGTGTCGATGATGATGGGGTGGCTCATGGGAGGGTGGGCGGGGGAGCGAGTTCGATGTCGATGGCGCCGAACAGGCTGGCGCCCTCGGCGGACTTGAGGTCCAGATGCAGGCTGTCGCCGGGCGCCAGCGGCAGCTCCAGGCTGCCCAGGGCCGCGCCGGCGAGCTGGCCGGCCCGCAGCGCACGCAGCCGGGCCAGGCGGGCCAGCACTTCGCCGGGCGCCACCACCACGTCGCGCGGCTCCTGCCGGGCGCCGTTGTGCAGGGCGACGAGCCGGGCCTGCAGGCGGCCGGCGCTCCAGGCGTCGCCCAGCTCATCCGGCGTGACGGCCAGCGGCGCGCAATGCGTGGCGATCATTTCGCCGTCCAGGCGCCAGTCGACGGCAAAAGTCAGCAGGCGCAGCGCGTCCAGCGCCGCGGCGGTGTCGCTGGCGGCGGCCAGGTCGCCGCAGACGAGGGCCAGGGCCGGCTCGCAGGCCGCGGGCGCCCTCAGCGGCTGGTGGCAGGCCTGGAACTGGCCGGCCTCGCGGCGCACGCCGCCGTCGGCATCGACAACGGCCCAGCCATAGGCGCGCGGCAAGGGCGCCACGCATTTTCCGGGATCGAAGGGGAAGGCATGGCGCAGCTTGCCGTGGTTGAGCTGCACGGCGAGGTCTTCGAGCTGGGGGGCGAGAAAGCCCCAGTCGTCGAGGACCTGCTGCAGCCGCGTGGCGATGCCGGTGGCGTAGTGGGCCTGGGTCAGGTCGCGCGACACGACGACGAGGTGGCCGTCGCGCGAGCCGTCGGCGTAGCTGGCGAGTTTCATGGGGAAAGGTCCGGGGTGATGGCAGCATTGTGCGATGCGCGTCGGCCTGCCTCGTCTTCCCCGCGCCGCCGCGCTGGCGCTGGTGGCGAGCGTGATCGCGCATGCGGCACTGCTCAGCGGCGAGCGGGAGCGCGAGGACGGCCGGCCACAAAAGGCACGCGCCGTCAGCGTCGCCCTGTTGCCACCGCCGGCCGTGCCCGTTGCCCTGCCCGAGCCGGCGCCGCCCAGCTTGCCGACGGCCCGGTCGCGCGCCGGACGCTCCAGCACCCAGCCGCCCGCGCCGGCCATGGAAGCCCCCACGGCGGCACCCGATGCCCCGCTGCTGCGCCTGGCCGGGCCGGCCTCCTGGCGCTACCGCCTGCGCCAGGGCGGCCAGGATGGCGAGGCCCAGCTGGACTGGCAGCCTCAGGACGACGGCCGCTACAGCCTGCGCCTGACGCGCCGCGTTGGCGAGCGCACGCTGCCGGCCTGGGAGAGCCTGGGCCACGCGGGCGGCACCGGCCTGGCGCCCGAGCGCTTTGCCCTGCAACGCGGCGGCCAGGACCGCCAGGCCATCAATTTCGATGCCGAGGGTCGACGCGTCAGCTTTTCGGCCAGCCCGGCCCTGCTCGATCTGCCCGACGGGGTCCAGGACCGGCTGTCCTGGTGGCTGCAGCTCGCCGCCCTGGTGCAGGCAACGCCGGCTCCGGCGCCGGACGGGCGCTGGCGCCTCTGGGTGGCCGGGCTGCGCGGCGAACTGCGCGAATGGACCTTCGAGGTCGTGGCCGCGGCACCCGAGGACGCCGAACTGCTGCATCTGCGCCGCCGGCCGCTGGGAGAACGGGACCCGGGCGTCGAACTGTGGCTGGACCCCAAGCGGGGCTACTGGCCGGTGCGGCTGCGCCAGGGCGACCCGGAAACGCGTGGTTTCGAAATCCGTCTGTCCGACGTGAACTCCTGACGCTTCCTACACGTTGGCAGCGCGTGGGATGACCCGAACAGCGGGACGTTCTGCCAGTATCTAAACCAAGCGGGGCTTGAAACACCCGGCCCCACCCGCAGTTGAAGCCCTGAGGAGAACTCCATGCACATGCTCTACAACTCCGACAGCTTCATCGTCGTCCAGTTCGACGTGCCGACCGCCGTGCCTCAGGAGGTGGAGGAAGGTCCGTCACTGAACCGCGGCGGTTTCGAGATCGTCGACAAGTTCGCCCGCAAGGAGATCTTCATCGAGGGCGCCCTGGCCGAATCCTTCTCGCAGGGCGTACAGGCCCTCATCGAGGACGGCGAGCCGTCCGAGGACGAACTCGACGCCTTCATCGAGCGTTATGCCGTCATGGGCCAGCAGCCGGTCGTGATGCACTGAACATTTGGGGGGCCGATCTGACGTTGATCTGCGCCCAAGCCTGATACAAGATGGGACCGCGCCGCCGCTGCAGGCAGCGCAAGGAGCCCATCGAATGGTGAAGCGAGCCGTCGCCGCAGAGACAGCCTCCCGGACACAGGTCCGCGTGCTGCCTTCGCCCGGCCTGGACAGCGCTCCGGTGCTGGACCGCATGTGCTCGCAGTTCGTGCTGACGCTGACCGTCAGGCACGCCGGCCGCTTCAATCTGCGGCGCGATTTCAACGGTCTGCTGTCCTTCACCGGCCGGCATCTCGTCTGGCCCACCCGCGTGCTGCAGAGGCTGCGTGGCTATCTGGCCCAGCGCTGCGCCGGCAACGAGTTGTGGCGCGGCCACGAAGCCCTCGGCGACGAAGCCTTCCTCGACCGCTTCGGCCAGTGGAGCGGCCCCTTCAGCGAAGCGACGCTGTTCTTCTACCTCGACGAATACGTCAAGGACGCGCCCAAGGACATGATGGCCCTGCTGGCCACCACCTGCGAGCACCTGGACCGGCAGCTCAAGCGCGAGTCGACCTTGGTCGAGAAGAACATCGATTCCCTGGGCCAGTTGCTCCAGCTCAATCCGGCCGAACGCGCCATCCTGCTCTACGGCACCCTGGCCCGCTACCAGCGCGAGTTGCGCGGCGCCCTGGTCGAGTTCAAGGTCAACACGGCGCAGGAGGCCTTCGCGGCCATCGCCGCCGTGGCCGGCGTCGACGAGCGCGAGGTCGCCGAGGCCCTGCGCGCCGGCTCGCGCCTCGAGCGCATCGGCATGGTCGAGAACCTGATCTCCGAACACAACATCACCGATCTGGCCGACCTGATGAAGGTCAGCGACCAGCTGCCGCCGGTGCTGATGCGCGAATACCAAGGCCCGCATGACCTGATGGCCGTGTTCACGCGGCCGGCCACTCGCAGCGCCCTGGTCGCCTCCGACTTCCAGTTCGTCGTCGACGACCTTGACCTGCTCAAAGGCATGCTGCGCCAGGCCGTAGCCACGCATGCCACCGGCGTCAATGTGCTGCTCTACGGCCCACCGGGCACGGGCAAGACCGAGCTCGCCAAGGTCGCCGCGGCGGCTGCGGGCCTGGACCTGTACGAGGTCGAATACGCCGACCGCGACGGCAATTCGCTGTCGGGCCGCGACCGCTACCGCTCGCTGCAGATCAGCCAGGTCTTCCTGAAGGCCAGCGCCAATGTGGCCCTGCTCTTCGACGAGGTCGAGGACGTCTTCCCGCCGCTGTCCAGCGACACGGCCTCGCTGCTGAACCGGCTGGACGCCAGCGGCGAAGGCGGCGTCGGCAACTCGGTCAGCGGCAAGGCCTGGGTCAACCAGATCCTCGAGACCAATCCGGTGCCCGTCATCTGGGTCACCAACCGCATCGAGCAGATCGACCCGGCCTTCCGGCGCCGCTTCCAGTACCACCTGGAGCTGAAGTCGCCGCCGCCGGGCGCGCGCCGCGGGCTGGTGGCCAAGGCCCTGGGCGAAGTGAGCGTCAGTGAAGGCTTTGTCGCCAAGCTGGCCGAGCGCCCTGGCCTGACGCCGGCGCAGATCCGCACCGCGGTGCGCTTCGCCCAGCTGGCCGGCGGCAAGGACGATGCCGAGAAGCTCATCGAGCGCCAGTTGCTGAACGCCGACAAGGCCCTGGGCCGTGACGACGGCAGCAGCCTTGCCCGCCCCTGCGTGACCCAGTACGCGCTGGAGCTGCTGAACTGCGAAAGCCGCTTCGAGATCCCGCGCATCGTCGAGGCCCTCCGCCGCAAGGGCTCGGGCCAGCTCTGCTTCTATGGCCCGCCCGGCAGCGGCAAGACGGCTCTCGCCGAGCACATCGCGCAAGCCCTGGGCCGACCGCTGATGGTCAGGCGCGCCAGCGACATCGCCAGCAAGTTCGTCGGCGAGACCGAGCAGAACATGGCGCGCATGTTCGAGACGGCGCAGACCGAAGGCGCCGTGCTGCTGCTGGACGAAGCCGACAGCTTCCTGCGCAGCCGCAAGCATGCGGAGCGCAACTACGAGGTCAGCGAAGTCAACGAGATGCTGGCCGGCATGGAGCGCTTCAACGGCCTCTTCATCTGCACGACCAATCTCTTCGACGATCTCGACGAGGCGGCGCTGCGGCGCTTTGCCTTCAAGATCCGCTTCAAGGCGCTCAAGCCCGAACAGCGCGTGGCGATGTTCGAGCGCGAGGCCGGCGTCGCGCCGACCGACGAGCAGCGCGCCAGGCTGGCGGCGCTGGACTGTCTGACGCATGGCGACTTTGCCGCCGTGCGCAACCAGGTCGAGATCCTCGGCGAGACCTTCACGCCGGACGAGTTCCTGGCGCAGCTGGAGGCCGAGCACCGGGCCAAACCCGAGGTGCGCGAGCGGCGCGGCATCGGCTTCCGCTAGGACGGATCGGGAGACTCCGGGCGCCGGCGAACGACGGCGCTCCGTGCGCTACTTCGCGCCGCGCCACGGCGTTTGCACAGGCCTGCATGTGATCGCACGAATGCAAGGGACGGACGCCTCTTCGCCTGCGCTGGCATCCGCCGCCCTCGCCCGCAGAAGCGGTGGTATCGAATCAAAACAGAGGAGGAATTCGATGATGAAGCGACTGAGCTTTGCAGGACTCGCCGTGGCCGCATCTCTGGTGCTGTCGGGCTGTGCATCCGTGAACATGGCTCCCAAAGAGGAGTCCACCCAGGCCAAGGAATTCAAACAACCCGCCACCGGGCAGGCAGGCCTGTTCACCGACCGCATCGAGGCGGCCTCCGAACGGCAGGGCAAGAAGGACGTGTCCCAGCTCGAGATGGCCAAGATGGGCACTTGCAGCGGCACCAAGAAATAGCAGGCCGCAGCTGGCACGAGGGGCGGATCTTTCCGCCCCTTTTTGCTTTCCGGCTCAGCCGTCCACGGGGTGCTCGGGCGTATCCAGCACCAGCTGGTAGAAGCCCAGATCCAGCCAGCGACCGAACTTGAAGCCGGCCTGCCGAATGGTGCCGGCGTGCTGGAAGCCCAGCTTTTCGTGCAGGGCGATGCTGCCATGGTTGCTCATGTCGATGCCGCCCACCATCACATGCACCTGCCGCTCGCGGGCCGCCGCGATGAGCCGCGCCATCAACGCCGGGCCCAGTCCCTGGCCGCGATGGTCCTTGTGCACATAGACCGAATGCTCGACGGAATACTTGTAGGCCGGCCATGCGCGAAACGTGCCGTAGCTCGCGAAGCCGAGCAGCTTGCCTTGCTCGTCGACCGCGCCGATGACGGGAAACCCGCTGGCCTGCTTGGTCTTGAACCAGGCCTGCATGGACTCGCGCGGCCTGGGCTCGTAGTCGTAGAGGGCCGTCGAGGTGAGGATGGCCTCGTTGAAGATGTCGAGGATGGCGTCCCCATGCGCCTCCAGCGTGCAGGCGATGAACTCCATGCGGGTCTCCCGGGTCATAGATGGCGAAAGTAGTAGGTCGTCGAGCACGGCGGTCCGTCGGGCATCAACGCGTAGTTCGGGATGTCGCCCGCCTTCTGCCAGCCCGTGCGCTCGTAGACGCGCGACGCGTCACTGCCCGTGACGGTGTCCAGCACCAGCGTTGTCCGGCCCAGTTCACCGGCCTTCGCTTGCAGCGCCGTCAGCAGCCGCTCGGCCAGCCCCTGGCGGCGCGCTCGGCGGTGCACCAGCATCTTGCTGACGTCGGCCCGGTGCGGCTGGTTGTCGGGCATGTCGATGACCAGGGACAGCGTGCCACAGATGCGGCCCGCCTCGTCCTCGGCCACGAAGAGATGGCGTTCGCCGGTCGCGACACCTGCCGCGACCTTGCGCCAGAAGGCTTCGGGCCGGCCCTCGGCCAAAGGCAGCATGAAACCCACCGACGCGCCGCCTTCGACGCAGTCGCGCAGCACCTCGGCGAGTTCGCCCACGCGGGCAGCGGCTTCGGCGCCATCGAGTTCTCGAATCGTCGCGGTCATGGCTTGCGGGCTCCGGTCAGGGCGACGAGATAGCGGGCCGGCTTGGCGCCGGGGTTGTGGAAGCGGATAGGCGCGTCCAGGCGCATGGCCAGGCAGTCGCCGGGATTGAGCTGCCACTGCTCGCTGCCGTGGCCTATCTCCATGACACCGTCGATCATCCAGACCTGCTGGTGGATGTCGGCATCACGCTCCGAGGTCTCGAAGGAGACGCGCTGGCCGGCGGGAAAGAGCACGTCCACCAGCTGCAGCGGCGACACGCCCGGGGGCGAGACATTGCGGCGGCGATAGCCCGAGGCGGGATCGTCCCAGACCGGCTGCTCGTCCACGCGGGCCAGCGGCGACGGCGCAGCCGCCGGCGGGCCCGTCTCGAACATCGACGCGACGCTGACGCCGAGGGCCGACGACAGCTTGTCCAGCACGACGGCCGTTGGGCTGCTCTGGCCGCGCTCGATCAGCGAGATGTTGGAGCGGCTGACCCCGCTCTTCTGCGCCAGCGCGTCCAGTGACAGGCCGGCGGCCGAGCGCAGTTCATGCAGGCGGCGACCAATGCGTTGCGTGATGTCCATGCATTCCAGTTTACTGGAAATTCGCTTCCATCAAAATGGAATTGCATGTTCAACGGCGCGGCGCCAGGCCGGGTCGGGCCAGCGGCGGCCCAGGCGCCAGGCGGCGTGGGTGAGCTTGATGACATGGGCGTCTTCCTGCTCACAGGCAGCCGCGATGAGCGCGGGCCAGGGGCGGCTGGGTGGGTGGTCGAGAGTCGACGCAGGCGCCGCGCCGCTGGCCAGCAGACCGGCCGCGGCGGCGACGCTGAAGCCCCGCGCGAGCTCGGGCGCCGGCCACCAGGGCTGGAGCACGCTCATCGCATGGCTGCCGGTCAGCAGATGCAGCACGGTGAAGTTGCCGGTCGCCGCATAGGTGCGCGCAGCCAGCAGGGCGAGGTCGCGCAGCATGTCGGGCCCGTGATGCAAACGGCCGGCGACGGCGGCGAAGTCGGGGGATGAAGCCCAGGCCTCCATGCGGCCGTGGATCAGGCTGCCGGCCGGATAGCTCGGGCGCGGCAGCCGCTGCAGGGCTTCAAGCCAATCGGTCAGTTCCAGCGGCGCACCGTCGTTCGTCGTCGGCAGGGGCAGGAAGTGAGCCGCCCAGTGGGCCAGGCCGAAAGCGAGTTCACCCTCCTGGCCGGCCAGCACGGCATGACCGGTGCGGATCACGCCGTGGAAAGCGATGGCGCCGACACCGTCGAGCAGCCGGGGCAAGGCTTCGCGCAGCGTGGCCGCCGAGCCGATCGCCTCGATGCGCGCAGCGAAATGAGCGCGCCAGGCGGCCTCGCTGTCCGGGCGTCCCAGGTCGCGCTCGTAGCTGACGCTGGCCGGGCGGGCGGCGACGCGCGGCTCAAGGTGTGCTTCATAGGCCTCGCTCCAGGCCTGCAGCCGCGCCGCCGAGGCGCCCAGCTCCAGCAGGGCCTGCTGGGCCATGGGCAGGTGGTTGCTCAGGCGGCCCCGGTAAGTCGGCGACAGCGCCGCTCCCGCGTCGAGCAGGTGGTGCAGCTGGGCCAGGGTGGCGGGCGCAGGCGTGGCGGTCTTCATCAGCATGGCACGGCGTCTCGGCTGTGGGAACATGACGCCATGCTCGAAGTTCAAGTGGACTTGAAGTCAAGCCCCGATCAACCGACCGCGCCGCTGACCATCGGCCAGTTGGCCAAGCGCTCGGGCGTGGCGACCAGCGCCCTGCGCTTCTACGAGGCCGAGGGCCTGATCGCCGGCAGCCGCAGCGCCGGCGGGCATCGCCAATACCCCCGACATGTGCTGCGCCGCGTGGCCTTCATCCGCGCCGCCCAGGTGGTGGGGTTGACGCTGCCACAGATCAAGGCGGCCCTGGCCACCCTGCCCCAGGGCCGCACGCCGACCAAGGCCGACTGGACGCGGCTGTCGGCTGGCTGGGCACCGCTGCTGGACGAGCGCATCGCCGCCCTGCAGCAGCTGCGCGAAAGGCTGACCGGCTGCATCGGCTGCGGCTGCCTGTCGCTGAAGGCCTGCGCCCTCTACAACCCCGAGGACGTCAAGCGCGGCGAGGGTGCGGGGGCAAGGCTTCTGCGCATCGAAACCGCGACTTGACCCCTTGGCGACGTTGGACTGTCACTTCCGGGCGAAAATCCCCGGGTTAACCCGTCAAAAACACCGCCATGAGTGCCTTCCACGAAGAGACCGTCCTGACCGTCCATCACTGGACCGACCGCCTGTTCAGCTTCACGACGACGCGCGACCAGGCCCTGCGCTTCTCCAACGGCCACTTCACGATGATCGGCCTCAAGGGCGAGAACGGCAAACCGCTGCTGCGTGCCTACAGCATCGTCAGCGCCAACTACGAGGAACAGCTCGAGTTCCTCAGCATCAAGGTGCCGGACGGCCCGCTGACGTCCAAGCTGCAGCACATCAAGCCGGGCGACAAGATCGTCGTCGGCCGCAAGCCCACGGGCACCCTGCTGATCGACTACCTGCTGCCGGGCAAGACCCTCTATCTGCTGGGCAGCGGCACGGGCCTGGCCCCCTTCATCAGCATCGTGCGCGACCCCGAGACCTACGAGCGCTTCGAGAAGGTCGTCATCGTGCACGGCGTGCGCCACATCAACGAGCTGGCCTATCACGACCACCTCACCGTCGACCTGCACCAGCACGAGTTCCTCGGCGAGTTCGCCAGCGAGCAGTTGCTCTACTACCCGACGGTCACCCGCGAGCCCTACAAGAACATGGGCCGCATCACCGACCTGATCCAGACCGGCAAGCTGCAGGCCGACCTGGGCCTGCCGCCGCTGGACCCCGAGAACGACCGCATCATGCTGTGCGGCAGCCCGGCCCTGCTGAAGGACATGCAGGAGATGCTGGAGATCCGCGGCTTCAAGGAAGGCAGCACGACGACGCCCGGTGACTACGTCATCGAGCGGGCCTTCGTGGAGAAATAGGCGCCCCTCGTCTGGTCCTGCCCGGCTGAACGCGGGCGGCCCAGCCGGTCCCCCGAGGGGACGGCGATGCAAGCGGCATTGAGCCGCTCGCACATCGCCTGCAGGCCGGCTCGGGAGCGGCCCAGCGCTCGGCCCGCACGCAAATGCGGGTCTACATCCCTTTGAACAGGTGCGTATAGCTGCGGCTGACTTCGAGCTTCTCGGTCAGGCCGCGCACGCCCACCATCTGGCGGCCGCGGAAGTCGCGGGTGATGCCGTCGATGGCGCGGGCATTGACCAGGGTCGAGCGGTGGATCTGCCAGAACAGCTGGGGGTCCAGCTCGTCCACCAGCTCCTTGATGGGCTTGCGGATCAGGGCCTCGATCTTGGCCGTCTGCACGCGCGTGTATTTCTCGTCGCTGATGAAGAAGAGCACATCCTCGACCGGGATCATCTGGATGGCCTGGCCGACGGTGGCCTGGATCCACTGCAGATAGGCCGGCTTGCCCGTCGGGTTCATCTGGCCGGACAGCTTGTGCAACAGCTGCTGCAGCGGCACCGGCGCGCTGTCGCTGAAGTCGCCGGCCGGCGCCTCGCGCTGGGCCAGGCGCTTCTTGATGCGCGCCACAGTCAGCTGCAGGCGCTCGCGCTCGGCGGGCTTCAGCACATAGTCGGCCACGCCCTGCTCGAAGGCCTCGACGGCGTACTGGTCGTAGGCGGTGATGAAGACGATCTCGGGCACCAGCCAGGCCTCGTCCTCGGATCCTTCATCTCCCATTTGGGCAATCTGGCGGGCCGCCTCCACGCCGGTCAGGCCGGGCATGCGGATGTCGAGGAAGACCAGGTCGGGCTTGTGCTCCTTGGTCAGCTCGACGGCCTCGAGGCCGTTCTTGGCCTCGGCAACGATGTCCAGCTCGGGCCAGACCTCGGTCAGTCGGGCGCGCAGCTGCTCGCGCATCAGTCTTTCGTCGTCGGCCAGAACGGCGCGGATGGGTGCATTGCTCATAGCCGACGATGCTAGTTCAGACCGGCGTCGATTTGGCGCTGTTGGCGCGGCGACGGTTGCGCAGCACGACGAAGAACAGCAGGCCGAGCAGGATCAGCGGCGAACCGAGGACCGCGCCGACGCCGAGCAGGCTGGCGACCACCAGGGCCAGCACGCCGCCGACGACAACCAGCGGCAGGGCCACGCCGAGCAGCAACACCAGGGGCAGCACGACGACGCAGATCACGCCGGCGACGAAGAGGCCGATGCTGGCACCCAGCCAGTCGCCGAAGTCGCTGCCGCCGAGGAAGAACTCGCCGTCATCCAGCACGATGTGCATGTCGGAGCCATGGTGGTGCAGCAGCGCGAAGCCACCGAACATCGCCATCAGGACCATCAGCGCGGTGCCGATGAACAGGATCTTGAACAAGGTTTTCATGCTGACGCTCCTTCGTCGTTGCGGCTGCGATAGGGCACGGTGATGGTGACGACCGTGCCGCTGGGTTGGTTCTCGGTGACGGTGACGCTGGCGCGGGCGCCGTGCAGCAGTTGCAGGCGTTCGCGGATGTTGGCCAGGCCCACGCCGGTGCCTGAGGTGGCGGCCCGGCCGAAGCCCAGGCCCGTGTCGGCGACCGTGACGGCCAGCTTGCCGTGCACGATCTCGGCCTTGACCTTCAGGCTGCCGCCCTCGGCCTTGGGCTCCAGGCCATGCTTGATGGCGTTCTCGACCAGGCCCTGGATCATCATGGGCGGGAATTCGGCGGACAGCAGGCCCTCGGGCACGTCGATCTCGGTCTGCAGGCGCTCTTCCATGCGCATCTTCAGGATCTCGAGATAGGGCCGGATGACGGCCAGCTCGCGGCCCAGGTCGCGCACGGCACCGCTGGCGTTCGCCTCGCGCATGGTGGGCATGGAGGCCCGCAGCAGCGCGATGAGGTTCTTCTGCATCTGGCTGGCCCGTGGCGGGTCGACCTCGATGAGATGGTCGATGCTGGCCAGCGTGTTGAACAGGAAGTGGGGCTCGACCTGGGCCTGCATGGCGGCCATGCGGGCCTCGATAACCTGGCGCTTCAGGGCCTCGCTCTCGGCGTTCTCGGTGGCCTGCGCGGCCTTGACCTCGGCCTGGATGCGGCCCTTGTACATGGCCTTGATGACGGCCGAGGCCAGGATCCACAGGGTGGCCAGGTCCACCAGGGAGTCGCCGGCATGCACGATGGTGACGCGGCGGCGGCTCTGGGCGTCGGCGGCTTCCTCGGCGGCTTCCTGCAGCGCGGCCTGGGCCTCGGCGGCGGCCTGCTGGGCATCCTTGACCTCCTCGGCCTCCTGCTTGAGCTGGCTGAGCTGCTCCTTGGCCTGGTCGATGGCGGCGCGGATGTCCTCGGGGCGGGTGCTCTTGGGGAAGTCCAGGGAGATGGCCGGCGCGTCGTCAGCCTTGGGTTCGCCGTCTTCGCCCTCGGCGCCGCTGGCGGCCGAGGCCGCGGGGCGCACCGGCTGGATGCGCACGCCGCGCTCGTCGATCTTGACCTCGTAGTGGACGCCCTTGTCGGCCGCCTTCCTGCCGGCTTTGTCGACGGCCTTGCGGGCCTGCTCGACGGCCTTGCGGGCTTCGGCCTCGGCCTTGGCCTTGCGGCGCTCGGCGCCATGGTCATGGTCCTCGACCTGCTCGCTGATGCGCCAGGTGAAGGGGGGCAGGTTCTTCAGCACGTTGACGCCGATCAGCAGGGCCAGCGACAGCAGCACGAAGCGCTTCCAGCTGATGCCGACCAGCCAGCCGGCATAGATGTGGAAGTAGCGCACCACCGTGGTGGAAAAACGCTGCCAGCGCTCGATCCAGAGCTTTTGCTGGGGGCTGGGGGAGAAGGAGGGAGTCATGGCCGGTTTGTCGTCGTTGGGGCCACTGTAAGCAGGCGGCCCGGGCGGCGTGGGGTCGAAGCGACACGCCGGCCCGACCGGGTGACGAACTGCATGGGGGCGCGACAGTCCGCGCGGCCGGGCGTGACAGGGCTGTGACCGCCCTGGCAATACTTCACGGATCGCCCAGCAAAAAGCCCGCCAAAGGGCGGGCTCGGAAGGGAAGGCGCGGCCAGCTTACTGCTTGACGGCTTCGATCTGGATGACGATGCGGACGCTGTCGGGGATGCCCGGCAGGCCGTAGTTGACGCCCCACTGGCTGCGCTGGATGGTGCCCTCGAAGTCACCACCGCAGACTTCGCGCTTGAGCATGGGGTTCTCGTAGCAGTTGAAGTTGTTGGCCGTCAGCGTGACCGGGTTGGTCTTGCCGCGCAGGGTCAGCTCGCCGGTGACGCTGGCCAGCTTGTCGCCGTTGAAGCTGAACTTGTCGCCGACGAACTTGGCCGTCGGGAACTGCTCGGCGGCGAAGAAGTCGTTGCTCTTCAGGTGGCGGTCGAAGCCCGGCACGCCGCTCGAGATGGAGTTCATGTCGAGGGTGACCTCGACCTTGCCGGTCTTGGCGGCCTTGTCCAGCGTGACGGTGCCTTCCTTCTTGTCCCAGCGACCGCGGTTGGTGCTGGTGCCGAAGTGCTTGGCCTCGAAGAACACGGTGGTGTGGGTCGGGTCGATGGCGTAGGTGGCGCTCTGGGCCTGGGCGGCGCCAATGGCGGCGAGCAGGGCGGTGAGCAGCAGGGCTTTCTTCATCGTGAAGGTCTCCGGGGGGGTGAAGAGGAAGGGAGGAAAAGAGGTTACAGGCCAGCGAAAGACAACTTGAACTTGACGGTCACATCGTTGGCCACCATGGAGGTGTCGGCCCATTCGCCGTCACCGATCTTGAAGTCCAGGCGCTTGATGCCGACGCTGCCGGCAGCCACGCCCTGGGCCAGGGTGATGGGCACGACGACGTCATGCGCGGCGCCCTTGATGGTCAGCTTGCCGGCGACGTCGTACTTGCCCGGGCCGGTGGCCTTGATGCTGCTGGACACAAATGTGGCCTTGCCGTTGCGCTTGGTGTCGAACCAGGGCGAGCCGGCCAGTTCCTTGTCGAAGGCCGGGTCGCCCAGGGACACGCTGCCCAGATCCACCGTGAAGGCGATCTTGCCGGCTTCGGGCTTCTTGGCGTCGAAGTCCAGCTGGGCTTCGAACTTCTTGAACTTGCCGTCGACCGGCACGCCCATCTGCTTGAAGGTGAAGCCGAGGTCGCTCTTCTCGGGCTGCAGCGTGGCGGCCTGGGCGGCCAGGGCGCTGGTGGCGATCAGCAGGGCGGAAAACAGGCTTTTCATGGGAATCCTTGTTCAGGCGCGGCCGACACCCATGCGGGCAAGCAGGCCGTCGCGGTCAATGAATTGGTGCTTGAGGGCGGCGGCCAGATGGCCGGCGACGAGCAGGCCCAGGCCATAGGCGGCGAAGTGGTGAACCAGCTTCAGCGTCTCGGCGAGTTCCTTGTCCTTGCCCACGAAGTCGGGCAGAGGCAGCACGCCGAACCAGACGATGGGGAAGCCGGCCGCCGAGCTGTAGGCCCAGCCGGTCAGCGGCACGGCGAAGAAGAACAGATAGAGCAGGCTGTGCGTCAGATGGGCGGCGCGCAACTGCCAGGCCGGCATGGGGATGTCGACCGGCGGGCGGTGGGTCAGGCGCCACAGCAGGCGCAGGGCCGACAAGGCCAGGATGGTGACACCGGCCCATTTGTGCCAGTTGTAGAGCTTGAGCCGCGCCGGCGAGAACGGCAGGCCGGTCATGTACAGGCCCACGCCGAAGGCGCCGATGATGGCCAGCGCGAGCAACCAGTGCAGGGCGATGGCGACAGGGGTGTAACGGGTGGGGCTCGTCATGGGCATGCAGTGTGTTCCTCGCTGACCGGGCTTCGGTTCATGGCCCTTGTCGCCAATGTTCAGCGATTTTGAACACGCCAGCCCCTCAGGGGTCAATCCTGTTCAGCGCGAGCCTGGTTTCAGTCCCACCAGGAAGACCCCGACCATCACCAGCGCCGTGCCGAGCACGATCCAGGCATTCATGGGCTCGCCGAGGATGAAGACGCCCATCAGGATGGTGCTCATGGGGCCCACCATGCCGACCTGGGACGACAGCGGCGCGCCGATGCGGGCGATGGCCAGCATCACCATCAGCACCGGCGCCACGGTGCAGGCCGTGGAGTTCAGCAGCGACAGCCACATCACCGGCTCGGGCACGGCGAAAGCGGCCAGTGGCTTGAGCACGAGGAATTGCGCGATGCACAGCACGCAGGCCACGCTGCTGGCCAGGCCTGCCAGGCGCATCGAGCCCAGGCGCTGCACCACCTTGCCCGACAGCGCCAGATAGATGGCATAGCTGATGGCGCTGGCGAACACCAGGGCCGCACCGATGGCCGTGCTCCTGCCTTCGAAGCTCAGCTCGTGCGCGAACACTGCCACGACGCCGGCATAGCTGATGGCCAGCGCGATGACCTGGCGTGCCTGCAATTTGTGATGAAAGAACACCACCGACAGCAGCAGCACCAAGGTCGGGTTCAGATACAGGATGAGGCGCTCCAGGCTGGCCGAGATATAGGCTAGGCCGGCGAAGTCCAGATAGCTGGCCAGGTAGTAGCCGGTGAAGCCCAGCACGGCGATGTCGCGCCAATCCTGCCGGGTCAGTGCCGGCTTGCCCCGCCCCGCCCACCCCGCCATGGCGAGGAACATGGGCAGGGCCAGCAGCATGCGCCACATCAGCAGCGTGACCGCGTCAACGCCGTAGCGGTAGGCCAGCTTGACGATGATGGCCTTGCCGGAAAAGCCGATGGCGCCCAGCACCGCCAGCAGCAGGCCGGGCCAGAGTGCCTTTGAATTCATAGCAGTCCGTAGGCTGCGCGCAGCCGCGCTGCCATGCCGTTGAGCTCGAGGGCGCGCATGGCCATGACGACGCGCGCCAAGCGCTCCGGCGCCAGTCCGGGCGCGTGGGCCAGCAGTTGGGCGTCGGCATGGAAGGCGGTCGGCAGGATGCGCACGCGTGCCTGCAGGCCCTCGGCCTCGATGACGTGGCGCAGCGTGGCGTCGGCCTGGTAGAAGAAGCGGCCGCGGCCGCCGAGCAGCTTGCGCAGGTTCTGTGCGTTGTCGGCGGCACCGGCGTCGACGATGAGGCCGGGCTGCTCAGCCAGGAAGCTCACATAGCCGGTGCCACGCGTCGCCAGCACGACGCCCTGGGCACCAAGGGCACGGATGTCGTCGAAGCTGCGCACGTCGATGCGGTCGTCGGCGCGCACGGCCACCTGGTGGCGGATGTTGTAGAGGGGCGGCGTGTCGATGAAGCGAAAGCGCGCCGCGCGCTCGCGGGTCTTGAGCAGGCCGAAGAAGAGGTCGATGCGCTCAGCCGCCAGGTCGCTCTCGATGCGCATCAAGGGCATGGCCTCGTCCAGGCCGCTGAACTGCAGGCCGGGATCGACGCGCTGCAGGGCGCGCACATAGTCGACGCAGAAGCCCTGGGGGCCGTCGCCACCGGCATTGAACTTCAGCGTCATGCCGGCCTGGGCGATGGTGCGCAGCAGGTCGTCGGCCACGGCCGCACCAACGGCGAGGGCCAGTGCGCTGGCGATCAGGGGGCGGCGGCGGATCATGGCGCGCGCAGTCTAGGGCCCGCACCCTGCGTGCGCCGCGAAGCTCAACCCCGTGTGGCGGCAAGCATCTCGTGCACATCGTGGCACATGACGGCGAGGTAGGCGGCCAGCACAAGGTAGTAGGTCGCGTATTCCCACTTCACCGCGGCGGGCACGGCGTAATAGGTCTGGGCCTCGACGCTGTCGCTGCGGTGCTTCCAGGCCTTGACGAGCTGGGGCCAGGCCAGCACGGCCATCAGGATCAGCATGGGGCTGGGTCGCCAGAAGAACAGCGCCACCAGGGCCGGCGCGCCCAGCAGCCAGATGCGCGGCGACAGCACGGCCGTGATGCGGCCGCCATCGAAGGGCGAGATGGGGATCAGGTTGAACAGGTTCAGGAAGAAGCCGCTGTAGGACACGGCCAGCAGCCAGTCGGCGCCCCATGAGCGCGCCATCAGATAGGTGATGGTCGCGCCCACCGTGCCCAGCATGGGGCCGGCGAGGCCGACGAAGGCCTCCGTCTGCGCATCGTGCGGCATGTCCTTTAGCTCGACCCAGGCACCGACGAAGGGAATGAAGGTCGGCGCGCCGACATTCAGGCCCTTGTAGCGCGCGGCGACGAAATGGCCCATCTCGTGCACGAAGAGCAGCGCGATGAAGCCGGCCGCGTAGCGCCAGCCATAGATCCAGGCGTAGATGACCAGCGAGACCAGCATGGTCCCGCCGGTGGTCAGCAGCTTGCCGAACTTGGCGCCCGACAGCAGCAATGCAAGCAGCTTGAGCATCAGGCCGTCTTGTCGCGCTTGAAGAACTTGGTGATGGCCGCGCCGAAGCCGACGACAGCGATGAAGATGATCTTCGCGAACTTGGCGACGAAGGCGAAGATGACGGCCAGCAGGCCCAGCTTCTTGGCGCCGACGCCGACAACCAGGGCCGCCAGGCCGTACTCGGCGACATGGTCGGTGGAGGAATCGAAGTCCTCGTAGCGCTTGCCCTTGTCGAACTCCAGCGCGCCCAGCAGGGCCTTGGCATCGGGCTTCTGGGCCGGCAGGTCCTTCAGGTCGGTGATGAAGTTCAGGCTCAGATAGCCCTCGCGGCCCAGGGCATAGGTGTTGTAGTTGACGCCCAGGTTGGCGTCGGCCGGCGCACCCTTTTCCTTGGAGCTCATGGCCCAGACCAGGCGGTGCTGGGTCGCTTCATAGGCCGGCGGCTCGGCCCAGCCGGTGATCTCGAGGGCCGCCACGCCCATCTTCTTGCGCTCCTCGTTGCTGGCCTCGGTGCCTTCCTTGTAGCTGGACAGCAGCTCGTCGGCCTTCCACTCCTTGGCGTCGCCGTCCTTCACATAGCCGGAGGCGATGTAGCGCAGCGTGGCGAACCATTCGCCCTCGCCCTTGGGGAAGATCAGCCCGGCCAGTTCGGTGTGCTGGCCCGGGTTGCCCATCGCCGTCAGCAGCTTGCCGGCCTGGGGCTGGGGGATGAAGACGCGGTCGGCCGGCAGATGCAGCGTGGCCTGGCCGGCAATCGCGACGTCGGCGGGGCCGGCCTTGGCGACGGCCTTGGCCTCGGTCCAGGCCGGGTTCTCGGCCGGCGCGTCGGCGGCATGGGCCAGGCCGGCGCAAAGGCAAAGGGCGGCCAGCAGGCCGCGCAGCGTGGTGGTCTTCATCTTTTCTCCCTGTCGAAAGCTTCGCAGTCTAGGCAAACCCGAAGAAGACGATTTTCAGGGAATGCCAGCGCTCAACGCAGGCCGTAAGCCATGCGCAGCCGGGCAGCGGCCCCGTTGGCCTCCAGCGCGCGCATCGCGGCCAGGATGCGCGCCAGGCGTTCGGCGGCCAGGGCCGGCGCATGGGCCAGCAGCAGATCCTGGCGGCGGAAGACAGTGGGCAGGATGCGGACCTGGGCCTGCAGCCCATTGGCCTGGATGGCGCGGCGCAGCGACGATTCGGAGTCGTAGAGGAAGCGCGACCGGCCGCCGATGAGCTTGCGCAGGTTCTGGTCGATGCTGGTCGCGCCGTCGTCGACGTTGAGCCCGAGTTGATCGCGCAGCAAGTTGGCATAGCCACTGCCTCGCGTGGCCAGGATGACACGGCTGCCGACCGTCGCCTTCAGTTCGTCGATGCTGCGCACCTGGTCGGCCTGGGTGTCCGAGGCCAGCACGGCCACCTGGTGGTGGATGGTGTAGATGCGTGGGCTGTCGGCAAAGCGGTACATGGCCTCGCGCTCCGGCGTCTTCAGCATGCCGAAGAAGACCTCGACGCGGCCCGAGGCCAGCTCCTGCTCGATGCGCAGCGTCGGCAGCATTTCGTCCAGGCCGCTGAAGCTCAGCCCGGTGTCGACCTGGACCAGGGCCTGGATGTATTCGATGCAAAAGCCGGGCTGTCCCTCGCCGCCCACATTGAACTTGTGGGGGAAGCCCGCCTGGGCGGCAGAACGCAACTGCAGGGGTTCGGCGCGGACGGCCGGCAACTCGCCGAACAGCAGACCCAGAGGCGAGACATGACGTCGGCGCATGGCAGCCACTGTAGGCGGGCGCCGCCCCGTCGCCAAGCGCCGGGCCTCGACGCGGAGCTGCACAATCGGCGCCACAAGACAGGGGAGTTCGACATGGCAATGATCGACAGGTTGCGCCGGCCGCTCGCTATCGCGGTCGCCCTGCTGCTGGTGCTGGCAACCAGTGGCTGCTCGACGGGACCCAAGGTGAGCGTGTCGCCGCCGCTGCGCTGCGATGCGCCCGACAGCGGTTGCGTCAACGATCTGATGCTGGCGCTGGAGGACTGGAAGGATGCCTACAACGCCCGCGACCCGCGCCGGCTGCAGCAGCTCTATGCGCCGGGTGCCCTGATCACCGACGACGAGTACACGGCCGTGCCGCTGGATGGCGTGGCGCTGCCGGTGTTCTTCGACCAGATGGCACAGCGGCCCACGGCCCGCATGCGCTGGATGATCGGCAACCTGCAGTTCTTCGGCGACACGGCGGTGCGCTCGGGCGAATACGAGTTCACCGAGCAGGTCGGTGGTGAAACGAAGGAAAGACCGGCCCGCTACAGCTTCGCCTACCAACGCATCGAGGGCCGCTGGCTGATCGTGCTGCAGCACTCGACATTGAGGCCCTGAATGAACAAAGCCCCGCGGGACGAACCAGCGGGGCTTCACAAGGGCGTGAGCGCGATCAGACCTTGGCGATCAGCGCATCCCACTTGGCCTTGGCGGCCTTCTCGTGGCGGGCCTTCACATGGCCGTAGCCGCGGATGTCTTCCGGCACGCGGGCCAGCTCGACGGCAGTGGCGAGTGACTCGGCCGTCAAGCCGGCCAAGGCCTTGTCGACACCGGCGCGGTAGTCGCCAATCCAGCGGCGCTCCATCTTGCGCTCCTCGGTGTGCCCGAAGATGTCGAAGGCCGTGCCGCGCAGGCCCTTCAGCTTGGCCAGCAGGCCGAAGGCCGGACGCACCCAGCCACCGAAGGGGCGCTTGACCAGCTCGCCCTTGTCGTTGGTCTTGGCCAGCAGCGGCGGCGCGAGGTGGTGCACCAGTTTGTAGTCGCCCTCGAACATGCCGGCGATCTTGTTCGTGAACGCGGCGTCGGTGTGCAGGCGGGCGACCTCGTACTCGTCCTTGTAGGCCATCAGCTTGAACAGATAGCGGGCGACGGCTTCGGTCAGCGTGGTCTTGCTGCCCAGCTTGGCTTCGGCAGCGCGCACCTTGTCGACGAAGGCCTTGTACTCGGCCGCATAGGCGGCGTTCTGGTAGCCGGTCAGGAAGTCGACGCGCTTGGCGACGATCTCGTCGACGCTCTGGCGCTTGACCAGCTGGATGACGGCCTGGGCCGCATACAGCGACTGCACGCTCTTCAGGTCATGCGCGCAGCGGCGGCCCCATTCGAAGGCGATCTTGTTGTTGTCGATCTGCACGCCGTTGAGTTCGATGGCGCGCATCAGCGCGTCATAGCTCAGCGGGATGCGGCCCTGCTGCCAGGCATAGCCCAGCATCAGCGGGTTGGTATAGAGCGAATCGCCCACCAGCTTGACGGCCACTTCCTCGGCGTCGAAAGAGCCCAGGTGATCGCGGCCCACCGCATTGCCCACGGCCTGTTCGCAGGCCGCGCCCGGGAAGCTCCAGTTGGCGTCGTTGACCAGCGTCGCCGTCGGCGAGCCGTGCGTGTTCAGCGCCACATAGGTGCGGCCTTCACGCATGACGGCCAGCGTCGCCTTGTTGGCGGCGACGATGGCATCGCAGGCGATGACGAGATCGGCCTCCGCCGTGCCCACCTTGGTACAGAAGATGGCCTCGGGCGTGTTGGCGATCTGGATATGACTCCAGGTTGCGCCGCCCTTCTGGGCCAGGCCCGCGGCGTCTTGCGTGATGACGCCCTTGCCTTCCAGGTGGGCGGCCATGCCCAGCAGCTGGCCGATGGTGATGACCCCCGTGCCCCCCACGCCACCGACGACGATGCCCCAGGCCTCTTCGGCATTCGGAATGACCGGCAGGGGCAATGCGGGCAGCGCCGCATCAAACGGACTCTTGCGCGATTCCTTCTTCGGCTTGCGCAGCTCGCCACCTTCAACGGTGACGAAGCTGGGACAAAAACCCTTCACGCAGGAGTAGTCCTTGTTGCAGGTGTTCTGGTTGATCTGGCGCTTGCGACCGAAGTCGGTCTCCAGCGGTTCGACCGACAGGCAGTTGGACTGCACGGAGCAGTCGCCGCAGCCCTCGCAGACCAGCTCGTTGATGACGACGCGCTTGGCCGGGTCGACCATCTTGCCGCGCTTGCGGCGGCGACGCTTTTCAGTCGCGCAGGTCTGGTCGTAGATGATGGCCGTCGTGCCTTCGATCTCGCGGAACTGGCGCTGGATGCTGTCCAGTTCGTCGCGGTGGTGCACGGTGACGCCCGGCGCCAGGGCCACGCCCTCGTACTTGGCCGGCTCGTCGGTGACGATGACCAGCTTCTTGACGCCTTCCGAGATCACGCTGTTCATGATCTGGATGACGGTGTGGCCCTCGGGGCGCTCGCCCACGGTCTGGCCACCGGTCATCGCAACGGCGTCGTTGTAGAGGATCTTGTAGGTG
The DNA here is from genome assembly GCF_058787015.1 of Roseateles sp. FW305-36. Lineage (NCBI taxonomy): Bacteria > Pseudomonadati > Pseudomonadota > Betaproteobacteria > Burkholderiales > Sphaerotilaceae > Roseateles > Roseateles sp. FW305-36. The sequence goes on along the minus strand of NZ_JBYSZK010000009.1, from coordinate 73,261 downwards.
ATGTTGACGCCCGAGGCGATGCTCTGGCGGATGGCGAGGCTGCCGCTGTGGAAGTAGGTGCCGTCACCGAGGTTGGAGAAGATGTGCTTCTCGTTGGTGAAGGGCGCCTGGCCCGTCCAGGGCACGCCCTCGCCGCCCATCTGCGTGAAGGTGGCCGTGTTGCGACCGGGCATCCAGGTCACCATGTAGTGGCAGCCGATGCCGCCGACGGCGCGCGAGCCTTCCGGCACGCGGGTGCTGGTGTTGTGCGGGCAGCCCGAGCAGAACCAGGGCGTGCGGTCGGCGCCACCGGCCGTCTGGGTCTCGGCCTTCAGTGCGTTTTCCTTGGCGTCGATGATGGCCAGTCGGGCGTCCAGGCGCGACACGATGTCGCTGTCCACGCCCAGCTTCTTCAGGCGCTTGGCGATGGCGCGGGCAATGATGGCCGGCGTCAGGTCGGCCTGGGGACGCAGCAGCCAGTGGTCGCTGGGGTTGGGCACGCTCCACTCGCCGCCCTCGCCGCTGTCGCCGGCGTCGAACTTGCCAAGCACATTCGGGCGCACGTCGGCGCGCCAGTTGTAGAGCTCTTCCTTGACCTGGTATTCAATGATCTGGCGCTTCTCTTCGACGACCAGGATCTCCTGCAGACCCTTGGCGAACTCGCGCGCCACCTGCGCCTCCAGCGGCCACACCACGTTGACCTTGTGCAGCCGGATGCCGATGCGGCGGCAGGTGTCTTCGTCCAGGCCGAGGTCGTGCAGGGCCTGGCGGGTGTCGTTGAAGGCCTTGCCGCTGGTGATGATGCCGAAGCGGTCGTTCTTGCCTTCGATGACGTTGTAGTTGAGGCGGTTGGCGCGGATGTAGGCCAGGGCCGCGTACCACTTGTAGTTCATCATCCGCGACTCTTGCTCGAGCGGCGGATCGGGCCAGCGGATGTGCAGGCCACCGGCCGGCATCTGGAAGTCCTCCGGCATGATGATGTTGACGCGGTCGGGATCGACGCTGACGCTGGCCGACGACTCGACGATCTCCTGGATGGTCTTCATGCCGGCCCACAGGCCCGAGAAACGGCTCATCGCAAAGGCGTGCAGGCCCATGTCGAGGATGTCCTGCACGCTGCTCGGGAAGAAGGTCGGAAAGCCGACGGCCTTGAAGACGTGGTCGCTCTGGTGAGCCGCCGTCGAGCTCTTGGCGATGTGGTCGTCGCCGGCGATGGCGATGACGCCGCCGTGCTTGGACGTGCCAGCCATGTTGGCGTGCTTGAAGACGTCGATGCAGCGGTCTACACCCGGGCCCTTGCCGTACCAGAGGCCGAAGACGCCATCGAACTTGGCCTTCTCGGGGAAGAGGTCCAGCTGCTGCGTGCCCCACACGGCCGTCGCGCCGAGTTCCTCGTTGACGCCCGGCTGGAAGACGATGTTCTGCTTGGCCAGATGCTTCTTGGCCGCCCACAGCGCCTGGTCATAAGTGCCCAGCGGCGAGCCGCGGTAGCCGCTGATGAAGCCGGCGGTGTTCAGGCCGGCCATCGCGTCGCGCGTGCGTTGCAGCATGGGCAGGCGCACCAGGGCCTGCACGCCGCTCATGAAGGCACGGCCACTGTCTAGGGCGTACTTGTCGTCGAGCGAGACGGTCTGTAGCGCCTTCAGGATGTGTTCGGGCAGCGGGGCGTTCATCGGTGGGAGCTCCTGGATGGCGACCCGTTCGACCTGCCCTTGTGAGGCGGCCGCGCGGGCCATGGGCCAGTATGGCCGGACCGGGCAGTGTAGGGAAATGGTCGCGAGGAGTGCTTTCTCATTTACGCTTGAAATCGAGTCGAATGGCAATTTCCTTTCTCGAGGATGCAAAATTCGTTTGAATTGCATCGCCACTTCGCCGATCAGGGCAAACCATGAGCACCGAAGAAGCCACCCCGGAAGCACTGGACCGCCATCACATCGCCATCCTGGCCGAGCTGCAACGCGACGCCCGCCTGTCCAACGCCGAGCTGGCCCAGCGCATCGGCCTGTCGGCCGCCCCGACCTGGCGGCGCGTCAAGTGGCTGGAGGACCAGGGCTATATCACCGGCTACCGCGCCGAGATCGACAGGCGCAAGCTGGGCCTCGGGGTGCTGGCCTTCGTGCGCGTGGACGCCGAGCGCAGTGCCGGTGCCGCCACCAAGCCGCTGGAAGACGCCATCCGGCGGCTGCCCGAGGTCATCGCCTGCCACTACATCTCGGGCGCCGGCACCTTCGAGCTGCAGGTCATGGCCACCGACCTCGATGCCTTCTCGCGCTTCTCCATCGACACGCTGTTGAATCTGCCCAATGTGAAGGACATCCACACCAGCTTCTCGCTGGGCGAGGTCAAGGCCAGCGGCGTGCTGCCGCTGGGCCACCTCGGCGGGTAGAAAGGGCAACAGCGCCAGAATCGACGCATGGGCCTGATCTACAAGATTGCCAGCGACGCCGCCGAATTCGAGGCGATCCACCAGCTCAACTACCGCACCTTCGTCGAGGAGATCCCGCAGCATCCGCCCAACCCGCTGCGGCGCCTGGTGGACCGCTTCCACGACGAGAACACCTACGCGATTGCGCTGGAGGGCGACGAGCTCGTCGGCATGATCGCCGGCCGCGCGCGGCGGCCCTTCTCGCTGGACGGCAAGCTGTCCGACCTGGACGCCTACCTGCCCGAGCACCAGCGCGCCATGGAAGTGCGACTGCTGGCCGTGGCACCGGACTGGCGCAAGGCCGGCGTGTTCGCGCGGCTGGCGGGCGTGCTGGGCCGCGAGTTCCGTGACCAGGGCTGCGACCTGGCGTTGATCTCGGGCACGACGCGCGAACTCAAGCTCTATGCCCATCTCGGCTTCCAGCCCTTCGGCCCGCGCGTGGGCAGCGGCGAGGCCGTCTACCAACCGATGTGGCTGCGCCTGCCCGACTATGCCGAGCGCGTCGCCCATCTGGAGCTGAGCGCCGGCGAGGAGGCGGCCTGCTTCCTGCCCGGGCCGGTGCCGCTGTCACCTGCCGTGCGCCGGGCCTGGAGCGGCGAGCCGGTGTCGCACCGCTCCATCGAACACAGGCGGCGCGTCGAACGCATTGCCGAGCGCCTTCGGCAGATGACCGGTTGCGCCGGCGCCCTGCTGCTGCCCGGCGGCGGCACCTTGGCGAACGATGCCGTTGCCGGGCAGATCCGCCAGCGCGGCCGCACCGGCCTGGTCATCAGCAACGGCGAATTCGGTGAACGCCTGGCCGACCATGCGCGGCGCTGGCAGCTGCCCCACCAGACCCTGTCCCTGCCCTGGGGCGAAGCCATCGACGAACAGCGCCTCGTCGCCACCCTGGCCGAACAGCGGCCGGCCTGGGTGTGGACCACCGTCTGCGAAACCTCGACGGGCGCGCGCAACGCCCCGGAGATGCTGAGCAAGGCCTGCGCTGAAGTCGGCGCGGCCCTCTGCCTGGACGCCGTCAGCGCGCTGGGTTTGCAGGAACTGGACCTGCACGGCGTCTGGCTGGCCAGCAGCGTCAGCGGCAAGGCCCTCGGTAGCCATCCCGGCCTGGCCCTGGTGCTGCACGACGGCGATCTGGCTTCGGGCGCCACGCTGCCGGCGGCCTTGGACCTGGGTGCCATCTCGCGGGCCGGCGGCGTGGCGTCCACGCAAAGTTCCAATGCGGTGGCCGCGCTGGAGGCGGCCTTGACCCTGGACTGGCCGGCGCATTGGCAGGCCACCCGCGAGGCGGACAGCCAGTTGCGCGACGCCTTCCGGGCCATGGGCCTGCCCGCCCTGGTGGCGCCATCGCAGGCCCAGCCCGGCGTCATCACGCTGGCCCTTCCGCCCGGCATCGATGCGCAGCGCCTGGGCCAGCGCCTGGGCCGCCTCGGTTGCCGCATCGCCCACCAGAGCGCCTACCTGCGCGAGCGCAACTGGGTGCAGGTCTGCCTGATGGGCGCCTGGCGGTCCGCGGCCGTGGAGGTGCTGCCCGCGCTGCTGCGGCGCTGTGCCGGCTTGACGGACTAGCGTGAACAAGCACCGCCCCGGCTCGACAAGGAGCAAGGCCTGACCCACCGCAGCGGAGCTGCCGGTTAGGCTTGCGGCATGGCGCTGTCGCACCTTCGTCGGCTGGTCGACCTGTGGCTGGGCGTCGAGCCCGCCCAGCGCCTGCGCCTGCGCCAGACCTCGCTCGCCATGGCGTTGATGGGCCTGTGCGTCCCCATGCTGCATTACGCCGTCAGCGTCGCTCACGCAGAGCATGGCCTGCTGCTGTGGACCTGGACGGCCGTGTCGCTCGCCGGCATGGCGCTGATCTACGCGGCCATCCGCAGCGGCTGGTCGCTGCGCTTCGCCGACCCCTCGCTGACCCGGCTGCAGATCGGCTTCGCCATCGCCGCCGCGGCCTTCGGCTACGCCCAGGCCGGCCCGCTGCGTGGCGCCGTCTTCCCGGTGCTGACGCTGATCCTGATGTTCGGCATGTTCCAGCTGCGGGCCCGCGGCGCCTATGCCCTGGGCCTGTTCGCGCTGACGCTGTTCGGCCTCGTCATGGCCTTCATGGCGGGCCATCGGCCTGCTGACTATCCGCCCGCGATCGAGATCGGCCATTTCCTGATGCTGGCCATCATGCTGCCCGCCGTCGCCGTGCTGACGGCGCGACTGAGCCGCATCCGCCGCCGCCTGTCCCTGCAACGCGAGGAACTGGCACGCGCCCTGGCCCAACTGCAGGCCATCGCCACGCGCGACGAACTGACCGGCCTGCCCAACCGCCGCCAGATGCAGGCCCTGATGGACCAGGAGCTGCTGCGTTCGCTGCGCCATGGTCACGACTTCTGCATCGCCGTCGTCGACCTCGACCACTTCAAGCGCGTCAACGACGAGTACGGGCATGCGGCCGGCGACGCCGTGCTGCGCGCCTTCGCCCAGGCCGGCCAGGCGGCCCTGCGCGCGACCGACGTGCTGGCGCGCTGGGGCGGCGAGGAGTTCGTCGTGCTGCTGCCTGACACGGCCATGCCGCCGGCCCTGGGCGGCATGGAGAGGCTGCGCCAGCAGATCGAGGCCCTGTCCATCGACATCGGCGGCGATCGCACGCTGTCGATCACCGTCTCCATCGGCCTGACCGGCCATCACCGCGGCGAGGCCCTGGCCGACACGCTGGCACGCGCCGACCAGCGCCTCTACCAGGCCAAGGCTGCGGGACGCAACCGCATCGGCATCGACTGACGCTGGTCAGCGCGCAGCGCGCAAACCAGGAATCCCATGTGGATGATGGCAGTCGGCCGTTCTGCCTAGACTGCCGCCATGCAAGCCGCCCTGCCCCTGCGCCATTTCCTGCTCGCCCTGGCCGTCGTCGCGATCTGGGGCAGCAACTTCGTCGTCATCAAATACGCCCTGCACACGCTGCCGCCGATGACACTGGCCGCGCTGCGCTTCGGCTTCGCCTTCGTGCCGGCCTGCTTCTTCCTGCGCCGGCCGCAAGTGGACTGGCGCAACCTCGGCGGCTATGGCGTGCTGATCGGCGTGGGCCAGTTCGGCCTGCTGTATCTCGCCATGCGCAGCCAGATCTCGCCGGGCCTGGCCTCGCTGGTGGTGCAGACGCAGGTCTTCTTCACGCTGCTGCTGGCCGTCAGCCTGCGCGGCGAACGCGTGGCGGCGACGACCTGGCTGGGCCTGGCCCTGGCAGCGGGCGGCGTCATCGTCATCGCCTCGCACACCGACGGGACGACGACTGCTCTGGGCCTGGCCATGGTGCTGGCGGCCGCGCTGTCCTGGGCCTGCGCCAACCTGCTGACCCAGCGCGCCGGCCGCATCGACATGCTGGCCTATGTGGTCTGGAGCAGCGCCTTCGCGGTGCCGCCGCTGATGGTGCTGGCCCTGCTGGTCGACGGGCCCGACCAGGTCACGGCGGGCCTTGCCGCGTCGGGCGTCGGCACCTGGGCCGCGGTGCTGTGGCAGTCGATCGGCAATACGCTGTTCGGCTATGGCGTCTGGAGCTGGCTGCTGGCCCGCCACCCGGCCGGCCGCATCGTGCCCATGGCCCTGCTGGTGCCGGTGTTCGGCATGGGCTCGGCCAGCCTGCTGCTGGGCGAAGCGCTGCCGGGCTGGAAGCTGATCGCCGCGGCCCTGGTGATGGCCGGTCTGGCGATCAACCTGTTCGGACCGCGGCTTTTGCCGGCCAGCCCCAAGGCCGCACGGGAATAAGCTGGTGCGCATGAAGCGCCGTGCCGTCCTGTTGACCTTGTGGCCGCTGGCGGCCGTGGCCGCGCCACCGGCCGTCACTTTCGTGGTCGAGCTGCGCTGGGTGGACAGCAATCTGCCGCCCGCCGCCCAGGCCGGCGTGCGCGACGGCGCCGTCGTCGTGGGCACGGCCGGCTCGGTGTCGCCACGCGGGCCCGGCGTGGTCACCTCGACCGCGCAGCCCCTGCCGCAGACGGTCCAGCGCCTGCTGGTGCAGAACGGCCAGCGCACCGCCCAGCGGCTGACGACGCGCGAACCTCTGCAATGGGTGGACGCCGTCGTCCAGCTCGACCCGACCACCCGCACGCCGCAGCGTGTCTATGCCAGCCCGCGCAGCGGTGAACGCCGCACGACACAGAGCTTTGCCGTGAAACCCAGCTGGCCTGGCGGCAAGGCGCTGGTTCATGTCGAGTTCGACATCGACATGGACGACCAGGCCCTCCAGTCGACCCTGGACCTGCCGCTGGAGCGTTGGCAGACCGTGGCCCGCAGCGGCGGCGCCACGACGCAGCCCGCCCCCCGCGGCACCGTCAGCAGCCGCGACGCGGCCGGCCAGCCGGAGCGCGAGCTGCAGTTGCGGGTCTCGATTCAGCCTTGAGGCTGGTTGGCGGCGTTCAGGGCGCCGTTGATCTGCGGATAGGGCGTCGCGCCTTCGAACAGCTCGTTGCCGGCGCCTTCGGCCAGGAAACCCGCCGCGGCCCGCTGAGCCCGGCCCCAGGCCGCCTCGGCAATCGCGCTGCCCGCGCTGATGCGGCGCACGCCCAGGCGTTGCAGTTCCTCCAGGCCGGGCAGGGTCGGCCGGGCCATCACGTTCAGCGGCAGGGGCTGGCCGCCCACCAGGGCCTGGATGTCGGCCACGACCGTCACACCGGCCGCGAACAGGCCATCGGCGCCGGCGGCGGCGTAGTCACGCGCCCGCAGCAGCACCTCCTCGACCGCCCGGCCGGGCGCCAGGTTCTTCAGCCAGACATCGCAACGGGCATTGATGAAGATGTCGAGGCCGGCCCGGGCCGCCGCCGTCTTGATGGCTTCGATCTTGCGGCACAGCAGGGCGGGCGCACCGGTGCCATCCTCCAGGTTGATGCCGACCACGCCGGCCGCGGCGAACTTCATGATGTTGTCGGCCACGGTCGTGGGGTCATCGCTGTAGCCGGCCTCGCTGTCGGCGGACAGCGGCACGCGGGCGACGCGGGTGATGCGGCGCAGGGCGTCGGCATGCTCGTCGACGGGCAGCTGGTTGCCGTCGGGGTAGCCCAGGGCCCAGGCCAGGCCGGCGCTGGTGGTGGCCAGGGCGGGCACGCCCTGTGCCTGCACCAGGACGGCACTGCCGGCGTCCCAGACATTGGCGATCTTCAGGAGCCCGGGGCCCTGGTGGAGCTGGCGGAAGTTCATGAGGTTCAGGCGGTTGGCGAGTTGGAGAGGCGATGCTGCCCGGGGGCGCTGCCAGGCCGTGGCAGCAGGGCGACGGCGGGTACGTCGAGTAACAGCCGCTGCCAGTGTCGCAATGTGCCAAGTCTTGCGCGTTTATGTTCACGTCTTGCGTGTAACGTCAATCCTTTGCAGAACTCATCGCCTTTCAGCCCATGAAGCTTGCCCTGATCGCCCACGACGGCAAGAAGGACGCCATGCTCGCCCTGGCCGGAGACTTCCTGCCGCTGCTGCGCCGTTGCCAGCTGATGGCCACCGGCACGACGGGCACGCGGCTGACCGCCACCCATGGCCTGACCATCGAGCGCATGCTGAGCGGCCCGATGGGCGGCGACCTGCAGATCGGTGCCCGCCTGGCGGTGGGCGACCTGGACGGGGTCATCTTCCTGCGCGATCCGATGACGCCCCAGCCGCACGAACCCGACATCAACGCCCTGGTGCGCGCCTGCGACGTCCACGACGTGCCCTGCGCCACCAATGTGGCGACGGCGCGCCTGCTGCTGACGCGCTGGAGCGCCGAATGACCCCACGGGAGCCGGCCCAGGGATGAGCGGCATGCAGCGGCCCCTCAGCAGGCTGTCGCGGCGGCTGCGCATCCGCACCCGCCTGGGCCTGGCCTTCGGCCTGCTGCTGTTGTTGCTGATGGGCCTGGCGGCCCTGTCGGTGTATCGCCTGACCGGGCTCTCGGAGGCGCTGAACCGCATCGTCGACGACCAGGCCGTCATCCGCGACTCGGTCAACGAGATCAACCGCAACGCCGAAGCCGTGGCGCGCAAGCTGCTGGTGCTGATGAGCCCCGACGCCGAGCTGCGCGTGTCCGCCTATCCCGAGATCAATGCCGCCAACAACCGGCTGGACGATGCCATGCAGCGCCTGGCCATGGTGCTGCCTTCCGGCCCGCGCACCGAGCGCCTGTCCGAGGTGCGCCAGCGCCTGGCCGACTACCGCGCCAGCTACGTCGACGTGCGCGGCCTCATCGAGCGTGACGACTTCCAGGCCGCGCGCGCCCTGCTGGGCAGTGACACCGAGTCGGCCCTGTCCTTGTTCGTCAGCGCCATCCACCAGCTGGCCGCCAGCGAGGAGCGTGCCGGCACGGCCCAGGCCCGCGAGCTGCGCGACCAGATCGATGCCGACCGCACCGGCGTGCTGGCCATCTGCATAGGCGCCCTCATTGCCGGCGCCCTGCTGGCCGTCGGCGTCACGCGTTCCATCATCAACCCCCTCAAGCGCGCCGAGGACGGTGCCGAGCTGATCGCCCAAGGCCAGTACGGCCACCGCATCGAGGTCGACTCGGCCGACGAGGTCGGCCACATGGCCACGGCGATGAACACCATGGCCGAGGCCGTGGGCCAGCGCGAGGCCGAGCTGCGCCGCCTCGCCGACGTCGACCTGCTGACCGGCCTGCCCCAGCGCGCCCGCTTCATCGCCGACGGCGACCGCCTGCTGGCCAGCCTGCCCGAGCGCGAGCAGCAGGCCGTGCTGATCTGCATCGACGTGGACCGCCTCAAGGCCGTCAACAGCGTGCTCGGCTTCGACGCCGGCGACGCCCTGCTGCGCGGTGCCGCCGCCAAGCTGGAGGGCCTGTTCGAGGGCGTGGCCGCCTATGGCCGCCTGGCCGGTGGCACCTTCGCCGCCCTGGCCCCGGTGTCCAAGCTGGACCACGGCGCGGCACTGGCCGCCCAGCTGCGCGAGGAGGTCGAGCACAAGCTGAACTGGCAGGGCCAGTCCCTGGACCTGTCGGTGTCACTGGGCGTTGCCCACTGGCCGGAACACGCGGCCGACACCGAGGCCCTGCTGCGCCGCGCCGAGCAGGCCATGTTCGAGGCCAAGCGCCTGCGCCAGGACGTCGCCGTCTTCAACCCCAGTGCCGAAGCCGCGCGCGCCCTGCATCTGAGCCTGCTGTCCGACCTGGCCACCGCCATCCAGCAGGACCAGCTGCGCCAGTTCCTGCAGCCCAAGCGCTGCCTGAAAACTGGCCGCATCACCGGCGCCGAGGCCCTGGTGCGCTGGCAGCATCCGCAGCGCGGCTGGCTGCCGCCGGGCGATTTCGTGCCCTTTGCCGAGCGCAGCGGCCGCATCCGCCAGATCACCGACTGGATGCTGGCGCGCGCCGTGCGCACCTTGGCCGCCTGGGAGGTCGAGGGCCGCCCGCCCATGAGCATCGCCGTCAACATCTCGACCCTGGACATCCAGGACCAGACCCTGCCCGCCCGCCTGGCTGCCCTGCTGGCCGAATACCGCGTCGACCCCAGCCAGCTGCAGCTGGAAGTGACCGAAACCGGCCTGATGTCCAGCGGCACCGACCCCATCGCCGTGCTGAACGCGCTGAAGGCCTGGGGCGTCAGCCTGGCCATCGACGACTTCGGCACGGGTCAGTCGTCGCTGGCCTATCTGCAACACCTGCCGGTGGACGAGCTCAAGATCGACCGCAGCTTCGTGCAGGACGTCAACGGCGACCCGCGCCGCCAGGCCCTGCTGAAATCCATCGTCGGCGTCGGCCAGGGCCTGGGCCTGACCGTGACGGCCGAGGGCGTCGAGAACCAGGCCGAGCTCGACTGCATCGCCGCCTGCGGCTGTGATTTGATCCAGGGTTATCTGCTGGCCAAGCCCATGGATCTGCCCGACTTCCAGGCCTGGTTGGGCCGGACAGGCTAAAATCCGCGCTTTTCGACGCTGTATTGGCGATTCGCCCCTGCTGTGGGCTTTTGTGTTTAGGAGCCATCATGGGCAACAAGATCGTTACCGAAGCCGACCGCAAGGCTTCTCCCCGTCCCGCCGCCCCCAAGGGCGTGACCTTCACGGCCGGCAAGGGCCAGCTGCGCAGCCTGGAGCGCGGTTCGCACACCCGTTCCAAGAAGAACCCGGGCAAGCGCCCCCATTCGGGTTGATCATCGGGCCCTGCGCCTGAAGATCCCCTCAACAGGCCCTGCGGGGCCTGTTTGTTTTTGTCGGCTAGAAACTGACCAGACACCATGATCCGCATCAACGAACTCCGCCTGCCGCTCAACCATACCGAGGACGCACTGCGCCCGGCCGTGCTGGCCCGGCTCAAGCTCTCGGACGCCGAACTGGCCGGCCTCCACATCGCCCGCCGCGGCTACGACGCGCGCAAGCGCAGCGACATCCAGCTGGTCTACACGCTGGACTGCACGCTGGCCGAGGGCGTCGACGAAGCCGCCGTGCTGGCCCGCTTTGCCGGCGACCACCAGATCCGCCCCACGCCCGACACCGGTTATCACTTCCTGGCGCAGGTTGGCGAGTACACCGGCCCGCGCCCCGTCGTCGTCGGCTTCGGCCCCTGCGGCCTGTTCGCCGCCCTGATCCTGGCCCAGATGGGCCTGCGCCCCATCGTGCTCGAACGCGGCAAGGCGGTGCGCGAGCGCACGCAGGACACCTGGGGCCTGTGGCGCGAGCAGAAGCTGCACCCCGAGAGCAATGTGCAGTTCGGTGAAGGCGGCGCCGGCACCTTCTCCGACGGCAAGCTCTACAGCCAGATCTCCGACCCGCGCCACCTGACGCGCAAGGTGCTGACCGAGTTCGTCAAGGCCGGCGCGCCCGAAGAGATCCTCTTCGTCAGCAAGCCCCATATCGGCACCTTCCGCCTGGTCAGCATGATCATCAAGATGCGGGCCGACATCGAGGCCCTGGGCGGCGAGATCCGCTTCCAGCAGAAGATGACCGACCTGCTGATCGAGGACGGTGCGGTGCGCGGCGTGCAACTCGAATCGGGCGAACAGATCAGCACCACCCACGTCGTCATCGCCCTGGGCCACAGCGCCCGCGACACCTTCAAGATGCTGCACGAGCGCGGTGTGCAGATGGAGGCCAAGCCCTTCTCCATCGGCTACCGCATCGAGCATCCGCAAAGCCTCATCGACGCGGCCCGCTTCGGGGCGGCGGCCGGCAACGAGATCCTCGGCGCGGCCGACTACAAGCTGGTCCATCACGCCAAGAACGGCCGCTCGGTCTACAGCTTCTGCATGTGCCCCGGCGGCACCGTGGTGGCCGCGACGAGCGAGGAAAACCGCGTCGTCACCAACGGCATGAGCCAGTACTCGCGCAACGAGCGCAATGCCAATGCCGGCATCGTCGTCGGCCTGACGCCCGAGGACTACCGCCAGGACGGCAAGCGCGACGGCAGCCCGGTGAACCCGCTGGACGGCATGGCCTTCCAGCGCATCTGGGAAAGCCGCGCCTACGAGCTGGGCGGCGGCGGTTATCTGGCGCCGGGCTCGCTGGTGGGCGACTTCATCAAGCGCCAGGTCAGCAAGGAATTCGGCGACGTGGCACCGAGCTACAAGCCGGGCGTCACGCTGACCAATCTGCAAGAGAAGGGCCGCGGCTCACTGCCGACCTACGCGCTGGAAGCCATCCGCGAAGCCCTGCCCGCCTTCGCCCGCCAGATCCGCGGCTTCGATAGGCCCGATGCGGTGCTGACCGGCGTGGAGACGCGCACGTCCTCACCGCTGCGCATCAACCGTGGGCGCGACTACCAGAGCGTCAATGTGCGCGGCCTGTTCCCGGCCGGTGAAGGCGCCGGCTATGCGGGCGGCATCATGAGCGCGGGCGTCGACGGCATCGAGGTGGCCGAGGCACTTGCCGCCGATTTGCTCGGCATGCCGGACGCGCCGGTGCTGCAGGGCAAGGGGGCGAAGGCGGGCGGGCAGGTTTGACGCCTGCCTCTTGCTAAGGGCGCTTCCTGCGTCGCCAGAGCCAGGCCACTGCTTGGAACGGTGCCAGGGCGACCAGCGCCAGGAGAGGGCCGGCAAAGTAGCCGGCCACGGCGCCCGCGCCCACCGCCACGACGCCGGGTGTTACGCCATAGGGTGACGCCCACTGGTAGCCCAGCGCTGCGCCTACGGGAACGCAGACGATGGTCGCCAGCTCAAAGATGTTCATGTTCACCCGGCGTGCCCGTGCCGCCATCGCGGTCGACCCGATGGATGCCACCCTTCTTGTAGGCAGCCTGCTCGTGGAACAGGTCGAACAAGAACTGCTCCAGTTCCTCGCCCGCCACGAACTCCGGGATGACGAAACCGGCCGGTGCACGCTTGCCGTCGTTGCCGACGTAAAGCACCGTCCATTGCTCGCCGCGGCGTTCGATGTCGAAGAGGCGTCCGAAGACGTTGAAGCGCTGAACAGCCATTTACCAGTTCGGCACTTCCTAGCGCCAAGCGTATGGGTTGAGCATATTCACCCCTTCCAGGGCGCTACGGTCAGTCTCGCTTGCATTCAAAAAAACCAGTATGGCAAATGCGTCCCGAAAGAACACCAAGGCCACAGACATCTTCCCCGTATCACTCACGGCCCAGCGGTAGAAGAACTGATCCTGGAGGTTCGTGTTGGCGCGTCGAAGAGTTGGAAAGTTGACCAGGAGCTCTGCGAGCTCCGTCGGAATTTCGTCGTTACTGATTTGGAGATTTGAGTACCAACGAACCGCAATGTCGGCGTTCGGCGGAGCAATCGTATTTGCGTGTCTGTAGTGCAGTGCACACGCAAGTTTCCTACCGAAGTTGGCAATAGCGGAATTTACAAGCGGGCCTTTGACCGACAAAAGAGGAAGGTCACGTAAGAGTTGCCCAGGACTCGGGCGAACGTCGTATTTGCGGCCCGCCTCACGAAGCTGAGAAGTGGAAGGCCTCATCTCATGAAAGATAGCTGGGAGGTTGTTCGCAACAGCCTGAATACGTTCCTGCACAAGCGACATCATTTCTGGGTCAGCGCTGGTGGCAGTGAGAAGCGAAAGCATCGCCACTACTTGTTCGTCAAGCGCTGTGGCTCGATTGCACCTGCTGCAAGCGGGAAACTCAAATCCTTCTGGCCAACGCCGATCTTTGAACAGAACACGAGAAGGCACATGGTCAATCTCCTCGCTCGCCGTGGTGCCTCCACAGAAGCAACACAGCGGATGTTGAGCCAGGAACTCTCGGCGGCGATCAGATCTAGCACCCATGGAAGAACCTATCTCATCCGTCCGGAAACCGCTCAAGCCAGAGCTCTGCGAGGCGAGGCTCCTCGTCCACGCGTCGGATCACCTCTGCCATCCGCGGCGCAGCCGTGTAGAAGCGCTCGCGCCATGGCCCGAAGCGCGAGATGACGGCGACGTAAAGGTCCAGCACCGTCAGCTCATCACCCAGCAGCCAGCGACCCGGCGTCAGCTGCCCGTCCATATTGGACCAGCAGAAAGCGATGCGCTCGTGCACCGCATCGACGACGGCTTCTCGCGCGCTGTCGGGCGCACCGATGCGCTTCACGTCGGGCTTGATCCAGTGCAGCGAATAGATCGCCGACGACGCATAGAGCATCCAGCGCAGGAACTGCCGGCGCACAGGGTCGCTCGTCGGCGGCGCCAGTCGAGCCTCGGGATGCAGATCGGCCAGATAGATCAGGATGGCCGCACTCTCGGTCATGACCTCCCCGTCCGGCAGCACCAGCGTCGGGATCTGGCGCATCGGGTTGGTCGGCGCGACGCGCTCGCGAGCGGCGGCTTCAGCCCAAGTAGCGCCTTCGATCAGCGTGTAGGGCAGACCGAGCAGCGTCAAGGCGGCTTCGACCGCGACTGAGCCGGAGGCCCGGGCGCCATAGAGAGTGAGCGGAGCAGGGTGAAGAAGCTTCATGGCCAGCGCACTCATCGCGCCGTTGGCGCGCTGAAAGTCATGGCGTAGCGCGTCGCGCTGACCATCAGCTGGTTGTTGCCAAAGTCCTGGTCGTCCGACATCGAAGGGTCGAACTCGCGCTCATCGCCAAGGTAGATATCGATCGACTTCCCGCTCTTGCCGACCTCGACGTTGGCGCTGGCCGCCGCCTTGCGGAGATGCGCGTTGTAATCGCCCGGCCACAAGCGCACACCAATCACTTCGCCGGACTTCAGCCTCAGCCAGTCATAGAAGCCTATCCAGTCGCCGAGCCCGGCGTGCTCGAAGCGCTCACCGTCAATGCTCAACACCCGTCCGGGCTCTTCGAGCAAGGAGCAGAACGTGGGCGGCCCGGCTTGATCGAGGATGACCAAGACCATCGCGTCAGCCCGCCATCATCTCGATCAGCTCCTTCGCAAACGCCAGCGCCTCCTCCGGCGTCTCGAAATGCATCTCGTTGTTGAGTTCATCCACGTCGCCGCCAGGCCCCTTGTGGACGACCGACCAACCGCCCGCACCGCCGTCGATGGCGAGCACGCCGAACTGGCCCGGCTCGAGGTCGCGGGCGCTGCCGCCGGTGACGACGATGTCGCGGCCCAAGTGGGAGTGGTAGCGTCTCATCCAACCCATTTTCACGGAGACCCTGCATGAAGGCAGTCTGGAACGGCGTGACCATCGCCGAGAGCAACGACACGGTGGTCGTCGAAGGCAACCACTATTTCCCGCCCGAGGCGCTGAACAAGCAGTACACGACCTTCAGCAACCACGTCAGCCGCTGCCCCTGGAAGGGCGAGGCCAAGTACCTGAGCCTGCTGATCAACGGCGAGATGAATACCGACGCCGTCTGGTACTACCCCGACCCGCTGCCGGCCGCGGCCGAGATCAAGGGCCGGTACGCCTTCTGGAAGGGCGTCAAGGTTTCGGAGTGAAGCCTTCAGGCCACAACGCCCACAGCCGCAGCGGCTGCTTGGTGCGGCCGGCCTGCACCGCGGCTTCGTCGCCCCAGCCCCAGAACAGGTCGGCGCGTACGGCGCCCTGGATGGCACCACCGGTGTCCTGGGCCAGCACCAGGCGGCGCAGCGGCGTGCTGCTCCAGGGCTCGGTGCTGTCCAGCCACAGGGGCGTGCCCAGCGCGATATAGCCACGGTCGATGGCGACCGAGCGGCCTGGCGTCAGCGGAACGCCCTGGGCGCCTCGCGGGCCCCGGGTCGCGTCGGGCAGGGCCTCCTCGCGGAAGTAGACGACGCGCGGGTTGACGGCCAGGGCCTCGCGCACCTTGCCCGGATTGCGGCGCGCCCAGTCGCTCAGGGTGCGCGGCGTCGCGTCGCTCACTTCGCCACGATCCAGCAGCGGCCGCACGACCGACTGGAAGGGCTGGTCGTTGTGGCCGGCAAAGGCGACGCGGCTGATGCGCTCGACCCCGCTCGCATCGCGCATGACGAGGCGGCCCGAGCCCTGGATCTGCAGCTGCAGCAGCGCGAAGGGGTCATCGACGTAGGCCAATTCCAGCGCCGCGAAGCGCGGGTTGGCGTCCACATCGCGACGCGGCAGTCGGCGCAGGGCCAAATCGTTCGGCAGGGAATGCAGCGGCCACTGGAAGGCACCCTGGCGGCTGCGGCTGGCGGCGAGCTGGGGCTCGAAATAGCCGGTCAGCAGGCCGGTGGCCTCGCCGCCGTCGGCACTCAGCCGCCAGGGTCGCAGATGCTTCATTAGGAAGACTGTCGCCTCGAGCGGATCGACCGGCGCTTGCAGCGCAGCCCGGGCGCAGAACTCGGCCCAGCCGGGCGCGGGGCGTTGGCAGCTGGCCAGCAGGGCCGGCCAGGCGGCCAGCAGGTCGTCATTGCCCCAGCCAGGCAACTCCTTCCAGTCGACGGCGACCCAGCGCGCGGCGGCGGCTCGCGGCGGCGTCTGGCTGGGTGCCGATGGGGTGGCCGATGGCGTTTGCAGCGGCGGCGAGGAGCAGGCGACCAGGCTTCCTAGAATGGCGGCCAGCCCCAACCGCGTCCACCCCGCCATGCTGTTACTCGTCCTCGAAGCCCTCGGCGCGCTGCTGATCTTCGTCTTCATCATCTGGTGGACCATGTTCTCGGGCCGCAACAAGGGCGAGCGCCGCGAGGATTAACGCGGCGGGACCAGGAAGCTCAACGGCGCCCGACGCAGCCTGGCGCGGATGGCCGCATAGACCCGCCTGCGGTCCGCCAGGCGCACGCCGCGCGAACGCATGGCCACCTTGAAGGCGCAGAAGAAGCTGACGCCGACGTTGAGCACACCGATGCCGGCGATGCACAGCACGCAGGACCAGAAGGCCCAGGTCGCCATGACGCCGACG
The DNA here is from genome assembly GCF_058787015.1 of Roseateles sp. FW305-36. Lineage (NCBI taxonomy): Bacteria > Pseudomonadati > Pseudomonadota > Betaproteobacteria > Burkholderiales > Sphaerotilaceae > Roseateles > Roseateles sp. FW305-36. The sequence goes on along the minus strand of NZ_JBYSZK010000009.1, from coordinate 56,691 downwards.
CCCAGAGCCCCCACAGCGGCCGCGAGCTGGCCGGTGGACAGGGTCACATGGCGCACCTCGATGCCAAGACCGAAGAAGCCGAACAGCGCCGGCACCAGGCCCAGCATCAGGCCCAGGCTGGTATTGGCCGTGAGCCCGGAAATATTGGCCCGCCACCAGCGCGACCAGCGCTGGGCGCGCGCCGAGCCCAGCGTCGCGACGATGCGCGGGTTCCAGGCAATGGCGCTGTCCAGGCGGTGGAAGACGAACCAGTTCTCCACCCAGCCGGCGATGAGGCTGGACGCGAACAGCAGCGTGCCGGTGAAGGCGGCGAACAGCAGCGAGGGACCGAACAGGCTCAACGACTTCAGCACGTAGAGGGCATCCTTCTGGCCCACCAGCGGCGCGCCGAAGGCCAGCCAGCACAGGCCCTGCACGGCCAGCACCAGCGGCGCGGCGAGCGCGAGGTTGCCGACCACCCCGGCCACCTGGGAGCGCACGAGATGCGTCACCTCGTCGACAAAGCCTTCCAGGCCCTCGTCGCGGTCGATGTGCTGCAGCTTGTCGGCCATGGCCGGTGCCGTCATGGCGGGCTGCTTGGTGGCCACCGTCCAGTGCAGCAGATGGATGAGGACGAAGCTGGCGGCGTAGTTCACGCCGGCCCAGAAGCCGCCCCAGAAGGCCGTGAAGCCGAGCAGGGCGATGAGGAACTTGAGCAGCGTCGTGCCGGCAATGACGGCGCCGCCGCCGGCCGCACGCTTGAGCATGTCGCGGTACTCGTCGCGGCTGCGGGTGATGTAGTGCTCGCCGGTCTCGGCGCTGCGTTCGGCCACCTTGCGTGCCAGCAGCGAATAGTGGCGGGCAAACAGCATGCGCAGGCTGCGCCTGTCGTGCACGACGCGCACGAGGCCGGCCACCAGCCGCATCAGCTCCCGCCGCGGCTCGGCCGATACCAGGCAGGCCAGCAGGGCCTCGATGCGGTCCAGTCGCGCCGTCAGCTGCTCGACCGAGAACATCAGGTCCACCGACACGCCATGCGCTTCCAGATGCTCCGGCACGGTCAGCGTGGCGGCGCGGCAGCGGTCCAGCAGCGCGTGCAGGTACTGCATGGCCGGCGCCAGCACGTCCTCCTCGCGCTGCTGAAGGGCGCGCTCCACGGCTTCCCAAGCGGTGGGCAACTGGTGGAAGGGCCTGTCCTGCAGCAGCAGCTCGTCCATGCGCACGCGCAAGGGGCCGGACAGGCCGGCTGCATGCACGCTGCTGACCAGCACCGTGACGGCCGAGCGCATCTCCACCCGCCAGCCGCCATCGGGCGCGGCGGCGAACAGCAGGCCCAGCCGCGCCAGCAGCTCGTCGTCGATGGCGCTGATCCAGTCCTCGTCAGCCTCATCGCCGAACAGCAGTTCGAACAGCGCGGCCAGGTCGCGCGTGTCGGCGCTGGCGGGCAGCACGCGGCGGCGCAGGCGCGCCAGGAACTCGTGCCAAAGCGCCGCGCGCGGCGCGAAGCCCACCTCGGCGAACAGGCTGACCGCATCCACCTCGCTCCACACGCCGGCGATGACGCCCGCGAAGTTGTAGGCATGCTCGGGGTGGCGCTCCAGCACATTGAGCAGGTGCTTGAGCCTGACGAGGGGTCGGGGCGTGCCCTCCTCGCGCGGCGCATGCCGCAGCCATTCCAGCAGGCGTACCAGCCACAGGTTGCGCTCAGCAAGCGTGGCCTGCGGGTCGGCCGCGTTCAGCAGGGCGGTGAGGTCCCAGATCAATGCAAGGACGCGCTATCCGCCAGCAGGAACTCGGCGACGTCGGTGTGGAAGACCTCGCAGGCCTCGGTCACGCACAGGAAGCGGCCGCGCATCGTGCCTTGCGGCGTGCTGATCTGGGCCCAGGAGCTGTACTGGAAGGTCTGGCCGGGCGCCAGCACCGGCTGGTGGCCGACGACGGCCAGGCCGTCGACGACCTGCACCTGGCCGCGCGCATCGGTGATCTCCCAATGCCGGCCGATCAGCTGCGCCAGCACGTCGCCGCTGTTCTCGATGGTGATGGTGTAGCTGAAGGCGTACAGGCCTTGCTCGAGATGGGTCTGCTCGGGCAGGGCCTGGACGGTGACGCTGCAACTGAAACGGGGGTTGGCCATCAGGTGATTGTCGGGCGCGGGGGCTATGCTCGCCGCATGTTCGTCGGGATGCGTGATCCTAAGTGCTGCGCTGGTTCGGCCTGCTGAGCGCGCTGCTGAGCCTGGCGGCGCCGGCCCAGGAGCTGACGCTGCGCACGGTGCAGCAGGCCAGCTCGACCGTCAAGTACGACCCGGACGGTGGCCCGCTCAAGCCCGGGCTCTGCCTGGAGATCCTGCGCGCCGTCGAACGCCAGGACCCGGGCCTGCATTTCACCGGCCTGGACCAGCAGGTGCCGCTCAAGCGCGTCGAGCGCCTGCTGGCCGACGGCCTGGTCGACGCCTTCTTCTGCCTGCTGAAGTCGCCCGAGCGCGAGAAGCAGTGGCGCTACGTTCCCGTGCCGCTGTACACCATCCGCCATGTCGTCGTGCAGCGCGCCGACGACCCGCGCAACCCCGATTCCCTGGCCGACCTGGCCGCCCTGAGCCGCCACAAGCCGGTGCTGGTCATGCGGGGCACGGCGGTGGCGCGTCGGCTGATCGCGGCCCATGTGACGGTGGCCGAGGTCGGCTCCGAGCGCGAGGCCCTGCAGATGCTGGCCCTGGGCCGGGCCGATGCCATCTATGGCCAGGACATCAACCTGCAGCACCATGTGCTTGAAAGCAAGTTCGGCGACAAGCTGAAGATAGGACGCACCGCCTTCCTGGAGGAGCCGCAGTTCCTCGCGCTGCGGGCCGACCTGCCCGCTGCCTACGAGGAGCGCCTGACACAGGCCCTGCGCAAGCTGGAGAAGGACGGCACGCTGCGCCAGATTGGCGACAAATATCGTTAGCGCCTCGCCCAAGCGGGCCGGCTCGGGAGCGGCCCAGCGCTCGGCCCGAGAAAATGCGAAGCGCCAGCTGACACGCCAGGGCCCGCCCGCATGGACACTCGCACGTCGCAAGGAGCCGCTTCCCGATGCCGACCCGCCCCCTCTACCTGCCCCCCGATGGCCGCCCGCGTTGCGCCTGGTGCGCCGCCGCTCCCGGAGACGACACCTATCTGAAGTACCACGACGAGGAATGGGGACGGCCCGTGGCCGACGACTTTCGCCTGTTCGAGAAGCTCTGCCTCGAGGGTTTCCAGAGCGGCCTGTCCTGGCGCACCATCCTGAACAAGCGCGAGGCCTTCCGTGCGGCCTTCGCAGGCTTCGACTACGACAAGGTGGCCAGGTTCGGCGAGAAGGACGTGAACCGCCTGCTGGCCGACGCCGGCATCGTGCGCCACCGCGGCAAGATCGAGGCGGCCATCCACAACGCCGGCCGCTGCGTGGAGCTGGTGGCCGCGGAAGGCTCGCTGGCCGCCTATCTGTGGCGCTTCGAGCCGCCCAAGAACTCGGTGGCCCACAACCTGGCCACGTCAGAGCCTTCTGAAGCTCTGTCCAAGGATCTGAAGAAGCGCGGCTGGAAGTTCGTCGGCCCGACCACCATGCATGCGCTGATGCAGGCCATGGGCCTGATCAACGACCACCAGCCCGGTTGCCACCACTGGAAGGAAGCGCAGCAGGCGCGTGACAGCTTCAAGAGACCAGGAACCTAGAATCCCGGCCCATGGCCGCCCCTCAATACCGCATCGCCCCCAGCATCCTGTCCGCCGACTTCGCCCGCCTGGGCGAGGAAGTGAAGAACGTGCTGGCCGCCGGCGCCGACTGGATCCACTTCGACGTGATGGACAACCATTACGTGCCCAACCTGACCTTCGGCCCCATGATCTGCGAGGCCCTGCGCAAGCATGCGACCAAGCCCGACGGCACGCCGGCCATCCTCGACGTGCACCTGATGGTGCAGCCGGTCGACAGCCTGGCGCTGGCCTTCTGCCGCGCCGGTGCCGACATGGTGACCTTCCACCCCGATGCCAGCACCCATGTGGACCGCACGCTGCAGCTCATCAAGGGCGAAGGCAAGCAGGCCGGCCTGGTCTTCAACCCCGCCACGCCGCTGGACGTGCTGGAGTGGGTCATCGACAAGGTCGACCTCATCATGCTGATGAGCGTGAACCCGGGCTTCGGCGGCCAGAGCTTCATCCCGTCGGCGCTGCAGAAACTGAAGAAGGTGCGCGAGATCATCGACGCCAGCGGTCGCGACATCCGCCTGGAGATCGACGGCGGCGTCAAGGTCGACAACATCCGCGAGATCGCTGCGGCAGGCGCCGACACCTTCGTCGCCGGCTCGGCCATCTTCGGCAAGCCGGACTACAAATCGGTCATCGACGCCATGCGTCAACAACTCACCGCCTGAACGCCATGGCCGCCGTCCTCCTCGTCTGCACCGCCAACATCTGCCGCTCGCCGATGGCCGAGGCCATCTTCAGGGCCAAGCTCGGCGATGTGTTCAAGACCATCGCCTCGGCCGGCGTGCATGCCGACCCGCGTGGCGGCCCGGTGGACGCGCGTGCCGCGGCCGCGCTGGAGCGGCACAAATACAGCCTGGACCGCAAATGGCGCTCGCGCCGCCTCGAGCCCGAGCAGCTGGGCGAGTACGACCTGGTGCTGGCCATGGAGTCGGAGCATGTCGAATCGCTGCGCAAGAAGGCCGCGCCCGAACACCATGCCCGCATCCTGCTGCTGACCGACTTCGTGCCGGAGATGGCCGGCGAAGACATCCCCGACCCCTACTTCGGACCGGTCGCCGGCTTCGATGCCGTCATCGCAATGATCGAACGCGCCGCCGGCAGCCTCCAAATGGCCGCCCGCGAGGGCCGGTTGAAGTTCAGCTGATCAAGCGGCCTTACTCGCGAACTCCACCACTTCGCGCACGTCCGGCCCGGTGCCGCTGAAGCGGTCCAGCGCCAGATAGATGACCGGCGTGATGTAGAGGGTCACGGCCTGGGACAGGATCAGGCCGCCCACCACGGCCAGGCCGAGGGGCTGGCGCAGTTCGGCACCCGCGCCCAGGCCCAGGGCGATGGGCAGCGCCCCCATCAGCGCGGCCAGCGTCGTCATCATGATGGGCCGGAAGCGCAGCTCGCAGGCCTCGCGGATGGCCTCGGCCGGCGTCAGGCCCTGGTTGCGCTGCGCATCCAGAGCGAAGTCGATCATCATGATCGCGTTCTTCTTGACGATGCCGATCAGCATGACGATGCCGATGGTGGCGATGATGGTCAGCTCCATGCCGGCGAGCTGCAGCGTGATCAGCGCGCCCACCGCCGCCGACGGCAGGCCGGCCAGGATGGTGATGGGGTGGATGTAGCTCTCGTAGAGCACGCCCAGCAGCACATAGATGACCGCCAGCGCCAGGCCGATCAGCAGCAGCTGGCCGCCCTGCGAGTCCTTGAACACCGCCGCATCGCCGCCATAGCTGGTGATGACGCTGGCGGGCAGCTGGATCTCGCGGCCATAACCTTCGAGCGCCGTGGTGGCGTCGCCCAACGGCACGTTGGGCGCCAGGTTGAAGCTGATGGTGATGGCCTGCAGCTGGCCCTGGTGGTTGACGGCCGTGGGCCCGAGGCCGCGCTGCACGGTGGCGAAGGCGCTCAGCGGCACCTGGGCGTTGTTGCGACCGCGCAGATAGATCTTGTCGAAGGCGTCCTCGCTGGCGCGGTCAGGGTCGCTGGCCTCCATGATGACCTGGTAGGTGTTGCTCTCGGCGTAGATGCTGGATACCTGGCGCTCACCGAAGGCGTCGTAGAGCGCATTGCGCAGATCGCCCATCTGCACGCCCAGCACGGAGGCGCGCTCGCGGTCGATGACGAGATTGGCCTGCAGGCCGCGCAGCTGGGAGTCGCTGGTCACGTCGCGGAAGCGCTTGTCCTCGCGCAGCCTGTCCTGCAGCTTGACCGACCAGGAGTTCAGCTCGCCGGCCGACACCGATTGCAGGGTGTACTGGTAGCGGCTCTTGCTCTGGCGGCCACCGAGCTGCAGGTTCTGCACCGGGCGCAGATAGACGGCGATGCCGGGCACGGTGCGCAGCTTCTTGCGCAGGCCTTCCAGCACCTGTGGCATGGCCGGGCGGTCCTTGCGGGGCTTGAGGTTGATGAAGAGGCGACCCGTGTTGGTGGCATTGCCGCCGCCGCCGATGCCGGCCGACACACTGGCCACCGCCGGGTCGTTCTGCACGATGGCCGCGACCTTCTCCTGCAGCAGCGTCATGGCCGTGAAGGAGATGTCCTCGGCGGCCTCGGTGCTGCCCTGGATCTGGCCGATGTCCTCCTCGGGGAAGAAGCCCTTGGGGATGCTCATGTAGAACCAGACCGTGGCCGCGAAGCTGACGACGGCCACGCCGATGACCCACCAGCGGTGGCGCAGCGCGACGTCCAGGCTGCGCGTGTAACCGCCCAGCACCCAGTTGAAGCCCTGCTCGAAATGACGGCCCAGCCAGCCTTCCTCAGTGTGCTCGTGATGCTTGAGCAGGCGGCTGCACAGCATGGGCACCAGGGTCAGCGACACCACGGCCGAAACCAGGATGGACAGCGAGACGACGACGGCGAACTCGTGGAAGAGCAGGCCGATGACGCCCGGCATGAAGAAGATCGGGATCAGCACCGCCACCAGCGAGATCGAGATCGACATGATGGTGAAGGCCATCTCGCGCGCGCCGCGTATCGACGCCTCGAAGGGCGCCATGCCGTCCTCGATGTGGCGGTGGATGTTCTCCAGCATGACGATGGCGTCGTCCACCACCAGGCCCACGGCCAGCGTGATGCCCAGCAGCGAGATGTTGTCCAGCGAATAGCCCAGCGCGAACAGCAGGGTCAGCGCGCCGATCAGCGAGATCGGCAGGGACAGCGTCGGGATCAGCGTCGCCACGGCGCGGCGCAGGAAGATGAAGATCACCATCACGACCAGCACCACCGTCAGGGCCAGCGTGAAGTAGACGTCGTGCAGGGACTCGCGGATGGACACCGAGCGATCATTCAGCGTGTCCATCTTGATGGAGGCCGGCATCTGCGCCGCGAAGCGCGGCAGCAGGGCCTTGACGGCGTCGACGACCTTGACGGTGTTGGCGTCGGGCTGGCGCTGGATGGCCAGCACGATGGAGCGCTCGCCCTGGAAGCTGCCGAAGCTCTTGACGGTCTCGAAGCTGTCCTGCACATCGGCCACGTCGCGCAGATAGACCGGCGCGCCGTTGCGCGAGGCGATGACGACGGCGCCGAACTCCTGCGCGTTCTTCAGCTGCTTGTTGGCCTGGATGGTCAGGGTCTGACGGGCACCATCCAGCACGCCCACCGGCGTGTTGGCATTGGCACCGCGGATGGCCGCCTGCAGCTCCTCCAGCGTGATGTTGCGCTGGTTCAGCAGCTCGTTCCTGGCCTTGATGCGCACCGCGAAGCGCTTCTGGCCAAAGATGGACACCTGGGCCACGCCGTCGATGGTCGACAGGCCCGGCGACAGCAGGTTCTCGGCGTAGTCGTTCAGTTCGGACAGGTTGATGGACGGCGAGGTCAGCGCCACCAGCAGCACCGGCGCGTCGGCCGGATTGACCTTGCGGTAGCTGGGCGGCGATGTCATCTCGGCCGGCAGCGCGCGCAGCGAGCGGAACAGCGCGGCCTGCACGTCGACGGCAGCGGCGTCGATGTCGCGCGAGGGGTCGAACTCCAGCGTCAGCGAGGTGTTGCCCAGCGTGTTGACCGAGGAAATGGTCTGCAGGCCGGCAATGGTCGAGAACTGCTTTTCCAGCGGCAGGGCCACCGACGAGGCCATGGTCTCCGGCGAGGCGCCGGGCAGCGACGCCCCGACGTTGATGATGGGCGTGTTGTAGGACGGCAGGGCCGCCACCGGAATGCGGCTCCAGGCCGCCAGGCCGCCGATGACAAGCGAGATGTTCAGCAGGACGGTCATCACCGGCCTGCGGATGAAAAGCTCCGTCAACCTCATTGGGCGGCCCCGGAGGCAGCCATGCCGGCCGGCTTGACGACGGGCGCCAGCAGTTTCACCGGCGTGCCGGGACGCAGGTTCTGCTTGCCGTCCACGACGACCTGCTGGCCGGCCTCCAGGCCCTCGACGACGGCCAGCTCACCCATGCCGGCGCGCACCTGCACCGGCACCAGCTTGGCCGTGTTCTCGGGCGTGACGACGTAGACCGAGCGCTCATTGCCGCGCAGGATGAGGGCAACCTGCGGCACGACGGTGGCACCCTTGAGAGTGCGCAGCGTCACGCGCACGCGCAGGTACTGGCCCGGCCACAACGTCTGGGTCTTGTTGTCGAACTCGGCCTTGACCTTGATGGTGCCGGTCGTCGTATCGACGAGGTTGTCGACGACGGTGACATGGCCCTTCACCGCCACGGCGCCGCGCGGCGAGCCGGGTGGGGGCAGGGCCTCGACGTCCAGGCGGCCGCTGCGCGTGGCCTCCAGCAGCGTGCCCAGCTGCGTCTCGGGCAGGTTGAAGGCGATGCTGATGGGATCCAGCTGGGCGATGTTGACCAGGGGCGCCGCGGTGGCGCTGGGCTGCACCAGGCTGCCGGCGAAGACGCTGACGATGCCGGCGCGGCCGCTGATGGGGGCGCGCAGCTCGTTGTAGCCCGCCGTGACCTGGGCGGCCTGCACGGCGGCCTCGTCGCTGCGGATCAGAGCCTGGCCGGCATCGAAATTGGCTTGCGCCGTGTCGACGGCGTTCTGGGCGATGAAGTTCTGCGCCTTCAACTCCTTGGCGCGATTGAGCTGGCGCTCCAGGTCGGTCAGCGCGGCCCGGTCGCGCGCCAGCTGTGCCTTGGCCTTCTCCAGCGAAGCGCGGTCGGCACGGTCGTCGAAGCGGAACAGCAGCTCGCCCTTCCTGACGTTCTGGCCGTCCTTGACCAGCACCTGGGCCACGGTCGAAGTCGTCTGCGCGCGCAGGTCCACGCTCTGCAGGGCCGTGACGGTGCCGCTGGCCTCGACGGTGATGGGCACGTCGGCCTGCTGCACCTTGACCACACCCACCATCTGCGCCGGCGCGCTCGCGCCCTTGCCCGGTGCCGACGCCGCACCGCCCCCTTCGGCATCGGCCTTGCGCCCGCAACCCGCCAGCGCGGCCGCGACGGCCACGAGGAGGCCACAGAGGTTCAGGGAAGAGGTCGCGCGCATGTGGCTGGGCCTGCCAAAAGTAATGGGGATTGACGAAAAAAACACGCCAGCTTATCTGCGCTTTTTTGCTCGCAGATTGCTGGCGTGCTCATGCGCGTGAGCAATGTCCTAACGCATCAGCGCGCACGCCAGCCGCGCGCCGACGACTGCATTGTTTTTCACCAGCGCGATATTGGTGGTCAGGCTGCGGCCGCCCGTCAGCGCCTTGATGCGGGCCAGCAGGAAGGGTGTGATGGCCTTGCCCTGGATGCCCTGGGCTTGGGCCTCGGCCAGCGCCTGCGTCGTGATGGCGTCGATCTCCTCGCGCGGCATGGCCTGGGCGGCCGGCACCGGGTTGCTCACCACCACGCCGCCATTCAGGCCGAGTGCCCACTTGGCGCGGATGAAGCGCGACTGCTCGTCGGCGCCATCCATGCGGAAGTCGGCCTTGAGGCCACTGTCGGGCGTGAAGAAGGCGGCGAAATTGTCCTGGCCGACCGACAGCACCGGCACGCCGTGGGTCTCCAGGTATTCCAGCGTCAGGCCGAGGTCGAGGATGGACTTGGCGCCGGCACAGACCACGGCCACCGGCGTGCGCGCCAGCTCCTGCAGGTCGGCCGAGATGTCGAAGCTCTCATGACCGCCGCGGTGCACGCCGCCGATGCCGCCAGTGACGAAGACCTCGATGCCGGCCAGGTGGGCACAGATCATGGTCGCGGCCACCGTCGTCGCGCCCAGGCGGCCGGTGGCGATGGCGAAGGGCAGGTCGCGGCGGCTGAGCTTCATCGCGTCCGGCGCCTGCGCCAGCTGCTTCAACTCGTCGTCGGTCAGGCCGACGCGGATGCGGCCGCCGATGACGGCGATGGTGGCCGGCACGGCGCCTTCGCTGCGGATGACCTCCTCGACCTCGCGCGCCGTGTCCAGGTTCTGCGGCCAGGGCATGCCGTGGGCAATGATGGTGGACTCGAGGGCGACGATGGGCCGACCGGCTTGCTGGGCGGCGGCGACTTCGGGCGAGAGCTGGATCAGTTCATTCATCGTTGTTCTAGGAAGCTGGCGTTCAGTTCGGGATGGACGCTGTCCTCGGTCTGCAGCGTCAGCGCGGCGAGGTCCAGGCCCAGGCGGGCGGCGGCGTCGAAGTCGTCGCAGTCGCGCAGCAGGGCCGCGCAGACACCGGCCGACAGCGCGTCGCCGGCGCCGGTCACGTCGACGACATGGACGTCGGGCGCCGGCCAGTGGCGCGGCGCGTGATCGGCTTCGCTGAGCAGCAGGCCTTCGGCGCCTTTGGAGACGAGCACGCGGGCCACGCCGCGCGCATGCAGGGCCGCGAAGGCATCAAGCGGGTCGGCGGCCACGGTACCCAGCTCGCCGACGTTGAGGATGAGCAGATGCAGGCCATCGAGGCGCTCGGGCAGGCGGCCCATCTTGGCCTCGGACACGGCCACGCAGACCAGCGGGATGTCGTTGGCCCGCGCCTCGCCGAGCAGCAGCGGCCAGGCGTCGGTGGGCAGGTTGCCGTCGGCGACGACCAGGGCCGCGCTGGCACGCAGGGCCTTGCTGGCCTCCAGCGCCCAGGGGTTGAGGCTCTCGACCAGCGGCATGGCCGCCAGGCCCAGCTCCAGGCTGCCGTCGGGCGCCAGCACGGCGGTGTAGCTGTCGCTGGCATGGCGGCGCAGGCGGATGACGGCACGGGTGTCCATGCCGATGGCGGCGGCCTGCTCCAGCAGCATGCGGCCGCCGGCGTCGTCACCCACGGCCGCCACCAGGGCCACGGGCAGGCCCAGTCGCGCCAGGTTCTCGGCGACGTTGCGCACGACGCCGCCCGGGGTTTCATGGGATTCGCAGGGGTTGGACGAGCCGCCCAGGGCGCTGGCCAGCAGCTTGAGCTTGCGGTCGATGTTGAGGCCGCCGATGCAGACGATGGGGGCGGCAGTGGGTTCCATCGCCCGATTCTAGGAAGCCGGGCGGCCGCCCTCCCCAGGGCTTGCGCTAGGGCAGCCAGGCCGCCACGGCCGCCGCCAAGGCCTGCACCACCTGCCCGTCGTTGCGGCCGCTGCGCGCCCGCACATGGAAGGCGTGGTCGGCGTCGTCCTCGAGATGCAGAGTGGCTTTCTTGCCCAGGCCCTGGACGACGCCCTGCAGCAGGTCGAGCTCGGCCAGTTCGTCACGCGTGCCCTGCAGGAAGAGCATCGGCACCTTGACCTGGGCCAGATGCGCAGCCCGGTCTATGCCCGGCTTGCCCGCCGGGTGCAGCGGAAAGCCGACGAAGACCAGACCGCGCACACCGGGCAGGGGCTCCGCCGCCTGGGCCTGCGACGTCATTCGGCCGCCAAAGGATTTGCCGCCGGCGAACAGCGGCGTGTCGGGCAGGCGCCCATGCGCCATGGCAACCGCTGCACGTACCGCGGCATGCGCCACGGCTGGCGAGTCGGTGCGCCTGGAGCCGCGCTCCATATAGGGAAACTGGTAGCGCAGCGTCGCCACGGATTGCTCGAACAGGGCCTGCGACAGGTCGACCATGAAGCTGTGGTTCATGCCGGCGCCGGCGCCGTGGGCGAAGACATAGGTCGCCCGCGGTCGGGATGGCTGCACCCACAGCGCGGACACCGTGGTGTTGTCATCGATCGTCAGTTCAAGAGACGTCTCATTCATGCCGCCAGCTTAGTGCGCTAGAGTCGGCTGCGGCACGGCGCCACGCCGTCCACGTCGCTCGGACGGTTCCGGGCGCTTACGTACACCGCCAATGACTGCTTCCTCTTCCGCCTCCGGCGGCAAGCGCCGTTTCGCGCGCATCGACCGCCTCCCGCCCTACGTCTTCAACATCACGGCCGAGCTCAAGCTCGCGGCCCGCCGGCGTGGCGAGGACATCATCGACATGAGCATGGGCAACCCCGACGGGGCCACGCCGGCCCACATCGTCGCCAAGCTCACCGAGGTCGCCCAACGGCCCGACACCCACGGCTATTCGGCCAGCAAGGGCATCCCGCGCCTGCGCCGCGCCATCTCGCACTGGTACCAGCGCCGCTATGGCGTCGACATCAACCCCGACACCGAAGCCATCGTCACCATCGGCTCCAAGGAGGGCCTGGCCCATCTGATGCTGGCCACGCTGGACCGCGGCGACACCGTGCTGGTGCCCGACCCCAGCTACCCCATCCACATCTACGGCGCCGTCATCGCCGGTGCCGACATCCGCGCCATACCGGTCAGCAGCGAGGTGGACTTTTTCGCCGAGCTGGAGCGCACCATCCGCGGCAGCTACCCCAAGCCCAAGATGATGGTGTTCGGCTTCCCGTCGAACCCGACGGCGCAATGCGTGGACCTGGCCTTCTTCGAGCGCGTCGTGGCCCTGGCCAAGAAGCACGACATCCTCGTCGTGCACGACCTCGCCTATGCCGACATCGTCTACGACGGCTATGTGGCGCCGTCCATCATGCAGGTGCCCGGCGCCAAGGACGTGGCGGTCGAGTTCTTCACGCTGAGCAAGAGCTACAACATGGCCGGCTGGCGCGTCGGTTTCATGGTCGGCAATCCCGACCTCGTCGCGGCCCTGGCCCGCATCAAGAGCTATCACGACTACGGCACCTTCACGCCGCTGCAGGTCGCGGCCATCGCCGCGCTGGAGGGCGACCAGCAGTGCGTGCAGGACATCGCCGCCAGCTACCAGCGCCGCCGCGACGTGCTCTACAAGGGCCTGACCGAAGCCGGCTGGGCGGTCGACTGCCCCAAGGCCAGCATGTACATCTGGGCCCGCATCCCCGAGCCCTACCGCGAACTGGGCTCGCTGGAATTCGCGCGCCAGCTGCTGGAGAAGGCCAAGGTCTGCGTGTCGCCCGGCATCGGCTTCGGCGACCATGGCGACGGCCATGTGCGCTTCGCCCTGATCGAGAACGAGTCGCGCATCCGCCAGGCGGTGCGCGGCATCAAGGCCATGTTCAAGGCCGACGGGCTGCTGAAGCCATGAGCCCCGCACGGCCGCCCCAAGGGGCTCAGCTCCCGCTTGGCGGGACAGCGCGCAGCGCGAAGGGTGCCGCGATTCGCCCGCAAGCCTGCATGCTCGACCTCGACGGCACCCTGGTCGACACCCTGGGTGACTTCGTCGCCGTGCTGGACCGGGTGCTGTCCGAGCTCGGCCTGCCCAAGGTCACGCGTGACTTCGTCGAGCACACCATCGGCCGCGGCAGCGAGCATCTGGTGCGCACCACGCTGGCTGCGGCCGGCGGCGAGCCGGCGCTATTCGACCGGGCCTGGACGCTCTACCAGCGTCACTACGCCGAGGTGAATGGCGAATACGCCGCCGTCTACCCGGGCGTCGTCGAGGGGCTGGAGACGCTGAAAGCCCTGGACCTGCCGCTGGCCGTGTTGACCAACAAGCCGGGCGCCCCGGCGCGCGAGTTGCTGCGGCGCAAGGGCCTGGACGGGTATTTCACCCATGTCTTCGGCGGCGACGCCTTCGAGCGCAAGAAGCCCGACCCGCTGCCGCTGCTCAGGACCTGCGAGGCACTGGGGCAACCGCCCTCAGCGACCTGGATGGTGGGCGACTCGCGCAACGACGCCGAGGCCGCCCGCGCGGCGGGCTGCCCCCTGGTGCTGGTGACCTATGGCTACAACCATGGCGAGGACATCCTCGCCGTGCCGGCGCTGCAACACATCGACCGTCTCGACGAGATCACGCTGGACTGAGCCGTCCCCTCGGGGGCTGAGGCCGGACACATGGCACCCGGTGAGCGGCATACGCCTGCCGCAGCGCGGTCTGCAAGACCGACCAGGCGCGCCCGCGTTCAGCGTGGCGCGACTGGACGAGGGGGGGTCAGTTCCCGCGGCGCGACTTCTTGGAGACGCCGAGCAGGGCGTCCTTCAGCGCGTCGTCGGCCGGCTTGTCGCCCAGCCAGATGCGCAGCAGGCAGCTGAAGAACTCGGGCTCCTTGATGGGCTCGGCCATCAGCGGCTTGCCATTGAGCAGCAGCGTGGAACCAATGCCCGGTACATAGTCGACCGAGAAGCTGTCGCCGCTGTTCAGCTGCTTGCGGCTGGCGAAGACTTCGCTGAGCTTGAGCACGCCGTTGATGGACTTGACGAACTCGTCGCGCGGGGCATTGGCCTCCATGCCCTTGGTGAAGAGCTTGCCCAGCTCATTGCCGTCGATCTCGCGCAGCATGCTGATATGGATGCGCTTGGGCCCAGGCGCCGCCAGCACTTCGGCCGTCGTGCCGGCCTTGTGGGTCAGGTAGAGCCCGGCCGTGTAGACCTTGACGACGAACTTGTAGCGCACGCCGGCGCCGTTGAGCACCAGCTTCTGGCCCGCCAGGTCCATGGCCGTCTCGTACTTCACATTGGCCACTTCGACCGTTTCCGCCCAGGCCGCTGTCGCTCCCCCCAGACTGCCAACGGCCACCAGGGCCGCGACGATGAATGCGCGCATGTCTCGCTCCATTGTTCTGCCGCGATGGCGGCATCTTCGTGAGCCGAAGTATGGCGCGTCATGCTGAAAACCCGACTGATACACTGACCACATCATGTTCATCACGCGGAAGTACATCACGGGGTCGAGCGACCGGGGAGCCTGGCCCTGGCGTCGCTGGTCAACCCTGGCCTGATGTCGCTTGGCGCGCCCTGACGCGCAAATTCCGCGTTGCCCGTGGTCCATCGGGCTGCACGCCAAGCCCTGAAACTTGTCTTTCAAGGTTTGAGACGTGATCACTGAACTCGAATTCCAGAGCCTCGCTTCCGAGGGCTACAACCGCATCCCGCTCATCAGCGAGGCCTTTGCGGATCTCGAAACCCCGCTGTCCCTCTATCTCAAACTCTGCGCCGGCGCCGGCCAGGGCCGCAACAGCTTCCTGCTGGAGTCCGTCGTCGGCGGCGAGCGCTTCGGGCGCTACTCCTTCATCGGCCTGCCGGCGCGCACGCTGATCCGGGCCACCGGCCACCTCAGCGAGGTCGTCACCGACGGCAGCGTCGTCGAGACGCATGAAGGCAACCCGCTGGACTTCATTGCGGCCTATCAGGAGCGCATCAAGCCCAGGATCCCGGCCGGCCTGCCGCGTTTCTGCGGTGGCCTGGCGGGCTATTTCGGCTACGAGGCGGTGCGCGCCATCGAGAAGAAGCTGGACCGCCAGCACCCGGGCGAGAGCCTGGGCACGCCGGACATCGTGCTGCTGCTGTCCGAGGAAGTCGCCGTCATCGACAACCTCTCGGGGCGCCTCTACCTCATCGTCTGGGCCGATCCGCGCCAGCCCGAGGCCTATTTCCGCGCCAAGAAGCGCCTGTCCGGCCTGCGCGACAAGCTGACCTACTCGGTCAGCGTGCCGCGCGTGCAGCGCAGCGAGGCCCACCCGGTGACGCGCGGGTTCGCCAAGGCCGACTACCTGGAAGCCGTCGCCAAGGCCAAGGAATACATCGCCGCCGGCGACCTGATGCAGGTGCAGGTGGGCCAGCGCATCTCCAAGCCCTACAAGGCCGAGCCGATCGCGCTGTACCGGGCCCTGCGGGCGCTGAACCCCAGCCCCTACATGTACTTCTACGACCTGGGCGACTTCCAGATCGTCGGCGCCAGCCCCGAGATCCTGGTGCGCGAGGAGCACATCGGCGACGGCAGTCGCAAGGTCACCATCCGCCCGCTGGCCGGCACCCGCCCCCGCGGCGCGACGACGGAGCGCGACCTGGCCCTGGAAGCCGAGCTGCAGGCCGACCCCAAGGAGCGCGCCGAGCACCTGATGCTGATCGACCTGGCGCGCAACGACATCGGTCGCATCGCCCGCACCGGCAGCGTCAAGGTGACCCAGGCCTTCACCATCGAGCGCTATTCCCACGTCATGCACATCGTCTCCAACGTCGAAGGCGTGCTGCGCCCCGAGGTCGGCCAGCTCGACGTGCTGAAGGCCACCTTCCCCGCCGGTACGCTGACCGGCGCACCCAAGGTGCGCGCCATGGAGCTCATCGACGAGCTGGAGCCCGTGCAGCGCGGCATCTACGGCGGCGCCTGTGGCTATCTCAGCTTTGCCGGCGACATGGACCTGGCCATCGCCATCCGCACCGGCATCATCAAGAACGGCACCCTGTATGTGCAGGCGGCGGCCGGCGTCGTCGCCGACTCGGTGCCGGAGCTCGAATGGCAGGAGACGGAAGCCAAAGCCAGGGCGCTGCTGCGCGCCGCCGAACTCGTCGAGGAGGGCTTCTAAATGCTGCTGATGATCGACAACTACGACAGCTTCACCTTCAACATCGTCCAGTACTTCGGTGAACTGGGCGCGGAGGTGAAGGTGGTGCGCAACGACGAGATCACCGTGGCCGAGATGGCGGCGATGAACCCGGATCACATCGTCTTCTCGCCCGGCCCCTGCACGCCCACCGAGGCGGGCGTCTGCGTGGAAGCCATCCAGCACTTCATCGGCAAGAAACCGCTGCTCGGCGTGTGCCTGGGCCACCAGGCCATGGGCCAGGCCCTGGGCGGCAAGATCATCCGCGCGCAACGCCAGATGCACGGCAAGGCCAGCACCATCACGACCGACCAGCGCGGCGTCTACACCGGCCTGCCCAAGGACTTCTCCGTCATCCGCTACCACTCCCTCGTCATCGAGGAAGCGAGCTGCCCGGCGGTGCTGGAGATCACCTCGCGCAGCGACGACGGCGAGATCATGGGCGTGCGCCACCGCGAGCTGGCCGGCACGGCCACGCCGATGGAAGGCGTGCAGTTCCATCCCGAGTCCATCCTCAGCGAGCATGGCCACGCGATGCTGCGCAACTTCCTGGAGCTGAAGCCATGAGCGACTACGCACCGGGTTCCGGCGGCAGTGGCGGTGACGGCGTGGTGGACCTGCGCAGCGACACCGTCACCAAGCCGACGCCGGCCATGCTGGAGGCCATCAAGGCTGCCAAGGTCGGCGACGACGTCTTCGGCGACGACCCCACCGTCAACGCGCTGCAGGAGCGCGTGGCCGCGCTGTTCGGCAAGGAGGCCGCCCTCTTCATGAGCAGCGGCACGCAGAGCAATCTCTGCGGCCTGCTGGCCCATTGCGGCCGTGGCGACGAATACATCGTCGGCCAGCTCGCCCACACCTACCGCTACGAAGGCGGCGGCGCGGCCGTGCTGGGCAGCATCCAGCCCCAGCCCTTGCCCAACCAGCCCGATGGCAGCCTCAAGCTCGAGGACATCGCCGCGGCCATCAAGCCCGACGACCCGCACTTCGCGCGCACGCGGCTGCTGGCCCTGGAGAACACCTGGAGCGGCAATGTGCTGCCCGCCAGCTACACGACCGACGCCTGCGAGCTGGCCCATTCGCGCGGCCTGTTCACGCATCTGGACGGCGCCCGCCTGTTCAACGCCGCGGTCGCCTCGGGCCGCACGGTGACCGAGCTGGCCCGCCATTTCGACTCGGTCTCCATCTGCTTCAGCAAGGGCCTGGGCGCGCCCATAGGCTCCATGCTGGTGGGCAGCAAGGAAGTCATCGCCCGCGCCCATCGCATCCGCAAGATGGTGGGCGGCGGCCTGCGCCAGGTCGGCCTGCTGGCCGCGGCGGCCGATTACGCGCTGACCCATCACGTCGAGCGGCTGGCGCAGGACCACGCCCTGGCCAAGCGCTTGGCCGAGGGCCTGGCCGCCCTGCCCGGTGTCACGGTCACGCCACCGCAGACCAATATCGTCTTCGCCCAGGTCAGCGACGGCCGCACGCCGGCGCTGCTGGAGCATCTGAAGTCCCGCGGCGTGCTGGCCACCGGCATGATCGGCCTGCGCTTCGTGACCCATCTGGACGTCGATGCCGCCGGCATAGCCCATGCCATCGCTTCCGCTCGTGAATTCTTCGAGAAGGCCTGATATGCCGATCACCGACACCGAAGCCCTGACCCGCGTCATCGAGCACCGCGAGATCTTCCACGACGAGATGCTGACGCTGATGCGCCGCATCATGGCCGGCGAGATGTCGCCCGTCATCGCGGCCGCCCTGCTGACCGGCCTGCGCGTGAAGAAGGAAACCATCGGCGAGATCACCGCCGCGGCCCAGGTCATGCGCGAGCTGAGCAACAAGGTGCCGCTCGGCCCCCTGCCCCACCTCGTCGACGTCGTCGGCACCGGTGGCGACGGCGCGCACAGCTTCAACATCTCGACCTGCTCGATGTTCGTCGCTGCCGCGGCCGGCGCCCAGGTGGCCAAGCATGGCAACCGCAGCGTCAGCAGCAAGACCGGCAGCGCCGACGTGCTGGAAGCCCTGGGCGCCAACATCCAGCTCAGCCCCCGCGCCGTGGCGGCCTGCCTGGACGAATGCGGCATCGGCTTCATGTTCGCGCCCAACCACCATCCGGCGATGAAGAACATCGCGCCGGTACGCCGTGAGCTCGGCGTGCGCACCATCTTCAACATCCTGGGCCCGCTGACCAACCCGGCCGGCGCGCCCAACATCCTGATGGGCGTCTTCCACCCCGACCTCGTCGGCATCCAGGTGCGCGTGCTGCAACGCCTGGGCGCCGAGCACGCCCTGGTTGTCTACGGCAAGGACGGCATGGACGAGATCTCCCTCGGCGCGACGACGCTGGTCGGCGAGTTGAAGGACGGCGCCGTGCGCGAGTACGAGATCCACCCGGAAGACTTCGGTATGGCCATGGCCAGCAACCGCAGCCTCAAGGTCGACAACCCCGAGCAGTCGCGCGAGATGCTGATCGGCGTGCTGGACGGCAGCGCCGGCCCGGCGCGCGACATCGTGCTGCTGAATGCCGGCGCGACGTTGTATGCGGCCAATGTGGCGCCGTCCTTGAGCGATGGCATCAGCCGCGCGCGCGCCGCCCTGGACAGCGGCGCGGCCCGCGCCAAGCTCGATGCCTTCGTCAAGCAGACCAAGGCGCTGGGGAAGAGCTGATGGCCGACATCCTCAAGAAGATCGTCGAGGTCAAGTGGGAAGAGATCGCCGCGGCCAAGGCCAGGCGCTCGCTGGCTTCGCAGCGTGAAGAGGCCGAAGCCCGCAAGGGTGAACAGCTGGGCTTCGAGCGCTCGCTGCGCGCAAGCATCGCGGCGGGCCACGCCGCCGTCATCGCCGAGATCAAGAAGGCCAGCCCCAGCAAGGGCGTGCTGCGCGAGGACTTCCAGCCCGGCCTGATCGCCGAGAGCTATGCCCGCAATGGCGCGGCCTGCCTCAGTGTGCTGACCGACGAGCGCTTCTTCCAGGGCTCGGCCGCCTATCTGCGCGAAGCCCGCGCCGCCTGCGAACTGCCGGTGCTGCGCAAGGACTTCATGGTCGACGAATACCAGGTCATGGAAGCCGGTGCAATGGGCGCCGACTGCATCCTGCTGATCGCCGCCTGCCTGGCCGACTCGCAGATGGCCGACCTCGAAGCCGCGGCACACGCGCTGAACCTCGATGTCCTCGTCGAAGTGCACGACGGCGAAGAGCTGGACCGCGCGCTGAAGCTGAAGACGCCGCTGGTCGGCATCAACAACCGCAATCTGCGTACTTTCGACGTGACGCTGGACACGACGCTGGGCCTGCTGCCCCGCGTGCCGGGCGACCGCCTGCTGGTGACCGAGTCCGGCATCCTCGGCCAGGCCGACGTGAAGCGCATGCGCGAGGCCAACGTGAACGCCTTCCTCGTCGGCGAGGCCTTCATGCGCGCGCCGGACCCCGGCCAAGCCCTGGCAACATTGTTCGGATGACGCCGCCCCTCGCCCAACCTCGCATCGCTGAACGCGAGCGAGTCTGGTCGGTCCCCCGAGGGGACGGCGATGCTTGCGGCATCGAGCCGCAAGCACATCGCCCAAGGCGGGCCGGCTAGGGAGCGGCCCGGCGCTCGGCCCGCAAATTCCACAGCCACCATGGACAACTGAGATGAGGTTGCCTCTCGAGCTCCCCGACACCGACTGGCGCCCCGTCGTCGACGCCTGGGCTGCCAGCCCCGTGGGCCAGAAGTTGTTGGCCTATCTGGCCGAGCGCCACGCGGCCGGTGCCACCATCTACCCGCCCGAGCCGCTGCGCGCGCTGACACTCACGCCGCTGGCCAACACCCGCGTCGTCATCCTCGGCCAGGACCCCTATCACGGCCCCGGCCAGGCCGAGGGCCTGAGCTTCAGCGTGCCCGAGGGCGTGCCCTTCCCGCCCAGCCTGCGCAATATCTTCAAGGAGATCCAGCGCGACCTGGGCAAGCCCTTCCCGCCCACCGGCAGCCTGGTGCGCTGGGCCGAAGGCGGCACGCTGCTGCTGAACGCCGTGCTGACGGTGGAAGACGGCCAGGCCGCCAGTCATGCCAACCGCGGCTGGGAGGTGCTGACCGACGCGCTGATCAAGGCCGCCGCGGAAGACCCCGCCCCCAAGGTCTTCATGCTCTGGGGCAGCTACGCCCAGGCCAAGGCGCCGCTGATCGAGGCCGCCCGCCAGGACCATCTGGTGCTGAAGGCCAACCACCCCTCGCCGCTGTCGGCCCTGAAGCCGCCGCGCCCCTTCATCGGCTGCGGCCACTTCTCGACGGCCAAGGCCTGGCTGGAAGAGCGCGGCCGCGGCGCGCCCAAGCGGAGCTGAAGCCACTCAGCGCCCGGCGGGAATGACCGCCGTCACGAGCGTGGGCAGCTCCCACGCCCCACCGGCGCCTATGCCCCGGCACATGCCCGAGTCCCACACCGAGGTCGGCACGAAGGCCGCACCATCCCAGGTCCAGGCCTGGTGCCACCAGCAGTCGCCCACACCACGGCCCTTGAGGTCCGACCTGATGACACCAGCGCCATATTCCGTGCCGCTGTAGGTCACCAGGACGGGCGCGAAGGACGCGTCGTCGTTGACGACCCACAGGCCCGAGCTGCCGTTGTAGCCACCGCGCGCGCAGACGACGGAGACCAGCAGCTTGTCCCGGTTCAGGCGCTGAACCGAGAGCTCCGCCGCGCTGAAGCCTGCATCGAAAAGGGGGCAGCGGTCCTTGTCGGGGCCTGAAGCCTGCAGCGCACGCAGCAGCAGCTGCGCCTGCTTCGCATTGAAGCTGACGGACCGGTCGAACGTGGCCGCCGCCTGCACGACAGGCGCCGCCAGCGCCTGGATCACCCTGGCCTCGTCGTTCTCGCCGAAATCGACCAGAGCGCCCCAGGTGCCGACCCGGCCCTGGAACTCGTCCATCTTCAGCAGCACGGCCGTGGCGCCGCGGTTGGACAACACCCATTCGTTGTCGCCCGCCTTCCAGACGATGCGGCCCGTGCCGACCAGGGCCTGCAGCAGGCTCTCGGTCTGCTCGGTGTTCAGCGCCAAGCCGTCGGAGTCCGGCACCCAGGTGATCGTGCCCAAGGCGCGGCCGTCGACGGACATGCTCAAGGAGCTGCCTTCAGCCAGCTTCGCCGCGCGGGATTCGTCGCTCCAGTGGGCCAGCTTGAGCCAGGCCGTGACCGGCTGGCGCGCCCCGGCCTTGCGGGTCAGCAGCACCGAAACGCCGGTCGCGTAGTCCGCATCGTCCGCTTGATAGCCGGCCGCCCGGCAGGTGCCGGTGTTGTCGCAGGCCAGCTGCCAGTCCTTGTGCGAGAACGACAGGCCGCCTTCGGGCGGCTGCGCACAGGCCGCGAGCGTCACGAAGGCGAGCGCGATGGCAAGAACAATGGCGAGGACCGTGGTCCAGCGGCTGGAAGACATGGGGAATCGGGGCTGTTCGACAGGCCCCCATGTCACCGCGTCGGCCCGGAAGTTTCCAGACCGCGCCGCGGAGACTTCCTTCCGCACGGCCGGATTGTTCCGCTGGCTGCAACTCGCCGTTCTATTGCGCCCGCTTTTTCTATTTGCGCGCAATTCCTACAGTGACAACCTATCGGCACACCCCATCAACAACAGGGGGCCGACCAGGAGAGTCACCATGAACACCCGATCCTTTTCCACGCTGATCACCGCCACGACGGCCGTCGTCGCGCTGGCGGCGGGCATGCTGCTGGCGATCGGCGCCCCCGCCGATGCCGACCTGAGCCAGACCGTCGTGGCAAACGCCCAGGCCGACAAGGCCTGAGCGTTTCGTCGCCCGGTCCTGCCTCGCCTCAGTCGTTGCAGCGCAGCTTCACGCCGCCCATCGCCTCACGGCCAATCAGCTCCACGACCCAGTCGACGAACACCCGCAGCTTGCTGCTGAGGTGGCGGTTGGGCGGATAGACCACATAGACGGGCACCGGATCGGCGTCCCAGTCTTCCAGTATCCGTACCAGCTCGCCCTTCTTCAGCAGCGGCCCGGCCATGAAGCAGGTCACCTGCACCACGCCCAGATGGGCCAGGCCGGCGTTCAGATAGGCATTCGCATCGTTGACCGCAATGATGTGGTTGCCAGCCACCTCCACCTCGTCATCGCCGCGCCGGAAGGTGTCGGACATCACCTTGCCGGTGCGCGCCGAGAAATAGCCCACCATGCGGTGCGGCGACTGCGTCAGCTCCAGCGGATGGGCGGGCGTGCCATGGCGGCGCAGGTATTCCGGCGTCGCGCAGGTGATGAAGCGGAATTCGCCGATGCGCCGCGCCACCAGGCTCTGGTCGGTCAGCTCACCGCCGCGGATCACGCAGTCGATGTTGTCGCTGATCAGGTCCACCGTGCGGTCGCTGACGCCCAGTTCGATCTGGATGTCCGGGTACTTCGCATAGAAGTCCGGCAGGTGGGGAATGATCATTTCACGGCCGACAACACCGGGCACATCGATGCGGATGCGGCCGCGCGGCGTCATGCGTGCCTGGTTCATGCTGCCTTCCAGCTCGTCCAGATCGGACAGCAGCCGCATGGCGCGCTCGTAGTAGGCGGCGCCGTCGGGCGTCACCGTCACGCGCCGCGTCGTGCGGTTCAGCAGCTTGGTGCGCAGATGGGTTTCCAGCGTCTGGATCAGGCGGGTGACGGTGGCCTTGGGCAGGTCCAGGGAGTCGGCAGCCTTGGTGAAGGTGCCGGCCTCGACGACCCGGACATAGGCTTGCATCGCGGAGAGTCGGTCCATGCCCTCATTGTTTCATGTGAAGGAAAAGTGAGTCACCTGAAGGGGCGTTTATCCCAAAGCCATTGATGCTTATCTTTCGGTCCATGGACAAGATCGCCTCCCCTGCCACTTTGCGCCTCGGCCCCGCGCCGGGTCTGGTGGCCCAGGTCTACACGGCGCGCCGCCCGCTGGAAGGCGGTGACCGCGCCCTGCTGCTGTGGCTGCACGGCGGCAGCTTCACCGAGGGTTCCGTGGATGCAACCAAGGCCCGCGGCGAGATGCTGGCCCAGGCCGGCGCCGACGTCGTCGCGCTGGAGTACCCGCTGGCGCCCGAACACCCCTTCCCGGCCGGTCTGAGCGCCGCCTTCGAGGCCCTGCAGGCCCTGGCCGCCAAGCCGGCCAGGCTGACGGGTTCAGCCCACACGGCCCTGTTCGTCGCCGGCGAGGAAGCCGGCGGCAATCTCGCAGCGGCCCTGGCCCTGATGGCACGCGACCAGCATGCCCCCAAGCTTGCCGGCCAGCTGCTGATTTCGCCGATGCTGGATCCCCACCTCGGCAGCGCCTCCATGCGCGAAGGCGAATGCGGTGGCTGCGAATGCATCTATGCCAAGGGCTGGCAGGCCTATCTGGGCGGCAGCACCCGCGCCGACCACCCCTACGCCGCGCCGCTGAACGCCAGCCGCCTCAGCGGCCTGGCGCCCGCCCTCATCCTCAGCGCCGCCGGCCATCCGCTCAATGACGAGTCGCGCCGCTATGCCGCTGCCTTGCGCGAACAGGGCGGCACGGCCCGCGACCTGACCCTGCCGGCCGTCGCCCCCGGCTATGCGCTCAATCCCATCCACGAGTTCCTGCGCGAGGCGGCCCGCCGCGCGCTGTCGCTTCCTGCCTGAACACCCTCGGAGAGAAATCAAAATGCAGTCCACCCCTCGTTTCAACCGTCGTGCCGGCCTGATCGCCGGTGCCGCCGCCCTCGTCGCCCTGGGCGCCGTCGGCTTCGCCCAGTTCGGCTCGGGCCCGGCCCTGGCCAACTCCGGCCCCGCCGCGCCCCAGGCCACGCCGGTTTCGGTCGCCCAGGTCGTCAGCCAGGAGGTCTCGGCCTGGAACGAGTTCTCCGGCCGCCTCGAAGCCGTGGAGCGCGTCGACGTGCGAGCCCGCGTGTCGGGCGCCGTGCAGGCCGTGCACTTCCGTGAAGGCAGCCTCGTCAAGGCGGGCGACCTGCTCGTCACCATCGACCCCGCGCCCTACCAGGCCGAGGTCGCCCGCGTGGAAGCCCAGGTGGCCGCCGCCCAGGCCCGCGTGAACTACACGCAAAGCGAACTGGCGCGATCCAAGGCCTTGCTGGAGGAGCGCGCCGTCGCCAAGCGTGATTTCGACGAACGCGACAACGCGGCTCGCGAGGGCGCTGCCAATCTGCGCGCCGCCCAGGCCGCGCTGCAGACGGCCCAGCTCAACCTCGGCTACACGCAAGTGCGTGCCCCGGTGGCCGGCCGCGTCGGCAAGATCGAGGTGACGCAAGGCAACCTGGTCGCTGCCGGAGCGGGCGCACCGGTGCTGACGACGCTGGTCTCGGTCAGCCCCATTTACGCCAGCTTCGATGCCGACGAGAAGATCGTCAGCGGTGCGCTGGCCAACCTGCCGGCCGACCGCCGCGGCATGGAGAAGATTCCCGTCGAGATGGCCAATGGCGCCGACTCGCTGACCGGTCGCCTGCAACTGGTGGACAACCAGGTCGACGCCAAGAGCGGCACCCTGCGCGTGCGCGCCGTCTTCGACAACAAGGACGGCCGTCTGCTGCCGGGCCAGTTCGCCAAGCTGCGCATGGGCCAGGCCAAGAACGAGGCTGCCTTGCTGGTCAACGAGCGCGCCGTCGGCACCGACCAGGACAAGCGCTATGTCATCGTCGTCGGCGAGGGCAACCAGGCCGAATGGCGCGGCGTGACCCTGGGCGCCAACGTCAACGGCCTGCGCGTCGTGACCAGCGGTCTCAAGGGCGGCGAGCGTGTCGTCGTCGGCGGCGTGCAGCGGGTCAGACCGGGCTCGCTGCTCGCGCCCAAGGACGTCGCCATGGACGCCAAGCCCGAGCTGGCCGCACAGCAGTCCAGCGCCAAGAACTCCTAAGCCCTTCCCTCACAGAAACCCCGCCTGGCGGGCCGGTTCAGCCGGCCTGCGGGCGGTGTGCTGCCGGAGCACTTCATGAATCTCTCCAAATTCTTCATCGACCGCCCCATTTTTGCGGGCGTGCTGTCGCTGCTGATCTTCATCGGCGGCCTGCTGTCGATCCGCGCGCTGCCGATCTCGGAATACCCCGACGTCGTGCCGCCCTCGGTCGTCGTGCGCGCCCAGTACCCGGGCGCCAACCCCAAGGTCATCGCCGAGACGGTGGCCACGCCGCTCGAGGAAGCCATCAACGGCGTCGAGGACATGCTCTACATGAGCAGCCAGGCGACCACCGACGGCCTGATGACGCTGACCGTCAGCTTCAAGCTCGGCACCGACCCCGACAAGGCCCAGCAATTGGTGCAGAACCGCGTCTCGCAGGCCGAAGCCCGCCTGCCCGAGGAGGTCAAGCGCCTGGGCGTGACGACGGTCAAGAGCAGCCCCGACCTGACCATGGTCGTGCACCTGACCTCGCCCAACGGCCGCTATGACATGACCTATCTGCGCAACTACGCGCTGCTCAACGTCAAGGACCGCCTCGCGCGCATCCCCGGCGTGGGCCAGGTGCTGATGTTCGGCTCGGGTGACTATGCGATGCGCGTCTGGCTGGACCCGCAGAAGGTCGCCGAGCACGGCCTGTCGGCCAGCGATGTGGTGGCCGCCATCCGCGGCCAGAACGTGCAGGCCGCGGCCGGCGTCGTCGGCGCTTCGCCGGGCCTGCAGGGCGTGGACCTGCAGCTGTCCGTCAACGCGCAAGGCCGCCTGCAGACGGCCGAGGAGTTCGGCGACATCATCGTCAAGAGCGGCGCCAACGGTGCCGTGACGCGCCTGCGCGATCTCGGTCGTGTCGAGCTCGGCGCCAGCGAATACGCGCTGCGCTCGCTGCTGGACAACAAGCAGGCCGTCGCCGTGCCCATCTTCCAGGCCCCCGGCGGCAATGCCCTGGACATCTCGGCCAATGTGCGCGCCGCGATGGAAGACCTGAAGACGGCCATGCCCGAAGGCGTGGACTACACCATCGTCTACGACCCGACGCAGTTCGTGCGCGCCTCCATCGAGTCCGTCATCCACACGCTGCTGGAAGCCGTGGCCCTGGTGGTGCTGGTCGTCATCCTGTTCCTGCAGACCTGGCGCGCCTCCATCATCCCGCTGCTGGCCGTGCCGGTGTCCATCATCGGCACCTTCGCCGTCATGCACGGCTTCGGTTTCTCCATCAACGCACTGAGCCTGTTCGGCCTGGTGCTGGCCATCGGCATCGTCGTGGACGACGCCATCGTGGTGGTGGAGAACGTGGAGCGCAACATCGCCTCGGGCTTGTCCCCGCGTGAAGCGACCTACCAGGCCATGCGCGAGGTCTCGGGTCCCATCATCGCCATCGCGCTGACGCTGATCTCGGTCTTCGTGCCGCTGGCCTTCATCACCGGCCTGACGGGCCAGTTCTACAAGCAGTTCGCGCTGACCATCGCCATCTCGACGGTGATCTCGGCCATCAACTCGCTGACGCTGTCGCCGGCCCTGGCCGCCATGCTGCTGAAGGACCACCACGCCCCCAAGGACGCGCTGACCCGCGGCATGGACGCCGTGCTGGGCCGCTTCTTCGGCGGTTTCAACCGGCTGTTCTCGAGCGGCTCCGCCAAGTACGGCAGCGGCGTGAAGACGCTGATGTCGCGCAAGACCGTGATGATGGTCGTCTACCTGGCCCTCGTCGCGGCCACGGCCGGCCTGTTCAAGGCCGTGCCCGGCGGCTTCGTGCCCGGCCAGGACAAGCAATACCTGATCGGCTTCGCCCAGCTGCCCGACGGCGCCACGCTGGACCGCACCGAGGACGTCATCCGCCGCATGACCGACATCACGCTGAAGACGCCGGGTGTCGAGCACGCGGTGGCCTTCCCCGGCCTGTCCATCAACGGCTTCACCAACAGCTCGAGCTCGGGCATCGTCTTCGCGACGCTCAAGCCCTTCGACGAGCGCAAGAGCAAGGACCTGTCGGCCGGCGCCATCGCGGGCAAGCTGAATGCCCAGTACGGCGCCATCGAGGACGCCTTCATCGTCATGTTCCCGCCGCCGCCCGTGCAGGGCCTGGGCACGACGGGTGGCTTCAAGCTGCAATTGCAGGACCGCGGCGGCCTCGGCTACGAGGCGATGGACCAGGCGCTCAAGGGCTTCATGGCCAAGGCCTACAAGACGCCCGAACTGGCCGGCCTTTTCTCGAGCTACCAGGTCAATGTGCCGCAGCTGTTCGCCGACCTCGACCGCACCAAGGCCCGCCAACTGGGCGTGGCCGTGACGGACGTGTTCGACACGATGCAGATCTACCTCGGCAGCCTGTACGTGAACGACTTCAACAAGTTCGGCCGCACCTACTCCGTGCGTGTGCAGGCGGACGCCGCCTACCGCGCCCGCGCCGAGGACATCGGCGCGCTGAAGGTGCGCTCGGCCTCGGGCGAGATGGTGCCGCTGTCGGCGCTGATGAAGGTCACGCCCAGCTTCGGCCCCGAGCGCGCGCTGCGCTACAACGGCTTCCTGTCCGCCGACATCAACGGCGGGGCCGCCCCCGGCTTCTCGTCGGGCCAGGCCCAGGCCGCCGTCGAGCGCATCGCCGCCGAGACCCTGCCCCCGGGCATCGGCTATGAATGGACCGACCTGACCTACCAGGAAAAGATCGCCGGCAATTCCGCCGCCTGGGTCTTCCCGCTGGCCATCCTGCTGGTCTTCCTGGTGCTGGCCGCGCAGTACGAAAGCCTGACCCTGCCCATCGCCATCCTGCTCATCGTGCCCATGGGCTTGCTGGCCGCGATGACGGGCGTGTGGCTCAGCCACGGCGACAACAACGTCTTCACGCAGATCGGTTTGATCGTGCTGGTCGGCTTGTCAGCGAAGAACGCCATCCTGATCGTCGAGTTCGCCCGCGAGCTGGAGTTCGCCGGCCGCACACCGGTACAGGCCGCATTGGAAGCGGCACGGCTGCGGCTGCGCCCCATCCTGATGACGTCGATGGCCTTCGTCATGGGCGTGCTGCCCCTGGTGCTGAGCAGTGGCGCCGGCGCCGAGATGCGCCAGGCCATGGGCGTGGCGGTGTTCGCCGGAATGATCGGCGTGACCTTGTTCGGCCTGTTCCTGACGCCGCTGTTCTACGTCATCGTGCGCCGCCTCACGGGCAATGCACCCCTGCGCCACCACGGTGGCCAGGTGGCCGCGCCCGCAGCTCCCACGCAGCCCGTCGCTCCCGTGATCGACGCCCTGCCGCAACGAGGAAAGTGATCGATATCATGAAATTGAACCTGACCCCACTTTTTGCCGCCCTGCTGCTGGCCGGCTGCGCTTCGGTCGGCAGCGTCGACCCGTCGCAGCTGCCTCAGGCTCCGGCCGCCTACAAGGCCCAGTCCGCAAACGGATCAACTGCGCTGACCACCAGCTGGTGGCAGCCCTTTGCCGACCCGGTGCTGGACGACCTCGTCGGCCGCGCCATGGCCGCCAACACCAGCGTGCAGGCCGCCACCGCGCGGCTGACGCAGGCCCGCGCGGCCCTGGGCTCGGCTCAGGCGGCCCGCCTGCCGCAGGTCGGCGTGTCGGCCGGTGCCGGCCGCTCGTCCACGCCGGGCCAGCTCGCGCCGCAACCCGCGAACCAGTACAGCGCCGGCCTGAACCTGGCCTATGAGCTGGACCTGGGCGGCCGCCTGCTGCACGAGCGCAATGCCGCCGCGCTGGACGTGCGAGCCCGCGAGCAATTGCTGGCCGACGCCCGCCTGCTGGTGCAGGCCAATGTCGCCCGCGGCTATCTCGCGCTGCGCGCCCTGGACACCGAGCGTGACATCGTGCGCGACACCGTGGCGGCCCATGGCGAAACGCTGTCGCTGACCGAGAAGCGCGCCCGCGCCGGTGACGTGGCCGACCTGGACCTGGCCCGCGTGCGCGCCGAGCTGGCCGCCAACGAGGCCGAGGCCCTGGCCCTGGAC
This sequence comes from Roseateles sp. FW305-36, assembly GCF_058787015.1. Lineage (NCBI taxonomy): Bacteria > Pseudomonadati > Pseudomonadota > Betaproteobacteria > Burkholderiales > Sphaerotilaceae > Roseateles > Roseateles sp. FW305-36. The sequence continues at coordinate 27,577 of NZ_JBYSZK010000009.1, read as the reverse complement.
CGCCGCCGCGTCGAGCTGGAGACGGCCCTGGCCGTGCTCGTCGGCGAGGCGCCGTCCAACTTCAGCCTGAAGCCCACGACGTGGACGACGGCCCTGCCCACCGTGCCGGCCGGCCTGCCTTCCGAGCTGCTGCAACGCCGCCCCGACCTGGCCGCTGCGCGCAGCCAGCTCGAGGCCGCCCAGGCCCGCGTCGGTGAGGCCCGCGCCGCGTGGTGGCCCAGCCTGTCGCTGACAGCCCAGGGCGGTGGCGTGTCCAACGAGTTGTCCAACCTGCTGAGGAGCGGCGCCAGCACCTGGGGCATCGGCCTGCTGGGCGCGCTGCCGATCTTCGACGGCGGTCGCCGCGAGGCAGGCGTCAACGCGGCCAAGGCGCAGATGGAGGGCGAGGCCATCGCCTTCCGCGAGCAGTTCCTGCTGGCGCTGAAGGACGTGGAAGACCAGCTTGGCGCGCTGTCGCTGCTGCAGGCCCAGGGTGAAGCCAGCGCCCGTGCCGTCAGCGCGGCCGGCCAGGCCCTGAAGCTGTCGGACACGCGCTACCGCAACGGCCTCGTCAGCCAGCTCGAGCTGCTGGATGCGCGCCGCAGCGAGCTTGCCAACAAGCGCTCGGCCCTGCAGGTGCGCTCGGCCCAGTACCAGGCCACCGTCGGCCTGATCCGGTCCCTGGGCGGCGGCTGGAGCCCTGACAGCGTCAAGCTGGCTGGCGTTTGAGCACGGCGATATTGAGCGTCGCGCGCTGCACGAAGCCCAGGCTGTCGTAGAGCGCGATCGCGGCGGTATTGCTCGTCCAGGCGTGCAGGAAGGCCTGCTCGCCGCGACGCTGGATGTCGGCCGTCACCGCGGCCGACAACCGCCGCGCCAGACCCCGGCCGCGGAAGTCGGGGTGGGTGCAGACGGCGCTGACCTCGACATGGCCGGGAAAGCGCATGCGCTCCCCTGCCATGGCGGCCAACCGGCCATCGATGCGGATGCCGATGAAGCGGCCCATGGTGTGGGTGCGCGGCAGAAAAGGCCCGGGCTCGGTCAGCGTCGCCAGGGCCAGCATCTCGGCCGCATCGGCGTCACCGAGCAATTCCACGCCCTCATCGGGCTCGAGGCGCTGCTTCGCCATCATCTGCACGCCCAGCGCCTCTTTCACGGGCACCAGGGCCGACGGCACGATGATCGCTGGTACCTGGGCGAGGAAGACGGCGTCGTCACCCGGCTGGACCAGTTCGGCCAGCGCGGCCAGGCTTTCCGGGCTGTCGTCACGCGCAGCGGCGAAGCGGTTGATGTCGGCCTTGAAGCGCCGCGCGCGCTCATCGCCCATCGCCCACTGCGGCTGATGCTGCAGGCTGGCCCAGACGGGGCGGTCGAGATCGGTCATGACGGCACCCTTTGCATCAGCGGTGCTTCGATCAGGGCATCCTCAAGCGCGGCGAGTTGGCTCAGCAAATCGCCTTCCAAGGCCGCACAAGCCTGGGCGACCGCCCCCTCAATGGCGGGCCAGGCCTCGCGCTGGGACCGCTCCACCAGCTTCTGCCCCCTGCCACTGAGACCAACGCGGCGCACGCGCCGGTCTTCCTCTGAAGATTCCGAGCTGATCAGGCCGTCGTCCTCCAGGCCCTTCAACGACCGCGTGACCACCGGCTGGCTGACGCCCACCGCCTGGCTCAGCTCACCCACGCTCAGCGGCCCGAGGCGGTCCAGCGCCGCCAGCAGCGGAAACCAGGCCGCCGGCTGCTCGAAGCCATGCGCGGCCAGCACCGCCTGGGTCTGGGCCTGCAGCGTCTCGCCGATGCGCTTGAGGCGCGTGCCCAGGCTCAGATGACCCAGCTCCCTGACAACGTCCTCGACCACGGCGACTCCTGCAATCCGATATTCATATCATGCTATGCATTGATTCGCGATTTGTCCAGGGCGGAGCAAAACGGGAATTCAGGGGAGACGAGGTCTCAGCCGCGGCGCGCGCGGTGGGTCGGGGCGGCGGCGCCTTGGCGCCGCCTACGACGCTGCGACTAGGGCAAGGTCTTGCAATTGGGCTTGCAGACCACCTCGTTGCGGCCGAGCAGCCGGATGGACTGCAGGCTGGCCGGTGCGCGGTGCTTGCCGCACTTGAAGCAGGAGCGTGTGTGGCCGCTGCCGAGGAAGGGCGAACCGCCGATCTTCGACTGGTAACGCAAGCCATCCTGGCGGACCGCGGTGACGGTGTCTTTGCTCATTCTTCAGACAGGTCGGGACGAAACGTGAATTGACGCACGGCGAAGATGACAGCGCCATCTCGCAAGCCCGAGGTTTTTGACCGAACAGGCAGAAACCTCGGGCTTTCCCCACCCCAATCCGCGGGGTCGGCCAGCGAGGACAATGCCGCTCCGATCAAGAAGACCCCATGGCCAAGCTCTTTTTCCGCTACGCCGCGATGAACGCCGGCAAGTCCACCGCCCTGCTGCAGGTGGCGCACAACTACGAGGAGCGCGGCCACCGCGTGCGCATCTTCACCGCCCGCCTGGACGACCGCTACGGCCACGGCTTCGTCACTTCACGCCTGGGGCCGCAGCGCCAGGTCGAGCAGTTCGACGACAGCACCGACTTCATCGCGCTGATGGACGCGACGCCGGGCATCGCCTGCATCCTCATCGACGAGGCCCAGTTCCTGAACAAGCGCCAGGTGCAGCAGCTGCACGAGATGGCCCATCTGCGCCATCTGCCGGCCATCTGCTATGGCCTGCGCACCGACTTCCAGGGCGAACTCTTCCCCGGCTCGGCCGCGCTGCTGGCCTTGTCCGACGAGATGGACGAGATGAAGACCATCTGCGACTGCGGCCGCAAGGCGACGATGAACATGCGCGTCGACGCCAACAACCGCAAGGTCACCGAGGGCGCCCAGGTCGAGATCGGCGGCAACACTCGCTACCGCTCGGTCTGCGGCCGCTGCTTTCGCCAGGGTTGAATGCAAAGCGCCGCCACGGGCACAGGGCCCGTGGCGGCGTTTGTCTTTCAGTCGCCCCGCGCGAGGCGGGGCTGGCAAGCCTTATTTGGCGGCGATCTGAGCGTCCAGTTCCTTGCAGGATGGCGAGCAGACCGGCTGGGACTTGCCCAGCAGTTTCTTGGACTTGAGCATGGCGCGCGGACGGTGCTTGCCGCAGAGGAAGCAAGACATCGTCGCGGCGCCGAAGGAAGAGGTTGCCGCGAAGGGCGAACCGGGAGCTTTGGAGCGGTAGCGCAGACCATCCGCTTCGATGGTGGTCTTGGTGGTTTCTTTGGCCACGCTGGTCCTGTCGAAGAGTGTTTAAAAGGGGGCGCCGGGTAGAGGCGCAGGCCCCGTATTTTCCACGATGTGGCGAAAGCCCCGGCCTAGGGCTTTCAACCCCCCTTGAATCGCGCCGGTCTTTTGCCCGCCCAGGCCGCCTGGCCCTCGACCAGATCGGCCGAATCGCGGGCGCGCAGGATGTCGGCGGCGAGCCGTTTTTCATCGAGCCGCCCGGCGGCGATGCCGTTCAGATGCTGCTTCATCGGCAGCAGGGCGAGAGGCGCCATGCCCAGCAACTCGTCGGTCAGCGCGGTCAGGGCGGCGTCCAGGGTGTCGACATCGGGCAGCAGCTGGTCCAGATAGCCGCAGCCGAGCAGGGCCGGTGCGTCCAGCGTGCGTCCCGCCAGCAGCACCTGCTTGGCCGTGGCCAGGCCCAGGCGGTTGACGAAGCGCTGCATGCCGCCGGCATAGAAATGCAGGCCGATGCGCGATGCCGGCACGAACATCTCGCAGGCCGGCACGCCGAGGCGGAAATCGCAGGCCAGGGCCAGATCGGCCGCGCCGCCGTAGACGCCGCCATGCAGACGGGCGATGGTGATGGGCCGCGCCGCCTCGAGGGCATCGGCCAGTTCGCCGAAGCGCGCGCCGGCATCGATGGCCCCCAGGGCGCTCAGGTCGAAACCGCTGCAGAAGTGCTTGCCCTCGCCGACCAGCACGAGGACGCGCACGGTCTCATCGGCATTCACCGCCTCGATGAGGCCGCGCGAGCTGCCCAGGTCCCCGACGGCCAGCCGGTTGGCCTGGCGCGGCCGGCGCAGCGTGATGCGGGCGACGCCGGCGCCCACCTCCAGCAAAGGTGCCTGCCCGCTCGTCACGCGCGCCGCCTCGCCACCCGGCCTTGCAACGCATAGCCGGCGCTGAAACGGGCCCGCCGTGCGTCACGCTCCAGGTCCAGCAATTCGCGCAGCATCCGCGCCTGGGCCGGCCTCAGCCCGGTGTCGCGATCCAACACGAGTTCGGCGACCAGGTCCCAGTCGGCATCCAGGTCGGCCGACCACAGCCTGGCTTCGTCGGGCAAGTCAGGAAGCAACTGCTGCAGGGCAGCGGCAGTGGTCTCGGCCGCCACCAGGGCGGCCAGTTCCGGCCAGCGGCCCAACGGCATCTCCGACGGCTGGGGCGGCCAGATCGCGCACAGCCACTGCGGGGCATGGCTGTCGACCTGCGGGCCACTGGCCGTTTGCAGCAGTTCCTCGCTCGCGCCGCCGACCTGCCGCGCCAGTGCCGTCCAGGCCCCGGCCTGCCAATGTGCCAGCAGGCGCGGGTCGGGTTCCGGCCAACGTGGCGTGAGCGCGGCCATGTCCAGCGCGGGCATCTCGACGACCGCCGGCGGTGGGGCCACCTGCGGCAACTCGATATCGGCGACGAGGGACTGCGGATCGGGATCGGGCGGCGGAGCGACATGGAAATCCAGCACCGGCGCCTCGACGTCTGTCGACGCGGCGGGTGCGGCCTCCACGACCTGGGCCTCCTCCGTGAAGGCAGGCCAGGAGGCTTCATCGGGAAGCGGTACATCGACGCTCGCCTCGACCGGCAGCGGCGCAGGCGGGGACGTTTGCACATCAGCCTCGATGACGGCGACGCGCCGCCGCGCCGGTTCGGCCAGCTCGATGTCCTCGACATCCCGCATCTCGTAGCCCCGCGCCTTCAGTCGCGCCATCTTGGCCTCGTCCGGTGCCGAACCGGCGCGCAGCAGGGCCCGCAATTCCAGGTCCAGTGGCGCCGGGGCCGGCGGCCGCCAGCCGTCGAGCAGATGGGTGGGATCGAAGCCTCCGGGCTCGGGGCTGATCAGCGGCGGCGGGGCTTGCTTCGACCCGGCCCGCAGCAGTGCATCCAGCGCCAGTTCGGGCAATCCGGCAGGCGCGGGCGGGCGCCAGCCGTCCAGTGCATGGGTGGGGTCGAAGGCGTCCGTCTCTGGCATGGCTTTACAAGCCAGACATTGTGACGACGTAAGCTCGCGGGCTCACTGTCACAAAAACGTCATGTTTCAAACTCGCCGTCGCCTGCTGAGCCTGGCTCTCGCTGCTGTTGCCCTGTCCGCCTGCAGCACGACCCCGCCCCCTGCCGCGGCGCCGCAGAACAAGCCCAAGCTCGTCGTCCTCGTCGTCATCGACGGCCTGCCGATGCGCCAGGTGACCGGCTATCGCGACCAGCTCGGCGCCGACGGCTTTGCCCGCTTCCTGGACCATGGGCGCTGGTTCGCCAATGCCCACTACGGCCACGGCCACACGGTCACGGCGGCCGGCCACTCCGTGATGCTGTCCGGCGCCTACCCGCAGCGCAGCGGCATCATCAGCAACGAATGGCGCGACCCGGTGACCGGCGAGGCCGTCTACAACACCGGCGACGCGGCCTACCAGTACATCGACAGCCCGACGGCGCCGCTGTCCGGCACCAGCCCGCGCAACCTCAAGGTCGAGACCCTGGGCGACGTGCTGCGCACGGGCTCGCCGGCGTCCAAGGTCATCGGCATCTCGGGCAAGGACCGCGGCGCCATCCTGCCGGCCGGCCACAAGGGCACGGCCTATATGTACATGACGGAGACGGGCCGTTTCGCCTCCAGCACCTACTACATGCAGGCCCATCCGCAATGGGTGACGGACTTCAATGCCGGCAAGCCGGCCGACGCCTTCTTCCAGAAGACCTGGGCCCCGCTTTTGCCTGAGTCGGCCTACGCCCGCTCGGTGCCGGACGGCCAGTTCTGGCAGATCGCCAGCGGCAACGGCAACAAGCTGCCCGCTGTCATCGGCGACAAGATGGACGCGCCCGGCCCGCGCTTCTACGGCAATCTGCTGGCCTCGCCCTTCGGTGACGAACTGACGCTGGCCTTCGCGCGCGCCGCGGTCAGGAACGAGAAGCTGGGCCAGCGCGGCGTGCAGGACATCCTGTCGGTCAGCCTGTCCAGCCACGACTACATCAACCACGCCTTCGGACCGGAGTCGCGGCTGTCGCACGACCACACCCTGCACCTGGACCGCCATCTGCAGGCCTTCTTCCAGTTCCTGGACCAGGAAGTCGGCGCCGGCAACTACGTGCTCGCGCTGACGGCCGACCATGGCTTCACCGACACGCCCGAGTGGGCCGCCACCCAGGGCCGCGACGCCGGCCGCTTCACCAACGGCCCGTCACTGGCCGCCGTGAATGCAGGTCTGGCCACCAAGTTCGGCGTGGACAAGCTGGCCTGGAGCTTCTCCGCCTCCGGCCTGCTGCTCAACGAGAAGCTGGCCGCCGACAGGGGCCTGAAGTTCACCGACGTGGAAGCCGCCGCCCGCGACGAGCTGCTGAAGCTGCCGGGCGTGGAAGCCGTCTTCACCCGGGAACAGCTGCTGGGCAACGACAAGACGACCCCGTATCTGGAGGCCATGCGCAAGTCCTATGACCCGACCCGCGCCGCCCAGCTGCAGATCGTGCTGAAGCGCGGCTGGATCTTCAGCTACCGCCCCGGCGGCAGCACCCACGGCAGCCCGCACGACTACGACACCCATGTGCCCCTGCTGTTCTGGGGACCGGGCTATGTCGGCCAGGGCGAGATGAAGGAAAGCGTCGAGATCGCCGACCTGGCGCCGACGCTGGCGGGCCTCGCCGGCCTGCGTGCGCCGGCCCAGGCCCAGGGCCGGGATCTGAAGCTCAAGCCCTAGCGATCAGGACCGCGGCCGATTCGCCCCAGACCGCCTCGGTCAGCGCGACCGCCCCGAGGCGCTCGCCCAGCGCCGCGGCCTGGGCCGGGCCGGTGGACGGCAGCATGACCAGCACCCGTCCGTCATCCAGCCGCATGCAGCCATCCTCGCCGCGGATGCGGGCCAGCAACTCCGTCGGGTCGGCCGTCGGCGCCAGGGCGGCCACCGACAGCGGCCAGGCGCGGGAGTCGGCCAGCAGCGCCTGCAGCAGTTCCAGGCCGGCCTGGGCCGACAGCAACTGGCCCGTCAGGGGGCGGGGCCGTGCCAGCGCGCTGATGTCGACGCCGGTCAGCGCCAGGCGGCCATCCGGCAGGCGTTGTTCCACCCACCACAGCCGCCGACCATCGCGCCAGGCCTGTTCGTAGCCGCGCTGGGCCATGCGGCTGCGGCGCTCCGGCATCTCGGCGGGACCGCAGCTGCCGTCGCGCGCCGCCTCGAGCATGTCGCCCCAGGCTGGCGCCGCCTGCGCGTCCAGGCCCCAGGCCTGGCGGTAGGCGGCGTTGGCACGCAGCAGGCGATCGTCCGCGTCGAAGAGGGCCAGCAGCAGCGGGCCCTCGGTCAGCGCCTGCCACCAGAGGTCGTCTTCGGTCACGGCCCGATTCTGGGCCGCCGGGGCCTATCTGCGGCTGATCTCGCCCGAGCCGCTGACGCTTTGACGCAACTGCGGCCGGCCGGCATAGCTCAGGTCGCCGGAACCGCTCAGTTGGACGTCCAGCTGTTCGGTGACGCCGATCGACACATCGCCCGAACCGCTGATGCCGACCTTGGCGGTCCGGCCGGCCAGGGCCCGCGCGTCGACATCGCCCGATCCGCTGACCGACCAGCTCTGCTGATCGGCGCGACCCGCCAGCCGCACATCGCCCGAGCCGCTGATGCTGACGTTCAGGTCCTTGAGCTCGACCAGGCCGAAATGCACATCGCCGGAGCCGATGACGTTCAGGCTGAGGCTGTCCGCCTTGAAGCGCTCGGCGCTGAGGTCGCCCGAGCCGTTGACCGCGATGGACTGCAGGGCGCGGGCGTCGACGCGCACCATCGGTGCCGAACGTGTCGTGAAGCCGGCGTCGCGCTTCATGCGCACGACCAGGGCGTCGCCCTCGACGACGGTCTCGATCAGGGGCTCGATGTTGTCGTCGGCCAGGACGGTGGCCTGATCGCTGCCGGCCTGGGCCAGCCTGACGTCGAAAGGCCCGTCGATGCGCAGCTTGCTGAAGGCGCCCAGGGCCCGCGCCTTCTCGACCTTGACGCCCGAACCCTTGATGCGGTTCCTGCCGCTGCCGTAGTCCATCGGGCCGCTGAAATGGGCCGACCAGCCGTCGGACTCCTTCTTGATGCGCAGATGCCAGTCGTTGTCGCCACCGGCCATGGCGGTACCGCAGGCGGCGGCGATCAGGATCAGGAAGGCGAGGCGTTTCATGGGGGCGGCTCCCGGTTCGGTCGAATGACGGCAGTCTGTCCGACAGCCTGGCGCGGCGCCGCTTCCGGGCGACAGACTGCATTTCCGCGGGCATGGGCCGTAGGATGGACCGATCTGCAGGAGAACCGACATGAAGATGGATGGTCAGCGCGAGAGCGACAACGTCGAGGACGTGCGCGGCAGCGGCGGCGGTGGCGGCCTGCCGATCGGCGGAAGACATATCGGGCTGGGCGGCATCGTGGTCGCTTTGCTCGCCTCCTGGATATTCGGCGTCAACCCGCTGACGGTGCTGGGGCTGCTGGACGGCGGTGGCGGTGGTGGCGGCGCGCCTTCCGTGCAGTCCGGCGCCCCCGCCGAGCACCATCCCAAGGACCCCGGCGCCGTATTCGTCAGCCGGGTGCTGGCGGACACCGAGGACGTCTGGGGCGCCTACTTCCAGCGTTCCGGCCAGCAATACCCCCCACCCAAGCTCGTCATCTTCCGTGATCGCTGGCCCACCGGCTGTGGCACCGGCGACGCCGCCGCCGGCCCGTTCTACTGTCCTGCGGACCGCAAGGTCTATATCGATCTCGGCTTCTACGACATCCTGCGCCAGCGGCTCGGCGCACCGGGCGACTTCGCCCAGGCTTACGTGATCGCCCACGAGGTCGGCCACCACCTTCAGAACCTGATGGGCACGACCGAGAAGCTGGACCGCGCGCGCGGCCGCGTTTCGGAGCGCGACATGAATGCGATGAGCGTCAGGCTGGAACTGCAGGCCGACTGCTTCGCCGGCGTCTGGGCAAATTTGTCGCAGCGCAGCAAGGGCTGGCTGGAGCAGGGCGACATCGAGGAGGCACTGAATGCCGCCGCCCAGATCGGCGACGACACCCTGCAGAAGCGCTCCCGCGGCACCGTCGTGCCGGAGAGTTTCACCCACGGCAGCAGCGCCCAGCGGGTGCGCTGGTTCAAGCGCGGCCTGGACGCCGGTGATCTGAAGGCCTGTGACACCTTTTCGTCAGCCGCCCTCTAAGTCCCCCATTCGGGCCCACCCAATCAAGGGGGCGCCAGATGGCCCCCAAAAGGCTTTGTGTGAAACACTCCCATCCAAACCGCCGAGCCCTCCCGTAGCATCGGCCCGCCCTGAAGCCCAGGGGAGTTGCTCCCTAGTCTGGTGCAACAAAAATCGACACGAGGCCCACTGTCATGAGCGAACGCCAGATCAACGACCCGCAGTCGACGCCCCAGGCGCCGACCGTCGACGCGTCTCGTCGGCGATTCGCAAAGGCGGGCGCGGCGACCCCGGTCGTGCTGGGCAGCCTGCTGAGCAAGCCCGCCTTGGCCACCCAGCCCTATAACTGCACCATTTCGGGGCAGATGTCGGGTAATGCGTCGCCGCGCCCCGGCGCGGTCGACTGCAAGACCCTCGGCAAATCGCCGGGCTACTGGAAGAACGCCAGCAGCTGGCCGGCCGGCACGCTGAAGGGCAGTGCACCCGACTCAGCCTGCAGCTTTGGCGGCAACAAGGGCACCGCCTTCAACGGTTTTATCAGCGGCGGCCAGACGTTGATGGATGCTTTCCGCTACAAGAGCGAAGCGTCGGGCTGCAACTGCTACGGCTTGCGCGATCCGGCGTTCCCGAGCTGCGCCGGCAAGGCCACCATGCTGCAGGTGCTGAACACGCCTGGCGGCCTGAACGACACCATGATCTATGCGCTGGGTCGCTCTACCGTGGCCACCATCCTGAATTCGCTGAACGTCGGCACCGACTACCCGATCACCGTCGCCCAGGCCATCAAGATGTTCAATGCCGTGGCGCCGTTGGGTGGCAAATACCAGGTCAACCCGACGGTTCAATGGGACGCCAACCAGGTCCTGGCTTACTTCCAGAGCCTGTACTCCTGAGCACTGGCACCGTCGGTGTGACACTTCGGGCGTCCCTAGCGACGCCCGAATTCATTTCTGCCCACGACGCCGTGACCCTCTCCGATCCCGTGCCGATGCCGCGATGGACGCTCACCTACGGGGCCGACCTGTCGATCCGGGTCTGGGATGACGACTGCCTGGTGCACCACGCCCTGTCCAATGACACCCACCGTCTGGCGGCCTGGCTCGCGCCTGCGCTGAGGCGCCTCGCCGAGCAGCCTCCCGCCTCGCTGGACGAACTGGCGGCACTGATGGAAGCGGACCGGGAAATGGCCGCCGACGCCTTGCAGCAGCTGGAACAACTGCTGCTGGTGCAGCAATGCTGACGATCGGCAGGCTGTCGCCGGCCGAGCTGGGTCGGAGGCTTCGTGCCGGACTGACACTGCGAACCGGCCCTTTCGCCTACCGCATCCACAGCAGTTGCGCCCCCGTGGCGGCCGGCCTGGCGACGCTGTACGCCGACTTCGAAGTCGAGGCCGAGAACGGCATTGCTGACTTCCACGTGCATGTCCGCCCCGTCACGGGCATACGCCGCTGGGTGGGAGCCCAGGTGGAGTTCCGGCTGGACCAGCACAGCCCCTTTCTGCCCTTGCCGGCCGATCACGCCTTCGCGCTGCTGGAGTGGGGCATGAACTGGTGCCTGGCCAGCCAGGCCAACCACTATCTGCTTTTCCATGCGGCCGTCCTCGAGAGGAACGGCCAATGCCTGGTGCTGCCTGGCGACCCGGGCGCCGGCAAGAGCACGTTGACGGCCGCGCTGATGCTGTCCGGCTGGCGCCTGCTGTCCGATGAAATGGCCATGATCGACCGGCATGACGGCAGCGTCACGCCGCTGGCCCGCCCGGTCAGCTTGAAGAACCAGTCCATCGACGTGATTCGCAGCTTCGCGCCGCAGGCCGTGCTGGGCGAGGCCGCGCTGGACACCCACAAGGGCACGGTCTCACACCTGCGCCCCTCGGCCGCCAGCGTGGCAGGCCGCCAGCAGCCCGCTCGCCCGACGCAGCTGATCTTCCCGCGCTGGCGCGCCGGCTCGGCAACCCAGCTGACGCCTGTTCCCAAGGCACAAGCCTTCGAAAGGCTGGCGGGCCACGCCTTCAACTACAGCCTGCTGGGGCGGCTGGGGTTCGAGCTGACGGCGTCGCTGATCGACACCAGCCACTGCTGGGATTTCGGCTATTCCGATCTCAACGATGGACTGGCCGCCCTGGACGCGCTGAAGTCATGACGCCGGCCTGGACTCCGCTGCTCCGCTCGCTGAGGGACCCGGCCTGCATGGCCGCCCACGACGACGCCACCTGGGATCTGCTGATGCGCCAGGCCTTGTCGGCCGGCCTGCTGGCCCGGCTGGGCGCGCTGGCCCGGGAAGCCGGCGTCGAGCCCGTGCTGCCTCTGCCGGTGCGCCGCCAGATGCGTGCGCTGCTCGCCTTGTCCGAAGAGCAGCAACGCGCCGTCCGCTGGGAACTGGTGCTGCTGACGCGCGACCTGGCCGCCCTGCCCGGCCCCGTGCTGCTGCTCAAGGGCGCGGCCTATGTCGCCGGCAGCCTTCCGCCGGCCGCCGGGCGGCTGTTCTCGGACATCGACATCCTGGTGTCGCGTGAGCAGCTCGACGAGGCCGAAGCCGCGCTGATGCTGGGCGGCTGGGTCAGCGCCGCAGGGACGAGCTATGACGAGCGCTACTACCGCCAGTGGATGCATGAGCTGCCACCCATGGTGCATCTGCGCCGCCAGACCAATCTGGACCTGCACCACAACATCCTGCCCCTGACGGCACGCATCAAGACCCACAGCGCACCGCTGCTGGCCGCGGCGCAGCCCGTCGCCGAGTTCCCGCGCTTCAGCGTGCCTTCGCCGGCCGATCAGGTCCTGCACAGCGCGACGCATCTGCTGCATGAAGGCGAATGGGGGCACGGCCTGCGCGATCTGGTCGACCTCGACAGCCTCTTGCGCCGCTATGCGACCGGGCCTGGATTCTGGGACGCCCTGCTCGCCCGCGCCGCCGAACTTTCGCTGGGCCGCCCGCTCTTCTACGGGCTGAGCCTGTGCCGCCAGTACCTGCACACGCCCGTCCCCGACGAAGCGCTGCAGCAATGCCCGGCCCGGCCCGGGCCGCTGCTGCGCGGGCTGATGCAGCCCCTGTTCCGACGCGCCCTGACCGGCGCCCACCGCGGCTCCACAGCCCCAGGAACGCGGATTGCCGAATTTGTGCTTTATGTTCGCAGCCACTACCTTCGCATGCCGCTGCACCTGCTGCTGCCTCATCTCATCGTGAAAGCATTCAAACGACCGCCAGCCAGCCCGTCGCAGCGTGAAGACGTCGACACGGCCGAACAGCGCTGAGGCAAGCCACATGGACAAACCCAAGCCGTTTTCGATGATCCGCGAGTTCCATCTCGCCGACTGGTTCACCCTAGGCAATGCCTGCGCCGGCATGGGGGCGCTGTTCGCCGTGATGAGCTTTCTGCAGAGTGGCGAGCGCCATCACCTGCAATACGCCTGCGCGCTGATCCCGCTGGCCCTGGCCTTCGACGTGCTGGACGGCCGCATCGCACGCTGGCGCCAGAAGAGTTCGGCCCTGGGTCGCGAGCTGGACTCGCTGGCCGACATCATTTCCTTCGGCGTCGCGCCGGCCGCCATTGCCTATGGCTGCGGCATGCAGGGTCTGTACGACCGCATCGTGCTGGTGTTCTTCGTCGCCTGCGGCGTCAGCCGGCTGGCACGCTACAACGTGACGGCCGAGAAGCTCAGTGCCGGCTCGGACAAGGTGGCGTATTTCGAGGGGACGCCCATCCCGACATCCATGCTGCTCGTGGCGGTGCTTTGGGTGGCCGCGGCTCAAGGGGCCGTCGGCGAGGCGCTGTGGGGCGGCGTGTGGTGGCTGGGAGGCTTTCGCCTGCACCCGCTGGTGCTGATGTTCGCGCTGTCGGGCTCGTTGATGGTGAGCCGGATCCGGATTCCGAAGCTTTAGGCGGCGGTGCGGCGCGACAGCCAGCTCAAGGGCGATTCCTGCTGGGCGTGACCCGACTGGGATTCGAGGAAATCGTTGGACGTCTGGCTGCGGTACTCGCTGATGCCACCACCATCGAGGCAGGCGTCCAGACCGAAAGCGGTGCCGAGGTCGGCCGGATCGGGCTCGCTGCGCGCGGCGACGTCACGGCGGAAGAAACGCAGCGCTGGAACGAATCGCATGGCAACCTCACTCGCTTGACGGGCCGACAACAACATCAACACCGTGAGCCCAGTGTGCGGGATTCGTGTGACAACCGAACCCCTCATCTGTGAGTAAATATTGCCTCTACTGGCATTACCGCACGCCTGCAACGCCTGTTTTTCCCAGTAGCGACGGGCCTTTCCGGCCGGCGCCCCCAATCCGAGGGGGTCGTTGCGCTTTTGCAATTCTTTTCTGCGCCTCCCTAGAGCTCAGGATAGGTTCGCAAGCTTCGGCGCTTAAGCTGCGCCACCTCCCAAGCCCCCCCGGCTTCGCGCATGAGTTCAGAATTGTTGAAGTGGGTCGCAAGTGCCCTGATTGCGGCCGTGCTCGCCAGCACCTTGTGGATGGCCCAGGCCATCCATCCCGAGCAGGGTGGCGCCAGCCTGATGCTGGCCCAGGCCGCCGCGCCCGCCGCTGCCGCCTCGGCGCCGACCACGGCCACGCGCTGATCAAGCCAGCGCGATCCTGGCGCCGTCGGCCAGCGCCTCGCCGATCTGGTCGAGCAGCGCCCCCCGCCCCTGCAACTGCCATTGATGCCAGTACAGCGCCACGTCGACGCCGATCTCGGGCCTGAGCATGACGAGCCGCCCCGCCTCGACCAGCGGACGCACCTGGATCTCGGGCGCCACACCCACGCCCCACCCCATGGCGGCGGCCCGCACATAGGCTTCGCTGGACGGCACGAAGCGCTCGCGCAGCCTGGGCGCGCGCACGCCGAAGGCCTGTGAAACCCACTGCGCCTGGGTGTCGTCCTTGCGGTTGAAGACGAGGAAGGGCGTGTCGGCGAAATTGCCGGCGTGCAGGCCCTGGATGGGGTCGTTCTGCAGCTGCGCCGCCAGGAAGCCCGGGCTCGCCACCGCCACGTAGCGCATCACCCCCAGGGCCTGCACGCGGCAGCCCTGCAAGGCCTCGGCCACCGTCGACATGCAGCCCAGCACCGCGCCCTGGCGCAGGCTGTCGTGGGTGAAGTCCTGGTCGTCGACGACGAGTTCCAGCCCGTAGCCCTCGCGCAGGCCGCGCTGCACCAGGGCATCCAGCGCCGTCGGTACCCAGGTCGCCAGGCTGTCGGCATTGACGGCGATGGCCAGGCGCGATTGCGGCGCGACGCGCTCGCCCAGCTCCCGCGCCACGTCCACCCGCAAGGCCTGCAGCTGCCGGGCGAAGCGCAACAGCACCTTGCCGGCTTCGGTCAGGCGCAGCGGCCTCGATCGCACCACCAGCGGCTGGCCCACCTGGGTCTCCAGCGCGCGCAAGCGCTGCGAGACGGCGCTCTGCGTGATGGACAGACGCTGGGCCGCGCGCTCGAAGCCCTGCTCGTCGGCCAGGGCCGCCAGGCAGTCGAGCGCAGCGGGATCGAACTCGTTCATAAGCTTCGCTAATGTACGGCGAATAATATGAATGACTCTTCTTGAATCGCGGCCATCTGCCGAGAATCCGCCGATGCCCGCCGCTGCCCTGGCCTCTTCGACCGCGCCTGCCGTTTTCGCGCAGGGCTGGGCCATGGGTGCCGGCCTCATCCTGGCCATCGGCGCACAGAACGCGCTGGTGCTGCGCCAGGGACTCAAGCGCGAGCATGTGGGCGCCGTCGTCGCGGTCTGCACGCTGTCGGACTGGCTGCTGATTGCCCTGGGGGTCTTCGGCCTTGGCGCCCTCATCCAAGGCCAGCCCCTGCTGCTGGAAGTCTTCCGCTTCGGTGGCGCCGCCTTCCTGCTCGGCTATGCGCTGCTCGCGGCCCGCCGTGCGTGGCGACCGGCGGCCGGCCTGGACGCCGCCGGCCCCGCCTCCAGCCTTGGTGCCACGCTGTCGGCCGCCTTCGCCTTCACCTATCTGAATCCCCACGTCTACCTGGACACCGTCGTGCTGCTCGGCGGCCTGGGCGCGCGTCAGCCGGCGGAACTGCGGGCGGCCTTCGCCCTGGGCGCCGGCGTCGCGTCGGCCATGTGGTTCGGCCTGCTGGGCTTTGGCGCGGCCGCCGCGGCGCCACGGTTGCGCAGCGCCCACACCTGGCGGGTCATCGATGCCCTGGTCGCTTTGCTGATGACCGCGCTGGGTCTACAACTCCTCCTGCAACCCCTCTAAGAACTCGAAGGATCGCCATGAAGATCGTCGTTCTCGGCGCCGGCATCATCGGTATCGCCACCGCCTGGTATCTGCTCGACGAGGGGCATGAGGTCATCGTCGTGGACCGCCAGCCGGACGCCGCGCTGGAGACCAGCTTCGCCAACGGCGCCCAGATCTCGGTCAGCTTCTGCGAGCCCTGGGCCAATGCCGGCGCACCGTTCAAGGTCGCCAAATGGCTGCTGCGCGACGACTCGCCGCTGCTGTTCCGTCCCAGCCTGGACCCCAACCAGTGGCGCTGGGGCCTGGCCTTCCTGATGCAGTGCACGACCGCGGCCTTCGAGCGCAACGTCGAGGAGCTGGTGCAGCTGGGCCGCTACTCGCACGCCTCGCTGAAGGAGCTGGTGGCGCGCACCGGCATCGAGTACGACCGCCTGGAGCGCGGCATCCTGCACTTCTTCTCCAGCCAGGCCGACTTCGACAGCGGCGCGGCCGGTGCCGAGATCATGCGTCGCCACGGCGTCGACCGCCGCGTGCTGGGCCGCGAGGAGGTGCTCAAGGTCGAGCCGGCCCTGGCCGCCTTCGGCAGCCGCATCTTCGGCGGCACCTTCACGCCCAGCGACGAGAGCGGCGACGCCATGGTCTTCACGCAGAAGCTGGCCCGGCTGTGCGCCGAACGCGGCGCGCAGTTCCTGTACGAGCACGACATCCTGGGTCTGCAGCGCGGCGGTGACGGCATCGAGGCCGTGCAGATCGCCCACACGCGCAGCGGCGAGCGCAAGATGCTGAAGGCGGACGCCTTCGTCGCGGCCATGGGCTCCTACACGCCCGAGCTGGTGAAACCGCTGGGTGAGCACCTCAACATCTATCCCGCCAAGGGCTACTCGGCCACGCTGCGCCTGAAGAAGCCCGAGGCCGCCAGCGTCGTCAGCCTGCTGGACGACACGCGCAAGATCGCCATCTCGCGCCTGGGCGACCACGTCCGCATCGCCGGCACGGCCGAGCTGTCGGGCTTCGACCTCAATCTCGATTCGCCGACGGCCAAGGTGCGCTGCGCGGCCCTGGTCAGGCGCTACGAGGAGCT
Organism: Roseateles sp. FW305-36; assembly: GCF_058787015.1. NCBI lineage: Bacteria > Pseudomonadati > Pseudomonadota > Betaproteobacteria > Burkholderiales > Sphaerotilaceae > Roseateles > Roseateles sp. FW305-36. The sequence continues at coordinate 10,948 of NZ_JBYSZK010000009.1, read as the reverse complement.
CTTCCCCGGCGTGGCCGATGCCTCAGAGCCCAACTACTGGACCGGCCTGCGTCCCAGCACGCCGACCAACATCCCCTACATCGGCCGCAGCCGCAAGGCCCGCAACCTGTGGATCAACGCCGGCCACGGCACTCTGGGCTGGACCCACGGCGCCGGCTCGGGCCACGCGATGGCCGAGCTGATCGCCGGCCGAAAGCCGGACATGGCCTTCGGCTTCTACGGCTCCGTTTAAAGCGCCTTCAGCATCGCCTCGACCTGGCCCTGCTGCGGGAACTTCTTGCCCAGCTTGGCCAGGCTCTCGAGCTCGGCCTTGGCCGCCGCCTTGTCGCCGGACTGGATCAGGATCTGCGCCAGGTTGAGCTTGTAGCTCGGCTGGTCCGGCTGGTCGCTGATCAGCTGGCGCTGCAGGCTGATGGCCTTGCTGTAGTCCTTCTCGTTGGCCAGCACGGTGGCGTAGGTGTCGCGCAGGGCTGCGTAGTCGGGATTGAGCTTGAGGCCGCGCTCGGCCAGGGCACGCGCTTCGGGCTTGCCGGTCTTGCTGCGCAGCCAGGCCACGTTGTTGATGACGGGCAGTGCGTCGGGTGCGCGCTTGAGCAAGGCTTCGTAGCGGGTCAGCGCCTGATCCAGTTCACCGCGGGCCAGCAGCACGTCGGCGGTGGCCGCCGCGAAGGCCTGGTCCTGGGGATGAGCGGCCAGCCACTGGGTCTCGAAGGCCAGCGCTTCGTCGCGCTTCTTGGCCAGCATCAGCACCGCGAACAGGCGCGCCGGGGCGTCGCCGGAGTCGCGCAGGACGACAGCCTTGCGCAGCGCGGCGATGGCGGCGTCGGGATGCTGGCGGCTGGCCTCGATTTCCGCCTCCGCGACCAGCGCATAGGCTTCCTGCGGGTGCTTCTTCTGGCGTTCGCGCAGGCTCGCCAGAGCCTCGTCGAAGCGCCCCTGACGGGCGGCGAGCTGGATCAGCAGGCGCTCGGCCGCCACGGAGCTCGAATCGGCCTCCAGCGCACGCTTGACCTCGCGCTCGGCCCCCGCATAGTCCTGCTCGATATAGCGCAACTGGGCCAGGCCCAGCCAGCCCTGGGCGCGCGTCGGCGCCATCACGGTCACGCGCGCATAGGTCTTGGCCGCCTGGGCCTTGTCGCCCGCCGCGAGCTGGGTGCGGGCCAGGCGCTCCATCAGGTCGACGTTCAGCGGCAGGGCGGCCGAGCCCTCCTGGGCCGCCTGGCCTGCCTTGGCGAGCTCGCCCAGGCGCAGGTATTGGTCGATCAGCGCCAGGCGCAGGCCGGCCTCGGTCGGCTCCTCGCGCACGCCGGTGGCCAGCACGTCGGTGATGCGCTCGGACGGCGCGCGCGTCTGCATCAGCAGGTCGGCCAGCGCCATGCGGGCCTGGGCCGAATGCGGCTGGGTGGTGACAAAGCCTTCCAGCCGCTTGACGGCGGCGTCGTTGCGGTTGGCCTGCATGTCCAGGGCCACCAGGCCCAGCACGGCCGGCAGATAGCCGGCATCGGCCTTCAGCGCCGCTTCGAAGGCCGCCTGGGCCGCCGCGTTGTCCTTGCGAACGAGGTGGATGCGGCCGCGCAGGCCGTCCGGCACCGGGCTGCCCTGCATCTTGGGCGCCAGCTTGTCCAGGGCCGCGAGGGCGGCGGGCATCTCATTGCGCCGGATCAGCGCATTGATCAGCATCAGGTCGTAGTTGCTGCCGCTGTCCTTGGCGGCGATGTCGCGCAGCTGGGCGATGGCGGCATCGGCCTTGGCGCGGTTGGCGCCACCGGGGGAGGCGCTGTCGCGCGCGATGGCCGACAGGGCCAGGGCGGCGGCGGTCTTGGCGTCGTCGGGACGCAGCTTGGCGGCGGCGGCGAAGGCCTGGTCGGCCGCCTCGAAATTGCCCTGCATCAGCTGGGCCTTGCCGGCCAGCAGCAGCGTGTCGGCATCGGCCTTGGCGGTCTCCAACACGGGGCGCAGCGTCTCCAGCGTCTTGGCCGGGGCGCGCCGCTGCAGCTGCAGGCCCGCGAACTGACGGCGCAGCGCCAGATCCTCCGGCGCCAGCTTGATGGCCTGGTTGAGCAGGTTCTCGGCGTCGGCGATCTCGCCCAGCTGCTGGTGGGCGCCCGAGGCCAGGCGCAGCAGCGGCAGGTAGTTGGGCATCAGCTTCAGAAGCGGCAAGGACAGTTCCTTGGCCTTGGCCGCATCGCCCTTGGCCAGGGCGAGCTGAGCTTGCATGAAGCGGCCCTGGGGCTTCTTGGCCAGCTCCGGCGGCATCTCCTCGACCAGCTTGGTGGCGACGTCGAGCTTCTGACGGCCGAAGGCCAGACGCAGCAGCAGCGAGCGCGCGTCATAGGAGCCCGGCTCCAGCGCCAGCACCTGGCGCAGCAGCGGCTCGGCATCGTCGAGCTTGCCGCGCGACAGCAGCACCTCGGCCTTGAGCTGCAGGGCCCTGGCGGCCTTGGGGTTCTTCAGGATGACCTGGTCAAGGGCGGCGATGGCCTCCTCCGGGAAGCCGGCCGCCAGCTTGGTGCGCGCGCCGACGATGATGGCGTCCTCGGAGTCGGGCTGCAACTGCAGCGCGCGCCCGGAGGCTGCCTTGGCCTCGCTGACATTGCCCTGGGCCAGGAAGGCCAGCGCCAGATACTGCTGCAGCGTCGACTGCGCCTTGGGATCGGCCAGGGTCTGGTCGGAAAACTCGCCGATCAGCTTGCGCGACTGGCCCGACAGCAGCAGGGTCTGCGCCAGCAGCGGCGCCAGTTCGTCACGCGGCGCGCCCAGCTCCCAGGCTCGACGCAATTCGATTTCGGCACCGGCCACGTCACCGCTCTCCAGCAGCGCCTTGCCCAGCAAGTGGCGGCCGTTGGCGTTCTCGGGGCTCTGCTGCAGCAGGTTCTTCAGCTCGATGACGGCACCGTTGACGTCCTTCTGCTCCATGCGCTTTTGCGCAGCAGCGAGCAGGTCCTGCTCGGAGCGTTGACCGCAGGCGACCAGCGCGGCGACCAGCAGCAGGGGGGCGAAATGACGCGTCTTCATTGAATCTCCCAAATCAGGCGCGCGATTGTGTTCCTAGAATCCGCGCCCCTCGTCAGTGAAGCCCCCAGGGGATGATTCGGTGTGACGTCATGAACACCTCACTCAATTTCTGCGCCATCGACTTCGGCACGTCGAATTCGGCCGTCGCCGTGCCCCAGGCCGACGGCCGCATGCGCCTCATCGAGCTGGAGCCCGGCCAGCGCACCATGCCCACGGCCGTCTTCTATTACGCCGAGGGCCCGCACGACATCGACGGCCCGCCGCGCGCTTTCGGGCGCGCCGCCGTGGCCGCCTACGTGGACGGCCACGACGGCCGGCTGATGCGCTCGATGAAGAGCATCCTGGGCTCGCCGCTGATCGACCAGACCACCGATGTCGGGGGGGGGCGGGGTGCCAAATATGCGGACATCGTGGCGGGCTATCTGAAGCGCCTGCGCCGCCTGGCCGGCGAACCCGAGCGTGCGGTGCTGGGTCGGCCGGTGTTCTTCGTCGACGGCGAGCCCGAGCGCGACTCAGCCGCCCAGGCCCAGTTGGAGGCCTGCGCCCGCGCGGTGGGCTTCCGCGAGGTGCAGTTCCAGTACGAGCCCATCGCGGCGGCCTTCGACTTCGAGCAGCAGACCACGCGCGAGCAGGTCGTGCTGGTGGCCGACATCGGCGGTGGCACCAGCGACTTCTCCATCGTGCGCGTCGGCCCCGAGCGCATGCAGCGCCTGGCGCGCCGCGACGACATCCTGGCCAGCCACGGCGTCCACATCGCCGGCACCGACTTCGACCGCCACATCGAGCTGGCCGGCCTGCTGCAGGAGTTCGGCTACCGCGCCACGGGGCCCAGCGGCCGCGAGGTCCCCAGCGGCATCTACTTCGACCTCGCCACCTGGCACCTCATCAACACCTGCTACTCGCCGCTGCGCGTGGCCGAATGGCGGGGCATGAAGAGCTGGTTCAACGACGTGCGCCAGCATGCCCGGCTGATGACGGTGCTGGAGGAACGCCTGGGCCACGAGCTGGCCGCGCGCGCCGAAGGCGCCAAGATCGCCGTCTCCGGCGGCGCGGACACGACGGTGGACCTGGGCCACGTCGAGCCCGGCCTGGTGCTGCCGCTGAGCGAGAAGACCGCCGTGGATGCGCTGCGCGCCGACCTGGATCGCATCATCGCGACCGCCCACGAGACCGTCGCCATGGCCGGGCTGAAGCCCGCACAGATCGACGCCCTCTACTTCACCGGCGGCTCGACGGGCCTGCGCCTGCTGGTGGACGGCATGGCCGCCGGCTTCCCGCAGGCCGCGCGCGTCAGCGGCGACCGGTTTGCTTCGGTCGCGACCGGGCTGGGCCTGCACGCCCAGCGGGTTTTTGCGCCTGCGGTGAATCGCTAGTGCCCCCACGGCCGGGCTCGCCCGACCTGCCCCCCGCGGGGGCGCGGGCGCCTTGGGAACGGCCCGGCGCCGCCCGGAGCGGCCGCGACACGTCGGCCAGCATCAACACCGCGCTGACCAGGCCCTCGACCGCCTCTTCCAGATCGGCCGGCGGCTCCAGGGATTCGATCTCCTCCAGCAGCGCGTCGGCGTCCTCGAGGTCGTCAGGGTCCAGGTGCAGATAAATCGCCGCCAGCGGCTCCAGCAGCGGCTCCTCGGGCCCGCGCATCAGGGCCGGATGGGCGTCCAGCGCATGGGCGAAGCCGGCCACCCAGGGCAGCACCGTCTCGCTGGGGTTCTCGACCTCGTCGAGTTCGAAGATCCAGGGGTCGAACCATTGCCGGCCGGCGATGGCGACATTGAGCTCCTTGTGGCGGCGGCGCAGCAGGGCCAGCAGCTCGTCGTTGAGCCGCGCCGGCGTTGGCCGGCCTTCGCTGTCCAGCAGCGGGGGCAGCCAGGCGTTCAGCGGCACGGCCTCGGGCTGCAGCAGCACGCCGCAGAGATAGCCGTCGAGCATGCTGACGTCCAGCGGCTCCAGCGGCGCCGGCAACGCGTCCAGCAGGGCCTGCAGGCGCTCCAGTTCGGCTTCGGAGAAGGATTCGGCGGCGGGGTGCTGGGGGGCGGACATAGCTGCTGATTTTGCGGGACAGACCTTGGAGCGACGCGAGAAGCTCTGTCCCCAACTGGCCGAAAGCGGCAGGCGCAAGTGAATATTGCCCACCTCGGCACCGAGCGGCCGCCTACAGTGACTCCATCCCAACGACGCCCTCACCCGAGGGCTTCACGACCCGGCAGTTCGCTGACCGGGTCTTTTTTTGCCGGTCGCGGGGCATCCATCTCGCTGGCGCGAGCTGCTCGGCGCTGGAGCGCCGGGGCCTGGCGGCCCTGTGCCCAGAGGCCCGTCCGCGCCTGGAGGCGCGAGGTCGGTCACGCGGCCCATGGCGCGAGGTCGGTCCGGGTTTGAGGGCGAAGAGTTCCGGCAGCCCTTCACGCCCGGCGTGAGGTGGGGCGGCTCAATCTTGCGTTGAGCTTTCATACTGCCAGGCATGACCGCCGCCGTTCTCGCGCTGCGCTTCGACCCGGCGGTCGTGGTGCTGTCCTACCTGACCGCCGCCTTCGCCTCCTATGTGGCGCTGGACCTGGCCCAGCGCGTGCGCACGCCCGATGCACTGGTCGCGCGCACCTGGTGGATCGCCGGCTCGCTGTCCATGGGCACCGGCATCTGGGCCATGCATTTCGTCGGCATGCTGGCCCTGAAGCTGCCGTTTCTGGTCGGCTACGACACCGCCGTCACCCTGTTGAGCTGGCTGGCCGCCGTGGGCGTGTCGGCCATTGCCCTGCGCGTCGCGGCCGAGGAGACGCTGACCCCCGCTCGCCTGGCCCTGGGCGCCGTCAGCATGGGTGCCGGCATCTGCGCCATGCACTACACCGGCATGGCCGCCCTGGTGCTGGCCCCCGGCATCCAGTGGAACTGGACGCTGGTGGCCGCCTCGGCCGCCGTGGCCACCGGCGCCGCCTCCGCCGCCCTGGTCATCTTCTTCGGCCTGCGCCGGCTGCCCCGCGCCTGGGCCCGCTGGGGCCAGCTCGGCGCGGCCCTCGTCATGGGCGCGGCCGTGGCCGGCATGCACTACACAGGCATGGCCGCCGCCGGCATCGCCGAGGGCTCGGTCTGCCTCAGCGCCGACGCGCTGCGCGGCGACAACCTCGGCAACCTCGTCGTCGGCGCCACCTTCGCCCTGCTGCTGCTGACCCTCATCACCTCGGCGCTGGACGCTCGCAGCCAGCGCCACACCAACCGGCTGCAGCAGTCCCTGCAGGCCGCCACGACGGAACTGCAGCAACTGGCCCTGTGCGACCCGCTGACCGGCCTGGCCAACCGCCAGCTGCTGAACGACCGCCTGCAGCACGCCGCCGCACGCGGCAGGCGCGAAGGCGTGCGGCTGGCGCTGCTGGCCGTCAACCTGGACGGCTTCAAGCCCATCAACGACAGCTTCGGCCTGGCCGCCGGCGACCACGTGCTGCGCGAGACTGCGCGGCGGCTGCAGGGCCTGGCCCGGGGCCACGACACCCTGGCCCGGCTGGCGGCCGATGAATTCGTGCTGGTCGTCGAGAGCGAGGCCAGCGAGACCACGCTGGCGCAGATCGCCCAGCGCCTGCTGGACGCCCTGGCCGAGCCCATGACCGACGTGCCGGGTGCCGGCAGCGCGCCGCTGCGGCTGTCGGCCTCGGTGGGCATCGCCCTGCACGACGGCGACGCGCCAGGCGAGTCCCTGGTGGCGCAGGCGGATTCGGCCGCCCAGTCGGTCAAGCGCGCCGGCGGCAATGGCTTTGCCTTCTTCGAGGCCCATATGCAGGCCGGCGTGCGCGAGCAGGTCGAGCTGGCACGCGACCTGCGCGCCGCCCTGGCCGGCGAGCCCGGTGCCGGCCGCCTGGCCCTGCATTACCAGCCCAAGATCGCCACGCTGGCAGGCGAGGTCACCGGCGTCGAGGCGCTGCTGCGCTGGCAGCACCCGCAGCGCGGCGCCATCAGCCCGGGCGTCTTCATCCCGGTGGCCGAGCGCTTCGGCCTCATCATGCCGCTGGGCGACTGGGTCATCCGGGAATGCTGCCGCCAGGTGGCGTTGTGGCATGAGGCCGGCTTGCTGATGCGCGTGGCCATCAACCTGTCGGTGCAGCAGCTGCGCCAGCCCGATGCGCTGGTGCGGCGCTTCGAGGAGGCGCTGGCCCAGCATGGCGTCGACGCCCGCCACCTGACCTGCGAGATCACCGAATCGGTCGCCATGGACGACGCCTCGGCCACCGAGCGCACGTTGCAGCGCCTGGCCGGCCTCGGCCTGTCGCTGTCCATCGACGACTTCGGCACCGGCTATTCCAGCCTGGCCTATCTGCGCCGCCTGCCGGTGTCGCAGTTGAAGATCGACCGCAGCTTCATCCAGGACCTGGAGACGAGTGCCGACGCCCGCGCCATCGTCAACGCCGTCATCGAGCTGGCCCATGCCCTGGGCCTTCAGGTGGTGGCCGAGGGCGTCGAGACCGAAGGCCAGGCCGAGGTGCTGCGTGGCAAGCGCTGCGACAAGCTGCAGGGCTTTCTGTTCGCCCGCCCCATGCCGGCCGAGGATCTGACCCGCTGGGCCATCGACCAGCGCGCCGCCGAAGACGACCGGCTGCGCTTCAGCCCCTCGGTCTACGCGACGACGGAACCCGTGATCTAGACCGCCATGCGCTCCGGCGCCACATAGAAGCGCCGGAACTCCTCGAAGTCCAGCGTGTCGGCCGCCTCGATGCGCGCCTGCTCGGCCAGCGAATCGGCGGCCATCTTCTCGAAGCGGCGCTGCAGCTCGTCGGTGAAAGGCATGGCCAGCAGGGCCGCGCGCGTCGCGTCGCTCTGGCGGCGGATGAAGCCGACATAGCTGTCGTCGAAGTCCTGGGCCATGACGGTCAGCACGCGAGCCGAGGGACAGAGCTCGGGCTTTTGCAGGCGCTCGGCGACACGGCGCAGCGCGGCCCGGTAGGCGTTGCCGCCGTGGGCGGCATCCAGGGCCTCGGCCTGCGCCGCACAGGCGGCGAGGATCTCGCCCGCCCAGTCGGACAAGGACCGTTCACCGCCGCGCCAATGCTCCAGCATCAAACCCGGCTCGCGGCCACGGGCGGCGACGCGGTGCTGGTTGCGGCTGTTGGCGGCGATCTCTTCCGGCGTGTCGTCGGGACTGTCGCTCTTCAGGCAATGCAGCAGGAAGGCGTCCAGCACGCGGATGGTGTCGGCACCGATGCCGACCGGCTCGAAGGGGTCGAGGTCCATCAGCCGCACCTCGATGTATTCGACACCGCGTTCGCGCAGCGCGTGCAGGGGGCGCTCGCCGGAGCGGATCACGCGCTTGGCGCGGATGGTGCTGTAGAACTCGTTCTCGATCTGCAGCAGGCTGGTGGAGAGCTGGTTGTAGTCGCCGCCGGGCGTCTGCACGCCGATGGCCTCGTAGGCTGGGTAGGGCGTGGACAGCGCATCCTGCAGCGAGGCGGCATAGCTTTCCAGGCAGTTGTAGGTGACGGCGATGCTGGACTGGGCGTCGCTCTGGTAGCCCAGCCGCCCCATGCGCAGCGAGGTGGCATGCGGCAGATACAGCGTGTGGCCCGACAGGCGCTGCAGGCCGTGGTCACGGCCGTGCACGAAGCTGTCGCACAGGGCCGGGCTGGCGCCGAAGAGATACAGCAGCAGCCAGCCCTCGCGGCGGAAGTTGCGGATGGCGCCGAAATAGCCTTCCGTCGACACGCCGGGCAGCGACCAGTTGTAGTGGATGCCCGAGATGGTCTGCATGCGCCGGCCATAGCGCTGCCCCAGGCCCATGCGGTAGATGCTCTTGGCGCGGCCGACATTGCTGCTGCCGTAGCGACCGATGGGGATGGTCTCGTCGGCCGGCAGGCCGCAGGGCATGGAGCCCACCCAGAGGCGCTCGTCGGCCAGGGCGCGGTAGACGGCCTGGTGGATCTCGGTAAGCTCGGAGAGGACCTCGTCGACACCGGCATGCACGCCGGTGATGAGCTCCAGCTGCGACTCGCTGTAGTCCGTCGTGATGTGGGGATGGGTCAGGGCCGAGCCCAGGGCGGTGGGATGCGGCGTCAGGGCCAGGCCTCCGCCGACCAGGGCGCGCAGGCTTTCCTTCTCGATGCCACGGCGGATGCCGAGCAATGTCTCTTTGTCGTTCATGGCGTCCGCGGACCGGGAATTGGACCGAAACGGTATCAGAACGGCGTTAAAGCTGCCCTGGAGCGTCGTGGTCAGCCAGACTCGGCCTCAGGGCATGTTCGCCCGCCTGTATGCCTTCGTGGTGGCTGAGGTAGAGGGAGACGTCATGGCGCTCCAGCCAGCCCACGGCCTTCAGCCGGTCCAGCACCGGCCCCTTGACCTCGGAGAACTCCAGCCTCAGCCCCTCGGCCCGCAGCGCCGCGTGCAGGTCCTGCAGGGCCACCAGCCCCGACACGTCGATGTGGTTGACCGGCGCCATCAGCATCAGCACGCGCTGCGGCGCACCGACGCTGGCACGGTGCTCGCGCACATGGGCCAGCACGACGTCGGTCAGGCCGCGTGCATTCGTGAACACCAGGCTCTCGTCGATGCGCAGCCCGACGACCTCGGGCCGGCACTCGACGGCATAGCGTTCGATGTTGCGGTAGTGCTGGGTCCCCGGCACGCGGCCAATGCGGGCCACATGGGGCTGGGCGGTGCGCTGGATCAGCAGCGCGATGGAGCCGACGACGCCGATGGCCAGCGCCGCCGCGATGCTCCAGCACAGCACGGCCAGCGTCACCGCCACCATCAGCAGGCCCTCGGCCCGCGCATAGCGCCAGACCTCGCGATAGGGCTGCAGCGAGAAGCCGCCCAGCACGGCGACGACGATGGTCGCCGCCAGCACCGGCTTGGGCAGATGGGCCAGCGGCTCGGCCAGCAGCAGCATGGCGATGAACATGAAGGCGGCGACGAAGACCAGGCTCCAGCGGCTGGCCGAGCCGGCCTCGTGCAGCAGGATGCTGCGCGAGAAGCTGCCCGCCACCGGCATGCCGCCGCTGACGGAGGCGACCAGGTTGGCCGCCGCCAGGCCACGCAGCTCAGCGGCCGGCAGCAGCTTCTCGCCGCGCCGCTGCGCCAGCGACTCCGACACCGCCAGGCTGGACACAAAGCCCATCAGCCCCACCAGGGCGGCCGACGGCAACAGCTGCAGCCACAGCGCAGCCTCCAGGCGCGGCAGGCCCAGCGGCAAGGCCAGGGAAGGCAGGGCGCCGACCTGGGCCACACCCTGCGCGGCTGGCGTGAAGGCCGACAGGGCCATGGCCGCCACCATCAGCAGCAGCGGCGCCAGGCGTGCCAGCATGCGCGAACCGGCACGGCGCGACAGCAGCAGCAGCGCGACGCCCACCCCGCCCCAGACGGCGCTGGCCACACCGAAGCCCCCCGTCGGGACCGCGCCGAGCAGGGTCGGCAGCGTGAAGCCGGCCGCCGTGCTGCCCAGCAGCACCGGCATCTGGCCGGCCGCGATCATCAGCGTCGCGCCGTTCTCGAAGCCGCGCAGCGCCGGCACCGACAGCAGGCTGGACAGCGCGTCCAGGCGCAGCAGCGCCGCCACGCCCAGCACCAGGCCGACCTCGGCCGCCAGCACCAGGGCTCCTTCGGTGGCGCTGACGTCGGCCGGCAGCGCTCCCAGGGTCTGGGCAATCATCAGCGCCAGCACCGCCACCGGGCCCAGGCCCAGCACCGGGCTGGAACCGAGGGCCGCATAGGCCAGCAGCGGCAACAGGCTGGCGTACAAGCCGACCTGCGGCGGCAGGCCGGCCAGCATGGCGTAGGCCAGGCTCTGCGGGATCAGCAGCACGGCGACGACGGCGCCGGCGATGAGGTCGGCACGCCAGTTGGACATGAAACTCATCGGTGATCGAGACCGCGATTGAATTTTGCGGGCCGAGCGCCGGGCCGCTCCCTAGCCGGCCCGCGCTGGCGATGTGCTTGCGGCTCGATGCCGCAAGCATCGCCG